>NZ_SEOO01000152.1 GCF_004152865.1 Sphingobium cupriresistens | reverse complement strand
CGCCGCCCGCCAAAAGCTGATCGAGAAGCTCATTCGGTATGGCAGGCTCTTTGCGTCGTGACATAGTGGGACTCCTTGTTACCCATTATGCCCGGCCACACACGGAAATCCTGACAGTCCCAGCGGGTCGAAGACAACCTCCTCGCGGGCATAGCAACGAGGATGACGGGCGATGACTTCGCTGCGGCAGCCGATCACCACCTCATCGACATAGGCCCTGATCCAGACCTCCTGATGGCCCCAGGCCACCGGAACCGAATAATCGTTGGTCCTGTAGCGCACCAGGGATTGCGAGGAGACCCGCCCGCCTTTCTGATCGCAGGCCTCGAAGGGTGTAGCGGGCAGAGGCTGCATGGCCGCGAGATCGCGCTGCAGCCGCTCACCGATCGTCTCGCTCTGCCCGCGCACCTTGTCCTGCTGGCGCTCGCGGCATTGCTCCTCCAGCCACAGGTTGAACGCCTCCCAGGTCGGGAACTTCGGGATCGGCACCATGAAGTTGCGCCGGCAATAGCCTACCAGCCCCTCCACATTGCCCTTCTCGTTCCCCTTGCCCGGGCGAGCATAGCGGTCGCGGATCACGTAATG
>NZ_SEOO01000151.1 GCF_004152865.1 Sphingobium cupriresistens | reverse complement strand
GAATCGTCCAGGCCACTTGTCACGAGGCCCTGTTGCGCGACCGAAACAAGCACGTCTTCGAGAGCGAACTCGAGTTGCTCGATCTCGCGTTCGATCTTCTCGGAGGATTTGCCGAAAGCCTGCTTCCGGAGCCTGGCGATCTGCAAACGCAGTGCCTGGACGACCAGGTCATGGGCGCGCAGCGTCGTCGTCAGCTTCTTGTTCTGGGCCTGCAACTGGGCGATCAGCGCCTTGAGAAAGGCCGGGTCTTCGGGAAGATCGGATGCCGCGTTGAGCATGGCTTTTTATACAGGAAATCGGCCGCAAAGCCTAGCAGAACAGCCGCTTTTGCAGAAGAAAAGTTACCCCGCGCGTGTAGGCGGCGCACCCCAGTTCGGACGCCTCCAGTCGATCCCTTCCCACAGCATCGCGAGTTGGGCCGATGTCAGTCGCGCCGCCCCGTCAGCCGCAGAGGGCCAGGGAAAACGGCCGCGCTCCAGGATCTTGTAATAGAGGCAAAATCCCTGACCATCCCAGTAAAGCAGCTTCAGCCTGTCGCCGCGCCGTCCCCGAAAGGCGAATACGGCACCACTGGCCGGCTTCTGTCGCAGCACGGT
>NZ_SEOO01000150.1 GCF_004152865.1 Sphingobium cupriresistens | reverse complement strand
TTCCCGGCCCAATATCTCCACCGCCGTCCCTCGCTTTGGCTCAGGACGTCCATAACGACGTCCTTATGGACGTCTCTTACGCGCTCACATCACAGCAAGGCAGGCGGCCTCAACCGGTCGGTTACTTTGTGTCGGTGATCAGCCGTGATGGAGATCGGGCTTTTCCTTTGCTGGCGGGCGGCCGCGCCGCTTTGGCAAGGGCGGCGGGTTGTTGGACGGTGCCATGCGCGCATGCTCGGGCAGCAGGTCGGCGTGCTGTCGCATGCGATAGCTGGAGCCCTCGATCTGGATGACCACAGCGTGGTGAAGAAGGCGGTCGAGCAGCGCGGTGGCCACCACCGGATCGCCAAAGACATCACCCCATTCGGCGAAGCCGCGGTTTGACGTCAGGATCATGGCACCCTTTTCATATCGGGCGTTGACGAGCTGGAAGAAGAGATTGCCGCCGCCGGGCGTGACGGGAAGATACCCGATCTCGTCGACGACGAGCAGGGAGGATCGGCATAGGAAGCGGATCTTCTCGCGCAACGTGCCCTCGCGTTCAGCCTTGGTCAGTGAAGCGATCAGATCGGCGAGCGGGATGAAGTAGACGCTCTTGCCCG
>NZ_SEOO01000149.1 GCF_004152865.1 Sphingobium cupriresistens | reverse complement strand
GGCCCAGTCGGCCCGAAGCTGCGATTTTGGCCAGGTTGAAGAACGAACACTGAACGCTTGATTGATTCTACCAGGACCGTTGCTGACCACCGACCTCGTAGATATCGGCTTCCATGGAGCAATTGTAGCTCTCTGCGATGTTGAACATCTCGGAGAGGAGGCTTTGGATTTCCTCATCAAGGGAAATGCCATCCGGATCGGGGTCATAGGCGACGGTCAGTTTGTAATCACAATTGCCGTTTTTTACCATGGCGTAGTCGCGTTCCAGCATCGCCTCAATCCGCTCCCGAGCGGGTTTTCTACCTCTTCCACGCTTGTTGAAGTTCTCGATAATCAGATGCAGGGCGATGCTGGCAGTGGGCGGCTTTTCCGGCAGTTTGGTCTGTGACGGAATAATGTCGAGCGCCCGATAGACGGTCATTCGTGAGACCTTCAGGTCGCGGGCAACGCGGGCCTTGCTGGCGCCGGCGGCAAGGCGACGGCGGATTTCATCGTCATCGACGTTCTTCTTCCGGCCTTTGTAAACGCCTTCGGCGCGCGCCGCTTCGATCCCGGCGCGCTGACGATCCTTGATGAACTTCAGCTCCATATCGGCGACCATGCCGAGTATGG
>NZ_SEOO01000148.1 GCF_004152865.1 Sphingobium cupriresistens | reverse complement strand
AAAATTACACCAATGCCGGGGGGAGTGGCCCTCGGGCTACGCCCTCACGCCACTCCCCCCGGCATGTAACACGATGGCCTGGTTTTACGCCGCCGAATGGCCGACTTTTGCTCCGCCGTTGACACATTAACCTGGCCCTCCCACTATATGAAAGGACCAGGCCAGATTCCTATGCGTGGGCGTAGGGCAGATCGACGGCGACGACCGCCAGTTCCTGCGGCACGTTTTCGCGGCCCATCACCACGTCGATGTGTTGCTCGTGGTTATAGATAAACTGTTCCGACCAGCAGAGCGGTATCGAATCGATGCCACCGTGCGCCAGCGCCCTGTGCATCCCGGCAAGCGCGTCGAGATCTTCGCCGATGAAGCTCTTGAAGAAAGTCAGAGTATCCGCGTCCAACTTCTCGTTGGCCGGTCCATCACCTGTTTTGACGAATGACACCTCGACCTTGCAGCGCCCGGCATCGATTGGCCAGACCATCACGATCGGGTGTCAACGGCGGAGCAAAAGTCGGCCATTCGGCGGCGTAAAACCAGGCCATCGTGTTACATGCCGGGGGGAGTGGCGTGAGGGCGTAGCCCGAGGGCCACTCCCCCCGGCATTGGTGTAATTTTC
>NZ_SEOO01000147.1 GCF_004152865.1 Sphingobium cupriresistens | reverse complement strand
GTCATCAACCGCGCGGTGGAGAGCGACGACGATTCGGTCGGAGGCAAGGCCTGACCATCAGCACACCTCTCCACGCAACCTTCACGTCGCAGACCGCCACCGTGCAGTTCCTTAGTTATCTAACCATTAGTGATGTAAGTATCGGCGCGCAACATTGATGTGGGGCATCCATGGTGGCGAGGACACCCACTATCGCATCAGTCGCCTGCCTCATGAGTGATGCCGGCGACCCCTCGGTCCTCTCGGCGCCGCCGACCCGGCTTCGCGTCGGGCTCCTCGGGGGAGAGGCTCCGAATCGCAGCTTCTAGATTGGTCTGCAGCTCGCCCAATAGGGCGATCTGGAGATCCGCTTCGCGGCGCGAAATGCCGGTCTTAGCGATATCCCCAACTTCGATGCCAATGGGCAGAAGCTTCCTTTTCAGCTCGTGACCGTAAGGGGTGAGGAAGATGTTGATCTTCCGCTTGTCCGCCGCGTTGCGGACCCGGGCAACGATTCCCCGTTGCTCCATGGAAGCGATCGCCGAAAGCGTGGTCGGCTCCATCGTTCCAACAAGGTCGGACAGTTCCTTCTGGGTTAAGCCGTCCTGGTCCCACAGGACGCGCAAGAAGTACCACAT
>NZ_SEOO01000146.1 GCF_004152865.1 Sphingobium cupriresistens | reverse complement strand
GGGAGGACGAAGGACAGCGAGGCGCGATATTCCTCATGATCGACCTTCTTGTCGGTCGTCTGGCCGACATAGATCGCCATCAGCACATTGATGCCCTGATTGCGCAGCTTGATCGTGGCGGTGCCATCAGCGCCGGTCTTGGCCGGGGCGACTTCGTCGGGATCGTTGACATAATCCTGCATGACGGTGGCGCCGGCGACAGGCTTGCCCTTGTAATAGACGCGCACCTTCATCGGCTCGCCCATCTTCTGGGGGATGGCAAGGTCGGCGGGGACGAGTTGAAGCATGTGCCCCTCGAACAGCGGCACCGGCTTGGTCGGCACCTGCGTCAGATGGACCGCATATTTGAAATTATGCTCGGCCAGCGTGGCGGTGGGCACCGCGTCGCGGCCCTTATTGTGCCATTCGCCATCGGGCGTCTTGCTCCAATAGCCATAGTCCATGATCGCGGCAACGGCCGCGACCGGCTCGTCGCTGTCCACCACCGGGATTGCCCCGGCGGCGCGAAGAGAGGTGGCCACCGGCGCCCAGTCGCTGTCATAGCCGGTGACGGTCTTGACCAGCGGCAGCCGCTTGACCGCGTCCAGATCGTCCGCGCCCACGCCATAGATCAGCGCCAACTGGCG
>NZ_SEOO01000145.1 GCF_004152865.1 Sphingobium cupriresistens | reverse complement strand
TGAAAATTACACCAATGCCGGGGGGAGTGGCCCTCGGGCTACGCCCTCACGCCACTCCCCCCGGCATGTAACACGATGGCCTGGTTTTACGCCGCCGAATGGCCGACTTTTGCTCCGCCGTTGACAGTTGGATTTCAAGCCTTGAAAACCATGTATTTCCGCTGATCGGATCGAAGCCGGTAAACGAGGTGGACAGTCCGGCCGTCGTAGAAGTCCTATCGCCCATCTGGCTTGAGATTCCTGACACTGCCCGCCGTATACTCCAGCGCATTGGTGCGGTCTTGGACTTCGCCCATATTAAAGGATGGCTGCCAGATGAGTTGGCTGCAACGATATCAGCGGTAAGCGTTACCAGCAGTTCATTGGCATTGTTGGTATCGGCGTTGTCCATCTGCAGTCCTCTTATGGTTGGTATCGGATATATAGTGGCATCCGAGCTTAAATCACCCTGTGTGGATCATTAAACTTAGAGCCGGATTCGGAAGTTTCTCAATTCTGACAAGGTCGTGTCCCACGGGGTGGTGTAGGAAGGTTTCCCTGAGAGGGTGGCCACCGTCGATCTTCTGGTAGGGTTCGGATGCGAACTCGAACCTGGAGAAGAAGACGATGACCGATGACAGAATGGCCC
>NZ_SEOO01000144.1 GCF_004152865.1 Sphingobium cupriresistens | reverse complement strand
TTCCCGGCCCAATATCTCCACCGCCGTCCCTCGCTTTGGCTCAGGACGTCCATAACGACGTCCTTATGGACGTCTCTTACGCGCTCACATCACAGCAAGGCAGGCGGCCTCAACCGGTCGGTTACGCTGCACCTTTGTATGCGGGCGGCAACCAGATGTCCGTAATCCCCAATTTGGCCAGGCTGTCAGCCTTCTGGGAAGCCTCAAGCCAAAGTGTTCCGCCGCTGGGCGTATACCAATGGAAAAACTGCAATAGGGTACGCGCTGCCATCGAATGTCCTTGATGTTGCTCGACTTGAGCGATTGTCGTTCATTGTCATGTCCGTCCGGTGGGACGCCAACCGGCGGATATTGTTTTGCAGGCGCGGGGGTATCGCATGGGCTTTCGGGCCAAGGCGGCTGCCATCGCAATTCGAAGCTGATTCTAACGACAGATGACAGCATTCGTTCCTGCGCCGAAACAGATAGATTTCACTAGGAAACCGGCAGACGGTGTCACATCTGGGTCGTGTCCCACGGGGTGGTGTAGGAAGGTTTCCCTGAGAGGGTGGCCACCGTCGATCTTCTGGTAGGGTTCGGATGCGAACTCGAACCTGGAGAAGAAGACGATGACCGATGACAGAATGGCC
>NZ_SEOO01000014.1 GCF_004152865.1 Sphingobium cupriresistens | reverse complement strand
CAAACCTTCCCGACTATGCTCTCGCCGGGCAATACCAGTCCATGCCACCATTCACTCCATCTTGTCGCAAAGACGGCTGAATCACAACATGCTGGTATTGCTCAACAACTTTCGGATCGGGCTCTAAACTCGCTGGAACGGAGAACCAAAATGGACAGGCAAGCTTTGGCTGGCATGTTGCAAGGTACGCGAAGGTCATTGCCTACGCAAAAATTGTCCATGGACCGGCCCAACGATGTCGTCACTCTTGACGCTTTGCTGGAGCGTGTCGACGATTTGGAATTGGGTAGCGAGCAAGTCGAAGCGCTGCGCGAGGCGCGGAAGCGTTTGAATGGCAAGTTGGAAACATCAGGACAGCTTGCTGAATGGGACGGTGACGAGATTGTCTTCGATGCGTCCGATCTAATTGAATATTTTGCGCATAATCGTTTGCCGACGGGCATTCAACGTGTTCAGATCGCTACTATTACGGACTCGATCCGCAATCGTCCTGCGGGCAGTGTCAAGGTCTGTTGCTTTTCCGACCAGGATAGCAGTTGGTCGCAGGTGTCGACCGAAGGATTTTTGACGCTTTGCAGTCTTGCGCTGGAGAGTGGCGATCGCACCGATCCGTTGTGGCTCGATGCTTATACAGAGTTGAAGATCGACATCAGTCTTGCGTCTCCGCTCAAGTTCAAGATCGGTGCATTTCTGGTTAATTTGGGCACCTCTTGGTGGCTCAGAGACTATTTTCTTTTCGTTAGAGAAGCAAAGCGCCTCTACGGGGTTCGTTATATTCCTTTTGTTCATGATCTTATTCCGATCGTGACTCCCCAATATTGCGTGAAAGAGCTAACCCAAGAGTTTATCGAGTGGGTGTCCGGCGTATTTCTGCATGCAGATTTCTTCCTCGTGAATTCTCGCGCCACCAAAGGCGACCTGCTCAAGGTCGCCAAGACGTTGGGATACGAGGTTAATGACGACGATGTGGCTGTCATACCGCTGGACGCGCAGTTCAGGGATGCCAATCAAGAATTACCGTCCGTTCGCAAGCTGCGCGATTGGCAATTGGCGCCGAATGATTTCGCCTTAATGGTTTCGACGATCGAAGTGCGTAAAAATCATGCGGCCGCTTTCGATGCCTGGTTGGCGTTGATAGAGAAATATGGTGTGCGTCGCGTTCCTAAGCTAGTCTGCGTCGGCAAGCCAGGATGGCTCAACGATGCGATCTATGCACAGATACAGCAGTCGCCGCTGCTTCGTTCATGTGTCGTAATGCTTTCGGGTTTGTCCGACGAAGAATTGGGGCTGCTATATAATAGCTGTCGCTTCACTCTGTACCCTAGCCATTATGAAGGCTGGGGACTGCCCGCGACTGAATCACTATGTTATGGTAAGGTGCCGCTGCTGGCCGATAATTCTTCGCTGCCAGAAGCGGGGGGGGAGTTTGGCGTCTATTTTGAATCGGGTTCCCTTGCGGATTTGATTGAGAAGGCCGAAGCATTGATCTTTGACGATGCCTATCGCGCAGGATTGGAAGACAAGATAAAGGCGGGTTTCCGTCCGCGCAAATGGCAGGATATTGCTAACCAAATCGGGCACGAGATTGAGGCATTCGTCGCGCGGACGCCAACCCCCACAAACGAAGCTGGCGAGGTGGTCGAAAGGTTCCAGCCGATTCAGTTCGGTGCGCACTATCCTATCGGACGCAGTCGGGAGCAGCGTATCTGGAAGGGGTCCGGTACGGCCGAAATCTTTCGCAGCGGTGCCGGCTGGTGGTGGCTAGAGGATTGGGGTTGCTGGACCAAGACCGGTGGTGGCGATCTCGCGCTGCGTTTTGTCGATCAGAAAGGGCCGGTCCGGGGTTTTGTTCAACTCCACGCGCCGGGAGGCGAGCCGACCAAATATGAGATTTCCGCGCCGACTGTCGGCGTTTTTGTAGAAGGCACGCTCGACCCCAGCGAGTTTCGATGGGTGGCAATCGACATTCCAGACATTGCACCAACAGAAGGTTTCCACATCCGGTTCAAATCGGTGAACCCGATCGATCTCAATGCATTGACAGATGGCGCTGATCCGCGAACTATTGCTGTTGGAGTAGGTGGTTTCTATTTCTGCCATGCCGATGATCTGATTGCGCGAGCGAATTTCATCGAAGCGATAGCCATTGGCGGCTTGAAGCAACTGGCGTTCAATCGTGAACCGATAGCGCGTTGATGAGGCACGTCATAGGACGGGGTGCAGGAGGATGGAGAAAGCTGTGAGTGCGGTATGTCTCGAAACAAAACGGGTTGTAAAGCCCTGGGGACGAACCGAAATCGGCGCTTTCCCGAATCCATCGCAGGAACAGGTCGGCGAAATCTGGTTCGATGGCCCCGATGGTCGGCATCCGCCGCTGCTTGTCAAATATATCTTCACTAGCGAGAAACTGTCGATACAGGTCCATCCCACGGATGAGCAGGCACGAGGGGTCGGCTTGCCTGGCGGAAAATCGGAATGTTGGTATATTCTCGATGCGCAACCGGGTGCGACATTGGGTATCGGCACCACTCGTCCGCTGGACGATGATGTGTTGCGCGCTTCGGCGCTGGACGGAACGCTGGAAGAACTGATGGACTGGAAACCGGTCCAGCCAGGCAGCTTCTTTTATATCCCCGCCGGCACCGTTCATGCGATTGGTGCGGGCGTGACGCTGGTCGAAGTGCAAATGAACAATGACGTAACCTATCGTCTGTTCGATTATGGGCGTCCCCGTGAATTGCATCTGGACGCTGGTGTTGCGGTGTCCGACGCACGGCCCTATCCGATGCCAGAGCGGGTCATTCCTACCAATCTGGACAGTGCGTTACTCGACCGGGGTGCAGCGCCATTCGCACTCGATATGTGCTGCTGGATGGCGGGCCATACGCAATCGCTGTCAGTCGAACAGGGTTGGTTCATTCCGTTGTCAGGATCTGGAACGATCGACGGCCGGGCTTGGCGCGCGCATGAATGTTGGCTGGTTGAAGGTGATGTGGCGGTTACCGCGGACGACGATGCCTCAGTCCTGATTGCAACTGTGTGACCATCGGGCCCGTGGCCCGCGAACATAAGTCATAACGAGAAGGAGAAGGTTCTGTTCAAGCATCTGCGGCGGAGGTTGGTTCCCGATCATCCCGGTCGCCGTATTCCTTTGGCCGATTTTGAGCGGCGCGATCGGTCGCGTAATCAGGAGGAGATACGCGCCCGGTGCCGCACTGTGGTCATCCGCAGCGACATGGCCGTGACTCAGGTGCTGGGACGTTACAAGATGTACGTCGATCCTGGCGATTATTCGCTTGCGGTACATTTGATGATGGACGGCTATTGGGAGATATGGCTTACCGAAGAAATTATGCGGATAGTGAAACCTGGCATGGTGGTGGCCGATATCGGCGCCAATTTTGGCTATTTCACGCTCATTATGGCCGATCTCGTCGGGCCGAAAGGGCATGTGCTGGCCTTCGAGCCTAATCCCCATGCTGCGGCCTTGCTGCAACGCAGCCTATGTTCCAATGGCATGGAGAAATGGGCTTCGATCGAGCAAAATCCATTGGGGGCAGTCAGCGGTCTGCCTGTAACGCTCCTTTATAATCCTGAGTTGGCCGGTGGCGCCTTTGTTGGCGATGAAGAGAATAGCGACTTCAGCGTAGCCATCCCGCATGTCACGCGCCGTTTCGACGAGCATCCTCGCGCACATCAGGTGGCGGTAGTCAAGATAGATGCTGAGGGCAGCGAGGAGCGTATATGGGAAGGCATGGCGGCACAAATCGCAGGCAATGTTCTGCGCATCATCGTGCTGGAATGGTGCAGCTTTCGCTATGCTAATCCTGGCCAATTCTTGGATTCGATCCTCGCCGCGGGATTTGAACTCTCCTATATTGACCCTTTGCATGGCGTGGTGTCACTGGATCGGGAGGGCTTGCTGGCCCGTGCCCCGGACCAGGAATGGCTGTTACTGCTGCGTCGCTGATGTATCAGCTTAAGGTGATCACCGTGCCGCCTAAATAATCCAGTTCGCGCTGGTCGTGACTGACATAGACGACAGGGATTGCGGTGAACGCATGGAGCCGCGCAATCATGTCCAATATGTCCTGGCGTCGAGTGTGGTCGAGCGAGGATATGGGTTCATCCAGCAGCAGATAATGGGGGTTTGATAGCAGCGCCCTGCCGATAGCCACTCGTTGTGCCTCCCCGCCTGACAGCGACCAAGGCCAGCGGTCCAACAATCCGCCAATTCCTAGCAGGTCGATCAACGCATGTTGCGACAGGCCGTGGGGTCCCCCTTCGGGGTCTCCCCTTGGGCGACCGTAGCGCAGATTGGCGCGGACCCGCATATGAGGGAAAAGCCGTGGTCGCTGGAAAACATAACCGCAGTGACGGACTGCGGGTGCCAGATCGATCCCGACTGAGGCGTCGAACAGGGTTCGGCCGGCGATGGCGACATGTCCCGTCTCCGGGCGTACGAGGCCCGCAAGCATGTCGAGTACGGATGTTTTGCCTGCACCGGACGGGCCAAACAGGGCAACAATTCCACTGTCCGAGCGAAATGCGCATGCAATGACCTTCTCGCCGCGCCGCAGGCGAACATCGACGTCAAACGCCATGGTCATGATCCGACACCAGGATTCGTCGCGCAAGATATTCAGACAGGATCAGCGCGGCGAAGGATAAGGCGATCGATAAGAGTGCCAATCGCATGACAGTCGCTTCGCCATTAGCGCTATTCAACGCCGAATAGATCGCGATTGGCAGCGTCCGCGTTTCACCAGGAATGTCGGAAGCGAAAGTGATAGTGGCACCAAACTCTCCGATTGATCGCGCGAACCCCAACATTGCACCCGCAAATATACCGGGCAGAGCGAGGGGCAATGATATTGTGTAGAAGATGCGCAGTCGCGATGCGCCCAATGTTTCTGCTGCCTGCTCCAGTCGCCTGTCTATTGCGGTGATCGAGAGGCGCATCGCCCGCACCATAAGTGGCAGCGCCATAATCGCGGCGGCCAGCGCAGCGCCGGTCCAGCGAAACAACAATGTAATGTCAAACCAGTTTGCCAGCCAGCCGCCGATCGGCCCCCGCGTCCCAAACAGCAGCAGCAGCAGCCAGCCCGTAACCACAGGCGGCACCACCAGCGGCAAATGGACCAGCGTGTCGAGCAGCAGTTTACCAGGAAAGCGCCCGCGCGCGAGCAACCACGCCAGCGCGAAGGCAGGCGCCAACATCGCCAGCATAGCGACAAGACCGATCTTTAGCGACAGGCCAACGATGACCCATTCATCGGCGGAAAAGCCCCATGTCATGATTCCGTCAAACCACCTTTATAGTCGAATTACGTGTGAACCTTATGCGATCCATAATGAAGCCATTTGACAAATACACCGCAAACAGATTGTAGATTAAGAATCTAGGGGTGCCGCTATGGCAGGTCCAGAATCACGGCCGCATCTCTCTAACCCCAACATCGGAGCTTATGGAATGAAGGAACTCGTCGCATTCGATCTGGATGGCACCCTTGCAGAAAGTAAGCAGCCATTGGGCGAGTCAATGGGCGATGCGCTGGCGGACCTGCTTGGCGTTGCGCATGTGGCGGTGATTTCCGGCGGCGACTGGCCGCAATTCGAAAAGCAGGTTGCAAGCCGCTTGCCTGAGCGGGCCGACCGGTCGCGGCTGTGGTTGATGCCCACAACCGGTACGAAGCTATACACTTACGGTGATGAAGGCTGGTCGCCGGTTTATGCCGAACTGTTCGATGCGGCGCAGAAAGCGTCGATCCTGACCGCCTTCGACGCATCGCTGGAGGCAACCGGCTTCGTGCCAGAACAGACATGGGGCGAACGGATTGAGGATCGGGGGAGTCAGATCACCTTTTCCGCGCTGGGCCAGCAGGCGCCGATCCACGCCAAGGAGGGTTGGGATCCCGATTTCGCCAAGCGCCGGATCATCCAGGCGGACCTGCGCCAGCGCCTGCCGGGCCTCTCGATCAACATGGGTGGCGCCACGTCGATCGACATCACGCGCGAGGGCGTGGACAAGGCCTATGGCCTGAAGAAATTGCGCGATGCGAGCGGCATTGCGCTGGATGCGATGATGTTCATCGGCGACGCCATCTTTCCGGGCGGCAATGATTATCCGGCCAAGCAACTGGGGCTGGACACGGTGCGAGTGCGCGATCCGCAGGAGACGCTGGCGGTGATCGCGGCGATCGTTGCTTGTCAGAAATAGGGCGTCAGGGGGCGGAGAAGCCGTAGCGGGCGAGGATCGCCCTTCCGGTTCCTGACAGCAGGAAGCGTCGGAAGGCTTCGGCGTCGCGGTGGCGGCTGCTCTTGAGCCGAGCGACTGGGTAGCGGATCGGCGGATGACTGCCGGAGGGAAAGACGCCGACAATGCGAACCGCCGCAGAGGCGCGCGCATCGGTGGCATAGACGATGCCCAGCGGTGTTTCGTCGCGCTCCACTAGCGCCAGTGCGGCGCGAACATTGTCGCCCCGCGCCAATTTTCCCGCGACCGACGGCCAGACGCCCAGCGTGACGAGCGCAGCTTTGCCGTATTTCCCGGCCGGTACGCTGTCCGGGTTGGCCATGGCGAGACGCTCGCGACCCAGGATAGGCGCGATCGGCATGCCTTTGGCGATCCGCAACCTGATGGGGCGATCGGCCGGAGCGATGAGCACCAGTCGATTGCCCGCCAAGTTGGCGCGCGTATCTCGCACCACAAAGCCGGCGCGCTCCACGTCGGTCATCCACTCCTCATCGGCGGACAGGAACAGGTCGGCCGGCGCACCTGCCTTGATCTGGCGGGCGAGGGTGGATGATCCGGCGAAGGAGAGAATCGGTTTGGCGTGGCCGCGCGCAGCCCAACTTTCTGCGGCGGCGGTCATCGCCTCCTGCATGCTGGCGGCGGCCAGGACCAGCGGCCCTCGGTCGCCGGCAGCGGCGTGGGCCAGGGGCGGGGTCAGCAAGGACAAGATGGCGGCAAGGCGCAGGAGCAGAAATGTCATGGCTCCTGTCTGCATCCAGCAGATGACGGACGCAACCGATCGACTGGTCGCGTAGATGCTTTTGTTCGGCGAGGCGATCGGCTAGGCGGAAACCATGATGGCGCGTTTCGCCTTTCCCTGCCGCTTTCCGGTAACGTCTTCCTGACATGGCGATCATAAGGAGCCTATGCGGTCAGTGCGCCTTGGGCTGTGGCGTTCGCGCCATCACTGGCAATGATCGGGACGTGCTGATCGAGGGCGACCGCATGCACCCCGCCAATGGCGGCAGGCTATGCGTGCGTGGACAGGCTTTGGGCAGTTCCGCTGCGCTTGATGGCCGCCTGCTCCACCCCATGGTCGAAGGGCGCCGGGTCGGCTGGGATCGTGCGATTGCGCTTGCCGCCCGGCGTCTGGGCGCCGTCCTTGACCGGCATGGACCTGGCAGCGTCGCACTTCATGTATCGGGCAGCTTGCTGACCGAGGATTATTACGTCGCCAACAAGATGATGAAGGGCTTCTTGGGATCATCGCATATCCACACGCCTTGGCTGAACGCTGCTGGCCTTGCACAGGTGCAACGCACGGCTTTTGGCGAAGATGTGATGCCCGCCGCCATCGAAGACATTGGCCGCGCCGATACCCTTCTGCTGTTGGGCACGCAAACGGCTCTGGATCATCCGGTGTTGCTGGAGCGGGCGCTGGCGGCGCGCGAGGAGAAGGGCCTGCGTCTGATCCTGCTGACCGAAGCAGATGGTCCGGAAAGTTTCGAAGCCGATCATCGCCTTCAGGTCAATCCAGGAAGCCTGGGCCAGCTTTTGACGGGCGTCTTGCTCCATTGCCGGGATGCCGGTGCGATCGACCCGCATTTCAGTGACCAGCATCTTATGCTGCCCGCCGACCTGTGGAACGATATGGCGCGGGGGCAGGACATCTGGTCGGTTGCGCGCGCCTGTGGCCTGGCGGCTGCTACCATCCGCGCATTTTTTGAGGATATGGCTGCAAGCAACCAACTTGTGACGCTGTTTGGGGATGATATCGGCGCTGCTGCGGTGGCCGCCGCGCTAAACCTGCATCTTGCCACGGGTCGGATCGGGCGCCCCGGATCGACGCCATTCGCACTGGCTGGCGGTCCTAACGGCATGGGCGGGAGGGAAGTCAGTTGCATGGCGGCAAGTCTCGCGGCGCATCGTCCCTTCACAGGTGATAATGGCGCCGATGTCGCTCGCTTTTGGGGGGCGCGTGCGATGGCGAACGAACCGGGGATGGACGGGGCAGCGCTGCTGGACGCCATGCGGGACGGGCGGGTCAAGGCCTTGTGGAGCATCGGCGGGGATGCGCAAGCAACGTCCTGGCTGCGAGAGGCGCGCGCCGCCGTTCCACTGGCGATATGCAGTGTAGACAGGCCGGATGGGGTGGAGGATTTCGACATCATCTTGCCGGCTGCGGTCTGGATGGAAAAAGACGGGACTGCGACCGGGAGCGATCGGCTGATCAGCCGTCAGCGCCGCCTGTTCCCTTTACCTGGCGATGCGCGGCCCGACTGGTGGATATTGACCAAGGTGGCGCAGGCGATGGGGTGGGGCGATGCTTTTCATTATGAGCGATCGGCCGACATTTATCGCGAACATGCGCGGCTGACCGCCTATCGCAATGACGGCCGTTGGCTGCTCAACCTCAAGCGCCACGCGGCCATTTCCAATCCTGCCTATGACGAGTTGACTCCTTGGCGCTGGGGCGAGGTTCCTTTCGACGGTGGCCATTTTCCGACCCCGGACGGACGCGCCCGCCTGCTCTGGCCGTTGGATCAGAACTGGGCGGCGATCGCCTGAAGATGGGCCAGCAAGGTGTCGCCATTGGCCGTCCAGGTGAAGCGCAGCGCCGCTTCGCGCACATTTTTTGCGGCGGGCGGGGCGTCCAGTATCGCACGAACCGCTTCGGCGATCGCTTCGGGTTCGCGCGCGACGATCCGGCCCGCTTCGGCCCGGTCCAGCAATTCGCGCGCGCCGCCGACGTCGGTGATGACGATCGGCGTGCCGCAAGCGAGGGATTCAACCCAGGCGTTGGCCAGCCCCTCCGATTCGGACGGCAGCACCATCACATCGGCGGCGGTGTAGATGCGGGGCAATTTGTGATGCGGCACCGATCCCAGGAAGCCGATGCGCCGTTCGACTCCCAATTCCTGCGCGAGGTTTTCGAGCGTGCGGCGGAACGCGCCCTGTCCAGCGAGCAACAGGGTCACGTCCGGTAGCATGGGCAACGCCCGCACCAGCAAATCCTGCCCCTTGCGCGGGATCAGCGCACCGACGCACAGCAGGACCGGGCCGCTGAAATCCAGCGCAGCCTTGGCGGCATCCCGATCACCCATTTCGAACGTATCGAGATCTACGCCGGTATAATGGACGCGAATCTTTTCGGCATCGATCCCCATCCGGGCCATCGACCGGCGCATCGCGTCAGACACGGCGAGCAGGCCCGCCGCGCCTTCAGCCGCTTGCAGAACCATCTTGCGGGTGCCGCTTTGCGTGCCCCAATAATGGATGTCGGCACCGCGGGCCTTGACCGAATAGGGGATGCCGAGCGCTTTCGACAGGCGCTGCGCCACCGGACCGTCAGGGAAGAAGAAACTGGCGTCTATCACATCGAACGGCTTTTCCGCGTGCAGTCGCCTGACCAGCGGCAGGATGGCGCGGGTCATGGCGCCGACATTGGTGCGACCGCCGAATTTGGGAATGATGGAGAAGGTCGGCCGATAGACCGTGAGTTCACGCCAGCGTTCCTTGCGCGGTAGCGCGCGCAGGGGGGCATAGCGGGCCGCGAGCGACAGCGGCCAGGGCGGCAGGCCGACTGGCGCGATCACGGTGACGTCGGCTTCGGGGCGGCTGGCGAGTTCGCGCGCCTGCCGTTCCACGAACACGCCAAAATTAGGCCGGCTGATGTCGGGAAAGAGGGTCGATAGCATGAGGACGTTGAGCGCCATGGCCTCTCTTTCGCAGAATAATGTTTAGCGCACGGTTAAGCAGCCTCGTGCCGCCTTGGCTAGAGGCGTCGGACGAGTTGCACCGCCACCGCGGCCCATGGCGGATCGGTCAGCACCAACTGGCGCGCGCCAGCACCCAGCGGGAGAAGTTGCAGGCGGTCGCCTTCCCGGCCGATCAGCCGACCGAACAGGAAACGGCCGGCTGGCCGGGGGAATAATATGTCGCGATTGAGTGCTGCGGAAAACTCTTCTGGCGCGATGCGGCGGCACCAGATCGCGTCCCCGCTGCGATAATCGCCGATGCTGGCGCTGACATGCACCCCAACCATTCCGTCGGAGGCGATTGGGGACGGAAAGGCGAGCGGCCGGGTCGGCGCGCGCGCGCCGTCGGGGCCGAGCAAGGCGGCGACCGCTATGTCGGCCTGTCCCGGCAGCGCCACCAGTTCGGCGGTCGTGACGCCCAATGCCAGCGCGATCCGGTTGAGCCATTTGACCGATACGGTGCGCGTGCCTGTTTCCAGTCGTCCGATCGTCTGGGCGGTGGTCGGTGGATCGCACAGCGCGCCAACCTGTTCCAGCGTAAGCGCCTTCGCCTTGCGGACCTCGCGGATGCGGGTAATCATCTGCACCTCGAAATAGAACCTATTTGGTTTTCTCTTTCCTACAAACTATCCCACATGGCAAGGCTTTCCGTATCGATTCCCGTCAGGCAGGAGAGGCAGATGGCCGCCACCCATATCGAGCAGATGATCGAAGACCCCGAAGGACAAACCCAGGCCGTGCTGGTGCATGTCGGCGAATCGCCCCTCGCCTGGCTGCATGCGCGGGGGTTGTTGAGCGAGCGCCACTATTTGGCCGGCGATATGCTGCGCCGTGATTGGGAAAGGGCTGGATTGGGTGCGCGGGTCACCATGCGTTGGGATGCCGCGCCACGCAGCGCAAATAGCGGGGGAGGGGCGGGCGATCCCACTCTGGCGCAATTGTCGGCGCGCGAACGGTTCCACGGTGCGATCGCGGCGGCCGGGCCTGGCCTGGCCGACATATTGTGGCGTGTCGCCTGTGCGGGCGAGGGGCTGGTTGCTGCCGAAAAAGCGCTCGGCTGGCCCAGTCGGGCAGGCAAGCTGGTTCTGACGCTGGCGCTCGACAGGGTGGCCGGATGGTATCGCGTGTCGTGATGCGACGCCGACACTGATCCGCGGCCCATGCGACTCTGTCAGGCGATCATGCCCGCGCCCAATAGCAAAAGCAGTTTCACATCCATCGCATAGCCCTGTTCTCGCCAGAGGGCGATCTGGTCTGGCAGGGTGGCGATCTGCACGCGATGGACGTGGATGCCTTCACCGTCCACCCCGCCGCCTTCGCCGGTCTTCTCCAGGCCGCGCGCGCGGAACAGGGTAAAGCTTTCCGACACCATCCCAGGGGAGCTGTAATATTGCCCAAGCGATTCGAGACGGTCTGGGCGGAAGCCGGTTTCCTCCTCCAATTCGCGCGCCGCCGCGATACTGGCCTCTTCGCCTTCCTCATGATCGCCGACCAGGCCGGCGGGCAATTCGATGCAACGGCGACCCAGAGGCACGCGATATTGATCGACCAGCAGGACATGCGGGCCGTCGTCCGCCTCGTCGATCGCCAGAATGACGGCAGCGTGAATGCCGCGTGCCCGCCCGACATATTCCCACTTGCCGCGCCTCTTAGCAGTGATGAAGCGCCCCGCCCACATCACTTCTTCGGGCGCGCTGTGGTCGGGGTCGGTCATAATTCGATCAGCCTGTCGGGCAATTCGTTGATGTCGTCATCGGCGCGCGGGAAGTGGCCGGCAAGCACGACGCCGACCTGCCGCACCGCCTCGGCCAGACCCTCGCCCGCATGACCGGCGCGGATCGCCTCTATGAGCGCGGCCATCGCATCGCCCCAGGCTTCGCCCGACACCTTTTCGTTGATCGCGCGATCGGCGACGATTTCGGCGCGATGCTCATCGAGCGACAGATATATAAGCACGCCGGTGCGCCCATGCGTGCGCGCTTCGGCGGCGGTGCGGAACAGCAAGATGGCGCGCCGCCGCACCCGCCGCGCCTTGGTCGCGCGCGGGGTCATGACCATGCGGAGCGGCATGATCGCCAACAGATAGCGCACGACCAGGAATTTGAGGGTGAGGATGCCAAGTAACCCCGTCAGCAGCTTCCAGTCGGCCAGTTCATGTTCCCAGTCGAGCAGCAGCGCGGACAGGAAGGCGCGTAGAGGCGCGGGGAAGGCGGCCATCACCGCCAGCGCGATGAATATGGTCGCTGCTGCCCAGCTCAGGCCGACGTCATGATAGCTGTCGGATCGCCGCGCGACGATGGTCATGATTTCGCCCGACGTATGCGCTTCCGCGCTCGCCACGGCGGCCGAAACAAGGTCATGGTCGGCTTTAGTCAAATGAAGCTGCATCACCAGTCCCCCGATGCGCCGCCGCCGCCGAAGCTGCCGCCGCCCGAAAAGCCGCCACCGCCGTCGCCGCCGCTCCAACCGGAGCCACCGCCTGATCCCCAGCCTGAATTGCCCGCACTTGGCCCCCAGAGAATGATGGGCGCGCTTCCGCCGCCGCGAGCATAACGCTTCCCGCCGCGAGCGCGCGACAGGAGGGGAAGGGCGACGAAGAAGATGATGAACAATATGATCCAGAAGCCGATGATCGCGCCGCCCTCGTCATCCTGTTTTCGGGCATCCGCCTCGGCGGCGGCGGCGCGCGCCTTGGCCTGATCCGGTGGCAGGGCCAGCAGGCCAGAGATCTGATCGACCCCTGCATCGATACCGCCCGGCATGTCCCCAGCCTTGAAACGCGGGGCGATGGCGTTGCGAACGATCTGCGAGGACAGCGCGTCGGTCAGCACGCCCTCCAGGCCATAGCCGACCTCGATCCGTATCTTGCGCTCGGCCGGCGCGACGATCAGCAGCGCGCCGTTGCTGTCCTTGTCGCCGATGCCCCAGGCGCGACCCAGGCGATAGCCATAGTCGGCTATGTCATAGCCCTGAAGATCGGGAATCGTCGCCACGACGAGCGAGCGGCCGCTCGCCTTCTTCTGCGCGATCAGTTTCTGACTGAGCGCCTGTTCCTGCGCCGGGTCGAGCAGGTTCGCGGCATCGACCACGCCCTTGTCATCGAAGGTGGGAAAGCTCTGCGCCCACGCCGCCGGCGCGAGCGCCAGCAGCGTGAGGATCAGGACCAGGCGGCGAAGCATCCGATCAGTTGCCGAAGTCGACCTTCGGCGCCTCCTCCGCGCCCGGCGTAGTGGCCTGGAACGGGGTCATGGGCTTCGCGCCATGGATCAGCTTGGCGCCGATCGCGTCGGGGAAGGTGCGGATGCGGGTATTATAGGCCTGCACCGCGCCATTATAGTCGCGAATGGCTACGGCGATGCGGTTTTCCGTGCCTTCCAACTGGGACTGAAGTTGCAGGAAATTCTCATTGGTCTTCAACTCAGGATAAGCCTCGACCGTGGCCAGCAGACGTCCCAATCCCTGGCTCAACTGCGCTTGGGCCGCCTGGAATTGCGCGACCTTGGCTGGGTCGGACAGATCGTCGGCGCTCACCTGCACCGACGACGCCTTGGCGCGGGCTTCGGTGACGGCGGTCAGCGTCGCCTGTTCCTGCTTGCCCGCCGCCTTCACCGTCGCGACGAGATTGCCGGTTAGATTGGCGCGGCGCTGATATTGCGCCTGGACGTCGGCCCATTTGGCCTTCGCCTCTTCTTCGGCGGTGGGAACGCTGTTGATGCCGCAGGCGGACAGGGCAAGCGCCCCGAACAGCGGCAGCAGAATTTTAGAGAAGCGGCGCAGGAGCGTCATGGAACATCCTCGGCTTTTTGTTTCGCTTGTGGAAATAGGGCGTTGTCCTTAACGGCGCAACGGGCCATCCTGATATTATCATATATAAGGCAAGGAGTTCCCGATGGGGCTGATTTCCGAATTCAAGACCTTCATCAACCGCGGCAATGTGATGGATCTGGCCGTCGGTGTGATTATCGGCGGCGCCTTCGCCACCATCACCAAGTCGCTGACCGACGATCTCATCATGCCGGTGGTCGGCTATATCTTCGGCGGCGCCGACTTTTCGGGCTATTTCGTGCGGCTGGGCGAATTGCCCGCAGGCTTCAAGGGCAATCCCGAAAGCTATACCGACCTGAAAGCGGCGGGCGTCGCGATGTTCGGCTGGGGGCAGTTCCTGACCGTGCTGGTCAATTTCATCATCCTGGCTTTCATCATTTTCCTGCTGGTCAAGGCGATGAACAAGCTGACGACCAAGCCGGAGCCGGAAGCCGCCGCACCCGCGCCGACGCCGGAGGATGTCCTGTTGCTGCGCGAAATCCGAGATTCGCTTAAAAAATAATCGTTTTTGCGACGAAACGAGGCGTCTATGGGAACCATCGCGTCGGCGGCCGGTTGATCGGCGTCAGGGTTTCAGGTGGCTTCGCACCATCTGTACCTGTGCCGAATGACGTCAGCCCCTGGGGGCGCAAACAGGAGAACACGCCGTGAAAACTTTCGTCACAGTCCTTGGCCTTGCCAGCCTTGTCGCGCTCGCCGCGTGCGATTCCGCGAAGGAAAATAAGGTCGAGAATGCTTACGAGAATCAGGCGGACGCACTCGACAACCAGGCCGACAACATGGAAGCCATGGCCGACAATCTGACCGGCAATGCCGAAAGCGCGGCTGAAAATGCTGCCGACGCGCTGGAGAACAAGGCCGACGCCACCCGCGAAGCGGGCGACAAGGCTGAGGATGCCGTAGAAAAGCAGCAATAAGCAGCAGGTCTAGATTATCGGATTTTTGCGATTTCCGTGTTGTCAGATGGTATCATCCGATTGGAAATCACTCTAGCCGAGCCGACAAGGGCGTCGCGTCTGTGCGCGACGCCCTTTTTGCGCGTAATCCTTGCGCGTTTCGTTGCCCCTTTAACGCCCCTTTAACCACGCCCCGCCATGGTGCCCGTGCGCGCATCCGTGGGGCCGATTGGGAATGGACGAACTACTTCAGGAATTCATATCCGAGACCCAGGAAACGCTGGAGGCTCTCGCAGGCGAAGTGGTCGCCTGGGAAGCCGACCCATCGGACCGGGACCGGCTGGATGCCATTTTCCGCTTTTTCCACACGGTAAAGGGCAGCTGCGGCTTCCTGAATCTGCCGCGTTTCGAGCGATTGAGCCACGCGGCCGAGGATGTGCTGTCCGAAATTCGCGCGGGTAAGCGCGGGGCGGACCCTGCGACTGTCAGCGCCGTGCTGGGCATCATGGACCGGATCGGCGAACTGACCGAGGCGGTGGCCATCGGGGCGGCCCTGCCCAGCGAGAATGACGATTTTCTGATCGGCGCTCTGAGCATTTCGTCCGCCGATGTCGCTGAACCGGCGGTCCAGGCGGTGGCCGCCTCGGTCGCGGTGGCTCGCCAGGGCGGAGTGCAATCGGGGCCGCGGACGATCCGCCTGCCGCTCAGCCTGATCGATCAATTGATGAACGGCGTGTCGGACATGGTGCTGGCGCGCAATGAATTGTCGCGCAAGCTGCGCGAACGATCCGCCGATCCTGAATTGGACAATGTGTTCGAACGCCTGTCGACCTGCGTGGCCGACATGCGCGATGTGATATCCAAAACGCGGATGCAGCGGGTGGATCGCCTGTTCGCCGCCATTCCGCGCATGGTGCGCGATCTTGGCCGCGATCTTGGCAAGCGCATCGACCTGACGTTGGAAGGCGGCGATGTCGAAATGGACCGCGAGATGGTGGAGATGGTCGTCGACCCGCTCACTCATATCGTGCGCAACAGCATCGATCATGGCATCGAGACGCCGGAAAAGCGCCGCGCCGCCGGCAAGCCGGACGCTGGCCGATTGCGGCTGGAGGCGCGCCAGTCGGGCAACCAGATCGTCATCGCGATCGCCGACGACGGGGCGGGCATCGATACGGCGCGTCTGGTGGACAAGGCGATCGCCGCAGGCCGGTTGACCCCGGAGGCGGCCAAGCGTCTGTCCGAAGAGGACAGGCTCGACCTCATTTTCCAGGCTGGCCTGTCGACCGCCAATCAGGTGACTGCGATTTCAGGCCGCGGCGTCGGCATGGATGTGGTGCGCGCCAATGTGGAGCGTATCGGCGGGGTTATCGCGCTCGACAATCATCCGGGGCAGGGGCTGTGCATCACGCTGCGCGTGCCGTTGACCCTGACCATCATTCCGGGGCTCATCGTCCGGGCCGGCGGCCAGCATTTTGCGATTCCGCGTTCGGCCGTGGTCGAAATCCTGCACGACAATAATGAGACGCTGTACATCAGCGAAGTCGGCGGCGCGAAGATCGCGACGATCCGTGCGATCCGTCATTCGATGGTCGATCTGGAGGATGTGCTGGGCATGGAAAAGCCGGTGCAGCAGGGACCGCGCGCCATCATGGTGGTGCGATCGGCAACCGGCGTGCCCTTCGCCATGGGCGTATCGGCGGTCGACAATCATGAGGAACTGGTGATTCGCCCGGCTTCTCCGCTGGTGATGGCTACGGGGGTCTATGCTGGCATGACTCTGCCTGACAATGGCAAGCCGATGCTGTTGCTCGACGCGGCGGGTCTGGCCAATGCGGCGCGCCTGCCCAACATTATCGATGATCGCGCGGCGCGGCAGCAGGGTCAGGAAGCGGACGCACAAGCCGGCGTCGAAATGGTCGCGGCGCTGCGTTTCGAGGAGTTGTCGGGCGAACGCCGCCTATTAAAATTATCGTTGATCGAACGGGTGGAAGATATCGACGCGGGCCTGTTTGGCCGCTCGGGTGGCCGCGCCTTCGTGCGGCTCGACGAGCGATTGGTGCCCGTCGCCAACGGCCTGTCGCAGTTCGATCGGGCCAAGGTGTCCGCGCTGCGTTTACGCGACGATCGGCGAGAGGCTTGCTATCCGGTGGCGGCCGTACTGGACATCGTCCAGATGCCGGCCGTCCCCGACATGGTGGCGATGCATGGTATGTTGAGCGGTGTCGCCGTGGTCGATGGCGAGCATCTGGAAGTCATCAATCCGTTCGCGCTTTTCGCCGGACTTCCCGAAGAAGCGCTGGTCGAACGTGCGCGGGGACGGTGCGTGCTGGCCGACAGTGGCGATGGCTGGACGCGCGAGATATTGGCACCCTTGCTGCGCCAGGCGGGGCATGAGGTGGTTTTGGGCCTGCCCGGCGACTGCGCCGTCGATCCTGACGACGTGGTGCTATGTACGGAAGCGGACGCCGCGCAGGCGGCGGAAATCATGGGATGCCGTGTCGTGCATCTGCGCGCCTCGCCTCGTCCGACCGGGCCACAGGACGGCAGTATTTATCGCTATGACCAAGATGCGCTGATGGCGGCGATCGCCGGTCGGCGGGCATAAGGAACGCGGCCATGGATCAGCTCTATCTTCTCGCGACGCTGGCCGACACGCGAATTGCGGTCGAAACCGGCGAGGTCGAGGCGGTCGTTCGCCTGACCGACATATCCCCCGTCCCCGGCATGGGCGCGCATGTGGCCGGCCTGTCCGCGCTGCGGAGCCGGGTGCTCACTATCATCGATGTCGCTGCGCTGATCCATGGTCGGGCGACGCCGGCGGCGCGGCGCGGCCTGGCCATCATCGCCAATATCAGCGGCCACAGCTATGGCCTGATGGTGGATGGCGTGTCCGATATCTGTCGCGTGCCGGAAGGGGAACTGCCGTTGCGCGGTCAACTCGATCCGGCCTGGGCGCCCTATGCCCGCGCCCTGGTTGAACATGATGGCCATCCCTGGCTCCTGGTGTCGCTGGCTGCGTTCATCGAGGGCGGGGCGCTCGCGCAGGCGGCGTAAAATATGCCCGGCTCGTTTACCAAATACTTGGCTTTGCCGGTTAAGCCCGCTGAAACGGGACGCAAAAACCTAAGGGACGCTTCATGAAGAATTGCCTGGTCGTCGACGATTCAAAGGTCATCCGCAAGGTTGCCCGTCATATTCTGGAATCCCTGGACCTGACGGTCAGCGAGGCGGTGGACGGGCAGGACGCGCTCACCCAGTGCGAAGCCTCTCCGCCCGATGTGGTGCTGCTCGACTGGAACATGCCAATCATGAGCGGGATGGAATTCCTGCAGGCGCTTTCCACCGCCAAAATGGCGGCGCGACCCAAGATCATCTTCTGCACCACGGAAAACGGGATCAGCCATATCAAGGCGGCGGTCGAGGCCGGCGCCGACGAATATGTCATGAAGCCGTTCGATCGGGAGACATTGGAAAGCAAGCTGGCGATCGTCGGGGTGATCTAGCGGCGCCTGCCCGCTGACCCATGAGTGCCCGATTTCCATCTGATCCTTCCGCGCAGAAAGCCCATGATGAACGCGATCATGCCGATACCATCCAGCCGCATCAGTGAACAACATGCCGTTCGCACGTTGGTTGTGGATGATTCGGTAGTTGTGCGGACGGTCATCGAACGCATTCTCAATGGCGATTCAAGCTATAGCGTGGTGCACAAGACGAACAGCGCCGAACATGCGCTGGGCTATCTGGCCGAACATGCGGTGGATCTGGTGCTGCTCGACATTGAATTGCCGGGCCAGAGCGGCTTGGCTGCCTTGCCGCAGATACTGCGGGCCAATCCGGCCGTGAAGGTCGCGATCCTGTCAGGCAAATGCGAGGAAGGCAGCGCCGCCGCGATCGAGGCGCTGGCGCTGGGCGCCAGCGACATCGTGTCCAAGCCCGGCAGCGGCAGCTTTGGCGAACAATTCCCCCAGGCATTGATCGACCGGTTGAACCGGTTGTTTGGCGATCGACCGGTGGCTCCGCCCTTGCCGCGTCTCACCAGTTCTCCGCCCATTAACCCGGCCGCCGCGCCGCTTGCCTGTATCGGCATTGGGGCATCGACCGGCGGCATCCATGCCCTGGGCCAGCTGTTTCAGGGATTGGCCGCGCCGCTGGGCGTGCCGTTGCTGTTGACTCAGCATCTCCCCGCCAGCTTCACCGTCTATTTCGCGCAGCAACTGTCGCGCATGACCAGCCTGCGGGTGAAGGTCGCGGAAACCGGCGATCTGCTGATGCCCGATATCGTTTATGTCGCGCCCGGCGACGCGAATATCCAATTGCGGCGCGGCCTACATGGTCGAGCCATGATCATCCTCAATCCTGAACGCACGCCAACCGGCAACCTGCCCGGCGTCGATCCGATGTTCGCCAGCATGGCGGAGGTTTACGGTGCCGGTGCGGCCGGGATCGTTCTGACCGGCATGGGGCGCGATGGGACGCTGGGCGCGCGCGAGATTGTCGCGGCTGGTGGCTGGATCGTCGCCCAGGACGAGGCGAGCAGCGTCGTATGGGGTATGCCGGGATCGGTCGCGGGAGCGGGGCTCACCTGCGCAGTCATGGAGCCGCTGGCGATGATGCATTTTGTCGCGCGTCGCGGGAAGGTCACCGCCTGATGCCGTTGCCACCAGCCGGAGCCGCCATTTTCCAGGGCGCCGCGCGGATACTCTCCGGGCTTCTGGAGGCGCGAACAGGCCAGATATTGTCGGAAGGCCGGGCATGGCGGATGGAGACCGCCCTGCGGCCGATTCTGCGCGCGCATGGGTTGCAGGATATCGACGATCTGGCCGCGATGCTGTTGCGCAAGCGCGACCCGCGCCTGGACGAGGATGTGGTCAATGCGCTGCTCAACAATGAAAGCAGCTTCTTCCGCGACCTCCAGATTTTCGACATGATCCATCGCCAGATCCTGCCGCGTATCCAGGAGGATCGGCAGGATCGCACATTGCGGATCTGGAGCGCGGGCTGCTCGACCGGACAGGAGGCTTATTCGCTGGCGATCCGCCTGCGTAACGACACGGCGCGCTGGCAGGGGTGGCGCATCGAGATATTGGCGACGGATATTTCCACGGCCGCGATCGAACAGGCGCGCGCCGGCATCTTTTCGCAGATGGACGTGCAACGCGGTCTGGCTGTCGGCGACCTCATCAAATGGTTCGAACCGCATGGCGAGGATTGGCGCGCCAGCCCCGATCTGCGCCGGATGATCGATTTTCGGCATGACAATCTGTTCGATCCGCGCGCGCCATCGGGCGAATATGACTTGCTGCTGTGCCGCAATGTCTTGCTCTACTTCACGCCGGAACGGCGCGGGGACGTGTTGCGCCTGCTGGCCCGACACAGCCATGCCGGGTCGGTCCTGCTGCTGGGCGCGGGGGAGACGGTGATCGGGCAAGGCGACGATTTCCTGTCCCATCCCGAATTTCGCGGCGGCTATGCCCGCAAGGCGCTAACGCCCAATTGCGCCGGTGGGCCGATGCGCCGGACGGGCTGACGCGGCTTCGCTCATATTAACCCTGCTTGATTGCCGGGCCGGTCTAAGTCATTGTCGCGTTCAGGGCGCCAAAGAGGCGCGCCGGAAGGGTGCGATGATCGAGCAGCTGCAAGTGACTGGCCTTTTCCGATGACCGACATGCCGATGATCGAAACGCCGTCGCCCAATTTCGACGAGCGCAGCCTGCCCATCTCCATGTTGGTGCTGCACTATACCGGTATGCCCGATGCGGCGAGCGCCATCAATTGGCTGGCCAATTCCGAATCGAAAGTATCGGCCCATTATGTCGTGACGGAGGACGGGCAGATCATCCGCATGGTTGATGAAGCCAAGCGCGCTTGGCACGCGGGTCGATCGCACTGGCGCGGCGTTGATGACGTCAATTCTGCGAGTATCGGCATAGAGATTGTCAATCCGGGGCATGAATGGGGCTATCGGCCTTTCCCGGAAACGCAGATGGGATCGCTGATCCCGCTGGTCCATCAAATCGTTCAGCGCCATCGCATCACCCGCGGCAACATCGTGGGCCACAGCGACATCGCGCCCGCGCGCAAGCAGGATCCCGGCGAACTTTTTCCTTGGGGGCAACTTGCGCGCCTGCGTCTGGCCCTGCCGCGGCCCACCAAGAATCTGATGGACCCGCACTGGACCGACGGCGGCTTCATGCTGGCGCTTGAGCGCTTCGGTTATGACATTGCCGATCCGCAGGCGGCGGTGGTGGCTTTCCAGCGTCGTTTCCGTCCCGAACTGATCGACGGCGTGGTCGACGGCGAATGTCGCGCCATCCTGCTGGCGCTGCTGCTGCCCAAACCGCGCGGCGATGAATAAGCGGGATGACGAAGCCGGAAAATAGGTCTAAGGCCCGTTTCGCCAGAGGGCCGGGCGGCCGCGGCGTGGCGGGTAACCGCCACGGCGAGGAAAGTCCGGGCTCCACGAAATAACGGTGCCGGTTAACGACCGGCTGGAGTGATCCAAGGGACAGTGCAACAGAAAGCAGGTCGCTACAGCTTCGGCTAAGCGAAATTGAAAGGGTGCGGTAAGAGCGCACCGCGTCTGCGGCAACGCAAGGCGGCACGGTAAACCCCACCGGGAGCAAGACCGAATAGGGGCGGCGCGCGGCTTGACCGCTAGGCCTGTTTCGGCCGAGACCGTCCGGGTTGGTTGCTTGAGGAGCGGAGCAATCCGTTCCCTAGAGGAATGGTCGCCTATCCTTGGAAACAGGGTGGACAGAACCCGGCTTACAGGCCCTCTGGCATTTTCCTGTTCGAAATCCCCAGGCGGGGTAGCGTTTCTCCCGCTTATTCCCTAATTCGGCAATATGGCACGACACAGCCGATCCAATGACTGGGGATTTCCGCGATGGCGCGCCTATGGCGCGGCGCGTGAAGCGCAGCGCGTGCGCATGTGCGATCGCTTCGGTTGCGACAAGCCAGGCGACTGCCCTGCGCCCAAATCGCCCAACAGCCCGGAGCGCTGGTATTTCTGCGCTGACCATGCCGGCGAGTATAATCGTAATTGGGATTATTTTCAGGGGTTGGACGAGGAAGAGCGAGCGGCCCGCGAGAAGACAGAGCGGCGGGCGGCGGGCGGTTACCAGTCAAGCGCCTATCATGGCTGGGGCGGGCCGGGCGATGGGAGCCGATCCCGCGACGAACTCCATGCGCTTAAGGCATTGGAGCTGGAAGACGACGCCGGTTTCGAGGATGTGAAGAAGAACTGGCGGCGGCTCGCCAAAGCCTATCATCCTGATGTGAAGCCTGGAGACAGCGACGCGGCGGTCCGGTTCCAGGCGATCCAAGCCGCTTACGAGGTGCTGCGTGCGGCCGAAGAGCGTCGGACCTGGAAACCGCGCGGAGCGGAGGCTTGAAGGATCAGGTCCGGTCGAATTGGTCCAATGTGGCGCTGGTCTGCCGCAAATGTTCCAAGAAGCTGGACGGTGGCTTCGGTCCGGGTGGGGGCGAACGACTGGCCAAGGCGCTACGCAAGCATCTGTCCTTGAAGACGGGGCGCAAGGCGGCGGCAGGCGTGCTTGAGGTGAAATGCCTGGGCATATGTCCCAAGGGCGCCGTGACCGTGGTGGATGGTGCGGCAAGCCGCGAATGGTTGTTGGTCCGGCCGGGCGCCGACCTGGATGAACTGGCGGAAACTCTGGGTTTGAACGCGTCCGAACATCCTTAACATTTTCCTTACCAATATATCCTATTCGGGTGGAATGAAGCTGGTTGCCCCCTATCGCTGCATCCTGCCCTTGGCGGGGCAATGCGGCCTGATCCTGTTTGGTCTTCTGGGGCTATATGCTGTTCCGCCGACGAGCGGCCGGATGGTCCTGCTGCCATTGACCGACGGGGCAAGGCGCGCGCTAGCGTCCATCGCTATCGCCAATGGCGCCAGGCTGGTCGCGAAAGGCCCTTGGACAGGCTCCTTGCTGGTCGAAGGCAGGCGGGGCGAACTGGCCCCTGCGCTGCTGCGCCGCGGAATAGTCGCCTTGTCGACGCAAATGAGCGGTTGCGGAGCACCGACTCGGTGAGCGCGATGACCAGCCTGGATCGATTGCGACTGCAGGGGCTGCGCATTCTCCTGTTCGCCAACTGGATCTGGACCGTGGCGATCGGCCTCGCGGGCCTGTTGCTAGGGGCGGAACATAGTGGCCGCGCGCTGTTCCTGTCCGCACTGGTCAATGCGCTGCCGACCATCCGCGTGATGCGGGAGCGGCGCGACCTCGAAGCGCGTCTGGCCATGGGTACGCTGGCCGCCGTGCAACCGGCGATCGGGCTGTATCTGCTGTCTGGCTATGGCTGGCAGATGGACGGCCATATGTTCTTCTTCGTGGCGCTGGCGGGGTTGGCGCTGCTCTACGACTGGCGGCCGATCCTGCTGGCGGCTTCGCTGACGGCTGCCCATCATCTGGCGCTCAGCCTGTTCCTGCCGACCTGGGTATTTCCGGACAATGCCAATATCGGTCGCGTCACGATCCACGGCGTGGCGGTCGTGCTGCAAGCGGCCATATTATGCTACCTGACCGTTCGGTTGCGCGCGATGCTGCTGGCTCTAGACGGGCATGTGGCGCAGGCCGGGCAATTGGCCCAGCAAGCCGAAAAGGGGCGTCATGCTGCGGAAGCGGCGATGACGGCGCGCAGCGAGTTGGAGACACGCGCTGCGCATCTGCGCGAACAGCAAGAGGCGGAAAAGGCCCGCATGGCTACGGATCGGCGGGCGGCCACGCTGACGCTGGTCGGAGATTTCCGCCATTCAGTGGCGGAAATCGTGGGCGCGGTTGGTGCTGCTGCCCAAGAACTTGACGATTCGGCCCGGCAACTCAATCAATTGGCCCAGCGTGCGAGCGAGGGCACCGCAGAGACGGTGGCGATCGCCGAACAATCTTCCGCCAATGCGACCATGCTGGCCCGACGGATCGACCAGTTGTCGGAATCGATCACCGCCATCGCATCCGCCTCGCACCAGCAGGCGATGCTGGGCGGCGAAGCGCAGCGCGTATCGACTAAAGGGCATCAGGCCGTGCACGATCTGGAGGATCGCACCACATCGATCACTAGTTTCGCCAATTCCATCACGGATATTGCCGCGCGCACCAATCTTTTGGCGCTCAACGCCACGATCGAAGCCGCGCGTGCCGGGGAGGTCGGCCGCGGTTTCGCCGTAGTGGCCGGAGAAGTGAAGCAATTGGCGGGTCAGGCCGCCAACGCGACCGGCGAAATTCACGCTCTGGCTTGGTCCGCCCGTGAGGGGGCTGGCGTCGCGCGCGAGGCGCTGTCCGACGTCGCCGGCGCCGTCGAACAACTGGCGGACGCGGCGGAGGACATCCAGCGGGCGGTCGTCGATCAGCGCGATGCGACCAGCGCTATCGGTGAATCGGCGCGTGATACGGCGCAGGACGCCGCCATCATGACGCGGCAGATGGAAGGGGTGGCCGATGTCGCGCGCGACACGGAAAGCCTGTCGGGGCGCGTTTCCAGCGCCGCATCGAGTTTGTCGCAAACGGCCAAAGCGTTGCAGCGAGCGGCGGAACAATTTGTCGCGCAGTTGGAAGCGGCCTGACCAGATCGCTCCAGCCACACGCCGCATAAAAAAGGGGGACCGGTCCATGCGATCGCCCCCCCTTTTTTCAATCAGCCTGGCTGGTCGGCGCGGTCGGCGCCTTCGCCGTCCAGGTTCAACGCTGCGAAGTCCCAGTTGATCGCTTCCTTGAGGATGCGATCGGCATAGCTGGGGCGCAGGTTGCGATAGTCGATATAATAGGCATGTTCCCACACATCGACGATCAGCAGCGGCGCATGGCCTTCATGGGCGACAGGGGTGTCGGCGTCATGATAGCTGGTCACTTCCAGTTTGCCGTCCTTGAGGACCAGTGCGGCCCAGCCGCTGGCGAAATGGCCGACGGCCTCCGCCTTCAGCTTTTCGATCAGCGCATCGACCGAGCCGAAGGCGTCTTCGATCTTGGCCAGCAGTTCGCCGGTCGGCGCGGTCTTGGTCGGCGAGAGCGACTGCCAGTAGAATGTGTGGTTCCAGATCTGGCCGACCTGGTTGAACAGGCCGCCCTTGGCCAACTTGATCAGTTCGACCAGCGACTTGCCCTGAAGGCTGGCGTCGGCGGCGACCAGTTCATTGGCCTTTACCACATAGGCGTTGTGATGCTTGCCATGGTGGAAATCGAAGGTTTCGACGGACAGGATGTCGCCAAAAGCATCCTTGGCATAGGGCAGGTCGGGCAGAACAAAAGCCATGGCGGAACTCCTCGGGTTCGTTATGGGGCGGCCGCACGCAGGTCGGAGCGGCCGATTGGTCATATGGTCCATGCGGGGCGTGGACGCCTCCGCCGCTTCCCATATGCTCCCCCAACGCCCAAGAAAACAGATATGTGCCTATTGCGAAACGATCGCAGAAATAAGCGCTTATCCCTGGGGCGGGGTGGTTTCGCCGACCTCGTCGCTGTCGAGGCTGTCGCCCAGCGTCAGGCCGTGGCGCATCAGCATCGGAATGTTGGCGGCGGCGAAGACGATCGACACGATGGTCACGCCCCAGACCTTGACCGCCAGCCAGCTGTCGAAGCTCATCGACCGCCGCATCAGCTCGTTCGCGATGGCCATGGCAACGAAGAAAAGCGCCCAGTTGCGCGACAGCTTCATCCAGCCGGTTTCGCTCAGGCCGTCATAGGCGGCCTGGAGCAGATATTTGAGTAGCGGCTTGCCACGTAACAGGCCTGCGAACAGCATCAGCGCGAAGAAGCTGTAGATGATCGTGGGCTTTAACTGGATGAAGCTCTGATCATGGAAATAGATGGTGAGGCCGCCGAAAAACAGGATCAGCAGCGCCGACAGCCACAGCATCGGCGACACCCGGCCCAGCTTCACTTTCGAGAGGATCACCGCAATCACGATCGCCGCCATGAAGGCGGCCGTGCCGAAGGTCATAGCGGTGATCGGATTACCCGCCCCCATGAGCCAGCCGGCGCCCTTATAGGTCAGGAAGAACACCAGCAGCGGCCCGAAATCGAGCGCCAGGCTAAGCGTGCCGCCATGGGCAGGCTTTGCGGCGGGCTTGGCGTCAGCGGGCATAGGCCGTCCCTGCAATGGCGCGCGCCATGTCGCCCGCATCGAAGGGGCGCAGATCCTCGATCTTTTCGCCAACGCCGATGGCGTGGATGGGTAGACGAAATTTCTCCGCCGCCGCGACCAGCACGCCGCCGCGCGCCGTGCCGTCGAGCTTGGTCATGACCAACCCCGTCACCTGCGCGGTTTCCTTGAAGACTTCGATCTGGTTCAACGCATTCTGTCCCGTGGTGGCATCCAGAACCAGCACAACGTCGTGCGGGGCGGCCGGGTTCAATCGGCCCAGCACGCGGCGCACCTTGGACAGTTCGTCCATCAATTCGGTCTTGTTCTGAAGGCGCCCGGCCGTGTCCACGATCAGCACGTCGATGCCGGTTTCCGTCGCCTGCTTGACCGCGTCGAATACGATGCCCGCCGCGTCGCCGCCTTCCTTGCCGGCGACGATGGGGATGCCCAGACGCTCGGCCCAGACCTTGAGCTGGCCGATGGCCGCCGCGCGGAAGGTATCGCCTGCGGCCAGCATCACGCCATAATCCTGCTCCAGGAAATTATTGGCGAGCTTGGCTATGGTGGTGGTCTTGCCTGATCCGTTGACGCCGATCACCAAGATGACCTGCGGCCGCGGGAAGGCTTCGATCTCCAACGGGCGGGCGACCGGGGCGAGCACCTTCTCGATCTCTTCCGCGATGATCGCGCGCAGATATTCCTCGGTCAGCTCCTTGTTGAAGCGCCCTTCGGACAGCCGTTCGCGCACGCGCGCGGCCATGGCGGGGCCAAGGTCTGAAACGATCAGGGCTTCTTCGATCTCGTCCAACGTCTGGTCGTCGAGCGCCGCCTTGGAGAAAAGGCCGGTGAGGTTGTCGCCAAGCCTGTCGGATGTGCGCTTCAGCCCGCCGAAGAGGCGGTCGCGCCAGCTGGTGCCGGTGTCTGTCATTGCTGCGCCTCTTGCGCGATCAGCGCGCCATTCTCAAGCGCCGTGATGGTAGCAGGGACGATGGAGGAGGAGGACTGTGCCGTCATGAAGCGGACTGGCGCGAAATTTTCGGCGTGGCCGCTTAACCCGCTGCGCTCGACCAGCACCGATTGGGTGGTGCCGATCAAGCTGCGCAGCCAGGCCTCGCGTCGCGCGGCGCATGCGTCACGCAGGCGGGCAGCGCGCGCCTTGATCGTCGCGCGATCGACCTGTGGCATCCGTGCGGCCGGCGTGCCGGCGCGCGGCGAATAGGGGAAAATATGGCCGTGCACGATGTCGCATTCATCGATGAGGGCCAAGCTGTTTTCGAACATCGCCTCCTCCTCGGTAGGGAAGCCTGCGATGATGTCCGCGCCAATGCTGATGTCGGGGCGGGCGGCGTTGAGCCGTTCCACGATGGCAATGGCGTCGGCGCGGCTATGACGACGCTTCATGCGCTTGAGGATCATGTCGTCGCCCGCCTGTAGCGAGAGATGCAGGTGCGGCATCATACGCGGGTCATGCGCGATGAGATCGAATAGCCGATCGTCTATTTCCACGCTGTCGATCGACGACAGGCGCAAGCGGGGGAGGTCGGGCACGCCCATCAGCAGGCGTTCGATCAACAGGCCGAGCGAGGGGCTGCCCGGCAGGTCGGAGCCATAGCTGGTGACATCCACGCCGGTCAGCACGATTTCGCTATAGCCGGCATCGACCAGTTGTTTCGCCTTGTCCACCACCGCGCCGGCGGGGACAGAGCGGCTGTTCCCCCGGCCATAGGGAATGATGCAGAAGGTGCAGCGATGATCGCAGCCATTCTGGACCTCCAGAAACGCGCGGGCATGGTCGGCAAAAGCGCTGGCCATATGCGGGGCGGTGTCGCGGACGGCCATGATGTCGGATACGCGGACCTTCTCGGTTATCGCGGCGAAGCTGCTCGCCTCCATCTTCTCCCGATTGCCGATCACGCCATCGACTTCGGCCATGGCGGCGAAGGTCTCCGGCTCGGTCTGGGCGGCGCAGCCGGTGACGAGGATGCGGGCGTCGGGCCGTTCGCGGCGGGCGCGGCGGATCGCCTGGCGGGTCTGGCGCACCGCTTCGGCCGTCACGGCGCAGCTATTGACCACGATCAGATCGTCCTGGCCGGCCGCCATGTCGCGAATCGCCTCGCTCTCCGCGATATTGAGGCGGCAGCCCATGGTGATGATGTCCGGCGCTTTGGTTGAGGCAGGGGGCATCAGAAGCGGCCCCAGTCAGCCTCACCGTCGAAGACATGGGTGGCGGGTCCGGTCATGCGGATCGTGCCGCCCGGCGCCCAGTCGATCACCAGATCGCCGCCCGGCAGACTGACCGTCACCGGCCCCGTCACCAGCTTGCGGCGGACGGCGGCGACGGCGGTGGCGCAGGCGCCCGTGCCGCAGGCGCGCGTCAGCCCCGCGCCGCGTTCCCATACCACCAGACGGAGATGATCGTCGCCCACGACCTGCGCGAAATTGACGTTCACGCGCGCCGGGAACAACGGATCATGCTCGATCAGCGGGCCGAGACGGTCGAAGTTCACACCGTCCAGATGGTCCACGAAGAAGATGACATGCGGGTTGCCGACATTGACCGCGGCGGGGGCGGGCAGCTCTTCCCAACTCGCGCTCATGGTCAGCGTGTCCATGGGATAGGCGAGCGGGATCGCGTCCCAGTCGAAACGGGGTGCGCCCATATCGACGCTGGCGCCGCCATCCACGCTCTTGGCGTCGAGCAGGCCGGCCTTGGTGCGGATCAGCACGTCGCGGCCGACGAACAGGGGCACGCAGCGGGTCGCGTTGCCGCAAGCTTCCACTTCGCTGCCGTCGGCGTTGAATATCTGCATCGACACGTCCGCGTCGGGGGCGTTGCCGATCAGGATCAATTGATCGCAGCCGATCCCGGCGTGACGATCGGCGACGGCGCGGGCGCGCGCTTCCGTCATCTCGACCGCGCCATCGCGCGCGTCGATCACAACGAAATCATTGCCCAGGCCGTGCATTTTGGAGAAGCGTCCCATGGGCGGGCATGTAGTGGGGGTGGAGGGAAAAGGCGAGTCCGTGGTTATTCTGCTACCTTGAATAATATGCTCAGGCCTCGCACTACTGAGATGGAATTGCCGTCCTTGTCCTTGGTGATCTCCCACAGGCATGGCTTTAGCTTGCTCACAGGCAACTTTGGCGAGTTTTATCTCTTTAGGATTGCTCGGACCTGGTCTCACGCGACCATCTGTCCTGCTGTATCCAATCTGGTGACAAGCCGAACAATTTTTCGCGCGTGCCGTCAGGCAATTTCTGGACTGTCAATTCCATGTCGGGCTGAGGTGGCGCGGGCTTTCTAATTCTGATTGATCCAGAGCGACCGGGTAAAATCCATGTCAAATGCCCGTCATAGACATTATAGCGTCGCTGACCGGCTTCATCGATTGCTGGCGTGAACGTCGAATGTGCAGGAATTATTTCGTTCGATCTCCCTACGCCGCGGTCGCCCGCTTCTGCCCGTACAGAAAATAGACGAGTAAACCGATCGCATTCCACACCAGACAGGCGAGGATCGTCTTCATCGGCAGGCTGACGAACAGATAGGCGCAGCCGCCGATCGCGCCCACGCCGACGAACCAGGCGGCCGGCGTGCGGAAGGGGCGGCGGAGGTCTGGGCTGCGGCGGCGCAGGACGAGCAGGCACCAGCCTACGGCGGTGAAGGCGATCAGCGTGCCGGCATTGGCCAGCGCGGCGATCTCGTCGATCGGCAGCAAACCGGCGATGACGGCGACCAGCGCGGCGGTGACGGCAGTGATGCGCGCGGGCGTACCGCGCTTGGAAATCTTCGCCAGGCTTTGCGGCAGGAATCCGTCGCGCGCCATCACCAGGAAGATGCGGCTCTGGCCGTAGAGGAAGCCCAGCAGTACGGTGGGCAGCGCGATGACCGCGGCGATGGCGACGATGCGGGCAATGCCGCCCTGGCCCATTTCGCGCAGGATCAGCGCCAGCGGTTCGGGACTGTCGGCAAAGCGGGTGAAGGGCAGGGCGCCGATCGCGGCGGCGGCCACCAGAACATAGATGAGGGTGCAGATGATGAGCGATCCGACGATGCCGATGGCGAGATCACGGTCCGGGTTCTTGGCTTCCTCCGCTGCGGTCGAAATCGCGTCGAAACCGTAGAAGGCGAAGAAGATAATCGCGGCCGCCGCCATCACCCCGCGTTCGACCCCGTCCGGCCCCATATGCTTGGCGAAGCCGAAGGGCATGAATGGTTCCAGATTTTGGGCGTCGAAGGCGGGCAGGGCATAAGCGACGAACAGGCTGAGCGTCACGATCTTGATGAGTACGAGAATGGTGTTGAGGCGCGCGCTTTCGCGCGTGCCGAGCATCAGCAGTCCGGCGACCACGGCGATGATGAAGATGGCGGGCAGGTTGATAAGGCCGCCCAGTTCCGGTCCCTGCGTCAACATCTTCGGGAAGCCGATCGCAGTGAGCAAAGGCGCGGCATAGCCCGACCAGCCCACCGCCACGGTGGACACGACCAGGCTATATTCCAGGATCAGGCTCCACCCCACGACCCAGGCGATGCCTTCGCCCAGCGCGACATAGCTATAGCTGTAGGCGCTGCCCGCCGCGGGCATCATGGTCGACAATTCGGCATAAGCGAGCGCGGCGCAGGCGCAGATCGCGCCCGCTATGGCGAAGGAGAGCAGGACGGCCGGTCCGGCGCGGTCCGCGCCAACGCCGATCAGAGTCAGGATGCCGGTGCCCACGATCGCGCCGACGCCCAGCGCCAGCAGATGCGGCCAGGACAGGGTGCGCGCCAGTTGATGGCCCGCATCCTTGGGTGTCATCGCCTCCATGGGCTTGCGGCGTGTCCAGCTCATGATCCTAGGCTCCCCGATATTCAACTTGGGCTGTTGTGCTGGCGTAAAGCAGCGCATTGTGCAAGCTGTGGCCAAATTTGCATCCGGCTGCCGTCCGCGTGCCTCGCCCCGGATCGCTTGCATCATGGACGCCCTTGCGCTAAGGGCGCCGTGCAATCGGGCGGTCTGCCGTCCGGTCCCTGACAAATCCAGGACGCCCATATGGGGCATCGGATGGACGCTGGTTGGCGAGGTTTCGCCCACCGGCGATTTTGTCGTTTGGCAGGGATGCGGGATTTTCCGGGCCTTTGTGGCCCAAATGAGGTGATGATGTTCGATTCGCTAAGCGATCGTCTGAGTGGGGTATTCGACAAACTGCGTGGGCGCGGCGCGCTGACGGAGGACGATGTCCGCGCCGCGATGCGTGAAGTGCGAATCGCGCTGCTGGAGGCCGACGTCGCGTTGCCGGTCGTGCGCCAGTTCGTCGATCAGGCCACCGAACGGGCGGTCGGCAGCGACGTGCTGCGGTCGGTCACGCCGGGGCAGATGGTCGTCAAGATCGTCTCCGACACGCTGACCGAAACGCTGGGTTCCGAAGCGTCCGACCTGCTGATCGACGTGACCCCGCCCGCCGTCATTATGATGGTCGGCTTGCAGGGGTCGGGCAAGACAACCACGACTGCCAAGATCGCCAAGCGCCTGAAGGAAAAAGAGCGCAAGAAGGTACTGATGGCGTCGCTCGACGTCCAGCGTCCGGCCGCGCAGGAACAGTTGGCCGTGCTGGGCACGCAGATCGACGTCGCCACGCTGCCGATCGTGGCGGGCCAGCAGCCGGTGGATATCGCCAAGCGCGCGCTCCAGTCGGCGAAGCTGCAGGGCTTCGACGTGGTGATGCTCGACACCGCCGGTCGGCTGCATGTCGACCAGGCGTTGATGGACGAGATGAAGGCGGTCGCCGACGCCTCCAACCCCGCTGAAATCCTGCTGGTGGTCGATTCGCTGACCGGCCAGGATGCGGTCAATGTCGCGACGAACTTCTCAAGCCAGGTGCCGCTGACCGGCGTGGTGCTGACCCGCATGGACGGCGATGCGCGTGGTGGTGCGGCACTGTCGATGCGGGCCGTCACCGGCCGCCCGATCAAGTTCGCCGGCACCGGCGAAAAGCTCGATGCGCTGGAGCTGTTCCATCCGCAGCGTGTCGCGCAGCGCATATTGGGCATGGGCGACGTCGTCAGCCTGGTCGAGCGCGCCGCCGAGACGATCGATGCGGAGGAAGCCGACAAGCTGGCCAAGAAAATGGCCAAGGGTCAGTTCGACATGAACGACCTGCGCAGCCAGTTGAACCAGATGCGCCGCATGGGCGGTCTGGGCGCGCTGGCGGGCATGTTGCCGGGCTTGAAAAAGGCCCAGGCGGCGATGGCCAATAGCGGCGCGAACGACAAGACGCTGGTGCATCTGGACGCCATGATCGGCTCCATGACGCCCAAGGAGCGGGAGAAGCCCGCCCTGATCAACGCCAAGCGCAAGATTCGGATCGCCAAGGGCGCGGGCCGCACCGTGCAGGACGTCAACCGTCTCCTGAAAATGCATCAGGAAATGGAAGGCGCGATGAAGAAGATCCGCAAGATGGGCGGCCTGAAAGGGCTGGCCAAGATGTTCACCGGCGGCGGTGGCATGGGCGGATTGGGCGGCCTTGGCGGCCCGGACGGCGGCGCAGGCGGGGGTGGACCCGATCTGTCGGGCCTGGGCGGATTGGGCGGCAACATGCCCAAGCTTCCACCCGGTTTTCAAAATTTCATGAAGAAGTAAGCAATTCCCACATTTTTGGTTTGAGTAGAAAGGTCAAATTCCATGGCAACCTCCATTCGTTTGTCGCGCGGCGGCTCCAAGAAGCGTCCCTATTATCGCATCGTCGTGGCCGACAGCCGCGCCCCGCGTGACGGCAAGTTCATTGAGCGCATCGGCAGCTACAATCCCGTCCTGCCCAAGGGCGACGAGAAGCGCGTCGTTCTGGACGTCGAGCGTGCGAAGCATTGGGTTGCCGCCGGCGCCCAGGCGACCGACCGCGTCGCCCGCTTCCTGGACGCCGCCGGCGTGAAGGAGCGCATCGTGCGCAACAACCCCAAGAAGGCGGAGCCGGGCCAGAAGGCCAAGGATCGCGCTGAAGACCGCGCCACCAAGGCCGCCGAAGCGGCTGAAGCCGCCGAAGCCGCCAAGGCGGCCGCTGCCGAGGCCGCCGCTGCTCCGGCTCCGGCTGCTGAAGAAGCGCCGGCTGCAGAAGTCGCTGCCGAACAGGCCGAAGGCTGAGCCTCTTGACCGACAAGCCCGTCACTCTCGCCGCGATCATCGGTGCGCATGGAGTGGCGGGCGATGTCCGTCTGAAGCTCTTTGGCGAAGGGGCCGAAAGCCTCAAAAGCTACAAAAGCTTCAATGCGGCCGGGCGCATATTGACGTTGAAGTCGGTTCGCCCCGGTCCCAATGGCGCGGTCGCCCGTTTCGCCGAGATCGGGACACGCGGTGAAGCCGAAGCCTTGCGCGGCACGGCGCTGACCGTGCCCCGTTCCGCCCTGCCGCCGCTGGGCGAGGGCGAATATTATCATGCCGACATTATCGGCCTGTCCTGCCTGTCTAGTGCGGGCGAGGCGCTGGGCGAGATCATTGCGATCGAGAATTTCGGCGCGGGCGACATCATCGAGGTCGAACGGCCATCGGTGGAAGGCAAGAAGGGCAAGCGTTTCATGGCGCCGATGCATGCGGTGACGCTGGAGGCGGACCGCGCCATCATTGACGCGATCTTCGTCGAATAAGGGGTAAATGTCCCTTGCGGCCATGATGCAGCGTGGCATGGTTGATCCTCCGTTGCTGGAGGGATGTTTCGATGCGCCTTGCCGCCTGCCTGCTGTTGATGATTGCTGCCGTGTGTCCGGTCCACGCCGCCGACGCGCAGAAGATCGCGCAGGCGATCCCCGCAATTGATCGCCTGTTCGCCGATTTCCAAGTGGATAGCCACGCGCCCGGATTGGTGTACGGCATCGTCGCCGACGGGCGACTGGTCCATGTGAAGGGGTTGGGCGTACAGGATCTGGTCCATAAGCGGCCGGCGACGCCGGACAGCCTGTTCCGCATCGCGTCGATGACCAAGGCCTTCACCGCGCTGTCGATCCTGAAGCTGCGGGAAGAGGGCAAGCTCTCGCTCGATGATCTGGCCGAAACCTATGTGCCGGAGATGCGCGCCTGGACCTATCCGACCAAGGATAGTCCGCGCATCCGCATCCGCGACCTGCTGACCCATAGCGCGGGCCTGGTCGACGACAATCCCTGGGGCGACCGCCAGACGCCGCTGCCGGAAGCGGACTTCACCCGGATGCTGCAACAGGGGGTGCCGTTCAGCAGCGCGCCGGGCAGCCATTATGAATATAGCAATTTCGGCTTCGCGCTGCTGGGCCGGATCATCGCCACTGTCTCCGGTCAGCCCTATCGCCGCTATGTCGAACAGACGTTGCTGATGCCGCTGGGGATGGCGTCGAGCGGCTATGCGGTGGACGAATGGCCGCTTGATCGGCGCGCGATCGGCTATCGCTGGGAAGAAGGGCGATGGAAGGCGGAGCCGACGATGCGCGACGGCGCATTCGGCGCGATGGGCGGGCTACAGACCAGCGCCAATGATTATGCGCGCTGGGTCGCCTTCCTGCTGTCCGCCTGGCCCGCGCGGGACGATCCCGATGCCGGACCGGCGCCGCGATCGGCGGTGCGGATGCTGGCGGAGGGGAGTAATTTCGTTAGCCTCGCCCCGCGATATGGCGCCAGTGGCCCGTCCGCCTGTCGTCAGGCGGCTGCCTATGGTTTTGGTATGCGGGTGGCGCAGGATTGCGACCTGGGCCTGACGCTGGCCCATGGCGGCGGCTATCCCGGCTATGGCAGCCATGTGATGCTGATGCCCGACCATGGCGTTGGCATCTTCGTCTTCACCAACCGCACCTATAATGGCGGCGCTGGCCCCGCCTGGGACGCGGCCATGGCGTTGCAGAAGGCCGGCGTGCTGGTCGAGCGGACGCAGGCGGTGTCGCCCCTGCTGGCGGATGGCTATGCCGCGACCGGGCGCATCTATGCCGCTGGCGGCGTGCAGGGCGCGCAGGATCGGCTGGCGATGAACTTCCTGATGGACAGCGACATGGACAGTTGGCGCAAGAAGCTTGCCGCGTTGAAAAGCGAGGTCGGGGCGTGCCGCACCGACGCGCCGATCAAGGCCGGCGGCAATCTGTCGGGCAGCTTTACCTGGACCTGCGAAAAGGGGCGCGTGGCGGGGTCTATCCTGCTCGCGCCGACGCAGGGTGCGCAGATTCAGGAACTCAAACTGTCCGTAAAGACCCCCTGAGCGACAGGCAGGCGAGGCGAAACTGGACGAGGCGGCGCGCTTATCCTAAGCGCGGGCCATGGCGCAAATACTCACCGCTCTTTATCTTCTGGCAATGCTGGCCGCCGGTTGGCGCCTGTTCGGCGTCGACTGGTCGCGCGGCGTGAAGGTCGTCAGCGCGGTCGCGCTGGTATGCCCGATCCCTCTGCTGGTCCTGATCCCTGGTGTGCTGCACCCCGAACGACCCTTTGCAGGGCTGCTCCAGAGCATCGGTGTCGCGCTGTTGATCTGTGGCCTGTTGTGTATGGGCGGAGGAGCGTCCGCGGCCTGGTTGCGGTCGCGCCGGAAATGAGCTTCGCTGCGCAGATATTGACCCTCTATCCAGAGATGTTTCCGGGGCCGCTGGGCGTTTCGCTGGCGGGGCGAGCGCTGAGCGAGGGGAAGTGGGCGTGCGACCCGATTCACATCCGCGATTTCGCCGCCGACCGGCATCGCACCGTTGACGATACGCCCGCGGGCGGCGGCGCGGGCATGGTGCTGCGTGCGGACATCATGGCCAAGGCGGTGGATCACGCGCTGGAGAAGCGGCCCGACCTGCCCGTGTTGGCGATGACGCCGCGCGGCGCGCCCATCACCCAGGCGCGCGTGCGCAGCCTGGCGGAAGGGCCAGGCGTGACCCTGGTCTGCGGCCGGTTCGAGGGGTTTGACGAGCGTATCTTCGACGCCCGGCCGATCGAGCAGGTCAGCATGGGAGACATCATCCTGTCGGGCGGGGAAATGGCGGCTTTGCTGCTGCTCGATGCTTGTGTTCGGCTGCTTCCCGGTGTAATGGGCGCGGCTTCCAGCGGAGTCGAGGAATCCTTTGAAACGGGATTGCTCGAATATCCGCATTATACCCGCCCGGTAGAATGGGAGGGGCGCGCGATCCCGCAAGTGTTGCGATCGGGGGATCATGCGAAGATCGCCGCCTGGCGGAAACAACAGGCGGAGGATGATACACGGCTAAGGCGGCCGGACCTTTGGGAACGTCACATCGGCGTTCGGGTCCAGTCGCCCTCTGGTGCGCAACGAACGACCAAGGACTGAGTTGACATGAACATCATCCAGCAGATCGAGGCGGAAAACATCGCCGCCCTCGGCAAGGACATCCCCGAATTCCGCCCTGGCGACACGCTGCGCGTCGGCGTGAAGGTCATTGAAGGCGAGCGTAGCCGCGTTCAGAACTATGAAGGCGTGTGCATCGCCCGTTCGAACAAGGGCATGGGTTCGAACTTCACCGTGCGCAAGATTTCGTTCGGCGAAGGCGTGGAGCGCGTGTTCCCGCTCTATTCGCCCAACCTCGATTCGATCACCGTCGTCCGCCGTGGCGTCGTGCGTCGTGCGAAGCTTTACTATCTGCGTGGCCGTACCGGCAAGCGCGCTCGCATCGCCGAGCGCCGCGACAACCGCGAAGGCTGATGACGGCAAGATTGAGCGTCTAACAACGCTTCTTGACAGTTGTAAAAAAGATACAGGCGGCGACCCCCAAGGTCGCCGCCTTTTTCGTTATGTTACAAGGATTTGACAAAATTTGACGATCGTCCGGCTTTGTCCCGTGCGAAAGATTTTGCGCTGCGGCAAAAAGGGCCATTTTGTTGATGGTGGATTTATGTCAGCCTTCCGTTTCCAATTGTTACGGATTGTAGTTGCACTGAAACTTTCAGTTTCGGTCGGGGAATTTTGCAACTTCATGACGTTGAAAATAAAATAAGGTGGGGGATGTCGAAAAGGCCTCTGTAAAAGAGAAATAGGGGGCTTTTTTGATGAAGTATAAGGGTCTGATTTCACGCAGCGCAATTGCTGTTTCTCTCTGTTCTTCCATGCCTGTTCTTGCGCAGGATGCGCCGCCGCAGACTGCCGCCGCCGAACCGGGCCAGACCATCATCGTGACCGGCACCCGCCGCACCGATCGCACCGTGGCGGAATCGCCCACGCCGATCGATGTCTATTCCGGCGTTGAACTGCAAAAGCAGGGCACGGCCGACATGAACCAGGTGATCCAGAACCTCGTTCCCTCCTTCTCGGTCGCGCGCTACGCCATTGGCGATGGCTCGTCCTTTGTGCGTCCGCCCAACCTGCGCGGCCTGGCGCCCGACCAGACGCTGGTGATGATCAACGGCAAGCGTATGCACCGTTCCGCGCTGGTCCAGATCGGCGCCAACGCCCAGTCCGCCGGCGCCCATTCCGCCGATTTGGCGCAGGTGCCCGCCATTGCGGTCCGCGCGGTCGAAGTGCTGCGCGACGGCGCATCGGCGCAATACGGATCGGACGCCATCGCCGGGGTCATCAACATGACCCTGCGCGACGATACGGACGGCATTTCGGGCTATGCCCGCTACGGCCAATTTTATCGCGGCGATGGCGAGGATTATCAGCTCGCCTTGAACGGCGGGTTCAAGCTGGGCGACAGCGGCTTCATCAACATCAGCGGCGAATATGTGAATGCGGCCAAGACCAGCCGCGGTGTCACGCGCGCCGGCGCGCATCTACTGGCGCAGGAGCAGCCCACCATTGGCGTGCCGGCCCTGGCGCAGCGCTACGGCAATCCGGCGATGGAATCCTACCGCTTCTTCGTCAATGGCGGGTTTGACCTGGGCGATGACAGCAGCGTCTATTTCTTCGGCAATTATGGTCACAGCTTCCAGGAAGAAAGCTTCAACTATCGCCAGTCGGTCAATACGTCCGGCGTCGATATCGAAGGCAACAGCTTCGGCAAGAACGGCATCTTCAACGATTACTTCACGGACTTCGACAACACGCTGCCGGGCATCCAGACTGGCGCTGCGGGCGGGAATGTCTATGCGCCCAACGATTATGAAGTCACGACGCGCGACTATACCCAGGTCGCGACCTGTTCCGACCCGCTGGTCCAGAATTGGAGCTGCGTCTATCCTGGCGGCTTCACGCCGATCTTCTTTGGCAAGATCGACGATATTTCAGGCACCGTCGGCTATAAGGGCAAATTAGGCTTCGGCCTGAACTATGACATTTCTGGCAGCTATGGCCAGTCGACGCTGCGCTACACGATGAACGGCACGATGAACCCGTCGCTGGGCATCACGTCGCCGAACGAATTCTACCTGGGCAAGCTGGAGCAGCGCGAAACGCTGATCAATGCGGACTTCAGCTATCCCTGGGAAGTCGGCTTCGCCAGCCCCGTCACCATCGCCTTTGGCGGCCAATATTTCCGCGAATCCTATGAATTAGGTCTGGGCGACGCGGCCTCCTACGCGATCGGGCAATATACCGGGAACCTTGTCTTCCATCAGGACGGCACGCCGGTATTGAACGCCGACGGATCGCAACTGTCGGTCACGCTGCCGGTCGGCGCCAATGGCTTCCCCGGTTACGGCCCGGCCATCGCCGGCGAAAGCAGCCGCAATTCCAAGGGGCTGTATATCGACATCGAAGGGGACGTCACCGAACAACTCTCCTTCGGCATCGCTGGCCGCTATGAGCATCTGTCCGACTTCGGCAATTCGACCACCGGCAAATTTTCGGCCCGTTACGCGGTCGTTCCCGATATCGTCGCCCTGCGTGGCACGGTGGCGACGGGCTTCCGCGCGCCGACGCCGGGCCAGGTCAACAGCAGCAGTATCGCGACCGGCTTCAATCCCGGCAATCCCAACGCGATCGAATCGATGACGCTGCCGGTCACCAGCCCGGTCGCGGCCTTCCTGGGCGCAACGCCGCTCAAGCCCGAAGAGTCGGTCAGCTTCTCGCTCGGCAGCGTGTTCACGCCTGCGCCGGGCTTCACGCTCTCGATCGACTATTACAACATCAAGGTGAAGGACCGGATCGGCACATCCGGCACGTTCGAAATCACCAATGACCAGCGGCCCACACTCCAGTCGCTGGGGTTGGCCAACTATGCGACCGTCAACGAAGTGCAGTTCCTGACCAACGCCTTCGATACCCGCACCCAGGGTGTGGACGTCGTCGGCAGCTATCGCTTTGCGACGGACACCATGGGCAGTTTCAGCACCACGCTGGCGTTCAACTATAACAAGACCAAGGTCATCGCACGCGATCCCGACATCGTATCCGATGTTCGCGTCGCCCAGCTGGAAAAGACCCTGCCCAAGACCCGCGTCATCCTGACCGAGAATTGGAACAGCGGTCCCTTCTCCGTGCTGGCGCGCATGAACTGGTATGGCAAATATACCCAGACGGATGACGGCCCGGTGTCGCAGACGTTCGGCAGCGAGTTCGTGTTCGACTTCGAGAGCAGCTATGAAGTGAACGACAATTTCACCCTGAGCGTGGGTGTGCAGAACCTCTTCAGCAACTATCCCGACAAATATTCCAACACCAAAGGGACGTTGGGTCCGGTCTATGGTTCGACCGGCGGCCGATTCACCGGCGACATCTATCCCGACGTGTCGCCCTTCGGCTTCAACGGCGGCTTCTGGTACGGGAAGGTCGGTTTCAAATTCTGATCCCTGCATAACAGCGACGATTGACGGTCGGTCCCTTGCAGGATCGGCCGTTTTCGTTGCAGGACATAATATGCCGCTGACCCATCGCCTTGCCACCATGGCCGACGAGCCGCGCCTGTCGGCGCTGATGACCCGCGCCATCGAAGATTTGCAATCCGCCTGGCTGACCCCCGGCCAGGTCGCGGCCAGCCACGCCTTCATGGGGCTGGACAGCCGGCTGATCGCGGACGGCACCTATTTCGTCATCGAGGATGCGGGCGCCATCGCCGGATGCGGCGGGTGGAGCCGTCGGGCGACACCCTATGGCGGCAATCATAGCGCGGGGCGGGACGACCGGCTGCTTGACCCGGCGACCGAGCCGGCAAAAGTGCGGGCGATGTACACCCACCCCGATCATGTGCGCAAAGGCGTGGGCACGCTGATCCTGTCGCTGTGCGAGGCGGCGGCGAAGGGGGAGGGCTTTGCCGCGCTGGAACTGACCGGCACGATGGCCGGGGTGCCGCTCTACCGCAGTTTCGGGTTCGAGGGGGTGCGGCCGTTCGAGGATAGCGGCGTGCCGATGCTGCTGATGCGCAAGCCTATCTGATCGCGGACGTCCGGCTGGTGAACCAGAGACCGACGAGGCTGAGGAGCGCGGCCGCCGACATGTAGAGGCCGACCCAAGCGACGCCCTGTGCGCCGATCAGCCAAGTGGCGACGATCGGGGCGAGCGCGCCGCCGACAATGCCGCCCAGGTTGAAGGCAAAGGACGCGCCGGTATAGCGTAGCTGGATCGGGAAGAGGGCCGGCAGATATGCCCCCAGCGGGCCGTAGATGAAGCCCATGACGAACAGCGCCAGGCTGAGCGCCACGAAGATCGGCAGCAGCGCGCCGGTGCCGATCAGCGGGCCGAAGACGAGGCCCATCGCCACCGTGCCCGCGCAGCCCCAGGCCAGTGCGGTTGTGGGGCTGGTGCGATCGGCCCACCAGCCGGCGATGACGATGCTGATCGCCATGAACAGGATCGCGCCTAACTGGATGGCGAGGAAGCTGCTGCGGTCGATCCTGAGCGCGGTGGTGCCGTAGCCGAGCGCGAAGGCGGTCGCGATATAGTAGACGGCGAAACAGGCGGCGCAGGCGAAGGTGCCGGCGATCGCCGCGCCGAGGTGCGAGGAGAGGAGGGTCGCCAGCGGCACGGCGGGCGGTGGGGTTTCCTTTTGCGCGGCGGCGAACTCCGGGGTTTCGGTCAGCTTGAGGCGGACCCAGAGGCCGAGAATCACGAGCACCGCGCTGCCCAGGAAGGGCAGGCGCCAGCCCCAGGCGAAGAAGTCTTCGTCGGTCAGGAAGGCGCCCAGGATCAGGAACAGGCCGTTGGCGGCGATGAAGCCGACCGGGGCGCCCAGTTGCGGGAACATGCCGAAGCGCGCGCGCCAGCCCGGCGGGGCGTTCTCCACCGCCAGCAGCGCCGCGCCGCCCCATTCGCCGCCGAGGCCAAAGCCCTGGCCGAAGCGCAACAGACACAGGATCAGCGGCGCCCAGTAACCGATCATCTGATAGGTGGGCAGGAAGCCGATGAGCAGGGTGCAACCGCCCATCAGCATTAGCGAGGCGACCAAAGTGGCCTTGCGCCCGATGCGGTCGCCAAAATGGCCGAACACCGCGGCGCCGACGGGCCGGGCGAAGAAGGCGAGGGCGAGGCTGCCATAGGACGCCATCAACTGCGCCGAGGGCGAGGAGGAGGGGAAGAAGAGCGAGGGGAAGATCAGGCTGGCGGCGGTGGCGTAGATGTAGAAGTCGTAAAATTCGACCGCCGTGCCGATCAGGCTGGCCGACAGCACCCGTTTGTGCCGCCACATTTCCCCGATGCCGCTTGTGTTGGTCATGCCCGTTCGCCCCCTGTCGCTTCTTTTCTTTGTCATTCCCGCGCAGGCGGGAATCCACCTCCTGCGCTGTCCTTGCCGCAAGGCCGGAGATGGGTTCCCGCCTGCGCGGGACCGACGATCCTCTAGTTTTTTCGCTTCTGGTTCAACAATTCATAGGCCATGACGGCGGTGGCGACGGCGGCGTTCAGGCTGTCCGCCTTGCCCAGCATCGGCATCTTGACCAGTATGTCGCATTCCGCCTCATAGCTTTCCGGCAGGCCCTGCGCTTCGTTGCCGACCAGCAGGAAGCTGGGGCTTTGATAGGTTGGTTCCTGATAGTCCTGCGTCGCCTTCAGGCTGGTGCCGATCAGTTCGCCCGGTCCCTGCCGCAGCCAGTGCATGAATTCGCCCCAGCGCGCCTGGGTGATCGACTGGGTGAAGAGCGCCCCCATGGAGGCGCGCACCGATTCGACCGAGAAGGGATCGACGCAATCGTCGATCAGGATCAGGCCCCCCGCGCCGACCGCGTCGCCCGTGCGCAATATCGTGCCGAGATTGCCGGGATCGCGCAGCGACTGGGCGACGATCCAGATGTCCGCCTTGGTACGGTCCAGCCTGTCGAGCGGGGTAAGCCGGTCGCGATAGACGCCGACCACCGCCTGTGCATTGTCCTTGCCGCTGATCTTGGACAGGATGTCGGGCGTGGTTTCGATGACGTCGCCGCCGGTCGCGTCCATCGCGTCGATCAGGTCCAGCGCCAGGGGATGGGTGGAGCCGGCGTGGAACAGCATTTCGGGGAGCACGCCTTCCTCGCGCGCTTCGGTCAGGATGCGCAGCCCTTCGGCCAGGAACAGTCCCTCGGCCTTGCGATGCTTTTTTTCCCGCAAGCTGCGGACGCGCTTCACCAGCGGGTTGGAAAATCCGGTGATCTCGCGTGCCACGTCTGTCGCTGGTCCCAAATGAGCGGAAGGAAGCGGCTTCCTTAGCCATGGAAAGGTGAAAAGGACAGGGGGAAGCCGATGCGCATCTTCCACGATGGATTTGAATCGCGAATTTTGCGAAGGGTCGCCGATGGACGCCAAAACACCCCCGCCACCCGTCACGCCTGCCCCGGTGCCGCCGCTGCATGTCTCGCCCCGCATCGAGGACGGATTTTTCCTGGGCGTCGTGCTGGTCGTGTCCATCGCGTTCGCGCTGGTGATCGAGCCTTTCTTCGCCGCCGTGCTGTGGGGCGTGATCGCCGCGATCCTGTTCGCGCCGCTCAACCGGCAGATATTGTCGGCCATTCCCACGCATCGCAATGGCGCGGCGCTCATCACCCTGTTCCTGATCCTGGGGGTGGTGATCGTCCCGGCCTTCGTGCTGGGTGCGGCGCTGTTGCAGGAAGGGGCCTATTTCTATGCCAAGATCCAGTCGGGCGAGATTAATTTCGTGCGGCTGTTCGGGCAGGTGCTGGCGGCGCTGCCCGATTGGGCGACGCCCTATTTGCGGCGATTGGGCCTGACCAATTTCTATGCGGCGCAGGATATGGTGACCAAGGGCGTGACCAGCAGTTTCCGCACGCTGGCGGCGCAGGCGTTCCAGATCGGGCAGAGCGCGTTCAGCTTCTTCGTGGCGCTGGGCGTCATGTTGTACCTGACCTATTTCCTGCTGCGCGACGGGGAATTGCTGTCGCAACGCATCGCGGCGGCGGCGCCGCTGCGCGCCAGCCAGCGCCAGGCGCTGATCGATCAGTTCGTGGTCGTCATCCGCGCCACGATCAAGGGCAGCATTGTCGTCGCCATCGTGCAGGGCTTGATCGGGGGCATCGTCTTTTGGGCGCTCGACATAGAGGGCGCGTTGCTGTGGGGCGTGCTGATGGGCGCGCTGTCTTTGTTGCCCGCGGTCGGCACAGCGATCGTCTGGGTGCCGGTGGCGATCTATCTGTTTGCGACAGGGGCGATCTGGCAGGGGGGCGTGCTGGTGGCGTGCGGCGCATTGGTGATCGGGTCGGTCGACAATGTGCTGCGCCCGATCCTGGTGGGGCGCGAGACGCGGATTCCCGACTATGTCGTACTGATATCGACGCTGGGCGGGCTGGAGATGTTCGGCTTCAACGGCATCGTCATCGGCCCGGTGATCGCGGCCCTGTTCATCGCGACCTGGGATATCTTCACGCGGATGCGGAGCGCGGCGGAGGGGTGACCATTGCGCGTCACGGCGAAGTTCACACCGTTGTCGGGTTAATCGGGCGATAGTGCCGGTAAAACCACGGTAACGTAAGGCTGGGGCCATGGCGACGATGCTGTTGCGTAACGGATGGGTCACGCGGACGCGCCAGTGACGCGACGCCCGCGCGACGGGCGCTGGGGCAGCGCGCGGCGGGGCTGGCCCATCTTTCAGGATAGATCAGATAAAATCCTACATCGGAAGGAGTTTGGCAGGGGCGGCTTTGGCGTGAGGGTTGCAGGCTCGCTGCGCTCGCCACCCATCCTGTAAAGGGAGGAGGATGACAGGAAATCACCCCATCCCCAACAACCGCAGCCTCACTCTTCCCCGAACTTGTCCTCGACCAAGCCGACCAGCTTGCCCAGCGAATCGGCGGCTTCGGGTCCGGTGGCCTTGATCGTGATATGATCGCCCATCGCGGCGCCCAGCATCATCAGGCCCATGATCGACGTGCCGGTGACATGGTTGCCGTCCTTGCTCACCAGGATGTCGGCGGGCAGGCCGCTGGCCAGGGTCACGAATTTGGCGCTGGCGCGGGCGTGGAGGCCGCGCTTGTTGCTGATACGGACTAACTGGCTGACTTCATTCATGTGGTGCTGCCCAACAGTTCCGACGCGACGCTGATATATTTCTGCCCGGCTTCGCGCGCGGCGGCCACCGCGGCGCGCACGTCCATCACCTTCCGCGCGCTTTCCAGGCGGATGAGCATGGGCAGGTTGATGCCCGCGATCACCTCGATCTCGCCGGCTTTCAGCAGCGAGATGGCGAGGTTGGAGGGGGTGCCGCCGAACAGGTCGGTCAGCAGGATCACGCCCGATCCGTCCTGCACGCGGGCGACCGCCGTCGCGATGTCGGCGCGGCGCAGTTCCATGTCGTCTTCCGGCCCGATGCAGATCGTTTCGATCTGCTGCTGGGGGCCGACAACATGTTCCATGGCTACGACAAATTCGGTCGCCAGCGACCCATGGGTGACGAGTACGAGTCCAATCATGTGCTTCTGCGGCCCACCTGCTTCATGATATTGCTTTCGGGCCTCCCGGACGGCGCTTCTCCAGACTATCCTGGGGCGTCGATTCAATATTGCGGTGCAAGACCGTGGGCGAAAAGCCCGCATCTTGCAAGTAGTTCGCGACACGTTCCGCCACATGGACGGAGCGGTGCTTGCCCCCGGTGCAGCCGAAGGCCACGGTGATATAGGCCTTTCCGCCTTCCGAATAGCGCGGCAGCAGGGTGGCGAGCAGGTCCTCGATCTTGCCGACCGCTTCCTCATAGGCGGGATCGGCCTGGATATAGGCGGCGACGTCCGGGTCTTGCCCGGTCTTGGGCCGCAGGTCGGCGTCCCAGTGCGGATTGCGCAGGAAGCGCATGTCGAACATCAGGTCGGCATTGCGGGGCACGCCGCGCGAAAAGCCGAAGGAGAGAATGGTCAGGACCGGGTCCGACAGCCGTTCGCGCGAGAAGCGGCTGCGAATTTCCTGCTGTAGCGAGTTGCTGGTGAAGCCGGTGGTGTCGATCACCTGGGTCGCCCAGCGGCGCAGCGGTTCGGTCAGTTCGCGTTCGCGGGCGATGCCGTCGGCGGCCGGGCGATCGAGCGCGAGGGGATGGCGACGGCGGGTTTCAGCGAAACGGCGTTCCAGTTCGGTGCCGGAGCAGTCGAGGAACAGGGTTTCGATGTCATGGCCATGGCGTTCGCGCATCGCCTTGATCCGCTGGACGATGGCGTTGGCGTCGAAATCGCGGGTGCGGGCATCGATGCCCAGCGCCAGCGGCCGCTCGTCCGCGCCAGCATGGCCCGCGGGCAGGGGGGTGTCGAGCAGCCGGTCGAGCAGGACGAGGGGGAGGTTGTCGACGACTTCCCAGCCCATATCCTCCAGCGTCTTGAGCGCAGTGGTCTTGCCCGCGCCCGACAGACCGGAGAGCAGGAGAATGGTCTTGGGCGGGGTCATGGCGCAAATCCGAGGGATTTCAACGCGAGTTCGACCTTGATCGGGGCGGAGGCTTCGAACGGGGCGATCTTGATGACGGGCACGTCAATGCCCGCGACGGCGCGAAACAGCGGCTCCAGAGGCATACGGTCCACAATGTCGAACAGATCGGCGAGCAGGGCCACCGGCGCATCCTGCGCCACGGGCAGGGCGATAATGCCGAGGCCGCGCACTTCCATCTTGCCCCGGATCGTGTCGGGGGCGGTGGCGACCAGTCGGCCGTCGATGCGTTTGACCAGCGTATAGTCGTCGCTGACGAGGATGCCGCCACGGTCGATCAGGCGCAGGCCGAGGTCGGACTTGCCGCTGCCGCTGGGGCCGCACAGCAGCACGACACGGCCAGCAATGGCCACGCTCGTTGCGTGGAGCGTCTCTGATGAAAGTGCGCGCGCCATATCCCCGACACCCCTCTTAACCTGTGTTGGTCGTGATGGAAATGCCGCTGGGACGGCCTTTCGTCCTATTCCGAAACGATGCCCGGATCGCGCTCCACCGCCATAGGCAGGCGCAGGATGAAACGGGCGCCGCTTTGCGCGTCTTCCCGGTCGCCGATGCCGATCTTGCCCTGATGCCCTTCGATGATCGAGCGGGCGATGGCGAGGCCCAGGCCCGAATGTTTGCCAAACGCTTCTCCTTCCGGGCGGACGCTGTGGAAGCGGCGGAAGATATGCTCGCGTTCGGATGGCGGGACGCCTGGCCCTTCATCCTCGACGCTGACCAGCACTTCATGGTCGGCGACGGTGGCGATGATCTGGACGAGGCCGCCGTCGGGGGAGAAGGAGATGGCGTTGTCGATCAGATTGTCGAGCACGCGGATCAGCCGCCCTTCCTCGCCCAGCACCACCGCGACATCCTTGCGCGGGCGAGCGAAGGCGAGGCGGACGCCGCGCGGCACGCCGCGCGCTTCGCGCGCGATCACCATCCGTTCGATGAGGAGACCAAGGTCGATCGGCTCGAATCGGGTGCGGGACAGTTCAGCATCGACGCGCGAGGCTTCGGCGATGTCGGTGACGAGACGGTCGAGGCGGCGGACATCGTCCTGAGCGATGGCCATCAACTGGTCGCGCAGGTCGGGCCGCTCCGCCCCGACCCGGTCGAGCGCGTCGAGGGCGGAGCGCAGCGAGGCGATCGGGTTTTTGAGTTCATGACTGACATCGGCGGCGAAGGCGTCGGTCGCGTCGATCCGCTGGCGCAGCGCATGGCTCATGTCGGACAGGGCGCGGGCGAGCATCCCGATCTCGTCGCGCCGTTCGGGCAGGCGCGGCACGGTCACTTCGCGCGCCCGGCCGAGGCGGACACGGACGGCGGCGCGGGCGAGGCGCTGGAGCGGGCGGACGATGGTGCGCGCCAGGAACAGCGAGAGCAGCACCGAGGCGAGCGCCGCTACGGCCAGCACCATGCCCAGGCGCAGCCGTTCGGCGCGCACGATGCGGGTGATGTCGCGAGCGTTTTCGGTCGCCAACAACGCCGTGCCGTCGCGCACCTGCGTCGCGGCCGAAATCATGAAGGTGCGGTCGGGGGCGTAGCGGTTCATCGCCTGCGGCTGGCCGGTCTTGCGGGCCAGCAGCAGTTCGGGCCAGGCCTCGGCGCGGTCGACCGTAGGCTCGATGAAGTCGGGCGGCCGATCGGCCGACACGATCCGGTCCACCGCCTTGTCGAGGAAACGGGCGACATGGCGCTGCCATTCCTCTTCGGACGGCAAGCGCAGGCGGTAGCGCGGCGCATCCATGGCGAAGCTGTCGGCGATCAGGCAGCCGCCGGCCGCATAGCGGCGCACCCGGTCGCCGGTCTGGCGCGAATAGGCGGCGATCAGCGCATCGTGCCGGTCGGCAGGCGCATTTTCGAGGCCGATAGCGAGCAGCTTCAATTCGCGCGCGGACTGTTCCAGCCGGGCGTCGACGATGCGCGTGCGATAACTGTCGAGATAGAAGAAGCCCCCCGCCAGCAGCGCCAGCGCGAAGACGTTGACGGCCAGGATGCGCGGGGTGAGGCTGATCCGGCCAGACCAGCGCAACCCGGCATCGCCGCCTTCATTCCTCCGAGAAACGATATCCGGCGCCATAGAGGGTGTCGATTGCATTGAAGTCGGAATCCACCTCGCGGAATTTGCGCCGCAGCCGCTTGATATGGCTGTCGATCGTGCGGTCGTCGACATAGACGTCGTCCTGATAGGCGGCGTCCATCAACTGGTTGCGGTTCTTGACCACGCCGGGCCGCTGCGCAAGGGTTTCCAGGATCAGAAATTCGGTGACCGTCAGGGTGACGTCCTGGCCGTTCCATTTCACCCGGTGGCGCGCCGGGTCCATTTCCAGCCGGCCGCGGATGATCGGGTCGGCGACCGGCTGGTCGGGGGCGTCGGGGATCTTGCTGACCTCGGCGCGGCGCAGGATGGCGCGGATGCGCGCCAGCAGCAGGCGCTGGGAAAAGGGCTTGGCGATATAATCGTCGGCGCCCATGGCGAGGCCCAGCGCTTCGTCCAGCTCATCCGCCTTGGACGTCAGAAAGATGACCGGCATCTGGCTCTTTTCGCGCAGGCGGCGGAGCAGTTCCAGCCCGTCCATGCGCGGCATCTTGATATCGAAGACGGCGAGGTCGGCCGGGTTGTCCAGCAGCGCCTTGAGCGCGCTTTCGGGATCGGAATAGATGCGCGTCAGAAAACCTTCGGTCTGCAGCGCGATCGACACCGATGTCAGGATATTCTTGTCGTCATCCACCAGGGCGATGGTTGCGGTCATGCGGTGTCCCATGGTCGTGAAAGGGGGATGGAAGGAGCGTTAGACCATGGCGGCCGGGCTCGCAAGGAAGGCGGGCGGCGGTTCCACTGACAGAGGTGATGAAATTCGGGACATATCGCTGCGCACGGGGATTTGACGCTTTCGGCGCAAAGCCCTATGCCTTTGATTGTCAGCAGCAAGGGACGCCGTGCGATATAAGCGGCGCCCAAGGGGCGGATCGGTCGCGAACAAGACGAATGACGCGATACGAGCACAACATATTCAGGAGCAAAGGCGTGCAGGCCAAATCCTCAATCACCCTGGCCGACCAGGGCATCAAGACCAATGCCACCCAGTTCTGGAATCTGGGCACGGCGCCGCTGGTCGAAGCGGCGGTTCGTAATGGCGAGGGCATATTGTCCAAGGACGGCCCGCTGGTCGTCAAGACCGGCAAGCATACCGGCCGCAGCGCCAAGGACAAGTTCATCGTCCGGGACGCCGAAACCGAATCGACCGTCTGGTGGGGCGACACCAATCGCGGCATGACGCCCGACCATTTCGCCGCGCTCAAAGAAGATTTCTTCAAGGCGCTGGGCGAGAAGAACACGCTCTATGTCGCTGACCTGTTCGGCGGGTCGCAGCCCGAACATCGCGTCAATGTGCGCGTCATCAACGAGCGCGCCTGGCACAATTTATTTATCCGCACCCTGCTCGTGCGTCCCGGCGCAGAGGAACTGAGCAGCTTTGCGCCCGAATATACGATCATCGACCTGCCGACCTTCAAGGCCGATCCGGCCCGCCATGGTTGCCGCAGCGAAACCGTGGTCGCGGTCAATTTCACCGAGAAGCTGATCCTGATCGGCGGCACCGCCTATGCCGGCGAGATGAAGAAGTCGGTCTTCGGCATCCTCAACTATCTGCTGCCGACCAAGGGCGTGATGCCGATGCATTGTTCCGCCAACATCGGCGCGAACGGCGACACGGCGGTCTTCTTCGGCCTGTCCGGCACCGGCAAGACGACGCTGTCGGCCGACGCCAGCCGCACGCTGATCGGCGATGACGAGCATGGCTGGTCGGACACGGCGGTCTTCAATTTCGAGGGCGGCTGCTATGCCAAGATGATCAACCTGTCGGCCGAAGCCGAGCCTGAGATCTTCGCCACGACCAAGCGGTTCGGCACGGTGCTGGAAAATGTTGTGATCGACGAGGAGACTCGCGAGATCGACCTGGACGACAACAGCCTGGCCGAGAATAGCCGCGGTTCCTATCCGATCGATTTCATCCCGAACACGTCGGAGAAGAATCTGGGTCCGGTGCCCAAGAATATCATCTTCCTGACCGCCGACGCTTATGGCGTTCTGCCGCCGATCGCCCGGCTGACCCCAGAACAGGCGATGTATCACTTCCTGTCTGGCTATACCGCGCGCGTCGCGGGGACAGAAATTGGCGTGACCGAGCCGACCGCGACCTTCTCGACCTGCTTCGGCGCGCCGTTCATGCCGCGTCATCCATCCGTCTATGGCAATCTGCTGAAAGAGCGGATCAACAAGGGCGGCGTCACCTGCTGGCTGGTCAATACCGGTTGGGCGGGCGGCAAGGCGACCATGCCGGGGATCAAGCGGATGCCGATCAAGGTGACGCGCGCGCTGCTGAACGCGGCGCTCGACGGCAGCCTGAACCAGGCCGAATTCCGCACCGATCCAAATTTCGGCTTCGACGTGCCGGTGGCGGTCAATGGCGTGGAGCCGACCATCCTCGACCCGCGCGCGATGTGGGCGGACAAGGGAGCCTATGACGCGACCGCCGCGACGCTAGTGAAGGCGTTCGTGGACAATTTCGCCCAATTCGTGGACCATGTCGATGACGGCGTGCGCGACGCGGCGCTGGTCGCCGCCTGATCCACGACGACAGACTGCGCAAAGAGCCGGGGGAGCGATCCTCCGGCTCTTTTGCTTTGGGTTAAGGGCGCAAGCTGCTATTCTGCACGCCAACCTTCATGCGGGAGTTGCGGGCATGTTCGAGAATCTGATTGGCAAAATGGGCGGGCTGGAAGCCATTGCGGCGCAGATCGGCGTCACGCCTGAGCAGATGCAGGGCCTGATGAGCGAGATCAGCGCCAAGATCGGGTCGGGCGAAACCAGCGTGTCGGCGCTGGCCGAAACCGCGGCCGAACACGGCGTATCGGCGGACAAGTTGCAGGAATTGCTCGGCACGTTCGGCGGGCCGGAAGCGATATTGGGCAAGCTGGGCGGCTTTTTCGACAAGGATGGCGACGGCAATCCGATGAACGAACTGGGCGGCATCGCCAAGGGCCTGTTTGGCTGACCAGGCGGCTGGGGGTGTCTGCGAAAACGCGCGCCCTGCCGGTAGCAGGTTTATGCTCCCCAAGTTTTTTTGGCCTTGCCTTCGCACGGTGGACGGGCCATTCGCGGGCTTCAATATTATTGCGAGCGATCCGCAAGAAACATCGCCCAACTGCGGTGCTTTGCGTAGTGCAAGGATAGACTGTTGACCGACGAGACGATCGAAAAGCCGGTTTTGGAACCCACCGGCGCGCTTTCCGTGGAAACCGTGCTGTCTGTGAAGCACTGGAACGAGCATCTGTTCAGCTTCCGTATCACGCGGCCTGCAAGCTTCCGTTTCCGGTCGGGCGAGTTCATCATGATCGGCCTGAAGGGCGACAATGGCAAGCCGCTGCTGCGCGCCTATTCGATCGCCAGCCCCGCCTGGGACGAAGAGATCGAGTTCCTGTCGATCAAGGTGCAGGACGGGCCGCTGACCAGCAAGCTCCAGAAGATCGAGCCGGGCGACCAGATATACCTCGGTCGCAAGCCGACCGGGACTTTGGTGACCGACGCGCTGTTGCCGGGCAAGCGGTTGTTCATGCTGTCGACCGGCACGGGCCTCGCCCCGTTCCTGAGCCTGCCGCGCGACCCGGACGTGTATGAATTTTACGAGCAGGTCGTGGTGGTCCATTCGGTGCGCCGGGTGAGCGACCTGGCCTTCCGCGACGAGATGGAAGGCAAATGGTCGGAAGACCCGCTGGTATCGGAGCAGGCGCCTAACCAGTTCCATTATGTGCCGACCGTGACCCGCGAGCCGTTCGACGGCCATACCGCGCGGATCGACAAGCTGGTCGAGAGCGGCGCGCTGTTCGAGGGGATTCCGGGGGCGGCGAAGTTCGATCCCGAAACCGACCGGATCATGATGTGCGGCAGCATGGAGATGATCAAGCAGTTCGGGGCTTATTTCGAGGAACAGGGCTTTACCGAAGGCTCCAATGCGGCGCCGGGGCAGTTCGTGATCGAGCGGGCGTTCGTCGGGTAAAGGCTGACGCAGCGATAATAGGGAAGGGCCGGGGGAGTGATCCTCCGGCCCTTTTTCATATGGGTTATAGCGTTGCGTGTTTCCGCGCGGGAACATGTAGCGAGGCTGTTGATTGCGCCCTCCTCCGTTCCGCCACCCAGACGTCGATGCTCTGGCCCAGCACGGTCATTGGGACGCCGCCGCTCTTGACCACGGCGTCGTTGAACAGGCGGAAGTCGAACCTGTCGCCCAGCGCCTGTTGCGCTTGTGCCCGCAGGCGGACGATTTCGCCATGGCCGACCTTGTAGCCGCAGGCCTGGCCCGGCCAGGCGCAGTAGCGGTCGACTTCGCCCTGAACATCCTCGACCGTCGAGCCGTTGGTGGTGGCGAACCAGTGAATCGCCTTGTCGCGGGTCCAGCGCATGGCGTGGAGGCCGGTGTCCACCACGAGGCGGCAGCAGCGATAAGCGATCGACTGGAGATAGCCCAGCCGCCCGGCGATATCGCCATCATAGGCGCCCAGTTCGTCGCCCAGTTGCTCGGCATAGAGCGCCCAGCCTTCGCTATAGGCGTTGAAGGCGAGGAGCGAGCGGATCAAGGGCAGCTTATACGTATATTCGCCCTGCCAGATATGGCCTGGTATCCCCTCATGATAGCAAAGCGTCGGCAGCGAATAACGAGGCCAGATGCTGGTGTCGCGCAGGTTGATATAATAGTTGCCGGGCACCGAGCCGTCGATCGACCCGGCCCCGGCATAGGCGCCGGGCGCGCCCGCTTCGATTTCCACCGGCACGCGCTTGACGATCAGTTTTGCGGGCACCAGCGTCGCGAAGGCGCGGGGCAGGCGAGTGCGGATGTCGGCGAGGCGGCCGTCGATGAAGGACAGGATCTGCGCCCGGCCGGCGTCGTCGTTGGGGAAGAGATAGCGCGGGTCTTTGCCCATCGCGGTCATGCGTTCGCCCACCGTGCCCTTGGTCATGCCGAGCTTGCCGAGCAGCCCGTCCATTTCGGACTGGAGCGCGGCGAGCTGGTCGAGGCCGAGCCTATGGACCTCGTCGGGCGCCATGGTCGTGGTGGTCCCGGCCTTGAGCGCCCAAGCATAATAGCCATCCCCCTGCGGCAGTTTCCACACGCCCGCGTCCATCGTCGCGGTGGCGCGCTGGCGGGTGAGTTCGGCAACCTGGGCGGCGAGGGCGGGGGCGACCTGGTCATGGACGATGGCCTGCGCCTTCGCGGCATAATCGCCGGGCATGTCCTTCGTGCGGCGGGCGAGCGAGGCGACCGGCACCCACTGGTCGAGGGGGAGGGTCTGCACCGCCTTCATCTGGCCCAGCGTCTTGTCGAGCAGGAAGGCGGGAGCGGTGACGCCGATGCCCGCGTCGTGCCGTAGCCGATCGGTTTCGCCAGTCAGGTTCGCGGCATAGGCGGTGAGGCGGGCAAGATAGGCGTCGGCGTCCGCCCTGTCCTTGACGACATGGTTGCTGTCGAGGAAATCGGGGGTCTCCACGAAACTGCCGGTATTCTGGGCGACCGCATAGGGGCTGTTGCGGTAGGACCAGTTGCTGTTCATGATCGCCATGTCGCCGAAGGGGAAGGCGAAGCCTTCCGCCGCGGTGTTGTGGGCGGTGCGGACCACCTCCACATCGATGCGGGTCGCGGGCGAGAGCGGCGCGAGATCGATGCCGCGCAGCCGGGCGAGGCGGTCCTTTACATGCGCGGCGATCTGCGCCTGGCCGGCGGGCGTCTTGTTGCCGAGGCGGCTTTTGAGCGGGGCGCGTGCGCCGGTGTCGATGCCCAGGCCGCTGGCGGTTTCCGGGGCATCGGCCAGCATCGCTTCGGCCATGTCGGCGAGCAGCGCCTGCGCGGCGGCGTCCGGGCCGGTGGCGGCGCGGGCGGGGAGGGCGGTCAGGCTGAGGGCGGACGCGCCGGCGGCCAGGAAATCGCGGCGATTGGTGCGCATGGAATGTGGGTCTCCGGTAGATCGTTGCGGTCAGCTTGGCATATTTTCGCTGGGCATATGGCAGTTTATTTGCGGCCTTCGTGGCGCGTGCGAAAAGCCTGCGAAGTTCACACCATTCTGGCCGACGCCTTTTTGCGGGTCACGAACCGGCGGCGTCGATGTCGCAAATAGGCGCCGGAAAGAGCGCCTGAACCTGAACGAACGACCGCCTCCGGGGAATGGAAATGGGACGTCGGATGGCGGCAAATCCGCCTAAACCCCCTCCACCCGTAGCATCGTCCCGTCCGCGCCCACGATCCGCACCCTGGCGCCAGCGTCCGCATCCGCGCCGGTGGCGGTCCAGACGCTGTCGCCGACCCTGACCCGGCCTTCGCCGCCGACGATCGGCTCCACGACGGTCACGGTCTGGCCGATCAGGCGGGCGGTGCGGTCGTTGAGGAGGGGATCGGTGGAGGCGACCGGATTGTCGACATACCAGCGGCGGCCGGCATAGACCGCTGCGATGCTGAGCGCTGCGAACAGCAGGAACTGGAGCGGGAGCGCGATCGGCAGCGCGAGCGCGACGAGGCCGGTGATGGCGGCGGCGATCGCGATCCAGATCAGGAAGACGCCGGGGATCATCACCTCCGCAATGCCCAGCAGGGCCGCGAAAACCAGCCAGCCCCAATGATCCTGGAGCAGGGAGAGAGTGGCAGTCATGGGTGGATGGTCCGATTACGCGTTGGGGAGGTTGGTTTGAAGGACGTCGCAGCGATGTGGAGAAGGAAGGGAAGGGGCTTCGACAGGCGCGGGACGAACGGCCGGGGGTTTGTAACCGTCCAGCGTGATGTGGCTGTCACCATGCCCATCACCCCTGGCTCTGGCCGAAGGGGCCGCGGCGGGGCGGTGCCGGCGGGGTGGGCGCGGGGGTGCCGTCGGCGCCCAGCGCTTCCTTCGCCAGCGCGCCGATGCCGCCCAGCGTACCGATCAGCTGGGTCGCTTCGACCGGGAAGAGAATGGTCTTGGCATTGGGGCTGGTCGCGAACTGGCTGACCGCCTCGGTATATTTTTGCGCGATGAAATAGTTGAGCGCCTGCGGATTGCCGGCGGAAATGGCGTCAGAGACCATCTGCGTCGCCTTGGCTTCGGCCTCCGCCTCGCGCTCGCGGGCTTCGGCGTCGCGGAAGGCGGCTTCGCGGCGACCTTCGGCTTGTAATATCTGGCCCTGCTTTTCGCCCTCGGCGCGCAGGATTTCGGCGGCGCGGGCGCCTTCAGCATCCAGGATGTTGGCGCGCTTCTCGCGCTCCGCCTTCATCTGGCGGCCCATGGCGTTGACGATGTCGGCGGGCGGGCGAATGTCCTTCAGCTCGACGCGGGTGATCTTGATCCCCCAGGCGTTGGTGGCGTGATCGACCACGGACAGCAGGCGGGCGTTGATCTCGTCGCGCTTGGAGAGGGTTTCGTCGAGGTCCATCGAGCCCATGACGGTGCGCAGGTTGGTGGTCGCGAGCTGCATGATCGCGACATAGAGTTCGGACACTTCATAGGCGGCCTTGGCGGCGTCGAGCACCTGGAAGAAGACCACGCCGTCGACCGACACCATGGCGTTGTCCTTGGTGATGATCTCCTGCCCCGGAATGTCGACCACCTGCTCCATCATGTTGATGCGGCGACCCACGGCGTAGAAGAAGGCGGGGTAGAAATTGAGGCCGGGCTTGGCGACTTCGGTGAACCGGCCAAAGCGTTCGATCGTATATTGATAGCCCTGCCGCACCACCTTCACGCTGACCGCGAGGTAGAAGAGGACGAGGCCCGTGAGCGTCAGTGCGAAGGTCGTCAGCATATCCATGTCTCTCCCCCGGATGTGGGCTTGGATTATGCGCCCTAATCGTTAACGGGGAAAGGCAAACCGCTACCCAGGAGAATATCATGTTGCTGCGTCACGCCCGTTCGCTGCTGTTCCTGCCCGCGTCCAACGCGCGCGCCATCGCCAAGGCGCGGACATTGCCGTGCGACATGGTCATATTGGACCTGGAAGATGCGGTGGCGGACGACGCCAAGGAAGAGGCGCGGGCCGGCGCGATCGCGGCGCTGGGCGAGGGTTTTGGCGGGCGGATCGGCGCGGTGCGGATCAATGTCGCGGGGACGCCTTGGCACGGGGCGGAGATGGTGGCGGTCAAGGCGTCGGCCGCGGACTATGTCGTGCTGCCCAAGGTGGAGGCGGGGCGGCAGGTGAAAGACGTGTATAGCGTGTGCGGCAAGCCGGTGATCGCGATGATCGAAAGCGCGCGCGGCGTGCTGGCGGCGGTGGAGATCGCCGCGGCGGAGGGCTGCGCCGGGCTGTTCATGGGCAATAACGACCTGCGCCGCGACCTGGGCATACCGGCGGGCGTGGGGCGCGAGGGGCTGAGCCATGCGATGCAGGCGGTGGTGCTGGCGGCGCGGGCGGCGGGCATCGCGGTGTTCGATGGGGTGTATAACCGGCTGGACGATCTGGGCGCGCTGGAGGCGGAATGTGTGGCCGGCCATGCGCTGGGCTTCGATGGCAAGACGCTGATCCACCCCAGCCAGGTGCCGGTGGCGAACCAGGTGTTCGGGCCGGACGCGCAGGCGGTGGCGGACGCGCGGCGGCTCATCGAGGCGGCGACCGGCGGGGCGGAACGCTATGAGGGGCGGATGATCGAGGCGATGCATGTCGAGGAAGCGCGCGCGGTGGTGGCGCGGGCTGAGGCGGTGGGGCAATAGGCCCATGCCGTAGCGGAAGGAGCGGCGACCTGCCGTTTTCCGCAGTCAGATTTTCGCGGGACTGGCCGCGGATGGCGCGCTGGTGTCGCGCGATAATTTCGACATGGGCGTGCGCGGCGAGAAAAATGAGCGCGAGACGATGCGTTTCGTAGGCGGGTTCGAGGGGGAAATTTCCGACCATGCCCGATATGAATTGTCCTACACGTTCGGCCAGACCAAGTCGAAGGTGCTGCTGACCGACTATCGCATCGGGGATCGTTACTGGGCGGCGATCGACGCGGTGCGTGACCCGGCCACCGGACAGATCGTCTGCCGGTCCGACCTGGACCCCACGGCCAACATCAATCCCGACAATTATGACGCGCCGGCCACGACCTTCACGCCGGGCGCGGGCAGCGGTTGCCGTCCGCTCAACCTGCTGGGCAACGGGTCGCCCAGTCAGGCGGCGCTCGACTGGGTCAATGCCGACATATTGAACCGCGCCAAAATCCAGCAGCATGTCGTGTCAGGTTCGATCTCTGGCGATTTCGGCCAGTTCTTCGAATTGCCTGGCGGTCCCATCGGCTTCGCCATCGGCGGCGAATATCGCAAGGAGAAGAGCAGCTTCGTGCCCGACGACCTGTTGCAGCAGGGCGCGTTGGCGGACTTTTCGCTGCAATTGCCCGAAAAGGGCAGCTTTGACGTGAAGGAAATTTTTGGCGAATTGTCGGTGCCGGTGCTCAAGGAAGTGCCCTTCGCCTATAATCTGAGCTTTGGCGCGGCGATCCGGCTGTCGGATTATTCGACCATCGGCAAGACCACGACCTGGAAGGTGGACGGCACCTATGCGCCGATCCCCGACATCACCTTCCGCGGCACTTGGTCCGAAGCGGTGCGCGCGCCCAACATCACCGAACTGTTCGCGCCGCGCAACGGCGGGTTCGATTTCATCGGTGATCCATGCGACCCGGTCTATATCGGCGAGGGCACGCAATATCGCGTCGCCAATTGCCAGGCGACGCTGGCGGCCGCGGGCCTGACGCCGGAACAGATTGCTGCGTTCAACCCGGAAAACGATCCGACCGCGACTGTCAGCCTGCCGGGCTTTTCCGGCGGCAACCGCAATCTGAAGGAAGAAACGGCGCGGACGTGGACGGCGGGCGTGGTGCTGCGCCCCAGCTTCATTCCGGGCCTGCTGGCGTCGTTCGACTGGTATGACATCAAGCTGAAAAATGCCGTCAACACCGCCACAGCGGAAGAAGTGGCGGAACTGTGCGTCGATCAGCCGACGCTGGACAATGTGTTCTGCCAGAATATCGGCCGCGACACGACGACTGGCTATATCAATAGCTGGTACGTCCAGCCGCAGAATGTGGCCAATTTCCGAACGTCGGGTGCGGACTTCAAGCTGAATTACGGCTTCAACACCGCCAAGACGGGGTCGTTTGCGATCACGCTGGTCGGTGGTTACCTCAACAAGCTGGAATTCATCCCGACGCCGGGCGCAAGCGTCGATGTGGACCGCGAGGAAGCCTATTATCCCAAGTGGAACGCGACCGGGGACATCACCTGGAAGATGGACAAGCTGACGATCAACTATGGCGTGAGCTGGTTCAGCAAGACGCGGCGATACGAGTTGGAGCAGACCAACGCCAACCCGGATATCGCCGAGAGCAAATATCTAAAATACAAGGAAAAGTGGCAGCACGACCTGTATGTCGCCTATGATGTGGACGAACGGTTCCGCTTCTATGTCGGCGCGAACAACCTGTTCGACCAGCAGCCGTCGATCGCGTCGTCCAACTATCCGATCAGCTATGTCGGCCGGTACATGTATGCGGGCGCCAAGATCACGATGTAATTGGTTGGTGTCCGATCACGCGGGAGGAGGGGCGGTTTTCCGCCCCTTTTCTTTTTGGAGAGGCGGGTGAGCCGCGCCTATTTTCCGCTCGCGCTTGCCTTTGATGGGAACGGACGTCCTGCCGGCGCATTGGCCGTGCGACAGGGAGTATGGCATGACCTATGACGACAGGATGACCCTTTTGGCGCGGATCGGTTTTGCCGCGCGGGGGCTTGTCTATATCCTGATCGGCTGGTTCGCGCTCGACGTCGCGGTCAATGGCGGGCAGTTGAAGGATAATCAGGGCGCGCTCGGCACGCTGGCCAGTGCGCCGTTGGGGCATGTGCTGCTGGCGATCTGCGCGATCGGATTCGTCGGCTATGCGATCTGGCGGCTGACGGAGGGGATCACCGACCCGGAAAATCGCAGCCGCGACATTAAGGGGCGGTTTGCGCGCGCGGGATATGCGGTCAGCGGGATCACCCATCTGGCGCTGGCGACGGCGGCGGCGCGTCTGGCCCTTCGCCAGACACCGGCGCAAGGCGGCAGTCCGGGCGACGAGAGTGCGCAAAGCTGGTCGGCCTGGCTGCTGGCGCAGCCGGGCGGGACGTTGATGTTGATAATGGTCGGCATCGGCTTTTTCGCGGTGGCCGCCGCTCAGGCGGTCAAGGCCTATAAGGCAAGGTTCGACGAATTGGACGCCCAGGTTCCGGCCCCGCGCTATGTGCGGTGGGTGGGGCGGTGCGGCTATGCGGCGCGTGCCTTGATTTTCGCCATCATCGGCTGGTTTCTCATCATGGCGGCGACAAACCATGACGCCGACCGCGCCGGTGGCCTGGGCGAGGCGCTCCAACAGTTGCGGTCGCAGTCGGAAGGCGCGGCAATCCTGGGCATCGTTGCGTTCGGGCTGGCTTTGTTCGGCATGTTCAGCCTGATCGAAGCGCGCTATCGCCGGATCAGGGTCAAGAAGCCGGGTTTTCTTTAGGCAATGGCGGCCCACCGACCTCCGGCCTCCTTGCGGACCAGGGTGAGCGAGCGCGGGTTGATTTCCGGTGATTCCTGGCCGAGGTCGAAATGCCAGACATGGCCCTGGCGGATGCGCCAGTAGAGTTGCGACCCCTGGTCCAGGCCGAGCGGGCCGCAGGCGGTGCGGATTTCGTCCTGCCGCATAGCGGCGGCTTCGGCGGCCGGGATATCGACCACCAGCGCGTCGGCGGGCCAGCCGGGGATGTCCGCCTTGCGCACATGGCAACCATGGTCGTCGGCCTGATCGGTGATCGCGGCGCGGGTGAGCGCCAGGATCGTGGATTGGGGATCGTGGTGGTCGGCCGGGGCGAAGGCGACCAGCGTGGCGCCCTTCGCCTGATCGCCGCCCATGGGCGAAAGCGCGTAGACGAGGCGGGCGAGCGGCCGGGCCGGCGCATAGGCGAGGGCTGTGGTTTTTCCGGCGCAGCGGGCGGCGCGATAGAGCAGCCAAATGTCGTCGGGCAGGGCGGCTTCGTTGACCGACCAGGCGCAGCCGTCCGGCAGCGAGGGATGATCGTCGGCGGGGAGCAGCGCGGCGGCGTCCGCCGGGCACAGGCCGGTGCCGGGTAGGCGGGCGGCCTTGTCCGGGCAGGCGGGGGCGCTCGTCATGCTGACGACAGGCGCGGCATTGGATGTCTGGGCGTTATTGGCTGACTGGTCGGCGGGCGGGGGCGCGCAGGCGGTCAGCGATGCGAGCAGCGCGCAGAAGAGCAGGTGTCGCATCATGGGTCTATTCTGATCGGAAGGGCGGTCAGGCCTGTCGGTGCCGCGCGGTCAGCAGATAGTTGATCGCGCTGTTGGCGGACAGGGTGAAGCCGCGGCCGGGATCGAAGCTGAGGCCGCTGCTGTCGATGACAGTCAGGCCCGCCTGTTCCAGCAGCGCGGTGAGTTCTTCGGGCGTGATGAATTTGTGCCAGTCATGCGTGCCCTTTGGGATGCCGCCTATGCTTTCGCCGATGGTGATCATGGCGAGGCGGGAGAGGGGCGTGCGGTTAGGGGTCGAGAGGATCATCAGGCCGTCGGGGGCGAGTTTGCTGGCCAGCGCGGCTATGAAGGCGGCGGGATCGGCGACATGTTCGATCACTTCCATCGAGGTGACGAGGTCGAAGCCGGTGTCGGTCATGGCTTCGACCGGGGTGGCGCGATAGTCGATGGAGAGGTGCTGGCTCGCCGCATGGGCCTGAGCGGCGGCAATATTTTCAGGGGCTGCGTCAAGCCCGGTGACGGTCGCGCCGAGGCGGGCGAGCGGTTCGGCCAGCAGGCCCGCGCCGCAGCCGACGTCGAGCGCGCGCTTGCCGGCGAGCGGGCGGAAGCCGTGCGCATCGCCCGGCCAGCGCTGGTCGATCGCGGCGCGAATATAGGCGAGGCGCACCGGGTTGAGTTTGTGCAGCATCGCGCTGGAGCCGGCAGGGTTCCACCAGTCGGCGGCCATATCACCGAAATGGGCGGCTTCCTTCGGGTCGATCGTGGCAGTGTTTTGGGTCATGATGCGCCTTGGTCTGCAATCCCCGAAAAGAAGAACAGCCCTTCGACAGGCTCAGGGCGAACGAGGAGGGGTGGTTTCGATTATCCTGTATCGGCTTTTAGCAGGCCATGGACGGGAGGCAAATGGACCTATGCCGTTGAACCGAAAAGAGCGGGCCTTTCATACGATAGCGCGAGCGGCAGGATTGCTTGCCATATGCGCCCGCGCTGCTAATAGGAGCGCCGTTTGGCCCTTTTGGGACATTTTCTTTCATAATAGTGGATAAGGTTCGACACACACATGGCGCGCATCGTGATGAAATTCGGCGGCACCTCCATGGCGGGGATGGAGCGAATTCGCAACGTGGCCGCGCGCGTCAAACATGTCGTGAGCCAGGGCCATGAAGTCGCCGTCGTGGTGTCGGCCATGGCGGGCGAAACGGACCGGCTGGTGGGTTTCTGCAAGGAAGCGTCGGCGCTGTACGATCCGGCCGAATATGATGTCGTGGTCGCCGCGGGCGAGCAGATCACCAGCGGGCTGCTGGCGATGACGCTCAAAGCCATGGACGTCGATGCGCGCAGCTGGCTGGGCTGGCAATTGCCGATCCGCACGATCGAAGCCCATGCCAAGGCGCGGGTGAGCGATATCGACACGCTGGACCTGCTGGCGTCGATGCGGTCGGGCACGGTGGCGGTGATCCCCGGTTTCCAGGGCATGATGGCCGATGGCCGGGTGTCGACGCTGGGCCGGGGCGGGTCGGACACGTCGGCCGTCGCAGTGGCCGCAGCGATCAAGGCGGATCGCTGCGACATCTATACCGACGTGGACGGCGTCTATACGACGGACCCGCGGATCGTGGCGCGCGCGCGCAAGCTGGACCTCGTCACCTATGAGGAGATGCTGGAACTGGCCTCGGTCGGGGCCAAGGTGTTGCAGACGCGCTCGGTCGGCCTCGCCATGAAAGAGGGCGTGGTGGTGCAGGTGCTGTCGTCCTTCGACGATCCCACGCAGGATGATTTGCCCGGCACGCTGATCGTCAGCGACGTGGAACTGGAAGCCAAGCTCAAGGAAGACAAGATGGAACGTCAGCTCATCACCGGCATCGCCCATGACAAGAATGAGGCGAAGATCATCGTGACGCGCGTGCCCGACAAGCCGGGCGCGGTCGCCAACATCTTCGTGCCGCTGGCCGATGCGGCGATCAACGTCGACATGATCATCCAGAATGACAGCAAGGACAATGAAGAGACGGACGTCACCTTCACCGTTCCGCGCGCCGACCTGGCCCGCAGCGTCGACATTTTGGAAGCGAACAAGGATGCGATCGGCTTTCGCCGGATCATCACCGACACCGAAGTCGCCAAGATCAGCGTCGTGGGTGTGGGGATGCGCAGCCATGCGGGCGTCGCAGCGACCATGTTCAAGACGCTGGCCGATCGCGGCATCAACATCGAGGCGATATCCACCAGCGAGATCAAGGTTTCGGTGCTGATCGACGAGGATGAGACGGAACTGGCGGTGCGTGTGTTGCACACGGCCTATGGGCTGGACGCGCCGATGGCTTGACCTTTTCTCCCCTCCCCTTCAGGGGAGGGGCCGGGGGTGGGGGATTGCCCCACATGCCGCGTCAAGTGGACAGCCCCCACCCCAACCCCTCCCCTGAAGGAGAGGGGCTTTTTGTGATTCTAGAGGCTAAGTTCATGACCCACGCAAAGCTGAACTCCCTGATGGCCCGCGGCGCCGCCTTTTTCGGGTGCGAGAGCGCTATCCTGTGCGGGGCGATGAGCTGGGTCAGCGAGCGCAACCTGGTGTCGGCGATTTCCAACGCCGGCGGGTTCGGTGTGATCGCGTGCGGCGCGATGACGCCCGAATTGCTGGACGCGGAGATTGCAGCGACCAAGGCGCTGACGGACAAACCGTTCGGCGTGAACCTGATCACCATGCATCCGATGCTGTTCGACCTGATCGATGTGTGCGCGAAGCATGAGGTCAGCCATATCGTGCTGGCCGGGGGGCTGCCGCCCAAGGGCAGCATCGAGGCGATCAAGTCGAAAGGGGCCAAACTGATCTGCTTTGCGCCGGCGCTGAGCCTGGCCAAGAAGCTGGTGCGGTCGGGCGTGGATGCGCTGGTGGTCGAAGGGATGGAGGCGGGCGGCCATATCGGTCCGGTCGCAACCAGCGTGCTGGCGCAGGAAATCCTGCCGGAAATGGCGGAGCAGGTTCCCGTGTTCGTCGCCGGTGGCATCGGCCGGGGCGAGGCGATCGCCGCCTATCTGGAAATGGGCGCGGCCGGCGTGCAGTTGGGCACGCGCTTTGCGTGCGCGACCGAGAGCATCGCGCATCCCGCTTTCAAGAAGGCGTTCTTCCGTGCGTCGGCGCGCGATGCGATCGCCAGCGTGCAGATCGATCCGCGCCTGCCGGTGATTCCGGTGCGGTCGCTGAAAAATGCCGGGATGGAGAATTTCACCGTCAAGCAGCGCGAGGTCGCCAATCTGCTCGACGAAGGCGCGGTCGACATGATGGAAGCGCAGTTGCAGATCGAACATTATTGGGCGGGCGCGCTGCGCCGCGCGGTGATCGACGGGGATGTTGAGGGCGGGTCGCTGATGGCGGGCCAATCGGTCGGCATGGTGACCAAGGAAGAACCGGTCGCGAACATCATCGCGCAACTGATGGATCAGGCCGCCGCGGCGCTGGAGCGGCGAGCCGCCTAAAGGCTTGCGGCGAACCGAGCGTTAGGCATATTTCCTCCGCACAAAATGCACGGCATGACCGGCGCACAGTCCCATCGGAGAATTTGATGTTGTCATCGCGCCGTCTTGGCCGTCTTTCGCTTGCGTCGCTGGCCGTGTTGGCGGCCTGTTCGACCCCGCCGCCACCGCCGCCGACCCCGCCGCCGCCGGTGGTGCCCACCATCCGCCCGATGCCGCCTGCGAATGCGGTCGAAGGCATGAGCATCCCGACGCAGGGTGCGGACGGCAAATATCTGACCGCCAATCGCGGCGTGACGTCGAATACCGCGTTGTGGCACCTGCGCATGGGACTGAACGTCGCGGCGCTCAATTGCGACAAATATGGGCCGACCGCGCGCAACCAGTATAATCAGTTGCTGGCGGTGCATAAGGCGGCGCTGAACGGGGCCAATGCGGCGGTCGATCGCAACTACAGCGTCGCCTATGGCAGTTCAGGCATGGCGTCGCGCGAACGGTTGAACACGGTGGTCTATAATTTCTTCGCGCTGCCGCCGGTCATCAAGAGTTTCTGCCCGGTCGCGGTGACGGTCGGGGCGAAGATGATCGCGATGCCATCGGACCAGTTGCTGGAAGCCGCGCCGGCCTTGCTGGCCGAACTGGAAAAGCCGTTCCAGGAATTTTACGCCGCCTATGCGGATTATCTGCGTCGTCTGGCCGAATGGCAGTCGCGTTTCGGTGCGACGGTGACGGTCGTCGTGTCGCCCACCCCGCTGCCGCCGCCGCCGATCCCGCCGGGGGAGGCGCCGCCCAAGGGATGGACGCCCAGTTACAAGAGCGCGCTGGAGGCGACCCCGCCGCCGCCATCGGACGGGGGCGTTGCGCCAGCTGTCGCGCCCGCCGCCTCGGTATCTGGTCCGCCGGCCGCTACACGCACTCTGCCGGACAATAGCCAGCCCAAGCTGATCGTGCAGCCGCTGCCGACCACGAGCGAGTAAGGACACGCCGCTCCGCTAGAACGACCGCGCCGTGAATCAGTCGCGCGCGTCAAAGGTGGCGCGGGCGGCTTCGACGATGTCGAGATGGCGTTCGGCCCAGACCCAGACGCCGCAAAAGGCGGCGCTGAGGCTGTTGCCGAGCGGGGTGAGCGCATAGTCGACGCGCGGCGGCACGACCGGATGGACGGTGCGGGTGAGCAGGCCGTCGCGCTCCATCTGGCGCAGCGTTTGCGTCAGCATCTTCTGGTTGATGCCATCGATCTGTCGGCCGATTGCGGAGAAGCGCAGCACGCCTTTCTCCTCCAGCAGTTCCAGCACCAGCAGCGTCCATTTGTCCGCGATGCGGCCGATCAGGTCGTTGACGAGTCGCTCCACCCGCGGGTCGAGTTCGGCGGGGGGATCGGTCGCAAGATAATGTTCGGCCTGCGCGATATCGTCGGCATGGAAGCGGGTTTGGAGCGGATTCGCCATTTCTTACCTTTGGGTGACTACAGCACTTTTTGGTGCCTACTTTCCAAAAGAGAGCATAAGCCTAAATGGCCTTTCAAGCCAATTGAAAGGAAAGATCCATGCAACCCACAGGCAATAGCATCCTCATCACCGGCGGCGGTTCGGGCCTTGGCGCGGCGCTGGCGCATGAATTTCATGAAGCAGGCAATCAGGTGATCATCGCCGGGCGACGGCAGGCGGCGCTGGACTCGGTCGTGGCGGCGCATCCTGGCATGGCCGCGATGGTGCTGGACATGGCGGATGCGGCGGGGATCGTCGCCTTCGCGGAGAAGCTGATTGCGGACTTCCCGGCTTTGAACGCCGTGCTGCTCAACGCCGGGATCATGGTGGCGGAGGAGAAGATCGACTTGGCCACAGCCGAAGCGACGATCGCAACCAATTTGCTGGGGCCGATCCGGCTGGCCCATGTGCTGCTGCCGCATCTGGAGGCGCAAGCGGCATCGACGATCCTGACCGTGTCCTCGGGCCTGGCCTTCGTGCCGCTGGCGGCGACGCCGACCTATAGCGCGACCAAGGCGGCGATCCATAGCTGGTCGGTCGCGATGCGCGCGCAGTTGAAGGCGACCAGCGTGGAAGTGATCGAGATCGTGCCGCCGGGCGTGCAGACCGACCTGATGCCCGGCCATGCCGAGAATGACCAGATGATGCCGCTCGCCGACTTCATCGCCGAGACGATGACGTTGCTGCGGCAGGAACCGGCGCTGCCGGAAATCCATGTCGCGCGGGTGAAATTGCTGAGCGAAGCCACGCAGCGCGGGGAATTTGCGCAAGTGTTCGGGATGCTCAACCAGCATTGACGGTAGAGGGCGCCCTGGGGGGTAGGGGGAAGAGGGTGGCGAAGCGGTCGGCCAGCGCCTCATCCCCCTCCACGCTCAGGGCGCCTGCCATGTCGGCATAGCGCGCGCCGCCATAAAGGACCGCGACCAGCGCATTCTGGTCGCCGCTGATGATCGCATCCGCGCCCGCCGCCGCGCCGCGATCTATTAGGACATCGCCGTCTTTGAATGTGGCGCGAAATTCCTCTTCGCCGAAGCGGAAGCCGATCGTCGCGTCCATGGCGCCGATGCGGCTGCGGTCGATCATCGTGCGCATCGACAGGATCACCGACACCTGGCTCATCGGCTTGCCCGGCTCCATCGTGGGAGAGCGGCAGGCCCATCGGCCCAGCACCTGAAACAGGATTTCCGATTCGCGGCCCCAGTCGGTCAGTTCGTAAATCTGGCTGGCCGCGGGCGGGGGCAGGCGGCGGCGGATCAGGATGCTGGCCGCTTCCAGCTCCTCCAGCCTTTGCGTCAGTACATTGGCGCTGATTCCGGGCAGGCCGGCGCGCAGGTCGGTGAAGCGCTTTGGCCCCAGCATCAATTCACGCATGATCGGCATCGCCCAGCGATCGCCGATGATGTCGAGCGCGTGGGCGACGGCGCATCCGTCCTGATAGGCGCGTTTCTGACTCATTGGTTATCTTTTATAACTTAACAGTTGTAATAGATAATGACGAGGCGCAGAAAGTGCAAGCGATGAGTCGCCTTCCGCAGGGAAAGAGCGCCGCTGCGTGGACAGAAGAGGAGAGAGACGATGGCCTATATGGACGGTTTCGTGATCCCGGTGCCCAAGGGCAATAAGGAACGCTATAGGGAGGTGGCGGCCTTTGCCGCGCCGATCTTCATCGAATATGGCGCGCTGCGCGTGGTAGAATGTTGGGGCAATGATATCAAGATCGGCAAGACCAACGACTTTCGTACCGCGGTGATCGCGGAGGAGGACGAGGAGGTCGTCTTTTCCTGGATCGAATGGCCCGACAAGGCGACCCGCGACGCCGGGGCCGAGAAGGTCATGAAAGATGAACGTATGCAGCCCAAGGAGGGCGAGGACATGCCGTTTATCGGCGCGCGGTTGATCTATGGCGGGTTCGAGATGTTGGTGGACGCGAAGGGTTAGGGCGTGCGTGTTCCCGCGCAGGCGGGAACACCCGATGATGCAGGAGGAAGACCATGACCGATCTGACCGGCAAATTCTTCTGGTACGAGTTGATGACCAGCGATCCGCAGGCGGCGCTGGCTTTTTATGGCGATGTGATAGGGTGGACGAACGCGCCCTTTGGCGGCGATCTGGGCGAACCTTATCATGTCGTGTCGGGCAGCGCGGGCGCGGTCGGCGGCGTCATGGCGATCCCGGCCGAGGCCCGGACATGCGGCATGACGCCCTGGTGGGGTGGCTATGTCGGGTCGGCCGATGTGGATGCGGACGCCGCGCGGTTGAGCGCGGCGGGCGGCACGGTGAAGCGCCCGGCCGAGGATATTCCCGGCGTCGGGCGCTTTGCGGTTATGAGCGATCCGGGCGGAGCGATCTTCATGCTGCTCAAGGGGTCCAGTCCAGACGGGATGCAGGCGGCTCCGCCGATGGCGTCCGGCCATGTCGGCTGGCATGAACTGTATAGCGGTGATTTCGACGCGGACATGGCGTTCTACACCGGCGCGCTGGGTTGGACCAAGGGCGAGGCCATGGATATGGGCGAGATGGGGCTGTATCAGTTGGTGTCGCAGACCGGCGGCGCGGACTTCCCCGACATGACCGGCGGGATCATGCCGGCGCCCAAGGAAATGCCGGGTCCGGCATGGCTCTTTTATTTCACCGTCGGCGATATCGACGCGGCGGTGGATCGGGTGAAGGCCGGAGGCGGCGCGGTGCTGAACGGCCCGATGGAGGTGCCGGGCGGTGCTTGGATCCTCCAGGCGGCCGATCCGCAGGGCGCGATGTTCGCGCTGGTCGGCAGCAAGGGAGACGCATGATGAGCAAAATATCGCCCTGCCTCTGGTTCGACGGCCAGGCCGAGGAAGCGGCGCATTATTATGCGGGCGTGTTCGGCGGTTCGGTCGATCATGTCAGCTATTATCCACAGGAGAATTCCTCGCCGTCACCGATGGCGGGCGGCAGCGTGCTGCTGGTCGAGTTCACCCTGTTCGGGCAAAGCTATCAGGCTTTGAACGGCGGCCCGCAATTCACCTTTGACGAGGCGATATCGCTGTCGGTCGAGTGCGCGGATCAGGCGGAGCTGGATCGATATCATGACGCGCTGATCGCCGATGGCGGATCGCCGGGTCCGTGCGGCTGGGTGAAGGACAAATATGGCCTGTCCTGGCAATTAGTCACCAAGGCGATCATGGCGAACTATCACAGCGACGACAAGGTGGCGATCGCCCGCATGATGGCGGTGATGATGACGATGCAGAAGCTGGATACCGCCGCGATGCAGGCGGCCTTTGACGGAGAGGCGGCATGAGCGAGGCCGAGCATGAACTGTCGGTGAGCTGTCATATCGCCGCGCCGCGCGCGATCTGCTGGAAGGTGTGGACCGACCTGAAGGACGAATGGTTCTGCCCCAAGCCCTGGCGCGCCGACGTGATCGAGGAGGATTTGCGGCCCGGCGGGCGCAGCGCGGTGCAGATGTTCGGACCCGACGGCGAGGAGACGGGGCCGATGGAGGGCGTCTTCCTGGAGGTGGCGCCGGGCGAGCGGGTGGTGACGACCGACGCCTATGCCGCAGGCTGGGCGCCGCAGACGCCGTTCATGACGGCGATCTGGGACTTTGCCGACGAGGATGTGGACGGCGATGGCGGCACGCGCTTCACCGCGACCGCGCGCCATTGGGATGCCGAGGCGAAGGCGCGGCATGAGGCGATGGGTTTCCATCCCGGCTGGGACCAGATGATGGCCCAGTATAAGGCGCTGTGCGAGACGTCGGCGGCGAGCGCTTAGCGTCGCCTTGCGATCGATGGGGCGGCGCAAGAGACGATCGCGATCGAGCATGAAAGGAAAGGGCGCCCGGTTTCCCGGACGCCCTTTCCTTCGTGACGCTATGTCGGGCGTTTACGCCTTGTAGACCTTGTCCACAGCGGCGCGGAACTTGGCCATGTCGTCTGCAGAACCTACGGTCACGCGCGAGACGTTGGGCCAGATCGCCCAGCTGCGGCCGATCTGCACCTTTTCTGGCGCGGCGATCAGCGCGGCCTGCATCTCCTTGGCCGGCTTCTTCCAGTCGACCATGAACATGTTCGCCTGACTGCCGGGATGGACTTCGATACCCTTCTTGGTCAGCCATGCGATGGTTTCGTCACGGTTGCCGATCATTTCGGCGCGGCGCGCCTTGATGAGGGCGGCTTCCTTGTAGACCGCGTTGCCGCAATGCATGGCGGTGATCGCCAGGCCGCCGGCCGAGGGACCGAAGAGCGAAATGCGCTTTTGCACTTCGGGGTCGGCGAAGGTGAGGCCAAGGCGCACGCCGGCCATGCCGAACAGCTTCGAGAAGGTCCGCATGACAATGATGTCCTTGCGGGCGCCGATCAGCGAGGCGGCGCTGGGGGCTTCGGAGAAGTGGATATAGGCTTCGTCCACCAGCAGCATGGAATCGGCCGGCTTGTTGTCCAGCAGCCACTTGATGTCGGCCAGTGGGGTGATGGTGCCGGTCGGGTTGTTGGGGGTGCAGATATAATAGAGGCCGGCATTGGGGTTGGCGGCGAGCATCGCCTTGACGTCATGGCCCTTGCCGATCGCCTGGGGCGCCTTGGCGATGGGGGCCTTCATGTAATCAGCCGTGCGCCACGCGGATTCGAAGGTCGGGTCGGCGGTGACCAGACCCTTGGTCGGCGAGCAATAGGCCGCCACGATGCTGACCAGCGGGCCGCCTGACCCTGGCCAAGGCATGACCTGCGCTTCGGGGATGCCTTCGACGGTGGCGACGGTCTTGATGAGGTCGCCCTTATAATTGTCGGGGTCGTACCAGTTGCCGAACGAGGCGGCTTCGGCGGCGGCCTGAACGCCCGAAGGGAAGGGGCCGGCCCAGCATTCGTTGGAACCGATGCGCACCGCGCCCTTCACGCCGCGCGCGGCCTGCTGCTGCGCCATGGCGCTTCCGCCCAGCAGCGAACTGGCGGCGACGCCCGCGCCGAGCAGCGCGGTGATTTCACCCAGTTGGCGGCGGGAATAGCCGCGCTCGATCATGTCGTCCTTGGCGTCTTTGGTCAGCATCATGGTCATGTCGTCCGTCCCCGTCTGATTTCGGTTTCAAATCTCATGGGGGAAAACGAAAGAGCGGCGCATTTCCACAATGCGCCGCCCCGTATTTTCGCAATTTTTATGCGTTTTTGGCCGATCATATGGCCGTGTCCTACGTGGCGTGTTCCCGCCTGCGCGGGAACACGCTATTCTTGCTCAATCCGTATTTCAGGCCTTCCAGACCGTGTCGACGGCGGCGTTGAACGCTTCCATTTCCTCCATCGAGCCGACCGACACGCGCGAGACGTTGGGCCAGATCGGCCAGCTGCGGCCGATCTGCACATTGGCGGCGAGCAGGGCGGCCTGCATGTCCTTGGCGGGCTTGCCCCAGTCGATCATGAACATGTTCGCCTGGCTGCCGGGAATGACCTTGATCCCCTTGGCCTTCAAATGGCTGACCGACTTTTCGCGGGCGGCGTTCATTTCGGCGCGGCGCGCCTTGATGAGGGCCGCTTCGGTGACGGAGGCGGTGCCGCAGGCGACGGCGGTCATCGGCAACATGCCCGTGACCTGGCCGCCGTCATAGCGCATCATCTTTTCCATCAGCGAAGGCGCGGCGAAGGTGAGGCCCAGCCGCATCCCGGCCATGCCGAACAGCTTCGAGAAGGTGCGCAGGATCAGCACATCGTCGCGGGTGGCGGCGAGCTTGGCGGCGTTGGGGCCATCGACCCAATGAATATAGGCTTCATCCACAACCAGGATCGAATCCTTGGGCTTGTTGTTGGCCAGCCATTCGATGTCGGCGATCGGCGTGACGGTGCCGGTCGGGTTGTTGGGCGAACAGATATAATAGACGCCGGCATTGGGATCGGCCGCCAGCATCGCCTTTACGTCATGGCGGTAGTCGCTGGTCAGCGGCACCTTCGTCACCTTCGCGCCCAGCCAGTCGCCGGTGCGCCAGATCGCTTCATAGGTGGGGTCGGCGGTGACGATGCCGCGCGTGGGCGAGGCATAGGCGACCGCGACGCGGCTAAGCGGGTCGGACGATCCGGGCCAGGCAACGATGCGGTCGGCCGGAATGCCCTCCACCGATGCGACGGCGTCGAACAATTTCTGATGTTCATTGTCCGGTTCGTAGCGATTGCCTTCCTCCACCAGTTTGAACGCCGCCTTGGCCGCGACGGGGAAGGGGCCGGTCCAACATTCGTTGGCGCCGATGCGCACCGCGCCCGCAACCGCCTTTGCCGCCTGCTGCGCGCCCGCGCCCGTCACGCGGATGGCGGCGGCGCCCGCGCCGAGCAGGGCGGCGACCTTCGCCAGTTGGCGGCGCGAATAGCCGCGATCGATCAGATCCTGTTCCATTTCTGGTTGAAGTCGCGTCGCCATGATCCCGTTCTCCCTGCGCGCCCGGTGACGGGCTTTCCACTTGATGGACGATTGTACAGAATGTTTCCGCCATGCAAATATGGCCTGTCGAACAATATTGCCGGCGCGGTGAACGGAAACGCCTTGGAAAGCCGGGCTTCAATCTGATAGCGCAATAATATGCCCAGCACACCCGCCGCCGCCGCCCGCCAAATTCTCGTTCGCCTGCAGGAGGTGATGGCCGCGCGCAATAGCGCCCAGGCCAAATTGAACAAGGTGGTAGAGATTATCGGCGAGTCGCTGTCGAGCGAGGTCTGCTCCATCTATCTGGTGCGCGAGGGCGTGCTGGAGCTGTTCGCGACCCGCGGGCTGAAGCAGGAGGCTGTCCATGTCACCCGCATGGCGATGGGGGAGGGGCTGGTCGGCCTGATCGCCACCAATGTCGAGACGCTGAATCTGGACGAGGCCGCGTCGCATCCCGATTTTTCCTATCGCCCCGAAACCGGCGAGGAATTGTTCCACAGCTTCGCCGGCGTGCCGATCGTACGGCGCGAGCGCGCCATCGGCGTCCTGTGCGTGCAACATGCCGATCCGCGCAAATATGAGGAAGTGGAGATCGAGGCGCTCCAGACCGTCGCGATGGTGATGTCCGAGCTGATCGCCAATGCTGAGCTCGCCGATGACGGCCCGGCCGACCAGCGGGTGACCGACACCGGCACGACCATGTTGCACGGGTTGCAGCTGGTGATGGGCATGGCGCGCGGCCATGTCGTGTTCCACCAGCCGCGCGTCCATATCGAACATACCGTCGCGGAGGATACCGAGGCGGAGCGGCAGCGCGTCATTTCCGCCTTCACCAAGATGCGCGAACAGATCGACCGGATGACCGGCGCGGCCGAGTTCGGCATGGAGGGCGAGCATCAGGAGGTGCTCGAAACCTACAAGATGTTCGCCTATGACGAGGGCTGGACGCGGCGCATCAACGAGGCGATCGACAGCGGCCTGACGGCGGAAGCGGCGATCGAGCGGGTGCAGCAGCGCACGCGGATGCGGATGCGGCAGATCGACGATCCGCTGCTTTCCGACCGGATGCACGATCTGGAGGATCTGGCCAACCGCCTGCTGCGGATCGTTTCGGGGCAGTTGGGTACGGCGGCGCAAATGGGGCTGCGGCAGGACGCGATCCTGATCGCGCGCAATCTTGGGCCGGCGGAGCTGCTGGAATATGACCGCCGGCGGCTGAAGGGCGTGATCCTGGAGGAAGGGTCGCTGACCGCGCATGTCACCATCGTCGCGCGCGCCATGGGCGTGCCGGTGCTGGGCCGGGTGCGCGACATTCGCCATCTGGTGAATGAAGGCGACCTTGTGCTGATGGACGTCGGCGCCAATGCGCTGTTGATCCGCCCGACCGCCGACATGGAGGAGGCGTTCGAGAATAAATTGCATGTGACGCAGAAGCGCCGCGCCGAGTTCGTCGCGATGCGCGACCTGCCGTCTGTGACGGCGGACGGGCAGCGGGTCGAGCTGATGGTCAATGCCGGATTGCGCGAGGATGCGCAGGCGCTGGACATGGTGGGCGCAGACGGGATCGGGCTGTTTCGCACCGAGTTTCAGTTCCTGGTGTCGGCCACGTTGCCGCAACGTGAGAAGCAGCAGCGGCTTTACAAGGATGTGCTGGATGCGGCGGGCGACCGGCCCGTCATCTTCCGCACCGTCGATATCGGCGGCGACAAGGCGCTGCCCTATATGCAGCGCGACGATGACGAGCATGAGGATAATCCGGCGATGGGCTGGCGCGCGCTGCGGCTGGCGCTGGACCGCGACGCCCTGATGAAGGCGCAGGCGCGGGCGTTGCTGGAGGCGAGCGCGGGCAAGATGTTGCACGTCATGTTCCCGATGGTGTCGGAGCCATGGGAATATGAGGAAGCGCGCGCGCTGGTCGAGCATCAGCGCGAATGGTTGCAGGCGCGCAAGAAGAAGCTGCCGATCGCGGTGCGTTATGGCGCGATGCTGGAGGTGCCGGCGCTGGCCGAAGTGCTGGATATCCTGCTGCCCAAGCTGGATTTCCTGTCGATCGGTACCAACGACCTGACCCAATTCCTGTTCGCCGCCGATCGCGCCCATCCCAAGCTGGCGGAACGCTACGACTGGCTGAGCATCGCGATCCTGCGCTTCCTGGACCGGGTGGTGCGAACATGCCACGACTATCAGGTGCCGGTCGGCGTGTGCGGCGAAATGGGCGGGCGCACGCTGGAGGCGATGGCGCTGGTCGGGCTGGGCGTGCGCCGGCTGTCGATCACGCCCGCGTCGGTCGGGCCGGTCAAGGCGATGATCCGCGCGATCGATGCGGAAGAGTTGCGCACGCTGATGCGGGAGTTGCTGGACGACGGCGTCATCGACATTCGTGGACGGTTGACCCGATGGGCGATTGAACGGAACATCGAACTGAGCTGAAATGGGCGGACGCGGCGTTGACAACGCCCGTCCCGCAATGAGACAAGGCCGGCCATCACAGGTCGCGGAGCAGCATGGCAGACGAACCAGAACTCGAAACCGGCGCACAGGGCGCGGCGCCGGAAGCGCAGCCGTCAACCCCCGGCGCCAAGCTGCGCGCCGCGCGGGAGGCGCGGGGCCTTTCGATCCAGGATGTCGCGACCCGCACGCGCATCGCCCAGCGTCAGTTGGAAGCGGTCGAGCGCGACGATTATGCGGCCCTGCCGGGCATTCCCTATGCCGTCGGGTTCGCCCGCGCCTATGCCCGCGCGGTCGATCTGGACGAGGTGGCGATCGCGGCGCAGGTGCGCCATGGCGTGCATAATAGCGACATGGGCGCGCGGTACGAGGCGTTCGAGCCGGTCGATCCGGCGCGCGTGCCGCCCCGCCGATTGGCATGGGTCGTGCTGGCGATCGTCGTCGTGCTGATCGCGGGCTACACCATCTGGCGGCCCCAGTTGATGACGTTGCCGACCGGCGAAGAAATCGCCCAGGAGCAGGCCCAGCCTGCGGCCGCGCGTCCCGCCGGCGCTGACCCCGTCGCGCCCGCCGCCCAGCCGGTAGTGTTCACCGCTATCGACGACGTCTGGCTGCGCATCTATGACGACGCAGGCGAGCGGTTGAAGGACGGTCTGCTGAAGAAGGGCGAGAGCTTTACCCTGCCGTCGACCGCCAAGGGGCCGATGATCCTGACGGGTCGCCCTCAGGCGCTGAGCGTGACAGTGGGCGGCAAAGTGATGCCGCCGCTTGGTGCGGCCGATCGCACCATCGCCGACGTGCCGGTCAGCGCCGAAGCGCTGCTGGCGCGGGGCGAAGCCCCGGCGGAGGCCATGCCAGCGCGGGGAACGCGCCCGTCTGCGGCGCCGTCACGTCCTGCGCAACGGCGCACCGCTCCTGCGCCTGCGTCCAGCGAGATCAGCGCGCCGCCTGCCCCAGCCGCGGTTGCGCCGGCGGGCGATGGCGCCGCTGCGCCGCAGCCCTGACGCGCGCCGCCGGGGATGACGGGCGACGTCGCGCTTTACCGCGCGAAATATCGCCTTATGGTTAAGCCAGGAATATCAGTCGGGGATCATCATGCGTAACGCCCTTCTTGCGACAACGGCGGCTTTGCTGGCCGTTGCCATGCCTGTCATGACCCTGCCCGCCGCTGCGCAGAACGCGCCGGTGGAGGTGCGGGTCGACCGGCTGGAAAAGGAAATGCGCGCGGTGCAGCGCAAGGTGTTTCCAGCCGGAACCCCGATCGAGGCGGAAATCAGCCGTCCGGCCACGCCGACGATCGCGCCGGGATCGCCCGCCTCCACCCCGATCGCGGACCTTACAGCGCGGGTCGGCGCGCTGGAATCGCAACTGGCGTCGGTCACGGGGCAGGTGGAGCAGAATAGCTATAAGCTGCGCCAGCTGGAGGAGGCGTTCAACAAATATAAGGCGGAGACTGATGCGCGTATGGCGCCCGCCGCCGAAGCGCCGCCGGTGCCGGCGCCTGTGGCGGCAGAGGCTGCGCCCGTCACGCCCCGTTCCGCAGCGCCCAAGCCAGCGTCCAAGCCGGCTCCGGTCGCCGCACCGCCGGTCGCGAGCGACGCGCGCAAGACCGCCGTCGCAGCGGTCGAGCGCCCCGACACCGGCGATGCGGCGGATGACGCCTATACTTATGGTTTCCGTCTATGGGACGCGAAATTCTATCCTGAGGCGCAAGGCCAGCTAAAGGCGACGGTCGAGAAATATGGCGACAGTTCAATCGCCAGCAAGGCGCAGAACCTGCTGGGCCGGGCCTATCTGGACGATGGCAAGCCGGCGCTGGCGTCGGTCGCCTTCTATGAAAATTACCAGAAGCGTCCGCGCGGCGACCGTGCGCCCGACAGCCTGGCCTATCTGGGCGACGCGCTGATCCAGCTCAAGAAGCCGGCCGATGCGTGCAAGGTCTATCAGGAACTGGAGCAGGTCTATGGCGAGAGCCTGTCTTCCTCCCTGCGCGGCATGATGACCGCGGGTCGCGCCAAGGCGAAGTGCAGCTGACCAACGAAGCGACCGCGCTGGTGGCGCGGCTGGACGCGGTGACGCGGACGCTGGTCGGGGACGACCCGGCGGCGCGTTTCGGCGTCGCGGTGTCGGGCGGGCCGGACAGCATGGCTTTGCTGTGGTTGGCCGTGCGCGCCTTTCCGGATCGCGTGGCGGCGGTGACGGTCGATCATCGGTTGCGCGCAGACTCGGCGGGGGAAGCGGCCATGGTCGCGCGCTGGTGCGCCGATCAGGACATCGCCCATGCCACGCTGACGCCCGACCGGCCGGTGGCGGGCAATGTTCAGGCTTGGGCGCGGGCGCTGCGCTATCGGTTGATCGAGGCGTGGCGGGCGGCGCAGGGGATCGATTGGATCATGACCGCCCACCATGCCGACGACCAACTGGAAACCATGCTGATGCGGCTGAATCGCGGGTCGGGCGTCGGTGGGCTGGCCGGCGTGCGGGCGCGGTCGGAGGCGGGCGCGGGCCGGGTGATCCGTCCGCTGCTGGGCGTGCGCAAGGCGGCGCTGGAGGCGCTGGCGCAGGTCGAGGGGCTGCCCCATGTCCATGATCCGTCCAACGCCGATCCGCGCTTTGACCGGGCGGCGCTGCGGAAGGCGTTGGCCGATGCGTCCTGGCTGGACGTCCAGGCGGCGGCGCGCAGCGCGGCGGCGCTGGCGGAGGCGGACGAGGCGATCGACTGGAGCGTGGCAGCGCTGGCGGCGGCGCATGTGCGGGCCGACGGGGCGGGGTGGCGGCTCGCGCGCACCGATGTTCCGCGCGAATATCTGCGGCGGTTACTGTCGCTTATGCTGGAACGGGCCGGGTGCAGGCCGCAGCGTGGCGATAGCCTGGATCGCGCTATTGGAGCCGCCATGGCGGGCAGGCAGATCAGTTTGGGCGGCTGGCTATTGAAGGGCGGGGCGGTGTGGACGCTGCATCCCGCACCGCCGCGGCGGACGTTCTAGAGATCGTTACGGAAAGGTTCCGCGGATTGTCGCGATCCCCTCACGCTTCGCCGATTTGACGCGGCGCAATGACCTTTCCTTAATCGCTGTCATGGCTATCCTGCGCGCTTTATAGCGGGGAATATGGTGCATGGTGGAGTTTGCGGCACTGACCTATGGCCTGTTGGCCAGCGTCATTCTTTCGGCGGCGCAGCGTAATCGCAAGCGGGGGCGCCCGCATCCGCCGCTGCTGCTCTATGTCGGCTATCTGCTGTGCGGTCTGTCGGGCGGCGTGGCGTTGGCGCTGTCCTATGTTGCGCTGACCTTGCTGGGCGCGGTCTGAACGACGGCTAACGGCGCATGAAATAGCGGGCGGAACGCGGCGGCGCGCGCTTGCGCTTTTGTCGGCGCGCCCTATCTTGGCCGGTGAAAGCGAGTGATGATGAACGACGAAAAAGACCCGCAGGGCAATCCCTGGATCAAGAGCGCCATGATTTGGGCGGGCGTGATCGTCGCCCTGCTGATGTTCGTGTCGCTGTTCGACAGCCGGACCGCGTCCAGCGCGGGATCGGGCATCGCCTATTCCGAATTTCGGTCCAAGGTGCAGGAAGGCCAGATCAAGGACGTCGCGATCGCGCCGGACAAGATCAGCGGCACCTTGTCGAGCGGGCAGAAGTTCACCACCGTGCCGGTCAATGATCCGGGCCTGACCAGCCTGCTGGACGATAATGGCGTCAAATATTCGGGCCAGGCGCAGGACCAGCCCAGCTTCTGGCAGATTCTCATCTATCAGTCGCTGCCCTTCCTGCTGATCCTGGGCATCGCCTTTTTCGTGCTGCGCCAGATGCAGAAGGGCGGCGGCGCGGGCGGCGCGATGGGCTTTGGCAAGTCCAAGGCCAAGCTGCTGACCGAAAAGCATGGCAAGGTGACGTTCGATGACGTCGCCGGCATCGACGAAGCGCGCGAGGAGTTGCAGGAAATCGTCGAATTCCTGAAAGATCCGACGAAGTTCGCGCGCCTGGGCGGCAAGATCCCCAAGGGCGCTTTGCTGGTCGGTTCGCCCGGCACCGGCAAGACGCTGCTGGCCCGCGCGATCGCGGGGGAGGCGGGCGTGCCCTTCTTCACCATTTCCGGGTCCGACTTTGTCGAAATGTTCGTCGGGGTCGGCGCCAGCCGCGTGCGGGACATGTTTGAACAGGCGAAGAAGAACGCGCCCTGCATCGTCTTCATCGACGAAATCGACGCGGTCGGCCGCCATCGCGGCGCGGGACTGGGCAATGGCAATGACGAGCGCGAGCAGACGCTGAACCAGCTTCTCGTCGAAATGGACGGCTTCGAAGCGAACGAAGGCATCATCATCGTTGCGGCGACCAACCGCCCCGACGTGCTGGACCCTGCGCTGCTGCGGCCGGGCCGGTTCGACCGTCAGGTCGTCGTGCCTCGTCCCGACATCGACGGGCGCGAGAAGATTTTGGCCGTGCATATGAAGAAGGTGCCGCTGGCCCCTGACGTCGATCCCCGCGTGATCGCGCGCGGCACGCCGGGCTTTTCTGGCGCGGACCTCGCCAACCTTGTCAACGAAGCGGCGCTGACGGCGGCGCGGCGCGGCAAGCGACTGGTGGCGATGGACGAGTTCGAATCGGCCAAGGACAAGGTGATGATGGGCGCGGAACGCCGTTCCATGGTCATGACCGACGACGAGAAGAAGATGACCGCCTATCATGAAGCGGGCCATGCTATCGTGTCGGTCCATGAAGCCGCGTCCGACCCGATCCACAAGGCGACGATCATCCCGCGCGGCCGCGCGCTGGGCATGGTCATGCGCCTGCCGGAACGGGACAGCTACAGCTATCATCGCGACAAGATGCACGCGAACATGGCCGTCGCCATGGGCGGGCGCGTCGCTGAGGAAATCATCTTCGGCTATGACAAAGTGTCGAGCGGCGCGTCTGGCGACATCCAGTACGCGACCAAACTGGCGCGCGACATGGTCACCCAATGGGGCATGTCGGACAAGCTGGGGCCGCTGCAATATGAAGAGCAGCAGGGCGAGACGTTCTTGGGCTATTCGCAGAGCCAGCGGGTCCATATGTCCGACGAGACGGCCAAGCTGATCGATGCGGAAATTCGTGGACTGGTGGAAAAGGGCTATGCCCGTGCGCAGGAATTGCTGACGGGTCACGAGGACCAGTTGCACCTGCTGGCCAACGCGATGCTGGAATATGAGACGCTGAGCGGCGAGGAGATCAAGGCGCTGCTGGAAAAGGGCGAGATCACCCGCGACGACGGCACGACGATCAAGCCTTCGGTGATCCCGGCGGCGGGTTCCTCCATCCCGCGGACACGCAAGCGCAAGGGACCGTTCGGTGAGGCGAGCGCTGCCGGGGCCTGAGGGCTGTCATTGGGTCAGGGAAAGGGGCGTGGCTGAGGCTGCGTCCTTTTTCGTAGTCGGGTGCTGACGGCCAGAATCGGACCTTGTTCCCCCTTGCGCCGGCAGTAAGGGGTTAGGGGGTGGGCTTGCGCAACGAGCGATTGCTCACCCCGGCGTGACTAACGCGCTCCGCGCAATACTATAATCGCGCGAAGAGGCAGAGGCGCGGAGAAGGTTGGATGGGGGTCTTGCGGCGGCTCTCCTATCGCTGCCAAGATGGCAGACATATCGCCGCTCGCGACTTTCGCCGGTAATGGCGCGGCGGCCTTCGGCCTCCACAATAAATCCCCCAAAGGGTCTGGCCGTGCGCGCCCATAGTGGTTACATGGGCCGCCACAAATCCCCCGGAAGCGCCGTCTTTTTCGGCGTCGGTTCCGCAGCAGAAAGTGGCTTTTTCCATGGATATCCGCCTCGGCCTCACCTTTGACGACGTGCTGTTGCAGCCCGGCGAATCCGATGTGCTGCCCAGCCAGGCGGACACGTCCACTTTCGTCACGCGCGAGATCAAGTTGAACATCCCGATCCTGTCGTCGGCGATGGACACGGTGACCGAGGCCGACATGGCGATAGTCATGGCGCAGTTGGGCGGGATTGGCGTGTTGCACCGGAACATGACCGTCGAGGAGCAGGCGGACGCCGTGCGCGCGGTCAAGCGGTTCGAGAGCGGCATGGTGGTCAACCCGATCACCATCCTGCCCACCGCGACGCTGGCCGACGCGCAGATGCTGATGCAGCGGCACAAGATCAGCGGCATTCCGGTCGTGGAAGCCAATGGCAAGCTGGTCGGCATCCTGACGCATCGCGACACGCGCTTTGCGGAAAATCCCAAGCAACCGGTCAGCGAGCTGATGACCAAAGATAACCTCGCCACGGTCAAGGTCGGCGTGGGCCAGGAAGAGGCGCAGCGCCTGCTGCACCAGCGCCGGATCGAAAAGCTGCTGGTGGTGGACGAGGGCTATCATTGCGTCGGCCTGATCACGGTCAAGGATATCGAGAAGGCCGTTACCTATCCGCAGGCGACCAAGGACGGGACGGGCCGCCTGCGCGTCGCCGCCGCGACGACGGTCGGCGAAACGGGGCTGGAGCGCAGCCGGGCGCTGATCGACGCGGAATGCGACCTGATCGTCATCGATACCGCGCACGGCCATAGTACCCAGGTGTCGGCTGCCGTCGAGGCGGTGAAGAAACTGTCCAACCATGTGCAGGTGGTCGCGGGCAATGTCGCCACCGCCGAAGCGACCAAGGCGCTGATCGGCGCGGGCGCGGATTGCGTGAAGGTGGGTATCGGGCCGGGGTCCATCTGCACCACCCGCGTTGTCGCGGGCGTGGGCGTGCCGCAGCTGACGGCGGTTATGGACTCCGCCGAGGAAGCCGCCAAGCAGGGCGTGCCGGTGATCGCCGATGGTGGACTGCGCACTTCGGGCGATCTGGCCAAGGCGCTGGCGGCCGGCGCGGGTTGCGTCATGGTGGGATCGCTGCTGGCCGGCACCGCCGAAGCGCCGGGCGAGACGTTCCTGTATCAGGGCCGCGCCTATAAGAGCTATCGTGGCATGGGCAGCGTCGGCGCGATGGCGCGCGGTAGCGCCGACCGCTATTTCCAGGCCGATATCAAGGATCAGATGAAGCTGGTGCCCGAAGGCATTGAGGGCCAGGTGCCGTTCAAGGGACCGGCCAAGGACGTCATCCACCAGCTGGTCGGCGGCGTGAAGGCGGCAATGGGCTATACCGGCAGCGCCACGATCAAGGATTTGCAGGAGCGCGCGCGCTTCGTGCAGATCACCAATGCCGGGCTTTCGGAAAGCCATGTCCATGACGTGACGATCACGCGGGAAGCGCCCAATTATCCGACGCGGTAAATCCTCCCCGACACGGGGAGGGGGACCGCTGGCGAAGCCAGTGGTGGAGGGGGATAGCCTTTCCTCACGACCTTCGTTGAGTGACTTTTTACGACTTTTCATGCAGCTATTTCCAGAAATGTCGCGTTTGCCGCCCGCCCCCTCCACCAGCCTCTGGCTGGTCCCCCTCCCCGTGTCGGGGAGGATATGACCCCGTCCGCTCGTATTCAGGCTGCGATCGATCTGCTGGACGCCATCATTGCGTCGGCGCGCGATGGCGGGCCGGCGGCTGATACGCTGATCGCGCGCTATTTCAAGGAACGGCGCTATGCCGGGTCGCGGGATCGGCGGGCGGTGCGCGACCATGTCTATGACGCGATCCGTCGCGCGGCGGAGCGGCCGGAGACAGGGCGCGCGGCGATGATTGGCGTGGCGCTGGAGCGGCCGGACATGGCTGCGCTGTTCGACGGATCGACCCATGCACCCTTGCCGATCGAGCCGGGCGAGACGGGGGCTGAGGCGGGCGCGGTGCCAGAATGGCTGCAAGGCTTGCTGGCGGACAAGGTGGAGCAGGATGCGCTGCTGGGCCGCGCGCCGGTGGATTTGCGCGTCAATCGGCTGAAGGCGACGCCGGAGGCGGTCGCGCCTGCACTGCCCGATGCGACGCCGATCGCCGGCCTGCCCGATGGGCTGCGCCTGCCCGAAGGCTTTCCGGTCGAGCAGCAGGCGGCGTGGAAGGACGGGCTGGTCGAGGTGCAGGACGCCGGCAGCCAGTGGATCGCGGCGGCGTGCGGGGTGCAGCCGGGCATGACCGTGGTCGATCTGTGCGCCGGGGCGGGCGGCAAGACGCTGGCGCTGGCGGGCGCGATGGCGGGGCGCGGGACTTTGGTCGCCGCTGACACGATCCGGTCGCGGCTGGCGCGGCTGGAACCGCGCGCGGCGCGTGCGGGCGCGACCTTCATCGAGACGCTGTTGCTGGACCAGAGTCATGAGGCGCGGGGGCTGGAGAGCCTGAACGGCCAAGTGGACGTGGTGCTGGTCGATGCGCCCTGTTCGGGCACTGGCACCTGGCGGCGCAACCCGGAGGCGCGTTGGCGGCTGACGCAGGCGCGGCTCGACCGGCTGGTCGCGGAACAGGCCCGCATCCTCGATTTTGCGGCGCCCCTGTTGGCGCCGGGTGGGGCGCTGGTCTATGCGACCTGCGCGCTGACCGAGCGCGAAGGGCGCGGGCAGGTCGACGCCTTTCTGGCCCGCCATGCGGGGTGGACGGCGGAGCCGATCGACCTGCCCGTCGGCCGGGCGCATGGCGCGGGGCTGCTGCTGACGCCGGGGCATGACGGCAGCGACGGCTTCTTCTTTGCGCGGCTGCGCCGGGAGGGATGAAACAGGCCATGGACAAGCGCCCGCAAAATCGCGACACTTGGGGCGTGGGCTATGGGCCGAAATCAGCGCCTGAAACATGGCTGGAGATATTAATGCGTTTTACCCCCGCCTCGATTGCGCTCGCTATCGTCCTGACCACCGTGTCGAGCGTAGGCCTGAGCCAGAAGCCGGATAGTCAGATCAGCCCCCAGTCGGTCGAATGGCAGAAGGCGGGCGAGGCCGCGCACAAGGCCGGCAATCTGGAAGGCGCGACGGATGCGCTGGAAAGCGCGCTGGCGATCGATCCGCGCAACCGCGCCGCCTTCATCGAACTGGCGGAGATCGCGCGCGCACAGGGGCTGCAGGGCAAGGCGATCCGCCTCTACAAGGAGGCGCTGCTGCTCGATCCCACCGACGTCGCCGCGCTGGCCGGGCAGGGCGAGGCGATGGTCGAAAAGGGCGCGATCGCCAGGGCGAAGGATGTGCTCGCGCAGGCGCAAGCCTTGTGCAAGGGCGACTGCGCGTCGGTCGGCAAGCTGGCCGCGGCGATCCAGAAAGGGCCGCCCGCCGTCGCGATGACGAGCAAGGACGCGGTGACCGTGCCCAAGGCGGCACCGACGCAAACGCCTTAACGCGCTTTGACTTCGTCGGGTTAGCCCGGCAAGGCCGTTGGGCGGGCGCATGAGGCGCGCCGCTGAACCGCGGGCAGCCCATGCACTTCACAGATTTCGACGTCGACCTGTTTCTGCGCGATTATTGGCAGAAGAAGCCGCTGCTGATCCGCAATCCGTGGGCGGCGTGGGTGAACCCGCTGGAACCGGACGAACTGGCGGGTTTGGCCTGCGAGGAAGGCGTCGAGTCGCGGCTGATCGGCCAGGGCGACGGGCGCTGGATGGTCGAACATGGGCCGCTGCCCGAAGACCGGTTCGGCGCGATGGGCCGCAGCCCCTGGACATTGCTGGTGCAGGCGGTGGACATGCATGTGCCGGCCGTCGCCGCGCTGGTAGCGCCGTTCCGTTTCATCCCTAACTGGCGGATCGACGACGTGATGGTCAGCTACGCCACCGACGGCGGCGGCGTGGGCGCGCATTACGACCAATATGACGTGTTCCTGATCCAGGGGCTGGGCCGGCGGCGCTGGCAGGTGGGCGGGCGGTGCGACGCCGATACGCCGCTGATGCTGCATGAGGATCTGCGCCTGCTGGCCGATTTCCAGTCCGAAGCCGAATGGGTGCTGGAGCCGGGCGACATCCTCTATGTGCCGCCGGGCGTCGCGCATAATGGCGTGGCCGTAGGCGACGATTGCATGACCTATTCGGTCGGCTTTCGCGCCCCGTCGCGCAGCGAACTGGTCGAGCAATTTTGCGCCCATGTCGTCGGCGGCATGGATGATGACGACCGCTATGCCGACCCGGACCTGATGACGCAGGCCAATCCCGGCGAGATCGGCGCGGCGGCGCTGGCGCGGTTGCAGGCGATGGTCGGCGACGCGCTGAGCGATCGCGCGGCCTTCGCCCGCTGGTTCGGGGAATATAGTAGCGAGCGTAAATATCCCGAACTGGACTTCCGGCCGGAAGAGCCGATCGCGGTCGAGGATGTGCGGGAACTGGTGGAGGAGGGCGTCGCGCTGTGCCGCAATCCGGCGAGTCGCTTCGCCTTCGTGGCGGCGGGGGAGGGCGCGGTGACATTATTCGTCGATGGCGAAAGTCATGATTGCAGCGGCGATGTGGCGGTGCTGGCCCGGCAGATTTGCGCGGCGGACAGCGTCCTGATCGATCCAGTGCTGATGGAGGCCGATGAAGCGATGGCGTTGGTGGTCACGCTCTATAATGAAGGTAGCGTCAGCTTCCTGACCGAGGATTGAGCGATTCGCACGCGACTCAGCATTTGCGCGCGCAAGCGGCGGTTCGGCTCGCAGGAGGCGGCCCTGGCGGCGGCGTTGGAGGGGAGCGTGCCGCTGCGGACCTATCGTTGCGACCGGTGCGACCAATATCATCTGACCAGCCGGACCAAGGGCAAGCGTTTGTTACGCCTGCCCGGTAATGCCGATCAGCCGACCTGAACCTCGCGCCATTCGCCCGGTTGCAAGCCATCGAGCGTCCAGTCACCGATGCGCCAGCGGACGAGGCGCAAGGTGGGATGGCCGACCGCGGCGGTCATGCGGCGGACCTGCCGATTGCGGCCTTCGCGGATAGTGAGGCTGATCCAACTGTCGGGAATCGCCTTGCGCACGCGGATCGGCGGATTACGGGGCCAGAGGTCTGGCGCGTCGATCCGTTCGACATCGGCCGGTCCAGTAAGACCGTCCTTGAGGCCCACGCCGCGGCGGAGCGTGGCGATCGCGTCGTCGGTGACGTCGCCCTCCACCTGCGCCAGATAGGTTTTCGCGGTTTTATATTTGGGATCGGCGATGCGCGATTGCAGCCGGCCGTCGTCGGTCAGCAGCAACAACCCCTCGCTATCGCGGTCCAACCGGCCGGCGGGATAGACGCCCGGCACGGCGATGCAGTCGGACAGGGTCGCGCGCGCCGTGTCGGTGCCGCGATCGGTGAATTGCGACAGCATGTCATAGGGCTTGTTGAACAGGATCAGGCGGGACATGGGGTTTCCAGACAATGCTTCGATACGAGCCTTCGACAGGCTCAGTCTCTACTCAGCACGAACGGATGGGCTGAATATCGGCTTGGGATTTAACGGCTCAATATCCGTGCGATGGCGACAAATTCCTCGACGCTGACGGTTTCGGCGCGACGTTGCGGGTCGATACCCAGGCTGGCCAACGCTTCGAGCGCGCCGGGCAGGCCCTTGAGGCTCTGGCGCATCATCTTGCGGCGCTGGCCGAAGGCGGCGGCGGTGAGGCGTTCGAGATATTTGAGCTGCACCCCGTCGGGTGCCAGCCTGGGGGTGATGTGGACCACGGCGGACATCACCTTGGGCGGGGGAGTGAAGGCGCTGCGATGCACCTTCATTGCGATCTTCGCGTCGCTGCGCCATTGGGACAGGACGGCGAGGCGGCCATAATGGTCGGAGCCGGCCTTGGCGACGATGCGCTCGGCGACCTCCATCTGGAACATCAGCGTCAGGCTGGACCACCATGGCAGCGGTTCCCATTCGGCGGATAGCCAGCCGACCAGCAGCGGCGTGCCGACATTATAGGGGAGGTTGGCGATGATATGGGCGCCGTCGCCCGCCTCGGCATGGGCGTCGATCGCCATCGCATCGCCGGAAATGACGCGGAGCTGGCCGGGAAAGGCCTCCTCCAGTTCGGCGAGCGCAGGCAGGCAACGGCGATCGCGCTCCACCGCGACCAGCCGCGCCCCGGCGCGCAGAATCGCGCGGGTCAGGCCGCCGGGGCCGGGACCGACTTCGAACGTCGGCGCGTCGGCCAGCGCGCCGGGGATGGCGGCGATACGGTCGAGCAGTTGCTCGTCGAGCAGGAAATTCTGGCCCAGCGCCTTGCTGGCGGCAAGGCCGTGGCGTGCGATCACGTCGCGGAGAGGCGGCAATATGGGGCGGGTGTCAGCCATGGGCGATGCGGGCGCGCGCGGCTTCGGCCGCCATCTTGAGCGCGGCCATCATCGCGCCGGGATTGGCGCTGTCGGTGCCGGCGATGCCGAAGGCTGTGCCATGGTCGGGCGATGTGCGCACGATCGGCAGGCCCAGCGTGATGTTGACGCCTTCGTCGAAATAGAGCGTCTTGATCGGGATCAGCGCCTGATCGTGATACATGCAGAGCGCGGCGTCATAGGCTTCGCGGGCGCGGGCATGGAACATGCCGTCGGCGGCGAGCGGGCCGACGATATCGAGGCCGTCTTCGCGGAGCAGATCGATGGCGGGACGGATCACGTCGATCTCTTCCCGGCCCAGCGCGCCATTTTCGCCGGCATGGGGGTTCAGACCGGCTACGGCGAGGCGCGGGCGGACGATACCGAAATTGCGCTGCAATCCCTTGGCGGTGGTCAGCGCACGCGCGCGGATCAGGTCGATGGTCAGCACCGACGGCACATCGGCCAGCGGGATATGGATGGTGATTGGCACGACTTTCAGCGACGGTCCGGCCAGCATCATCACCGCATTATGGGGCGACACGCCGCAGCGTTCGGCAACGAATTCGGTCTGGCCCGGATGGGTGAAGCCGACGCCATATAGCTGTTCCTTGCCCACCGGCGCGGTCACGATCCCGGCGGCGGACCCTTGCCGCGCGAGGCCGACCGCGACTTCGAGCGCCTGGAACGCGGTGCGCGCGCCGTCGATGCTGGGGCTGCCCGGCACGATTTCGCCCGCGTCGGCGACCTGAAGGCAAGGCAAGGCCGTGCCGAACGCGTCGGCGGCTTCCTCCGGCGCGCCGATGATCGTGATCGGTCCCAGCCATACCGCGCGGAGCGACGCGGCGTCGCCCACCGCGAAGAAGGGCGGCAGGCCGCGCGCTTCGCGCATCACCCAGCTTTTCGCGACGATCTCCGGCCCAATTCCGGCGGGATCGCCGAGCGACACCGCAAAGGGCGCGAGAGGCGCGACGTCAATTATATTCGATGACCGCATCACGACGAAGGTCACGCAGGTAGATGCGCGCGCGCTTGTTGACCCGTTCTTCTTCCAACTGCGCCTGGATTTGTTCGGCGTTGGGGGCGTTGGCTGACACCGGATCGTCGCGACCGCAAACCACCAGCACGCGCACGCCATCGTCGATCGAGCCAAAAGGCGGAGTCGATTCGCCGACCTGCAGATTAATCAATATGTCCTGCAACTGCGGCGGCAGGTCGCGCACCTTGACATTGTCGTTATCGACCACGTCGGCACCGATCTTCGCCCCGACCTCATTCGCCTGGCCGCACCCCTTGATCTCCTTGATCGCGGCGGCGAAGCTGGCGGCCTTGGCGCTGGCCTGTTCCTTGGTCGTCCCTTTGGGGAAAAGCACGGAGAGCTGTTTCAAGCTGAGCAGCGAATCGCGCGGATCGGCGGTCAGGACCTTCCGTTTGTCCATGACATAGACCAGTGACACGCCGCCCACGGTTTCGATCGGCCCAGCGATCTGGCCGACCTGCATTTCCGCAGCGGCCTGCGCCAGTTCGGGCGGCAACTGCGCGGGGCGGACCCAGCCCAGATCGCCGCCGACCGCTGCGGTCGAGGCTTCGGAAAACTGTCGGGCATAGGCCGGGAAGCTGCCGCCCTTTTGAATCTGCTCGATGATGTTGCGCGCGTTGGCGACGATCTGCGCGCGATTTTCCGGGGTCGCCGACAGATAGATTTCGCCGATCCGATATTCATCGCTGCCCTTGGCGGCGTTCAGGCGGTCGACCACCGACTTCACTTCGTCTTCCGACACGTTGACGAACGGTTGGATGTTGCGGCGTTGCAGACGGCTCCAAGCCAGTTCGCCCTCGATCTGGCGCTTGATGCTGGCGGCGGAGCTGCCCTTTTCGCGCAGATAAGCGTCGAACTGGGTCGGCGACTGGCGGAAATTGGCCGCCACGCGCTCATAGCTTTGCTGGACTTCTGCCGGATCGACCTTGATGTCGTTGGCGGCGGCTTCCTGGATCTGGAGCGTTTCGTCGATCAGGTTGCGCAGAACCTGGACGCGCAGTCGCTCCTTCTCCGCTTCCTCCACCTTGCCGCCATTGGCGGTGATGATGAGCGCGAGGCGCTGGTCAATGTCCGTACCCGTGATGATCCGGCCGTTGACGATCGCCGTCGCCTTGCGGACATTGGGGTCGCTCTTGCCAAAGACGGTCACGTCCTTGGGCAGGTTAAGTTGCTGCGTCGCGACATCGCTGCCGTCATCGACCGTCTGGGCGAGAAGCGGCTGGACGCCGACACTGATCAGCGCCGAAGACAGGAGCAGGGTGCGAAGGCCCGAACGGACGCCATGAAACAGGCTGATGGGCGAGGAAGCGACAGGCAGCATCGTCGGCAAAAATCTCCAATACGAACCGGCGCGTGATGCGCTGGTCCGCCTTAACCAGTCCTGACGGTAGGCGGGAGCCTGTTCCTTATATGCCAATATTGCGGAAAGCTAGACGTAGCTGGAAGCCATTGCCCTTTCGCGCGTCGCCATTGGCCTGATAGTCGCGGCGCCAGGTGAGGCCGAGGGTCAGGCAATCATCCTCATAGGCGACGCCAAGGCGGTGGCGAACGGGTTCGTAGCCGTCGGACGTGCTGTTCGGCGCTTCCCTCGCATCGGTTAGGTCGATAACGGTCGAACCGAACACCGACCAGAAGCGGGCGAACTGGATGCGACCGCCCAGGCGCAGTTCCTCGCGGTCCTGCAAATCCTCCAGCCCCGACGCCACATCGCGGTTCAGGCGCAGATAGCCGACCATCGCATAGGTTTTCTTGGTGCCGACGGTCGCGTCGATCTCATTGCGGCGGACGGCCAGATTGTCCTTGTCCACGCGATAGCGGTGAGTGAGGGCAAGGAAATCCTTATAGCGGACGGTGGTGCGGCCGACGATGTCGGACGTGCGGTCGGACAGGCCGGTGCCGTCGGGCAGGATGGCGGGGCGATTGTCGATCCGGTAACTCTGGCCGACATTGGCGTCGAGCGAGAAGTCGGGCAGCGCCAGGCTATATTCCAGCCCATAGGTGATGCGGGTCGAATCCTCGAACCGATCATAGCCCGCGAAACGATTGAGCGCGAAGAGGTTGCTGTCCTCCAGATCGACGGCGCGGGCGTCCTCATTGGGCAGCGACAGGTTGGCCAGATGCGGCGCGGCGACGATCTGCACGCGCGGGGCGATGCGCTGCACGCCGCCAAAGGCTTCGCCGACGAAGGGCCAGCGCATGTCGACCGCGGCGGCGGCGATCCCGCGCGCCTGCCAGCCGGGATCGCCGGCATAGCTGACCACTGATGTCAGCGCGTTGTCGCTGCTGTGATAGACGTCGCCGCGCAGATAGCCGGTGAAGGTGACTTCCTGCCCCAGCCCGGTCAGCGTGCGGAGGCTCCATTCCGCCGCGGCGAAGGCGCGCTGCGTATCCTGACCGCTGGTGCGGGTGATGGCCAGCGTATTGGCCTGCAACTGTAGCACGCCGCCCAGCAGCGGGTCCTTGAGCCGCAGGCGATAGTCGATGACCGGCAGCGCGATCGGCGTTTGCCCCTGCGAATCGCCTTGGCGCAGGGTCTGCACCGTCCAGCCGCGAATCGAGAAATAGCTGTCATCGCCAATCCGCTGCGCGCCCAGGGTCGAGCGCAGCCGATCGTCGCGGCTGATGTCGTAGCGGCGCAGGAAGGTGCGGTCTGTGGCGAAGCGGATCGACCCGTCGAGGCTCCATTCGGGCGACAACTGCATCTTGCCGCTGGCGTCGAGATAGCCGCGAATATCCTTTTCGGATGCGGCCGGGGTCGTGCCCGCGCTGCTGTCGCTGGTGGCGACGCGGCTGCCATGGGTGATGAAGCCGGTGACCTGATAGGCGCCGCGATCGTAGAGATGGCGGTAATTGGCCTCCAGCATCGGCAGCGTGTCGGTATAGACATGCGGCGTGACGGTGATGTCGCGATTGGGCGCCAGCTTGAAATAATAGGGCAGCGCGACTTCGAAGCCGTTATTGCGGTCATAGCGCAGATTGGGCACCATCAGGCCGCTGCTGCCGCCATCGCCGACCGGGTGGGACAGGCCGGGCAGCGGGATCAGCGGCAGACCGAACAGTTCGATATTGGCGTTCTTGTACGTCACGCGCTGCCGCACCGGGTCGTAGATCACACGGATGGCGTTGATCTGCCAGGTGGGCTCCTTGGGACAGCCATGGCTGTCCTCCACCGCGCAGCCGGTATAGGTGGCGCGGTTGAGCGTGTAGACGCCGTTGGCGCGCGTGCCCTTGACCGACGCCAGGCGGCCGCCCGACTGAAGCACGAGCAGCATATTGTCGACCGCGCCGTCCTTCAGCGTATCGGTGACGTCGATGCGGTCGCCATAGGCGATATTGCCTTCAGGATCGATGATCGACACATTGCCGATCGCCTCCACCTTGCCGCTGGTGCGGTTCCACACGATCTTGTCGGCGCGCAGGCGGTTGCCGTCGCGCAGCAACTGCACATTGCCGTCGGCGGTCACGATTTCGCTGTTGCTGTCATATTGCAGCGCATCGGCGGCAAAGCCGATCTGGTCGTCATTTTCCGGCATCGGCGCGTCGGGCGCGCTGATCGGGGCGGCAGGCTCGTTCAGCTGCTGCGCCAGCGCTGCGGGGGCCAGCAGGAAGCCGGGCAACGCCGCGCCAGCCAATAAGGCATGGCGGACAGGGAAAGGGAACAGGACGGTTTGCAAGCGGTGGGGCCTCATCAACGGGGCGCATATTGCCGTCCCGCCTATCGCACTGATTGCCGGTCCGCAATCGCCCGTCGCGCATCTTTGGCCGGAAATCGGTCGAACGGCTTTGCCAGACGGGGAAAGCCGCACTATCTGACGGGTAAGAGCGCGGCTTCGCCCGCCCAAGAGACAAGAGGACAAGAACCCCGATGGATATCCAGTTCAGCCCGACCCGCCCCGATGCCGACACGCTGGTCTTCGCCGTGCCCAAGGGCGGGTTCGACACGCTGCCCCTGTCGGCGGCGCCGATCCTGGCGGCGGGCGCCGCCGCGTCGCGCTTCACCGGCGAGACGGGGACGAGCTTTGAAAGCTTCGTGGCCGAAGGCGGCAAGACGCTGCGCGTGCTGTTGCTGGGCATCGGCGCGGGCGGCGAACTGGACGTGGAAAAGGCCGGCGCGGCGCTGACCGCCAAGCTGTCGACCAGCGGCGCAATCCATGCCGCGGTGGAGTTTTTCGGTGGCGCGAGCGGCGAACTGGCGGCGCATCTGGCGTTTGGCGCATTGCTGCGCGGCTGGCGGATCGATACCTATCGCACCCGTCAGCCCGAAAAGGCCAAGCCGACGCTCAAGACGATCACGCTGGTCGCGGCCGGGGCGGACGCGGCCTGGGAGCGGCTGTCCGCGGTCGCCGCCGGTGTCGCCTTCACCCGCGAACTGGTGTCGGAGCCAGCCAACATCCTCTATCCCGAAAGCTTCGTTGAACGCTGCCAGCATCTGGCCGAACTGGGCGTGAAGATTACCGTCCTCGACAAGGCAGCGATGGAAGAACTGGGCATGGGCGCGCTGCTGGGCGTGGCGCAAGGGTCCGTGCGAGAGGCGCGGTTGCTGGCGCTGGAATGGGACGGCACCAATGGCGCTGTCGAAAAGCCGGTCGTCTTCGTCGGCAAGGGCGTGACCTTCGACACCGGCGGCATCTCCATCAAGCCGGCGGCCGGCATGGAAGACATGAAGTGGGACATGGGCGGCGCGGGCGCGGTCGCCGGCGCGATCAAGGCGCTGGCCGGGCGCAAGGCGAAGGCGCGGGTCGTGGGCATTTGCGGTCTGGTCGAAAATATGCCGGACGCCAATGCGCAGCGCCCCGGCGACATCGTGACGTCGATGTCGGGACAGACGATCGAGGTGCTGAATACCGACGCCGAGGGGCGGCTGGTGCTGTGTGACGCCATCACATGGGCGCAGAAGACCTATGCGCCGGACGTGCTGATCGACCTGGCCACGCTGACCGGCGCGATGATCGTCGCGCTGGGCGATCAATATGGCGGCCTGTTCGCCAATGACGACGGACTGGCGGAAGACCTGACCGCAGCGGGCAAGGCGAGCGGCGACCAACTGTGGCGCTTCCCGCTGGCGGACGCCTATAACAAGATGATCGACAGCCCGATTGCCGACATGAAGAATATCGGCGGGCGCTACGCTGGATCGATCACCGCGGCGCAGTTCATCAAGCGGTTCGTGGACGATGGCGTGAAATGGGCGCATCTCGACATCGCCGGGATGGTATGGTCGGACAAGCCGGGCGCGACCTGGGACAAGGGCGCCACCGGCTATGGCGTGCGCCTGATCGACCAGCTGGTCGCGGACAAGTTCGAGTTCTGATGCCAACCCGATAAGGGAGACTGTCGTGCAGGTCGATTTCTACCAGCTCAGCCGCGATCCGGTGGACCAGGTGTTGCCCGCGATCGCGGCGCGCATCCTGGGCCTGGGCGCGCGGCTGCTGGTGGTGGCGCAGGAGCCTGATCGGCTGGAGCGAATTTCGGCGGGGCTTTGGGCCGGGCCTCCCGAAAGCTTCCTGGCGCATGGCCGGGCGGGTGAGGGCGGCGAGGCGCAGCAGCCGATCCTGCTGAGCGAGGCGTGCGAGGCGCTGAACGGCGCGGCGCATATCGCGCTGGCGGACGGTATCTGGCGCGACGCGGCGCTGGGGTTCGAGCGGGCCTTCTACTTCTTCGACGATGATACGGTCGACGGCGCGCGGTCCAGTTGGCGGGTATTGTCGAAGCGCGAGGAGACGGTTTCGCGCTACTTCAAGCAGGACGGCCGCAAATGGGCGCAAATGGCCTGACGCACGGTCAGGGTTAAGCCCCTTGCGGCCTGGCCCGGCCGCGTCTAAAGGCGCGCCCAGCATTTCCAACAATTCGGAGTTTCGAGGGCCATGGCCGTCACGCGCACCTTTTCGATCATCAAGCCCGACGCGACCCGTCGCAACCTGACCGGCGCGGTCGCCAAAATGCTGGAGGAAGCAGGGCTTCGCATTGTCGCTTCCAAGCGCATCCGCATGAGCCGCGAGCAGGCCGAGGGCTTCTATGGCGTTCATAAGGAACGGCCTTTCTTCGCCGACCTAGTCGCCTTCATGATTTCCGGCCCTGTCGTCGTCCAGGTGCTGGAGGGCGAAAATGCCGTGCAGCGCAACCGTGACGTCATGGGCGCGACCAACCCCGCCAACGCCGATGCCGGCACGATCCGCAAGGAACTGGCCGAATCGATCGAAGCCAATTCGGTCCATGGTTCGGACAGCGAAGAAAATGCCGCGATCGAGATCGCCTATTTCTTCAAGCCGGAAGAGATCGTCGGCTAAAGCCACGATCCTTTCGAGCGGAAGAAGCCCGGTCCTCACACATGAGGGTCGGGCTTCTTCATGTCGGCAGCCTGTCCGCTTCCGTGTTCCTGCAAAGGCGGGAATCCAGTCCTGCCGTTTGCCCTGGTCTCCTGCCTTCGCAGGAGCACGCGGCGCAATGGCTCAATGCTGTGCTTTCGCCATAACCGGCGCTTCGACCTTTACCGGGGCGGGCGTGCGCGCCTTGACGAAGAGTTGCCAGGAAGAGATGGCCAGCACCGCGGCGAGCAGGGGTTGCAGCACCCGGTCTGGGGCATGGGACGACAGATAGCTGCCAACGATCACGCCGGGTATCGACCCGATCAGCAGGGTGATCAGCAGGATGAAGTTGACGTCCCCCATCAGCCAGTGGCCGGTACCGGCGATCAGCGCCAGAGGCACGGCATGGGCGATGTCAGACCCCACGATGCGCGCCATGGGCAGGCGGGGATAGAGGAACAGCAACACCGTCACCCCGATCGCGCCCGCGCCGACCGAAGAGAGCGAAACGGCCGCGCCGATCAGCGCGCCGAGCGCCGTGGTGCCATAGAAGGTGGTGCCGGCCGAGTGGGTCGCCCCCAGGTCGCCGCGATGACGGAACAGCCATTTGCGGCCGATCACCGCGACCGACGTCAGCGCCAGCAGCGAAGCGAGCGCAATCAGGATGAGATTTTCGGTCGACTGGCCGACATCGCCGATCCAGCCAAGCGCCAGCAGCGTGATGAGCGCGGCCGGCACGCTGCCCGCCGCCATGCGCCGCACGATCGGCCACTCGATTGTGTCGCGCTTGCCATGCACGGCCGATCCGACGATCTTGGTCAGGGCGGCGAAGAGCAGGTCGGTGCCTACCGCGGTCTTCGCGCTGACGCCGAACATCAGCACGAGCAGCGGCGTCATCAGCGAGCCGCCGCCCACGCCAGTCACGCCCACTAGGACGCCGACCAGCAGGCCGGCACTGGCATGGAAAATGTCGATCGATCCCATCAGGCTCATGGCGCCCGCTTGTCCTTATTATGATATGCAACGACCCTGCGCGGGTCTTGCACCCGTTTCATCGCCGCAAGACAAGTGGTTTTGCGGTTTCAGGCGACGAAGCAGGACTTGGGCTATTTACCGCTCAGGCGCGCCCAGCGGGCGTCGACCCTGGCCTGGGCGCTGTCCGGCTTGAGCGTTTCGACCCGCGAAAGCCCACGCAACGAAAGGCTGTGGCCGGCGATCCAGCGACCTGCTACGCCATAGCCGATGTCGTAGAGCGCGATATTCTCATGCGTGTCGCCGCCCACCACGAAGCGGGTGGTGATGGCCACTGGCAGCCGTTCGTCGCCCACGCTGTCGTCGGGCAGCTTCGCCTTGGCCCGCGCTGTCTTCAGCGCGTCGCTGAACCAGTCCGCCTCGATCCGCGGATCGCCGGTGGTGTCGACCGGCGCGATGCCGAGCGCGCGGGGGAAGAGGATCGTCTGGCTCTGGACGACCTGGTCGGGGTCGGTGGTCTTCAGCGCGATGCGATCGTCCTTCACCGAATCGGCGTTCAGCACCAATATCGCGGCGCGGCCGGACGCCTTGCGGCTTTCCGCCGCTTTTTCGGCGCGCTGGTCTTTCTTGTCCGCCCAATTGAGATAGAGGGTGAGGGCGGAAATGCCCACCGCCAGAACGGCGAGTATCTCGCCCAAGGTGATCCAGCGACGGCGAATTGCGGCTGCTTCGGCCGCGCGCGCTTCCTTGGGCGTGTCGGTTTCGGGCGTTTCGCTCATGATCGTCAGGCCGTCTGCGGCGGAACTTCGAATCGGTCGATCACCCAGTCTTCCGCTTGCGCGCCGCCGATCCATTCCTGCATCCAGGGATGGGCGATGATCGCGCGCATATAGGCGTCGGCGAAACGGGCGACCGGCAGTTGATAGGTGATGAAGCGAGTGACGACCGGGGCGAACATCAGGTCCACCGCGCCGAACCGTCCGAACAGGAAATCGCCATCGCCGCCATAGCGGGCGCGGGCCTGCGCCCATAGCTGCATGATACGGGCGATGTCGTGGGCGACAGGTTCGGACGGCGGCACCGCGGGGTAGATTTGCCGGATGTTCATGCTGTGCTCGCGGCGTAGCGCAGCGAAGCTGCTATGCATTTCGGCCGCCATCGACCGGGCCATGGCGCGGGCGGCGGAATCGGTCGGCCAGAACAAGTCGCCATCCGTCTTTTCGTTGAGATATTCGACGATGGCCAGGCTGTCCCACACGACGACGTCGTCGCCATCCCACAGGATCGGCACCTTGCCGGAGGATGGCGCGAATTCGTCGCCCTCGCGCCGTTTCTCCCAGGCTTCGTCATAGAGGGGGACGACTACCTCCTCGAACGGGAGAGCGGACAATTTGCACGCCAACCAGCCGCGCAGGGACCAGCTCGAATAGGCTTTGTTGCCAATGAACAGCTTCATCATGCCGCCTTCTTAGACGGTAGCGGCGGAACAAGTCGAGCGGGAAGAAATTGGAGGCCCGAGCCAACTTAGAACTTCATTCCACGGCTGGACATGAACGAACACGTTTCTGCGCCTGTTCACTTTACGGTCCGCCAATATGTTCCACCTTTGTCCATTGACGAGCATCGTTGACCACAACATAATGTGGGAACGGATGAGGTGACGCATGGGCAAGCTGACGACGATCGCGATCAAGAACGCAAAGACCGGCCGCCATGCCGATGGTGACGGCCTCTACCTGCTGGTGAAGCCGACTGGTGGGCGGTCCTGGCTGCTGCGCGTCCAGTATGATGGAAAGCGCCGCGACATAGGCCTTGGCTCTGTCGATCTAGCGCCTCGGAAACCTGGCGGTGATCTGATCGAGGATATCCCGATTTTGGAGCGTCGGGTGCTGACGCTTGCGGAGGCACGTGAGAAGGGGGCCATACTACGGCGCTTGGCGAAGGCTGGACGGGATGCCGTTGCTGAGCGCGATAAGGATAGGCGGTCCAGTCGGACTTTTGAGGATGCCGCCAAGGCGTACAAGGGCAGCATGGCCGGAACATGGTCGAAGGCCCATGCTGATCGCTTCATTAATTCCCTGACAGAACACATCTTCCCGCACATCGGCGCGAAGCCGGTCGACCAAATTGACGCGGCCGCCATGCGTGATGCGCTGGCTGCGGCATGGGCGGCAATGCCGGTAACGGCTGGGAAGCTGCGCCAGCGAATCGCGGCGGTCTTGAACTATTCTAACAGCGAAGGGTGGCGCCCGACCGAGGCACCCTTGCGCGCGCTGTCCTTCATGCTGGGCGAGCGTCCGACCGGTGGCAACTATCCGGCGATGCCTTTCGAGGACGTTCCCGCCTTCATGGCTGAACTGGTTGGCGACTCGGAGACGATGGGTAAGCTGGCGCTGCGTTTCCTGATCCTGACTGGCGCGCGATCGGGTGAGGTGCGCAAGACGACATGGGCGCATATCGACCTCGACGGGAAGCTGTGGAACAGGCCGGCAGATATCATGAAGGGCCGCAAGGCAAAGGCCCATAGCGTCACGCTGAACGATCAGGCTATCGTCATATTGCGCCGGGTTGCTGAGCTGGGCGAAGCAGATCCTGACGCGTTCGTCTTCCCCAACTCAAAGGGGCAGGCGATGAGCGACATGACGATATCCAAGATCATGCGCGACAAGGGCTTGGAATATGTGCCGCACGGCTTCCGCTCGTCATTCCGAGATTGGTCGGCGGAGCGGATGCCGTCGATACCAGATCCAGTCGCAGAGGCGGCGTTGGCGCACGTCGTGCCGGATAAAGTCATTGCGGCCTACAAGCGCACGACCTTCATCCAACTGCGGCGGGAGCTGCTGGATGCCTGGGGCGAGTTTCTAACGGTTCCAAATAATGTCATTCGGCTTGCTGCTGGATGATGGACCTTCTTCACCCGGCGCTCGCTAGGTGAGGAGAGGTGACGGCTAGGGCGACGGCCCGAATAGCGCGACCACTCCGCCGCGCCGCCCCCTCATCATTCAGTGGAGGTGCCCAAGGAGTGGGGCGTGGAAACCAATTGGATCAGTTTCAGTGATGCGGCGCGCATGTTGGCAACGAAGTTCGGTGACAGCGAAGAGGCTGCTGCGGCCCTTCATTCCAAAGCGTCAGTTGGTGGTATTGTGTTGCGCGCAGAGAATGCGGCGGAGGTGGAAAAGTGCGGGTACCTAGGTGACGGAGGAACCGTAGTTTCCACACATCGCGATTGGGCGATCCCTATCGATGTTTGGCGTGGGGTTGTGCGACCCGACGCCCTGGAGAGACGCTGGCGACATTCCGCATTCGTGTCGTTGAGTGGCGGGATATCAGATCGGCGGGCGATTTTTCTGGATGGCGTGATTATCGACCATGCAGTGATTTCGGGGCTGCTCGCGGAACTGCCCAATGTCCCCTTGTCGATTAGGGGGCAGATGGAAACGGGGACGGGGGCGTTCGCTCCATTCAGAAGTGCGGAAGTTGGGCCGCCTGCTTCGACATTGTCTTTCAAAATGGCCCCGCCGACTCTGGCTCCTGCACAAAGTGCTGCGCGCCCTTCTGCCACATCTAATAAGGCCCGCGTTCCAGAGGGCCGGCTGAAGGAATGGTTCATGGGATTTGCTCGGGACAATGATATCTCTGCGATGAGCGTGGATGATCAGATACTTCCCGCTGCCAAGGCCTATTTCAGTAATTACGCCGTTGCGCGCGGGCGCGTGCGTGATCTGGTCAGCGCAATTGATCCGGTCAGAAAGCAAGGTCCGAAGGTAATTCGCCGCTAACGTACCGCGTAATAGCGGCGGAAATTTTCGGCGTAATTCCGCGGATCAATACTCGACCTGTCCACGGCTGGCCATCCCCAGCCATTGAAGGAGCAGGGCGAGTATGACAAAGATCACTGCAACCGTGAAAGAGGCCTGCGAGATGACGGGCCTCAGCAAATCCAAAATCTATCTGCTGATCGGGGAAGGCAAGCTGTCGTCCACGATGGTGGGCCGTCGCCGCTTGGTTAAGGTTGACAGCATCCGCGAGCTGGTCGCCGCCTAATGCCGGTCGTTACGGCACGGCGCGCCGATAGCGCCGGCAAACGAAAGGGCCGCCCCGGCAAGAGCAGCCCCTTCCAAATCGCTCTCAACAGCAATGATAAGGATAATGGTTCGGACTGGCGAGCGCAACTGCTCTCGCTTCGCCACCATATTTCTCCGAGCATCAGCGGACTGATCCGCGATCTTCACTTTGGGGAGACGCGGGATGTCTGACGCGAAGAACCCGCAAGCCATCGTTAACCTGGCCGACGCTGCCATGGTGTCCGCCTGCGGTCGCAGCGCAGAAGCGGCGGTCATGTTGATGGATGCAGCTTTAGCCATTGCGCTGAAGAGCTTCGGAGTAACCCCCGGAGCCGGTGCCAGTGAGATGGCGGGCCACCTCGCCGAATATCTGGTCAAGCAGGTGAACCACGTCGTGGGAGATGCCGGCAATGCCTGACCGTATCATCATCGCCAAGGCCGCGATCGGCGGCCGTCACATCGTCACCTTTGAACCGCGCTCGATCTCCTGGCCCAGCCTGGAGTTTCGCACGCATGACGAGGCGGTGCGCTGCGCAGAGGCCCGCCAGAAGGTTCACGGCTGGCTGATCGAGGACAAGACGGGGGAGGTTCGCGATCATGACTAAGCCTCTTCCTCCCTTCATCGACCACAGCGCCGCCGCGCTGGCGCTGCTTAATCAGGGCGGCAGGTTCACCCGCAAGGCCGGTTCATTTTTGGGCCAGTGCGCGGTTGATCCCACACCCTTGACGCCCTCCCAATCTGAATGGCTGTCCACGCTGCTGGATCGGGCCGGGCTTCCTCCTGTCGCGGAGATTTCCGATGGCAAGTAATTATCCCAACAGCCCTGGCGCATATCCAGTCGATACCTCCATCGCTGCTGCCGATGCGGTTGCCCCTTCTGTCAGCTATTTGCAGAAGCTGATCCTGGCCGTCCTCCGGTCTGTTGGCGCATACGGTGCTACCGGCGATGAGATCGCGGAGCGCCTTGGCTGGGAGCGGTTCCGGGTTCGCCCGCGCACCAGCGAACTGCGGGTGCTGCGCAAGATTGTGGACAGCGGCGCGCGTCGCAAGAGCCAGTCGGGCATCGCCTCGATTGTGTGGGTGCTGGCCGAACATGCACCGAAAGGTGGTGACGCATGACCGCCCGCATTCTCGACTATCGCCATTGGCGCGCCGCGCAGGAACGGCGCGCCTGTCGTGAGCGGGCTATTATCCGGTCGCTCTATGCTGGTCCTATCCAACCTAAGCGCCTCACGCTTGATCAAATCCTCGGCCCTACCTTCGATCCATCGGGAGGTGCGGCATGAAGGCGTTTTCCTATAATGCCGCTGGTCGGCATGATAGCCCGCATATGACACATGATGTGGTCGCCGGGGTCATCGGCGCAATGGAAGCCGCTGGAATGAAGCCGGTTGAGCATATAGCCGATCGGCTTGGCCCGGATCTGATCCGCTTCGCCTGCGAAGGCGACGGGAAGGGCAAGCGCAATGGCTGGGCTATCCTCCATTTCGATGGCGTTCCTGCGGGTGCGTTCGGCAACTACCGCCTGGGCATATCGGAAAAATGGCGCGCGGGCGTTGGTGAACAGCTTTCACCAGCGCAACGCCGGGACCGGGCGGCGGCGATCCGGGCGGAACAGGAATCTCGCGCCGCTGAACGCATCGCCGCGCAGGATCATGCTGCGCTGGCGGCCGGGCGGGAATGGGATCGGGCTGGCGTGGCAAACCCGCTTCACCCCTATCTTGTTGCAAAAGGCATCAACGGCGAAGGTCTGCGCCAGCGTGGCAATCTCCTACTGGTGCCGATGCGTGACGAGGCGGGAAAGCTCTGGAACCTCCAGCGGATCGCCCCGGAGGGCACCAAGCGCTTTGCCAAGGGGGGGCGGCAACAGGGCCTCTTCTGCGTCCTTGGCGAGCCGCATGGCGTCCTGTGCGTCGGCGAAGGCTATGCGACCTGTGCCGTGGTGCGCCGGGCGACTGGCGAAGCTGTGGCGGTGTCCTTCTCGTCCGGGAATATGGTTCGGACGGCAACCGCCTGCCAGGCGCTCTACCCCGATGCCGACATTATCGCGGTGGCCGACGACGATCCGCACCTGATCAATAATCCGAACATTCGGAAGAATCTCGGCGTCGAGGCTGCCTATGCGGCGGCGGCGGCTGTCGGTGGACGGGTGGCATTGCCGCCTCGCGGGGTGGTGACATGACCGAACAGGAGGCACGTGACTTCGCGGATGTCGGTAAAGACATGGGCGACAACGTCATCAGGGCGGCGATCAGGGCGGCGCGCCCGATCCCGGCCAATAGCGATGCAGGCCCGCGTGAGTCTGAATGGAAGCCGGTCGACCTGTGGGCGCGCTACGAGGCGCCGCCACTGCCCAAATATATCCTCCCGCCCATTATCGAGAGGTTCGCCGTAGCGCAGGCGGATAGCATGGGTGTCGATCCGGGCGGACTTGCCATGTCGGCGCTGGCGGTGTGCGCCGCCGCTACGTCCGACCGTATCCAAGTTCAGGTGAAGCGCCATGATCCTACTTGGCGTGAATCCGCCCGCCTGTGGGTCGCGCTTATCGGAACCCCCAGCACCAAAAAAACGCCCATGATGTCAGCAGCGATGCGTCCGCTTCACAAAATGGACACGCAGATGTTCAGGGAATTTACGATCAAGCAGGAAATCTTCGATGCCCTGCCCGCGCAGGAAAAGAAAACGACCCCGAAGCCAGCGCAGCGCCGCCTGCGGATTTCTGATGCGACTGTAGAGGCGGCGCAAGAGGTGTTGAAAGATTCGCCCGATGGCGTTCTGTCCCAACAGGATGAGCTGTCTGGTTGGTTCGGTGCCATGGATAAATATTCGGCTGGTAAGGGGGCCATGGCCGATCGCAGCTTTTGGTTGCAGGCTTTCAACGGTGGAGCCTACGCCCTAAATCGTGTGGCGCGCGGGGCGTCGCTGATCCCCAATCTGTCCATATGCGTCCTGGGCGGCATCCAGCCCGACCCGTTGCGGCGCATTGTGTCGGACGCTGTAGACGATGGGCTGATCCAACGGCTTCTGCCTGTCATCTTGAAGCCGGCCGTCCTGGGTAAGGACGAACCGCAGGATGATAGCGTCCGCCACTATGACGATCTGGTCAATCGTCTATGGGCGCTCTCTCCACCGCCCTGCGTCGATGGGGATGGCATCCTCCGCTTTTCGGACGAAGCCCAATTGATCCGCCGTGCGCTAGAAGCGCGGCATCTGGAGATGTCGGCGGCAGAAGTGATCTCGCCTAAGCTGGCGTCGCACTTCGGCAAGTATGACGGCATTTTCGCCCGGCTTTGCGTTCTGTGGCACTGCATCGAGTATGCCGACGCTCCGACGCTGCCAGGGATCATCCGCAGCGACACTACCCAGCGCGCGGCGGATTTCCTGCACGGTTACATCGTGCCCAACGCCATCGCCTTCTACACCTCGGTCCTGGGGCTATCTGACGACCATGGCGCGCTGATCGAACTGGCGAGCTACATTCTCGCCCATCGGCTGGAAAATGTGCAGCACCGCGATACGCAGCGAGCCAATGCCACACTCAAGGCCCTGACCGCCGAGCAGTCGCGCAAGCTCTTTGAGAAGCTGGAATCGCTGGGGTGGCTGGAGCCGACCCTGCCGCCTCCCAACAGCAGCACGCCCCGATGGCTGGTCAATCCCGCTGTCCACGATCTGTTTGCCGAGCGCGGCCGGAGAGAGAAGGAAAGCCGGGAAAAGGCGCGCGCGGCGATCATGTCAGTCCTGGGTGAGGCGGCATGACTTGTCACCATCTGTCACTCGCGCGCGTGAAGCAAAAAACACGTTTCCCTCTTTCTTATTGTCTGGGATTTTTATTCGCCCCGCGCGCGCAAGTGACAAGTGGTGACAAGTGCCATGGGTTCTCAATGCAATTTCTACAGGGCCAGCTGCTTGTTGATGTCGGACGGTGGGTCACGTCGGCGGCTGCTACGCTTCCGCAAAGTGTAGCAGAGCAAGGCGTAGCGCTGTCGCATACGACTGCCGCACTTGAAAAAGGTGCGGCGCGGCAAGGTGCGGCAGAAGAGCCTACAGAGTGCCGCACCACCACCCTCCCCCCTATAGGGGAGGGGTGGTGCGGCAGTGCGGCGGAGAAGAATAATCAGGTGCGGCAAACGCGAGGTGCGGCAGGGACCGACGACCTTGATGATGGCGGCGACGTGATCGGTTGGAATGATACCGATCGCACGCCTCGGTTTTGATAATGGAGGAAACCCCCATGCCCTTTGATCCTGATAATACAGTGGCGAAACAGTGTGACGGGGGGAAGCCCTTCGATCCCGACCGCGGCTTGGATGGATTCGCCCTGATGCTGTTTCGGCTGAGGTTTCGAGAGTTAAAGCTGAGCCAGCGCGCTTTCGCTCAGCGATATGGTCTGGGCTACCCGACCATTCGCGATCTGGAGCAGGGGGCGACGAAACCCACGCCCGCCATTCGGTTGATCGTGGCTGCTATTGCGCGCGATCCGAAGGGGATGGAAGCGGCGGCAGATGACGCGCGGCTGATGGCGGAGGGCCGGTAATTCGCGTGGGCGCCGGCTGTCCAAAGGGCGTTGCCAAAGGGTCGCGCTGATGCCGGTAGGCGGTCATAGCCGGACGCATCGCGCGTGCGCGCGAGGGAGACTCGGCTTTGGTGCCGCTGCCCGGTGATTTTCAGACCCCATAACCCGCGTGCCAAGTTGAAGCGATTTGCTGGGGCGGCCGATGGGTGACCGGCATTTTTGTCAGGCCCTACAGGAAACGCCCCGATCCTTTCGAACCGAGGCGCCGATATATCTGCGAAACACTGCTCCTAAGCGCAGCGCGGCGGCCACGGAATGGAAGGGTCGAGCGGCCCGGTGTAGGGCGGAGCCTCATTAATCTGGTCCGCGTCCTCCACATTGCCGCCGCCAGGGTCGCTAATCGGGCATCCTGCCCCGCCTTCCGCCTCAAAATCCCCGTTACCGAACGCGGTGTTTATCTCATCCTCGTCGCACTGGCCGCCTGCATCCGCGATCGGACAACCGGGGCCACAATCAAAGGATAGAACCGCGCCCTTTGTCAGGCTGAAATCATCCTCAAGGTTGGTGGCGTTCTCAAGATCGGCGTCGCCGTCCATCTGGTCCATGCGGTCGATCGCCTTTTGCACCAGCCTCGCCAGCGCTGGGCGGGGCAGGGACGGCAGGACGGTTAATAGGGCCTCAAGGTGTGGGCCACGCGCCGCTTGCCTCCTGTCGGCCCTATGGCGGCGTCTGTGGGCGTGCCGTGGGGCGCAGCGGGAGATGATGGGGGCTTTACTCGCCATCGACCGTCTCCTTCGCCATGAAGGCCCGAAGGCGGGCCACAACCTTGGACGATGGGTCACGCCCTATCCGAAGGTCGGCGACCAGGTTGGGGTCGCCTACGGCCATCCTGCCGAATTTGGATGCTGGGAGGTCGTGCTGTTTCAGCCACCGCTCCACCTCCATCAGGACCGGAGCGGTATAATTCCATTCCTTGGCCTGGCGGGCGGGTGGAAGGGTGGGGCGGCGACTGCGGGACAGCATGGCCGCCTCCTGCACGGCGTCGGCATCGCGTTCGACGGGTGCGACGTAGGGCTGCTGGGTGCCGCGTGCCGCATGGTTCTGCCGGTAGATCATCATGACAGCGCCTCCATTAGGCAACCGGATGTGAGGTAAGCCCGGACAGCCTCGCGCTTTGAAGGATCGGCCAGGATCGGGAGTTGATGCGCGGCAAGCGCGGCTTGCTCAGCCCAAGATAGACCCCGCACCGAGTGAAGGCAGCAACTCGCGCCGGTGACGGTATAGCCGCCGCCCAGATCGACATAGCTTGCAACCCATTCCGCTGGATCAAACAGGCGCGCGCCATGGTTGGGGGCCGAAGCCCCCGAAGTGTTTGCCATGTCCATGGGTCACGCCCTCCGATCGTTTGCAGCGACGGCAATGGTGAGTGAGGCAAGCTCGGCCTCCCACCACGCGAGTTGCCAACGGGAAGACCTGACGCGATAGCGCGCCTCTTCGATATCAGAGGCATCGTCAGGAAGCGGGGTCGTGACACGGCGCACGGGGAAGGGGACTATCTTGCTCATGCCTGAGCCTCCCCGACGATCGAGGCTAGCAGCGGGCGAAGGTCGCCACTGTCGTCGCCGAAGCGATCAAGGATCACGCGCAGCTTTTGAGCGATGATGTCGGGATCGCGCGAAGGGTATGCGATGATTGCCCGGATGGCGGCAGTGTGGGTGTCGCAGGCTGCCTTATAGCGCCCTTCTACCTCTGCCAGTCCCGTTTCCTGTCGGGCGAGGTCACGAATTGCTTCGCGCTGTTGCCGCGCGGCTTCACCTTCGACATTCCATCGCTGGACTGCCACCTGCACGGAATTTTCAAATTCTTGGTCGCTCTGGCCTTCCAGACGATCAACGCCGGGCCATGTTCGCGCCTCCCATGCCCGCTGCCAATCCTTCTCGGCCGCTTCACAAGCGGCATAGAAGCGGTCATCAGCCTCCTCCTGCTCATCAACCATGAGGTCGAACGCGGCCGACAGGCGGCGCTCTTCGGCCAGCAGGGCTAGCCAGTCAGCATGCTGAGTTGCTGGGATGCAAACAAGCCCGGTTGCCGCGCTGGCGGCCGGCGCTGCGATTATTGCGGGTATGATGGCGAGCGCGCGCATTGCGCCGCGCCGCGAAGTTGCTACTTCGTGCATAGTCGTAATCCCTCGTTGGTAGGGTTGCGGTTAGGCCGGGGCGGTCGTTGGTACCTTCCGCTCTGGCCGTTCGTTACGTAACGAGGTTAACGTGCCCCGTCAATAGGCGTTACGTAACGATATTGATCTTGTCGAAGAAACCCGTTACGTAGGCGGCATGGCCCTTACTAATGCACAGCGACAAGCGCGCCTGCGCGACCGCAATCAAAAGCGACTCAGCGAGAGCGTCACCCCCGAGGATGTCGATCGCGCGGTGAAGCTAATCTATGAGGCTTTCTGCGTAGAAGAAGGAGAGGCGTCGTCTCTGCCATCTTGGGACGACTGGCTTGCAGACTTAGAGCGACGGAGTGTCGCAAAGGCAGGTGAGCGATGGCGCGAAATGGCACCGGAAAGCGCAGATCCCGACGACTATCCAGATCATATTGCGCTTGAAGATCGACAATTTCTTGCGAAAGTCGGAGCGGTAATGAGGGCCGCCCGATGGCCTGCCAAGCATCGGTGAAATAGCGCGGCGTTCATGCGTATCGGCACCGCAACTTGACACGCGCTTTCCGCGGTAGCTTACTTCGTCCTTCTTGAGTGGAGGGTTTATGTCGGGGGTCGTTGGTCATCAGGTCTTGGAGGCGGCCCGTATCTTGGTGCTGGCCGCTATCGTCATGAAGGCTTTCTCTCTCGCTAAGAATGCTGGGGAAAGAAATGGCCGCTTCGCTGCTCTCCGGGTTGGCCTTTCCTGGTGCGTCGGCATCGCCCTTTTTGCGGCAGTAATGCAAGGCGCGCCGAGCTGTGATCGTGACGATGACCCGCTGCGAGGTGGGTGCGATGTGGCCGCTGACAATGGTTATGCCCCATCAAGAGAGCAACGCGGGGCAACCTTCCTTTTCTGGTCTCTGATCCTCATGGCACCCGTTGCGTACGGCGCGATGAGCGCAGGCAAGCATCGCGCCAGTCCGTGGCGACGGCCTGAGAATAGGTGACGGTTGTTATGTCGCGGCGCCGGGCGCTTCAAACCGGGGTAGTTTGCTTCCCTACGCAGCAAACCTCCCGGATTGAATGTTATCGCGGGCGTTATGGACTCAGAGCTGAATATCAGGAACAAGCTGAGCCGGGGTAAATTTACAGCGGTGTTTTTCATCCAATGCCTAGAAGCTATCAGAGCATCGTCGTTGCGGCTTTCGGATGGCTGAGCCTAGTAGGGGCTGGCGACCCGCCAAAAGATAGCCAAGGCAGTAATAGCGCCATATCCGGGTCGTGTCCCAGGAGGTGGTGTAGGAACCGTCAATCCACGGCAGGATCGGGATCGGGTTCGGGTCAGGCAGCCAGAGCTGGCAGGCTGACAATGGGGTTATGGCTCACCGCGCCGATTGTTTCCAG
>NZ_SEOO01000143.1 GCF_004152865.1 Sphingobium cupriresistens | reverse complement strand
TATGTGAACACCCGCATGCTTCAGACCGTACTGGTTGAGCCGAAGTGGGCGGGGCGGATGACGCCGGAAGATTATCGTGGTCTCACGCCGTTGATCTACAGTCATGTGAACCCTTATGGCCGCTTCGACCTCGACCTGAACGACCGGATTGATTTTGGACGGCTTGCAGCGTGAGGCGGCTGATCGGCCTATAACATTTGGGTACGCCCCAGAGTGATAGGGCCGAGTGACACCATTCGTCTGTCACAAAAGGGTGGGTTTGCGCTCAATGTGACGATACACTGCAAGAGCCACCCTAATGTGACGGATTTTGCACTTGGCTCGTATCGGATATGCCCGCGTCAGCACCACGGACCAGGATCTGGATATCCAGATTGGCCGCCTCAAGAATGCAGGTTGCGAAATTATCCGTTCCGAGACCGGATCGGGGGCCTCGCGGAGCGGGCGCACGGAACTGGAAACGATCATGCAGTTTATGCACACCGGCGACGAGCTGGTCGTGCTGCGGCTCGACCGGCTCGGCCGCTCCACGCGCGATGTCCTGAACCTGGTGCATGAGCTTGATGAAAAGGGAGCTTCGCTGCGCATCCTTGAGCCAGAGGTGACGACGGCGGGCGACATGGGGCGAATGGTCATCACCATACT
>NZ_SEOO01000142.1 GCF_004152865.1 Sphingobium cupriresistens | reverse complement strand
ATTTCTTCGCAAAACATATGTGCGAAACAAAATTGTTTTGCAGTAACTTTCGCACAATATCTGGAGCAGTCGCATGAAGCTCGGCTACGCGCGCGTTTCCACCGAGGATCAGAACTTGGAAATCCAGCGCGGTCGGCTCTCGGAGGCGGGCTGTGAAATGATGTTCGAAGAGAAAATATCGGGGGCCGCTCGTGGCCGGCCCGAGCTTGAAAAGCTGATGGGTCACCTGCGCAAAGACGATGTTCTCGTCGTCGCCCGCCTCGATCGTTTGGCGCGATCCACCATCGAACTCCTGCACATCGCGGAACGCATCAAGGAAAAGCAGGCAGGATTACAATCGCTTGATGAACCTTGGGCCGATACCACGTCCCCGTCTGGCGTGATGATCATGACCGTATTCGCTGGGATCGCCCAGTTCGAGCGGACTCTCATATTGAGCCGAACCGAGGAGGGGCGAAAGGCGGCGATGGCGCGCGGTGTGAGCTTCGGACGCCCAAAGAAAATGCGCCCAGATCAGGCGGAGCTCGCTCGCCAACTCGTTCTCGAGGGTAAGTCCATTAGCGCCGTCGCAAGGACCTTCAACGTTCACCCGGCCACCATCTATCGCTGTATCGAGCCAAACAGTGCCTTATGACACTTTCCTGTTCCGCTCAGCCGCACGACCC
>NZ_SEOO01000141.1 GCF_004152865.1 Sphingobium cupriresistens | reverse complement strand
CAAACCTTCCCGACTATGCTCTCGCCGGGCAATACCAGTCCATGCCACCATTCACTCCATCTTGTCGCAAAGACGGCTGAATCACAACATGCTGGTATTGCTCAACAACTTTCGGATCGGGCTCTAATGTCCTGCAAGTGCAGACACACGCGCCAGCCCATCCAGAGAGGCGGCTAGTTCCGTCTGACCCATACCATTGTAAGCAATGTCCCGGTCATTAACTGCCGCAATTCTATCTTTCTCTGTGATACGTGCGCCATTGCCGATCGGTTTGTAACGCTTCTCATCCGCGGACCATAGGCCCGTTTTAATTTCTACCATTCCCGTAAGCATCGTATTTAAGGCCAACTGATCAGCCCGCACCTTATATTTGCCATCGACGATCGTGACACCCTCAGGCCCCTTCCTTGATAGGAGAGTACGTAAATCCCGCACACACAGCCCGAGGCCGTGCCAACCATCCTGATTCAGAATGGAAGGCCCTGTTGAGCAAAGGCTATTCACGCAACTTTTGTTCAGCGACACTTTGCCTCGGCATCGAGGCGCTGCGGTCGTGTCCCAGGAGGTGGTGTAGGAACCGTCAATCCACGGCAGGATCGGGATCGGGTTCGGGTCAGGCAGCCAGAGCTGGCAGGCTGACAATGGGGTTATGGCTCACCGCGCCGATTGTTTCCA
>NZ_SEOO01000140.1 GCF_004152865.1 Sphingobium cupriresistens | reverse complement strand
GGCCATTCTGTCATCGGTCATCGTCTTCTTCTCCAGGTTCGAGTTCGCATCCGAACCCTACCAGAAGATCGACGGTGGCCACCCTCTCAGGGAAACCTTCCTACACCACCCCGTGGGACACGACCGGCGCTGCTGCAACAAGAGTTTGCGCAGATGCGTCATTGCATAGGATCAAGCCAGCGATCCCGCCCGGTATAAGCAGGCATTTTACAACACGCTGAAGCATATCCGATCCTTCTATACAGCGGCCAAGGGAAAAATATACGCGGCAACAGAATCAAAGTTCGACGTCAAAAAGTGTTCCTTGGGCCGATCCATGTTGCGCAGATTGATCTGCCCCCTGCTGAGTGGCCCAGAGACTATGATAGTCTGGACCACGAAAGGGACGATGAATGCCGAGCAAGAAGCACAAGCCGGAAGAGATTATCGGCAAGCTGCGTGAAGTTGAGATTGTGCTGGCACAGGGAGCGAGCACGGCCGAAGCCTGCCGCCGGATCGCGGTCAGCGAGCAGACCTATTATCGCTGGCGGAAGGAATATGGCGGCCTGAAGACCGATCAGGCGCGGCGGATGAAGGATCTGGAGAAAGAGAACCAGCGTCTGCGTATTTCGCAAAAGTCGGACAGCCGCTTCGCTAAATCCCGGACAAGCGCTTCAGTAAATCCGGGACAGCTGGTGTAGGCAGTAGATGCCTGGTTACTGTCAGGGTTGAGTGATTTCGATATTTG
>NZ_SEOO01000139.1 GCF_004152865.1 Sphingobium cupriresistens | reverse complement strand
CCAGGCAAAAGTTCGTTCGACCACCCATCTGCGGGGCAGCACCTGAAAGCCTTTCGCCTTGTCCGATCGCTTGATGATTTCGATCGTCCATTTGCCCATGCCAACCAAGGCGGATCGCAGCTTGTCTCCAGCGTAGCCGCCATCCGCAAAGATGTGTCGTAGCCAGGGAAACCGCTTGCGAATGGCTGCCAATACATCGACGGCCCCATCTCGATCCTGAATATCGGCGGCGTGTACGAGGATGAAGATGAGGAAGCCACAGGTGTCGGTCAGGATATGTCGCTTCCGGCCTTTCACCTTTTTGCCCGCGTCATAGCCCGAAATTCCGCCATTTTCGGTAGTCTTGACCGATTGACTGTCGATCACTCCGGCGCTGGGTGAAGCTTCACGCCCTTCGATCTCCCGTAGATTCATGACCAGCACCGTGTTGATCGCTTCAAACAGACCGGCATCGCGCCAGGCATAGAAATAGCGACGCACCGTTGATACCGGAGGAAAGCACTTCGGCAGAAGTCGCCACGCACACCCGCTTGCCGCGATGTAAAGCATCGCGTTCACAACCTCGCGCATGTCGGTAGTCCGGCGTCGGCCACCTCGCCTCGCCGGTGGAACAAATGGCGCTGCCAGCGCCCACTCCGTGTCCGTCATATCCGATGGATATCGCAAACCTTCCCGACTATGCTCTCGCCGGGCAATACCAGTCCATGCCACCATTCACTCCATCTTGTCGCAAAGACGG
>NZ_SEOO01000138.1 GCF_004152865.1 Sphingobium cupriresistens | reverse complement strand
GTTGAGCTAACCGCAAGGAGGCAGGCGACCACAGTGGGTTTAGCGACTGGGGTGAAGTCGTAACAAGGTAGCCGTAGGGGAACCTGCGGCTGGATCACCTCCTTTCTAAGGATCGTGACGAAAGCGCTGATGCCAGACTTCGGTTTGCGCTCATCAGAAGAGCTTCGTCATTTCCAAAGAACATTGCCGCCGTCCTCATGTCCCTTCATCACTAGAGATTAGCGCAACGGTAACGTTGTGCTGATAGAGCAGGCCAGCCTGGTTTGGGCTGCGCATTGCGCCACGGACGTCGTAGACGTCCGCAAGCGCGAACGCGCGCCCGAGCTTATGCGAGGATAGCCTAGTCGACGGATGTCGACGCCGGCGCCTGAGGCTAAGCAAAAACGGGCCGGTAGCTCAGGTGGTTAGAGCGCACGCCTGATAAGCGTGAGGTCGGAGGTTCAACTCCTCCCCGGCCCACCAGCAAATTGGTAGGGGGCCTTAGCTCAGCTGGGAGAGCGGTTGCTTTGCAAGCATCAGGTCATCGGTTCGATCCCGATAGGCTCCACCAGTTTTGCGGTTCAAGACAATGTCCGGGGGACATTGTCCCGCAAAACTCCCGAGCGCAAGCGAGGGGCGCCCTATGGCTGGGCACCACAGTTTCTCTAGGGATGAAGAGTAGCGGTTTGCCGGATACGTCCGGTGATATGGCGCGCATTTGCGGGCCTCTTTGACATTGTGAATGGGTTTTTTAATCGATGCCGTGGCGACATGGGGTTGGTTTTGGTGTTTGCCGC
>NZ_SEOO01000137.1 GCF_004152865.1 Sphingobium cupriresistens | reverse complement strand
CCTCCATCATTTCGCTGACCAGCGCTGCCGCGGTGGTGAAGCCCACCGACAATCCTTTCTGGCATGCTGCCAGTCCGAGCCCCAACGCTACATGCGTCTTTCCGGTGCCTGATGGCCCCAGAGCGATGGCGTTCTCACGCCGCTCGATCCACTCGCAGCGCGCCATCTCGAGCACCTGCATCTTGTTGAGCCTGGGGATGGCGGCGAAGTCGAAGCTGTCGAGGCTTTTGACGGCGGGGAAGCGCGCGGCCTTGATGCGCCGCTCGACCATGCGACGCTCCCTGTCGATCATTTCCATCTCGACGAGGCGGGCGAGGAAGCGGATATGATCGACGCCTTCAGCGGCACATTGCCGCGCGAGCTTGTGATGCTCACGCAGGCACGTAGGCAGCTTGAGCGCCTTGAGATGGTGAGCGAGAAGGATCTCCGGGGCCTGATCGCTCATGCGGCCTCCTGCCGGTCGGAGAGCAGGCTCAGATAGGCTCTGGCAAAGGTCTTCTCGACCGTGGTGCGTGGCAGGAAGGGATAGACGTCCAGGTCCAGCCTGGGCGGTACGCGTTCGATCCGGCACAGGACGAGGTGCTTGACGGCATCGAAGCCGATGGCGCCAAGATCGATGGCCTGTTCGACCGCCGCCTGGAGATCGGCGAGGGTGAACGTTTCCAGCAGGCGCAGTACCTGCACATATTCGCGCTTGCCATGTTTGTGCATGCGCCCTTCCATCAACCGCTGCAGTGTCGTGAACGCTTCGGGCAGGTCCCAGCCCTGCAAAGGCGCAGCC
>NZ_SEOO01000136.1 GCF_004152865.1 Sphingobium cupriresistens | reverse complement strand
GTCCTTGGAATGACCACGCCGACCCAGCGTGTCGCCGCCTGCACCGTAGAACGAGAGCGACGTCGTATCCATGAACACCAGGCTGAGATCAGTGAACAGGTCCCGCCGGCGATCGAACAGCTTCTCCTCGATCACGTCCTTCACACAGCGAGGTGCCAATGCGCCTTCTGCCTTCTCCTCGATCTCCTCGCCGAGCCAGGCCATGGCGCGATAGAAGTGATGGAGGGCAAGATCCTCGCTGCCGTCGATGGCGTAGCTCTCCATCCAGTCCAGGCAGGCTCGGTCCGAGCCTGAGACGAACAGGCGGTGCAGTGTAGCGACAAATACGGCGCGCTCCACGGCAAAGCCGAACTGGCGCCCTTCCAGCACCTCTTCCAATACAGCATCGATGCCAAGCCGCTGCCACAGGCGCCCGAACAGCAACGGGCCTCCGATCCTGCGGGCTACGATCCGGCCTGCATCGATATCGGACAGAATGATGCTGCGCTCTGCGTGACGTGCGATCGAGGCGGCCAGTCTGTCGAGTTCGCCACTTGCGGCCAGCGCATCCTTGCGGCCCAGAGCCTTGATCGTGCGCTGGCGGACAGTTTTGCCCTCGCGCACGCTCTCGACCAGGTAAAGATAGCGGTGGCCGCGCGCGACTCGTTCGACGACATACATGGCCAGGTTGTTACTGCCTGTACTCGTAAAGATAAACCAAACGGCCAGTTACAGGCAAAATGTTGTTAGCACATCCGGTTTTGCCCCCAAACCCACGCCTAGCAAAATCAAATACTTACCAGCTCGCGTTCCCTGCGTGTTCCGCCGGCACTGTTCAACTTGGG
>NZ_SEOO01000135.1 GCF_004152865.1 Sphingobium cupriresistens | reverse complement strand
TGTGGATGTCAGAGCTAATTGGCATGGTTCTGTCAGCGGTAAATGTCATCACGGCCAAGCTATTGCGACTGCCCTTCCGAAAGGCCCTCGCCGAACACCCATTCGGCGAACAGCGGACGCAAGTCCCGGCCGCTCGCTTCCTCCATCGCCCGCTTTAGGTCTATGCTGGTGACCGTGCCGCCCGCATGGTCACGGGTGTAGCGGCGCAGGCCAGACCAGAACGCGGCATCGCCGAGCGTGACCCGGAGCTGCGCCATGAACAGCGCGCCCTTGCTGTATTGGATCGCGCGTCGGACGCCCAATGTCGGGTAGGTGCCGTTCCAAGCCAGCGGCTTGTCAAAACCCATCGCTCGCGCCTTTTCAAACCGGCTTCTGGCTTCATTGAGTTCGGCTTCATACGCGGCGCGACCGTAGCGATGCTGCTTCCATGCGGCCGTCATGAATGTCGTGATGCCCTCGTTCAGCCAGAAGTCCTTGAGGGTTTCGCATGTGATCAGGTTGCCCCACCATTGATGGGTAAGTTCGTGTACGATGGCCCAATCCTGCGACGGATCATCTGGCTGCCTCGGCAGCGCATCGCTGCCGAGGACGGAGTATGTCGCCGCCTCCTGCGCCTCATCGCCTTCGACCAGAAGCTGGCTGTAGTCGGCAACCGGAAGCGGCATGCCCGCCTTGGCGGAGAGAAAGGCGACCATATCCTTTGTCCCTGCCAAGCGTCGTTTCAGCTCGCCCGCGTCGGCAGTGTTGCTCAGATAGGTGAGCCTTTTTGATCCGACCCGTTCGCTGACCCGCGTGAGTCGACCCACCGCAAAGCCGTAAAGATAGGCCGAGTAGGGCCGAGGCGCTTTC
>NZ_SEOO01000013.1 GCF_004152865.1 Sphingobium cupriresistens | reverse complement strand
TGAAAATTACACCAATGCCGGGGGGAGTGGCCCTCGGGCTACGCCCTCACGCCACTCCCCCCGGCATGTAACACGATGGCCTGGTTTTACGCCGCCGAATGGCCGACTTTTGCTCCGCCGTTGACACTCGGGCGGGCACTTCAATCCGGCTGTCTCGCTGGGACTGGCCCTGGCCAACCGGTTCAGCTGGAAGGAACTGCTGCCTTACTGGATCGCGCAGGTCGTCGGCGCCATTGCTGCGGGTACGGCTCTTTATGCCGTGGCCTCGGGCAAGGCCGGCTTCCAGGCTGGCGGGTTCGCATCGAACGGTTTCGGGACACTTTCACCCGGCGGCTATTCGATGCAGTCAGCGCTGCTCATCGAAGTGCTTCTGACGGCGGGCTTTCTGATTGTGATCCTCGGCTCGACATCGAAAGCCGCACCGGCCGGATTTGCGCCCATCGCGATCGGCCTCGCCCTGACGCTGATTCACCTGATCTCGATTCCGGTGACCAACACTTCGGTGAACCCCGCGCGCTCGACCGGCGTCGCCATTTTCGCCGAGACCGGTGCGATGGGCCAGCTCTGGTTGTTCTGGCTTGCGCCATTGGTCGGCGCGGCAGTCGGCGCGCTGATCTGGCGCGTGCTGTTATCGACGGGAGAAGAGCAGGATTGAGCGGCAGGGACGCTTGGCGCTGAGCTGTCGCAATCGGCTGCTACTGCGGACTTGCCAGAATTGAGACCACAAGAGGAGGAAGACGATGGGTTGGATTATCGCACTGATCGTGGGCGGGATCGCGGGCTGGTTGGCGAGCCTCGTCATGAACCGGGACGCGTCCATGGGCATCATGTGGAATATCGTAGTCGGCTGCGTCGGATCGCTTATCGGCAACGCCCTGTCCGGACCCTTGTTCGGCATTCGCGGCAGTGTGCAGCAATTCTCGTTGACCGGGCTGATCATCGCCTTCGTCGGCGCGGTCGTCCTGCTGGGCATCGTCAACTTCTTCAAGCGCGGCAGCGTGCGCTGATCGCGGCTGAAAGAGCCCCCCCGATCCGGATGGTCTGTGTCTTGCAGACCGTCCGGATTTCAGGCATTTCCTGGCGACGCTGCGGGATCAGTAGCTGATTGCAGCATCCAGGGTTTTTGCCTGGTCGACCCACTTCTGCACTTGCGTGACCCCCGGCAGCGCCCGGGTCAGGCTCTTCGCCTCGTTCACTTCCTTCATCTTTGCGGCAAGATTTTCCGCATTGCGCGTGGCCAGTTCCTTGACCGTGTCGACGCCGGCGGCCTCCAGCAATTCGGAATATTCCTCGCCGATCCCGGAAACCCGCATCAGATCCGCCATGTTGGTCCATTTGAGGAGCTGGCTCGCGGAAATGCCGGTCTTCTCGGCGGTCTCATCACGGCCTTTCCGGCTGCCGCAGGCTTTGAGCAGGTCGTTGGTCGAATAGATCGCCGCAGCCTGCAAACGCTCGGCATACTTGGCGCCAATGCCTTCAATCTCGATGATCTTGTAACTCATTTGTCTCTCCCACTGCCCGGCATCACACCCTGAAGTAATCGTCAGCCGCGCCTGCAAGCTGCCATTCTTCAGCATCCGTCACAAGACGAAGTGATATCTGGTTACGCGGAGCGTGGCGAACGGGATTATCTGTCAACCAGCACACTGACGCGGTGAAAGAAGGGATGGTGCGGCGTTACGCCGCGCGTGATGTCATGGAACAGTCCGTGCCCCAGCATCGGCAGCAAGGTCTCGATTGCGGTCACGTCTTCCTGGCTCCTCAGGTCGATGTGCGCGTGCAGCCTGCCATCGAAGTCAAAGCTGATATGGGCATCCGCTGGACATGCGTCGCGCAGTAGCGACAGGATTCTGTTCAACTCATCGGATACCAGGGTATTTTTGGGGGCCTCGGGAAAAGGTTCAACGCTGCCCGGTTGCCTGTTCAGTGCCTCTTCCATGCTTCCCTCCCGTTTTTTGTTGCCCCAGGTATTCTGGAGTCGCCGATGCCAGCTTAGACCAAGGCGATCCCGCGGCAATCGCAGACGTCGGCGCGTGTTGGAATGAGACGATCAAACCGCCAGACTTGGCGTATCGCGATCGGTGCAACGGTGTCACGGTAAGGGCAACGCGTTCTTAAGGGCCGCCCCTTATTTTGTGCGGGATATGCTCGAGAACCAGAAGATTCGACCTGCTAGTGTAATCGGGCCCTTGGGCGAACCGTTGACGCTGGAATCGCTTCCCCCGCCGGAAACCCGGCGCTGGGTTGTCCGGCGCAAGGCGGAAGTGGTTGCGGCGGTGCAGGGCGGCCTGTTGACTTTCGACGAGGCTTGCGAGCGATATAGCATCACCCTTGAGGAACTGGCATCCTGGGAGCGGGCTGTTGACCGCTCCGGCATGCAGGGCCTGCGCGTGACCCGAATTCAGCACTATCGCGACCTCTATGAGCGTCAGCTCAAATACTGACGCCGCCCACCTCTCCGCCATGCCGCACTGCTATTGGACGTTTTTCCGATCCGGGAATTCGGGGAAGGGCGCCCCGTGACAGCAGGTATTGGTAACATTGACGGGTGCCCGCTCCGGCACGATAGGCATCGATGATGCGCAAATTGCCTATTTTCGCCCTTGTCGTGCTCACACTGAGTGCTTGCAGTCCCGGACGGATGTCGCGGGGAGTTGCAGCCAGTCCCACGACTGAGAAGATGAATGCCGATGAGGCGGGATCGGGCCCAGCGTCACGGGGACTCGCATTTGCAAATGCGAACTGCTCTGGCTGCCATGCCGTGACCACAGGACGCGGTTCCCCGAACCCCGAGGCGCCGCCGTTCGAGGTGGTCGTCAACGCACCGGGCCTCACGGCCGCAACACTCAAACCCTGGCTGCGCGATTCCCATAATTTCCCAGCGATGATGAACTTTGCCATCGATCCCGAGCAAATCGATGACCTTGCCGCATATATGACAACGCTCCAGCGCCGCGACTACACGCCGCCGATCCAGTAGCGGTCGTCGCGGAATTTTGCGCCGAGGCGTGTCGCACCGTTGGGCGGATCGACGCAGTATTTTCGGTGCGGCGGAATGGGCCTGCAGGCCATGCAGATGCCGCCCAACCGCCTTCGGGAGACATCCCAGGCCGCTACTGCTACACGAGCAAGATGAAGAGACTGTTTCAAGCCATGGGCAAGCCTGATTTCGCGATCGATTTCGGCACAGCAAACACCCGCGTCGTATCGTCGAGCGGCGGCGTCTTGTTCGACGAGCCGTCGCTGTGCTGCTTCACGGGGCAGGCGGACCGCGGAGAACTGGTTGCCGCAGGCTCCACTGTCAGCGCTATGCTGGATCGAACTTCGGGATCCATGAGGGTGGTCCGTCCCCTCACCCGCGGGGTTCTGAGCGACATCGCTGCTGCTCGCGATTATCTGGCCTATGCCGTGCGGTCTAGTGTGGGCCAGAGGAGGCTGCGCTCTTTCCGCGCAATCATCGGCGTGCCCGCCGACGCAACCAATGCCGAACGCAGTGCTCTTTTCACAGCGGCAAATGACGCTGGCCTCGGATCTGTCCAATTGCTCGCCGAACCCCTTGCGGCTGCGCTGGGCGCTGGCCTTCCTATCGATCTGCCGCAAGGCACCATGATCGTTGAATGTGGGGCAGGCACCACGGAAGCAGCCATACTCTCGCTTGGCGGGATATGCGCGGCCGCATCGCTTCGCGGCGGGGGCGATGCTCTGGACGTCGCGATTTCAGACTATCTTCATTTTCGGCACAAGTTCCTGATCGGTGCCAGCACGGCCGAGCAGGCCAAGCGCGACCTCGTGAGAATGCTGCATGAGGGCGTGGACGCCGGTGTCGAGATCCGGATCAAGGGGCGCAATCTGGTCACCGGGCGTCCCGCAGCGATCGGTGTTCCCGTTGGCGACCTGCATCCGGTGGTGGAGAAACACGTTGCGGGAATTGCCGCAATGGTGGTCAACCTGCTCGGTCAGATACCGCCTGAACTGAGCCGCGATATTCACGATGGCGGCATTGTCCTGACGGGCGGAAGTGCAGTCATCGGCCTTGTCAGTCGGGCCGTCGCCGATGCCACTGGCCTGACCGTGACGGTGGCAGACAACCATGCCCACTGCGTGGCGCTCGGTCTGCAAACGGCGCTCGCGCATTGAGCATCCGCGCGTTTGCCTGCGGCAACGGCTTTTGACTTGCTGATCGTTATCCGCCATCGTCCTGAAATGATCTGTGTCGCCATTCTGCAGCGTCAGCGCTGCCATGGGAGTTCGCTCCTCGTCGGCCAATAGCCCCGGGCAGCGACAAATACGTCCGGCGCAGTCCGGGGCATCACCTTCCATCCCCTAGCACAACACAGCGCTGATCCAGCGCGCTGCGCCGCATGGTCGGCGCTGACGGAGATTGCCATGACTATCAACCGCAAGGCTACTGCCAGGCCGCCCCTCCAGATGCGTGAAAGCGACGCCGAACGGATCAGCAATCTCGCCGTGGATATGGAAGGACGCATGCCCCAGGTGGCCGAACTTCTGCTCGCAGAGATCAGCCGCGCCTGGGTGGTGCCGGATGCCCGCCTCGCATCGGACGTTGTCGCGATGATGTCGACAGTAAGGTTCGTCAATGACGCGAGCGGCGTGGAGCGCACACTCCAGCTGGTCTATCCGCAGGATGCCGATATCGAGGCAGGGCGTATTTCGATCATGTCGCTGGTCGGGGCGGGCTTGATTGGCCTGCGGGCAGGGCAGTCGATTTGTTGGCCGGACCGCGGCGGTCACGAACGTCCTCTGCGCATCATCGAGGTCACCCATTCCTGATGTAGCCGGGGGCGGGTGGAGTCCGACCTTATTGGTTCTCGCCGCAACCATCCAGGGATATGGACAATGAACCTGAGCAACAGCGATGCGACCGATGATGCCTTGTGCAATGTCCCTTTGGTGACGCTGGGCTTCTGGGCCATCAGATTCTCGCGACCATTCTGGGCACGACGACAGACAAAATTGTCACGATGACTCTGAACCTTGCCTATGTTGGTACGATGCCCTGTTCGCTATTTTGACAGCGGACAGACTTCTGGCAGTGCAGCATCGGCTTGATGCGCGTAACGAGGGTTTGAAAATCTGATCTGGATCAGAGCTGGGGCGATTGGAAACGGGAATGGGCGGGGCAAGTGATGACATTCCGTACTTGAGCCAAGACCAGTCCACGTTGACGGCATCGCTTGAGACCAGCCCGGTCGGCCTATCGTCCGTTCAGGCAGCAACGCAATTCGGCCTCGTCGGCCCCAACAGCGTCGAGGATACACCGCGTCTGAGCGCTCTGCGCCTGCTCCATCGCCAGTTCGAAAGCCCACTCGTTCTCATCCTGGCCTTTGCCGCAGTCATCTCGCTGGTGCTTTAGCAATGGGTGGACGCGGCCATTATCCTGGCGATTGTCCTTGGCAGCTCGCTGCTCAGCTTCTTTCAGGAATACCGGGCATCGTCCGCGGTGGAGGAACTCAAGAAGCGCCTGGGCGAGTCCGCAACCGGGAGGGCTTGCGTGAAGGCCTTTATGCCATCCGTGGCTCCTCTGAGATCTTCGTGAGGCGGATAGCGATCGACCCCATAAAGAACCGTCTGGCCGTTCTCACCGACCACCCGGCATATCCCAGCTGGCCCGGCATGCAGCGTAAGGGCGTCGACATCGTCGGTCGGGTTATCTGGATCGGAGCTCGAGTGCCCTAGCGCCCCCTACATCCCGTCGAAACCAGCAGCTCGTGGCTCTCATTCAAAAGTAGCATACTGGTGTGAAGCAGAGTGGAATTAGCCGTCGCAATGGTCGGCAGGTGTGGCCACGACTCGCTTGATCCCTGAAGTCCCCCTCGCTTGACCGGAGGGCGGCTCCTGAGTTGCCAGAGTGTGGCGCTTGACCATGCTCGATAGTGGGTGCGCGTGCTGCTACCTAGAGAGCTACCTAGCACGCCGGTGCCAGCATCCGCCGGACTTTGCGAGCTCTTTAACTATCTGACAAATAGGGAGAAAGTGGTGGACGCACTAGGGCTCGAACCTAGGACCCGCTGATTAAGAGTCAGCTGCTCTACCAACTGAGCTATGCGTCCATTCCGATGCGGTAGGCGCTCCGGTGTGGGCGGGCTGTTAGCAGTCGCTCGGCTGTTTGCAAACCATAAATCGCCCCTATGCCGGAAATTTTTCGGCCGAGCCGATTTACGCCCAGTTTCCCGTTCCCGTGCGACGCTTGCTCGCGCGATCGATGGCCATGATGACGCCTATGCACAGCATCACGGTCAGCATCGAAGAACCGCCATAGGACATGAAGGGCAGGGGGATGCCCACCACCGGGGCCAATCCCATCACCATCATCAGATTGATCGCGACATAAAAGAATATGGTGGTGGTCAGCCCTGCCGCCGCCAAGCGCGCGAACTTGTCCTGGCTGCGCATCGCGACCCGGATGCCCCAGCGGAACAGCAGCATGAAGGCCAGGATCAGCAACGCGCCGCCCAGCAATCCCCATTCCTCCGCCATGGTTGCGAAGACGAAGTCGGTATGGCCTTCGGGCAGGTAGTCGAGATGGCTCTGCGTGCCTTGCAGGAATCCCTTGCCCCAGAAGCCGCCAGATCCGATCGCGATCTTCGATTGGCTGATATGATATCCCGCGCCCAGCGGATCGCTTTCGGGATCAAGGAATATGAGGACACGGTTTTTCTGATAATCGTGCAGGAAACTAAAGGCGATCGGGATCGCCGACGCCACGAGGAGGCCGGTGCCGATGAACAGCCGCAGCGGCAGGCCGGCCAGGAACATGACGGTCACCCCGCCCGCCGCGATCATCGTGGCGGTGCCAAGGTCAGGCTGTATGAGCACCAACGCCCAAGGCAGGCCGATCAGCACCAAAGCGGGCCAGATCGCGTTCCAGCGCCGGATTTCGCCCACCGGCAGCATCGCATAGAAGCGCGCCACCGTCAGGACGATGATCGGCTTCATGAATTCCGACGGCTGGAGTTGCATGAAGCCTAGATTGATCCACCGCTGGCTGCCGCCCGCGACGCCGCCGATCAGTTCCACCAGGAACAGGGACGCCAGAACCGCGCCATAGGCGGGGAAGGCGAAGCGGGCGAAAATTTCCAGCGGAATGCGGCTGAGCGTCAGCGCCATGGCCGAAAAGATGCAGAAGCGCACCGCCTGCATCGCCGCCCAGGGAAAGATGTTCCCGCTCGCCGCGCTGTAGAGCACGATCGTTCCGAAGCCGGCGATCGCCAGCAGCAGAGCCAGTATACGCCAGGGAAATTCGGTCAGGGGGTGCGGAATGATGCTCATGGCGCGCCGGTCACATTGGCGCCCGGCGGCGGCGCATCATCTTCGCTTTCATCGCGCGCAGGTGGCGATGGGGCCGGGGAGAGCGCGGCTGCATTGCCGGCATTGTCCGCTACATTGTCCGAAGGTGGCGGAACATCGCCCTTCTCGATCGCTTTTGCGATGCGGAAGCTGGCCATCTGTCGCGCCTGTCGCTGGGCGGGCGTGCCACCCCAGCCCTTTTCCAGCGTTTCCAGCTTCTCCATCGCTTTGGCTGGATCGAACAGATAGGACAAGGTGTCGCTGGCGATCATCGGCGCATCTTCATTGCGGATCATATGCCCGCCATGTTCGATGATGCAGGCGATCGCATAGCGTGGATTGTCGAACGGCGCGAAGCCCTGGAACAGCGCGTGGTCGCGCAGCTTGAACGCCAGCGAGCTATTGCCGCGCACGCCGCCCGCGCGCTCCGCCATGGTGATCCGCCGGACCTGCGCGGTGCCGGTCTTGCCCGCGATCATGACGCCGGGAATCGAACTGCGCGCCGCGCCGCCGGTGCCGCCGCCATTGACCACCGCGTTCATCGCATCGCGGATGACGATCAAATGCTCTTCGGTCGCGCCCACGGTCGCGGGATCGGGCCGCCTGGCGTTATGGATGAAATTGGGCATCAACTGTTTGCCGGTCGCCAGGCGCGCCGCCATCACCGCCATTTGCAGCGGGTTGATCAGCATATAACCTTGGCCGATGGTGGCGTTCACCGTGTCGTAAACCTGCCATTTCTGGTCATATTTCCTTTCCTTCCACGCCGGGTCCGGCACGGTGCCATAGCTTTGGCTGGGGAAAGGGAGGTCGAATTTCTGGCCCATGCCGACCCGGCGAGCCATGCTGGCGATCCGATCCATGCCGATGCGCTGCGCCATCTGGTAGAAATAGATGTCGCAACTCTGGGCGATCGCGCCGCGCATGTTGAGCGGCCCATGGCCGCGCCTCTTATGGCAATGGAACAGGGTATTGCCCACCCGGATCGCGCCGCCGCAACTGACCGTCTCTTGCGGCCCTATGCCGGCTTCCAGCAGCGCCAATGCCACCATCGGCTTGACCGTCGAGCCGGGTGGATAAAGGCCCTGCAGCGTCTTGTTGCGCAGCGGTACATGGTCGTCTTTCGACAGCATCTCATATTCCAGATGGCTGATGCCGTCGGAAAAACTGTTGGGGTCGAAGCTGGGCATCGACGCCAGGGCCAGCACATCGCCATTCTGGCAGTCGATCACCACCACCGATCCGCTCTGCGTGGCAAGGCGGCGGCCGGCATATTCCTGAAGCCCTGCGTCGATCGTCAACTTGATCGACTTGCCCGGCGTATCGGGGCGCGTGGTCAATTCCCGCACGATTTTGCCGCGCGCGGTCACCTCTACCCGTTTCGCGCCGGCCTTGCCGGTCAGATGCCGGTCGAACGCCTTTTCCAGCCCGTCCTTGCCCAGCTTGAAGCCGGGCGTGATCAGCAGCGGGTCCTTGCGCGCCTTATAATCCTCCGCCGTCGCCGCGCCGACATAGCCGAGCAGATGGCCGACCGTGGCGCCGGCGGGATAATGACGGGAAAAGCCCTGGCTGGGCGCCACGCCGGGAAGGTCGGGCAGGCGCACGCTGATCGCGGCATATTGGTCGTAAGTCAGCTTGTCGGCGACCTGCACCGGCCGGAAACCGGCGGACTTTTCCAGATCCTCGCGGATGCGATCGACCTCATCCGGCTCCAGATCGAGCAATTGCGCCAGGTGACGGATGGTCGCTTCGGCATCGACGATGCGCTGGGGGATCAGGTCGACGCGAAAATCGGTGCGATTATTGGCCAGCGGCCGGCCGTTGCGATCCACGATCCAGCCACGCCTTGGCGGAATGAGTGTCAGGTTGACGCGATTGCTTTCGGACAGGAGGCTGTATTTCTCATTCTCCGCCACGCTGATCCAGGCCATCCGCCCGACCAGCAGGGCGCCGATCGCGCCTTGCAGTCCACCAACCACCATCGCGCGGCGGGTGAAGGTGAAGGACTGGGCGGCTTCGGTGATGATCTTGCGCTTGGGGGTAAGGAATTTCATGCCATGACGCGCCAGCGGTCGATCCGCGCGCACTGCCGGACGACGAAGGGAAACAGCAATATCGTCCAGACCATCTGTGGCGCGACCAGCAAGAAACGCACATTACCTCCACCGGTGATCCTTGCGAAGAACAGGCCACCGGCGATGCAGAAGATAATGGCGAGCGCTGCAATTAGCCAGTCCTGCCGATAGCTGCGCCAGACCATGCGATGCTCGATCATGTCGATGCCGATCAACGCCACGGTCCACAGGGACATGGCCGAGCCGATCGGTTGCCCGCTCATCATGTCGTCGAACAGGCCGAGCGGCAGGCCGATCCAGGTGCGCCACAGATCGGGTCGCAGCAATCGCCAGGACAGGAGCAGCAGCAGGCCAAAAGGCGGCATGACTGGGGATTGCGCGATAACCGGCAGCGCCGTCAGGAACGAACCCAACATCACGGTGATGACTGGCGTACCGGCCAGTCGGAACCGCGAGGGGTGTCGACCCAGCCTGGGCACATGGTGCAGATGCGGGTCGATCATGGCGTGGCGCCGTTGTCGGCCACGCCCTCTTCGGACATCGGGGGTGCTGCCGGGCCGGGCCGGGTCACCGCTTCCTCGAAGGCGCGTTCGACCACGACGGCATCGACCCGGCCGGGGTTCGCCAGCGGCACACCATAGGCGATTTCGCCCTGCGCGCGGACAACGACTGCGACAGGTATATTGGGTTGATAGACGCCGCCTATGCCGGACGTCACCAGCAGGTCGCCCGGTTTGAAAGGGTTGCGCCCGGCCGTCAGCGCCCGGATTTCCACAGTCCCGTCGCCAAGGCCGGTGGAGATGGCCGGGATATTGTCGTTCGTGCGGCGGACGGGCACGATATTGCTCGTGTCGGTCAGCAACAGCACGTCCGAGCTGTTGGGCGTGGCAATGTGGATGCGGCCGATCAACCCCTCCGGTGCACGCACCGGCATACCCGGTCGCACACCCTGCCAGCGTCCCGCATTGAGCCGCGCAAATCGCCGCGTGCTGGTGGCGGATGAGGCAATGAGGCGGGCCGTCAGCACCTGGCTGGCGTCGGCATCGACGAGCTTGAGCAGCTTTTTCAGGCGCAGATTTTCCTGTGCCACGCCCTTGGCTTCGATGATGCGGTTACGGTCAGCCTCGACCTGTCGGCGCAGCGCGACATTCTGCGACCCGGCGCGCCAATAGGCGGCCAGAACCTCGTCCAGCGAACTGACCCCGCTCACCATGCCCTTGAGCGCCATGGAAACCGGGCGACCGATCTCGGCTGTCGCAATGCGGATCGCAGAGAAACCCGTGGGATCGAAGATCGCGACCACCACCAGCAACAGGCCTGCGGCTGCACCAGTCACCGCCACGACATAGCTGGCGAAAAGGCTATATTGCGCCTTCCGGTTGATACCGGGGCGTCGGCTGGTTGGCCGCGCCATTTAATCGTCCTTCTCGATCAGGCCGTTTGCAGCACGCCCCGGAAGATGGGATCTTCCATTGCGCGGCCGGTACCGATGGCGACACAGGTCAACGGGTCTTCGGCAATAGTTACCGGCAGGCCGGTTTCGTCGCGCAATTCGTCGTCCAGCCCCTTGAGCAGCGCGCCGCCGCCGGTCAGGACGATGCCCTGATCGACGATGTCGGCGGCCAGTTCAGGCGCGGTGTTTTCCAGCGCGATGCGGACACCTTCGACGATTGTGCTGATCGGTTCCGCCAGCGCATCGGCGATCTGCCCCTGGTTGATCGAGATTTCCTTGGGAACCCCGTTCACCAGATCGCGGCCCTTGATGTGGATCGTCTCGCCCACGCCGTCTTCGGGCGGCTGGGCGACGCCATATTGCTTCTTGATCCGCTCGGCCGTCGCTTCGCCGATCAGCAGGTTATGATGGCGGCGCACGAAGGACACGATCGCCTCGTCCATCTTGTCGCCGCCCACGCGCACCGACGTGGTGTAGGCCAAGCCTCGCAGCGAGAGCACGGCGACCTCCGTCGTGCCGCCGCCGATGTCCACGACCATCGACCCGATCGGTTCGGTCACCGGCATGTCGGCGCCGATCGCGGCGGCCATCGGCTCTTCGATCAGGAACACCTGGCTGGCGCCCGCATTGCTGGCGGCGTCACGGATCGCGCGCCGTTCCACGCTGGTCGAACCCGACGGCACGCAGATCACGATTTCAGGCGCGCGCCAGGGGCTATGCTTGCCGCCATGCACCTTGGTGATGAAATGCTTGATCATCTGTTCGGCGACGTCGATGTCGGCGATCACGCCATCGCGCAGCGGGCGGATGGCTTCGATCGAATCCGGGGTCTTGCCCATCATCAGCTTGGCGTCCACGCCGACCGCCTTCACCCGCTTGACGCCGTTCAGCGTCTCGACCGCCACCACCGACGGCTCGTTCAGTACGATGCCGCGGCCGCGCACATAGACCACCGTATTGGCGGTGCCCAGGTCGATGGCCATATCCTGCGAGGTGAATTTGAAGAGACGCGAGAAGATCGACATGCCTTATCCTGTATCGCCCGCCGTCCCCGCGACGCGATAGGGGGCCGGTCGGAAAGCTGTTCTGCTCCTGCCGTTCACCTTGTCTTTCTTGCGCCTTGCAGTGCAAAAAATATGAGGTTCGCGGCTCGCGGAAAGCGCTCGATTGGGCTAGTCCCTAATCAATGTCAATACGCCGTCTGCCCGAACATCTGGTCAATCGTATCGCTGCCGGTGAAGTGGTCGAAAGACCCGCCAGCGCGCTGAAGGAGATTGTCGAAAACGCTTTGGACGCGGGCGCGACTCGCGTCGCCATCCGCCTGTCCAATGGCGGGCTGGACCGGATCGAGGTCAGCGACGATGGCTGCGGCATGGATTCGGGCGACATGGCGCTGGCGCTGGAGCGCCACGCTACGTCGAAGCTGCCCGACGATGCCATTGAAAATGTGGCCACATTGGGTTTCCGGGGGGAGGCGCTGCCGTCGATCGCCAGCGTGGCGCGCCTGTCCATCGACAGCCGGCCGCGCGGGACCGACGGATGGAACCGTACGGTCGACAATGGACAGCTGGTGGGGGAGGGGCCGACGGCCTTGCCACCCGGCACCCGCGTCGTCGTGGAGCAGCTGTTCGGCAAGGTGCCGGCCCGGCGCAAGTTTCTGCGCTCGCCCAAGGCCGAATATGCCGCCTGCCTCGACATCGTCCGTCGTCTCGCAATGGCACATCCCACCGTCGCTTTTTCGGTCGAACATGATGGCCGCCGAGTTTTGGGCGTGCAGGCCGATGAGGCGCGCGAGGAGCGGGTGGCTGCGCTGACCGACCGGGCGTTGGCGGAAAATCACGTGATCGTATCGCTGGAGCGGGAAGGCATCCGCCTGTCGGGCGTCGCATCTATCCCGACCTACAATCGCGGCGTGGGCGATCATCAATATCTGTTCGTTAACGGACGGCCGGTGAAGGACCGGTTGTTGATCGGGGCGCTGCGCGGCGCCTACGCCGACATGCTGGCGCGCGACCGGCATCCGGTCGTCGCGCTGTTCCTCGACGTGCCGCCGCTGGACGTGGATGTGAACGTCCATCCCGCCAAGACCGAGGTGCGCTTTCGCGATCCCGCGCTGATCCGCGGCATGATAGTGTCCGGCCTGCGCCGCGCGCTCGATGCCGAAGGTTTCCGCGCTGTGCAACATGCCGATCCGGCGGCCTTGTCGGCATGGAAACCCGAACCGCTTTCGCCCACTCCCATCGGGGCGATGCCGATCTTCGAAGCGCCGATGTCTTCACCAGCGAGCTACAACCAGTTCGCGCCATCCTCTTTCGCCGATCATCGCCCGTCCTTCATCACCCCACCGCCCCAGGCGCGCGCCGAACCGGCTGCCGCGCCCGCGCCGGAAGGCGCCAGTTTCCCGCTCGGCGTCGCACGGGGCCAGGTGGCGCGCACCTACATTGTGGCGGAGGCGGAGGATGGGCTGGTCATCGTAGACCAACATGCCGCGCATGAGCGGCTGACGCTGGAGCGGATGCGGCGCGCGATGGACGGGAAGGGCGTTGCCAGTCAGGCGCTGCTGCTGCCCGAAGTGGTCGAACTGGACGAGCCGGCCTGCGACCGGCTGGAGGCGCGGATCGCCGAACTCAAGGAATTCGGCCTCGACCTGGAGCGGTTCGGCCCATCGGCCATGCTGGTCCGTTCGGTCCCGGCAATGCTGGGGCAATCGGATGTGCAGGGATTGGTGACGGACCTGGCCGACGATCTGGCGGCTTATGACAGCGCGCTGTCACTGAAGGAACGGCTCGATCTGGTCGCCGCGACCATGGCCTGCCACGGATCGGTGCGCGCGGGACGGGTGCTCAGCGTCGCGGAGATGAACGCGCTGCTCCGCGAGATGGAAGTCACCCCGCGGTCGGGCCAGTGCAACCATGGGCGGCCGACATGGGTGAAACTGGGCCATGGCGACATAGAAAAGCTGTTCGGGAGGAAATGAGTCGATGATGATCCTAGCCGCCTTGTTGTTGGCCGCTGCCGAACCCGTCTGCGCTGTGCCGGCGGTGCTGGACGAACCCTGGACCAGTTGGACCCGGAGCGGGCAGGCGACGGCCGGCGTGCTGGCGCATGGCGCGCCGGCGCTGATCCTGGGCAAGCCGTTGACCGCCGCGCTGTCCCCGGCCGCGCAGGTCCAGTTTCGCGTTGCGCCAGGCAAGGGGGCGAAGGACGGTTATGGCGGGCTGTTCAGCCTGTCGCTCAAGCAGGCGGCGCGGGTCGGCATCGCGCTGTCGGGGCCTGCCTGGGTGGATGTGGTGACGGGCGACGCTTCCATCGCCTCGGTAGAGCATGGCCATGGGCCGGACTGTTCGGGCATCCGCAAGATTGTTTGGTTCGACCTGCGCGCCGGGAGGCATCTGGTCCAGATTGTGGGATCGAAGGCGGCTTCGGTGCGGGTGATGGCGGCGGATGCGCAGGCGAACCACCCTGCGAATTGAACCCTAAACCCGTTTGGCTGAGCCTGTCGAAGCGCTGCACTTTTTTTCGTTGAGCATCACAATCCAGCCGGCCGCGTGCGCCACATGGCGATCGGGATCATAGTCAGGATCGGCTTGTCGTCCTGGTTGAAGATCGTAACCTTGCTGCGAACGATGCCCATTTCCGGCCGGCTTTGCGACGCCTTTTTGTCGATCACTTCGCTCCGGCCATGCAGCGCGTCGCCGGGGCGGAGGGGACGCAGCCAGCGCAGTTCGTCCACTCCCATGGCGCCCAGGCTGGCCGCCTGGCGGCCGGGCTGGCGCTGCATTTCCGCGACGAACATCTTCATGAACAGGGCTGTGGTGTGCCATCCGCTGGCGGACAGCGTACCGAAGTGGGTCTGCGCCGCCGCTTCGTCGGACAGATGGAAGGGCTGTGGGTCGAACTCGGCGGCGAAGGCGACCGTTTCCTCGCGCGAGACGGTCAGCGGGCCGAAGTCGAAGCCATCGCCGATCGCGATATCTTCGAAATAGACAATTTCTTCCGCCATCACCCGTCTCCCACTCCCATTTCAACAGGTGATGGCTTAGAGGTGCTTTCCGTTTACGTCAATGTCAGGGCTTTACCAACCCCTGCAACACAGTGGCATCGCCATCCGACGCCAGCGGCGTCACACCGAGCAAGCGAGCTAGCAGCGGATAGACGTCGATATTGGCGAAGTCGGCCGATGGGCGAAATGCGCGATCGAAGGCTGGGCCGTTGACGATGAACAGCGCCTGCATGTCGGGTGCGCGATCGTCCCAGCCATGGTCACCGCCTGTTATCGGCCTGGTCGGGGTCGTATTTTGAAACACCCAGCCGGTTTCCGCCAGGCAGAAATAGGGCGGGATGCGGCGGTGGGTGCCATAGTGGAAGCGGGCCGGGATCTCGCTTTTGCGCCAGCATTGCATATGGTCGCGCGGCTTGAACAGCGCAGATTCCAGCGCCTTTTCATGGCCGGGTATCGGAGCCAGGCTGGCATAGGGGCCGGTTTCAACCGTGCGATAGTCGGCCGGGTTCGCGATCTTGTCTAGCACGATGACCCGGTCGTTGGCCTTGGCCGCCATGCCATGATCGGAGACGATAACGATGTTGGCGGGTTGGCCGAGCGCCTTCAGCCCGGCGACCAGATTGCCGATATGCGCGTCGACATCGGCCACGGCCTGCGTCGTTTGCGCCGCATCGGGACCGTTGATATGGCCGGCGGTATCGACCTCGTCGAAATAGAGGGTGACGAACTGCGGGCGGATATCGGCAGGGCGGCGCAGCACGTCCAGCACGCCGTTCACGCGCTGGGTCGGGCTGATCGCTTCGTTGAACTGCGCCCAGTCGCTAGGGCGCGATCCGTTGCTGATGGTGTAGGGCCATTCCGCCGCCTTGGCGCCGCCCCAGGCGACGTTGGAGCCGGGCCAGAACATGGTGGCGGTGCGCACGCCCTGCTTTTCGGCGGTGATCCAGATCGGCTCGGCCTCGTTCCACCAATAGGGATCGTCGCTGGCCATGGTGAACTTGTCCTTGGGCCGGCTCTCATCTTCCATATTATTGGCGACGATGCCGCTGCGATCGGGCCGGTCGCCAGTCACGATCGCCCAATGATTGGGGAAGGTCTTGGTCGGGAAGGACGGGCGCATCGACGCTTCGACGCCGCCGGACGCCAATGCATTGAGGTGGGGCGATACGCCGCGGGTCAGATAATCGGGGCGGAAGCCGTCGATCGACACCAATATGGTGACCGGCGCGCGCTGCTCCGTCGGCGCGGATGCGCTGGCGACGGGATGTTGCTGCACCGGGGCGCAGGCGGCGACCAAGGAGGAGACGGACAGGGTGAGGGCGAGGGACAGGGAGCGGATGTACATCAGCGACTCTTCATGTTTGGCGTTGTTCGCTGCTTAGCAGCCGGACCATGTCGGTAAAGTGACGAAGACGTCAGGATGCGGCAGGCAGATGATCGGCGATCGGCATCCAGGCCGCTTGCTTGGCGTCGCGCGACAGGCTGGCATAGGCGCCGCTGGAGGATGGCAGGTCGATCAGCGCCAGGCCCGTCCGCGCGCCCAATTGCCGCCGGCCGTGCAGCGCGGCGGTCTTGCCGTTGAAGGCGATGGCTTTGAGCGCGGGCAGGCGGGCGACGAAGGCGCCAAGGTCGCGCAGTTCCGCACCGCGGATCGCGCCGTCCAGACTGCCTTCGCGCTCGGCGCTTTCTATCACGTCCCACAGCCCGACGCCGCGCGCGCGCAGCCGTTTCAGCCGCATCGCATAGGGCTGGCCGCGCAGATCCTCGCCCAACACCTCGCCGAGCAAGGCCCAGAAGGCGTTGCCGCGATGGGCATAATATTCGCCCTGCCGGATCGACGCATCGCCCGGCAGGCTGCCCAGGATCAGCAGGCGCGTATCGGCGTCGACGCTGGGCGGGAAGGCGGCCTTGCGCCGGGCAGGCATCTGGCCAAGCCGCAGCGCCATGGGATCAGACGTTGAAACGGAACAGCATGATGTCGCCGTCCTGCGTCACATATTCCTTGCCTTCCGACCGCCACTTGCCTGCTTCCTTGGCGCCGGCTTCCCCATTATATTGCACATAATCGGCATAGGCCATGGTTTCGGCGCGAATGAAGCCCTTCTCGAAGTCGCTATGGATCGCGCCCGCCGCCTGAGGCGCCTTCGATCCCTTCGCCACCGTCCACGCGCGCGCTTCCTTCGGCCCTACGGTGAAGAAGGTGATGAGGCCCAGCAATTCGTAACCGGCGCGGATGATGCGGGCGAGGCCGGCTTCGGCCAGGCCCAGCGCTTCGAGATATTCGGCGCGTTCTTCCACCGGCATGGTGACCAGTTCGGCCTCGATCGCGGCCGACACGATGACCGCGCTGGCGTTTTCGGCCTTCGCTTTTTCGAACACGCGGGCGGAAAATTCGTTGCCCTCCGATGCGGCGTCTTCCTCGACATTGCAAACATAGAGGACCGGCTTGGCGGTCAGCAACTGCGCCTGATTGAACAGCCGCTCTTCCTCGGCGTCGCGCGGGACGGTGAGGCGAGCAGGCTTGCCTTCGCGCAGCAGGTCGAGCGCCTGGCCCAGCACGGTGGCGGCGGCCTTGGCCTCCTTGTCGCCCTGCGCGGCCTTCTTGGCGAGGTTGGGGACGCGCTTTTCCAGGCTTTCCAGATCGGCCAGCATCAATTCCATCTCGACCGTCTCGGCGTCGGCGATCGGATCGACCTTGCCCTCGACATGGGTGATGTCGTCATCCTCGAAACAGCGCAGGACATGGACGATCGCGTCGGTTTCGCGGATGTTGGCCAGGAACTGGTTGCCCAGCCCTTCACCCTTGGATGCGCCGCGGACCAGCCCGGCGATGTCGACGAAGCTGAGCTGCGTTTCGATGATCTTTGCGCTGCCGCCGATCTTCGCGATCGTATCGAGCCTGTCGTCGGGCACGGCGACGCGGCCCTCATTGGGTTCGATCGTGCAGAAGGGATAGTTGGCCGCCTGTGCCGCCTGCGTTTCGGTCAGCGCGTTGAACAGGGTGGACTTGCCCACATTGGGGAGGCCGACGATACCGCAACGAAAACCCATTTGACTGCCTTATAAGATCGGAAACATTGGCGCGCCCGATAGCGGTTTGCGCGCCCGATGGCCAGCCTTGGCGCGTTCGTGGGCCAGAAGGGGTGGGACAAAAGGCGCAATTGCAATCAGCGGCGCTTTGCCGACATAGGGGATGATGTCGGGAGATGATATGGAACAGAGCAGCGAAACCCACTGGATCGACGAAAAGGGTCGGGCGTGGAAAAAGCGTCCGGCGCATGAAACGGGCGTATTCGGTCGCTGCCCGCGCTGCGGCGAGGGGCATATTTTCACCGGGTTCCTGACGATGCGCGACCATTGCGAGGTCTGTGGGCTTGATTACAGCTTCGCCGACCCGGCCGATGGCCCGGCGGTGTTCGTGCAACTGTTCGCCTGCGTGCCGGGCGTGGTGTTCATCCTGATGCTGGAGATTATCGCGCGTCCCGGCCTTTGGGTGCATCTGGCCGTCGGGTTGCCGGTGCTGATCCTGACGACCCTGCTGCCCATGCGGCCAATCAAAGGCTGGCTGGTCGCCGCCCAGTTCACGACTCGCGCGCAGGAGGCCGGGACGGGCGCGCTATGGGCCAAGCTGCATGATGGCCCGCCGCGCGGCTAAGGCTTTGGCGCCACCTTTATCTCGAACAGTTTCGGCCAGTTTTTGCCGGTGATGAAGACGCGGTCCTTCGCCGCGTCGTAGGCGATGCCGTTGGCGACGGCTTCGCTATCGGTGACGCCCGCGGCCTTGCGCAGGCGCGCCACGTCGATCCAGTCGATCACGGCGCCGGTCGCGGGATCGATGCGGGCGATGCGGGTGTCGTACCAGATATTGGCCCACACCTCCCCCTTCACATATTCCAACTCGTTCAGCCGATCGACCGCCCGGCCGTTCCAGGTGACGGTGATACGGCGCTGTTCGGCCAGGCTGTCGGGATCGAGGAAACGCAGTTGCGCGGTGCCGTCGCTCATGATGAGGCTGCGGCCATCCTGCGTCATGCCCCAGCCTTCGCCATCATAGCGGAAGTCGGATAGCGGTGCGAAATCGGCCAGGTTCCAGACGAAGCCCCGACGGTGCCGCCAAGTCAGGCTGACCAGCTTGTCGCCCCAGTTGACGATGCCCTCGCCGAAATAGGGCGGGTCGATGATGCGGCGTTGCAGGACTTTCCCCGTCTTGAGCGCCACCTTGCGGATGTCCGACTGGCCCTCCAGCCCGGTACTCTCGTAGAGCGCGCCGTCATGGTAGAAGAGACCTTCGGTGAAGGCGGTCGCGTCATGGGGATGGGTGGCGACCAGCTTCCAGGGGGTGTCGGCTTGGGCGGGGGGAACCAGAAGAAAGGCGCTGACGAGCGCGAACAGGATGCGATTCATTCCGCCGCCTGGCTTTCGATCGCGGTAGCCAGCCATGAGGGAAGGGTAGCGGGATCGAGCGTTTCGACCCGGCGCAACTCGATCGACAGGCCCATATCGGGCAGGGCGGCGCGTTGGCGCTTTTCGTCCGCCTGCGCCATCGGCACGGCGACGAGGCGGCGGCTCACCTTGTTGCGGTAATGCATCCGGGCGGTGTTCTCCTGCCCGACATAGCAGCCCTTGTCATAATCGACGCCGTGCAGTTCCTCCGCATTGGTTTCCAGCCACAGCGTCTGGTCCTGCCCCAGTTCCGCCGCGCCTTCGAACACGCCCAGCGCCAGGCGGTGCGCGCGGAAGGCAGGCGCGGCGTCGCCCGGCGTGGCGGGCGCGATCCAGCGATGGCCGAGCGCGGGCAGGCGCGGGTCGAGCGGGTGGTCGCTGGCGTCGGGCGACCAGTGGACTGCGAGTCCTTCCTCGCGGGCAATCACCACCTTGCGCCGCAGGCGGTAGATGTTCAGCCGCTTGGCCAGCGCATCCGCCTGCGCGGCTTCGCAGTCTATCAGGATGTCGTCGCCATCCCCCCACAGGATGAAATCGAACAGCGCCTTGCCCTGCGGCGTCAGCAGCCCGGTCCAGCGCGGCTGGCCGGGGGCAAGGGTCAGGACGTCGCGGGTGAGCAGCCCTTGCAGGAAGGCTTTGCCCTCCTCGCCGGAAATTCTCAGGATCGCGCGATCGCTTAGGGTGGTGCCGGTCATCGGCTTTAGGTAGGACGGCAGCACGACTTAGCCAAGCCGTCTGCGCGAACGGAATATAGGAATATCGTCATGACCCAGACCTTCGACATGATCCTCAGGAACGGCACCGTCCATACGCCGGGCGGCGCGGAGAGCGTGGATGTAGGCGTGCGGGCTGGCAAGATCGTGGCGATCGGCACGGGGCTGGGCGATGCGGGCGAGGTGATCGACTGCACCGGCCTGGACGTGCTGCCCGGCTGCATCGACAGCCAGGTCCATTTCCGCGAGCCGGGGCTGGAGCATAAGGAAGACCTCGAATCGGGCAGCCGCGCCGCGGTGCTGGGCGGCGTGACCGCCGTGTTCGAAATGCCCAACACCAATCCCAACACCGATACCGCCGAGCGGGTGCATGACAAGCTGAAGCGCGCGCATCACCGCATGTGGTGCGACCATGCCTTCTATGTCGGCGCGACGGCGGACAATGCCGAGCAGCTCAAGGAACTGGAGCGGATTCCCGGCACATCGGGGGTGAAGATCTTCATGGGCGCATCGACCGGCAGCCTGCTGGTGGATGATGACGATGCCCTGTCGCGCGTGCTGACGTCGGGCACCCGCCGCGTCGCCATCCATGCCGAGGACGAGACGCGGATGAACGCGCGCAAGGTCCATGCGCTGGAAGGCGATCCGTCGACCCACCCCGTCTGGCGCGACGACGAAAGCGCGATGATCGCGACCAAGCGGATCATCGCATTGGCCCGCAAGGCGCGTCGCCGCATCCACATCCTGCACATCACCACGCCCGCCGAGTTGGAATATATCGCGCAGAACAAGGATATCGCGACCTGCGAAGTGACGCCGCAGCATCTGACGCTGGCGGGCGAGGACGCCTATCCGCGGCTGGGCACCTATGCGCAGATGAATCCGCCGATCCGGTCGGGCGCGCACCGCGACGGCCTGTGGTTCTGGCTCAATCAGGGCGTGCCCGACGTGTTGGGCAGCGACCATGCGCCGCACACGATCGAGGAAAAGGCCAAGACCTATCCCGCTTCGCCAAGCGGGATGCCCGGCGTGCAGACTTTGGTGCCGCTGCTGCTGAACCATGTGGCGCAGGGGCGGCTGTCGTTGCGGCGCTTTATCGAACTCACCTCTTCAGGACCGCAGCGGGTGTTCGGGCTGGTCGGCAAGGGGCGGATTGCGCTCGGCTATGACGCCGACTTCACCGTAGTCGACCTCAAGAAGCGCTGGACCGTGGGCAGCGAGTGGCTCGCCTCGCGCTGTAACTGGTCGCCGTTCGAGGGAGATCAACTGACCGGCAAGGCCATCGGCACCATCATTCGCGGCAATCGCGTGATGTGGGAGGATGCGCTGGCCAATGCGGCGGTCGGCGAAGCGGTGCGCTTCGAGGCGACCCAGTTCGGATGACGGATCATGTCGTCGCCTGCCGGTTGCGGCGGGCGGCGGCGATGCCGTCGCCGGCGAAGAGGATCAGGCCGATCCAGATCAGGCCGAAGCTGGCCATCTGTCCCATGCTGAGCTTTTCGCCCAGCAGCAGTCCGCAGAGAAATTGCAGCGTGGGCGCGAGATATTGCATGAGGCCAAGCGTCGCCATCGGCAGACGTTGCGCCGCCACGGCGAACAGCACCAGCGGCACCGTCGTCACCGCGCCGGAGAGGATGAGCAAGGCGCTGGTGGATATGTCCTGCCCGAACCCGATGCCGCCATGGTCTGCTTTCCAGAACAGATAGGCGATGGCGAGCGGCGCCAACAACAGCGTCTCGACGCCAAGGCCGGTCATAGGCGCGACCGGCGTCAGTTTCCGCAGCAGGCCGTAAAAGGCGAAGCTGAACGCCAGCGCCAGGCTGATCCACAATGTCGTCAGCGCCGATGCGGCAAGGATGGCGACGCCGATCGTGGCCACCCCGATCGCGAGCATCTGCCCCCGGCGCAGCCTTTCCTTGAGCACCAATACGCCCAGTGTGACATTGACCAACGGATTGAGGAAATAGCCCAGGCTCGCCGCGACGACATGATCGTCATTGACCGCCCAGACATAGGTCAGCCAGTTGATGCCGATCATCAGCGCCGATCCGGCCAGCGGCACCACCAATCGGCGGTCGCGCATGGCGGCCAGAAAAGCGGGCAGGCTTTTTCGCGCGGCGAGAATGGCGGCGATCAGCAGCAGCGACCAAAGGATTCGTTGGGTCACGATCTCCACCGGATCGACATGGTGCAGCAGGCGGAAAAAGAGCGGCAGCAGCCCCCACAGGCCATAGGCGACCATTGCGGCCAGCAAGCCACGCCGCGTTTCCGCGTCGATGTCGCTCAGAAAATGCCCCCGCCCAGGAATAGCCGCAGCGCGCCGAAGCCGGCGACGATCAGGCAGAAGTTCCGCCCGCCATTTTTCGACGAGATCATGCCGACAAGCGCGCCGAACAGGGCCAGCGGCACCAATATCCAGTTGAGCGCGCCGAGCAGCGGGATGACCGCCGGGATCATGAGGATGAGGGTGACAAGGCCGATGAAGCCTGACAATATATTGAGCATCGGCCCATCATGGCCGCGATATTGTCCCAGAGCAAGACAGCGGGACAAGGCCAGTCGATAAGCGCTGGCCATCTGCGCAAAAATCGGCAGATTCACCACATATCCTAATGGAAAATTAACTTGCCCTCTTCATGGCTTGTTTACGAAGGAGTGAAGCATGGCGCGTGTCCGATCTATAGCAATGGTGTCTTTGGCGTTGGCGCTGGCCGCCTGCGGCAAGGGGGACAAGGACGCCAGCCTGGCCGCGCTCGACGCGCAGTTGACCAACAATGCGACCGACCCGGCGCTCAAGGGGGCGCTCGCCGATCCGATCGTGGTCGATCCGCAACTGGTGGGCCGGGCCAATCGCAACGCCGTGCGCTCCGCCGATCGGCCCGCCAATGGCGCGCTGCCGGCGCTGACCGGAGATGCGGGCGCGGCGCAGGCGGAAGCGGTGAAGCTGGCCGGCGGCAAGCTGCTATCCACGCCGACCGCGAGCGAGGGTGAGGCCATGGCGTCGACCGTGACGCTGGGCGCGGTCGCGCGCGCGGACTCCGGCCGTCGCGGCGGCAACGGCGCTTGCGCGAAGAAGCTGAATTACGGCATGGAATGGGCGCAGCGGCTGCCCGAACCCTTCGGCCTGTTTCCCGGCGCGCAACTGACCGAGGCGGCGGGCGCGCAGGTCGACGGCTGCACCCTGCGCGCGGCGAGTTTCGTGACGCCGGCGCCGCGGCAGGGCGTGATGGACTATTATTACACGCTGGCGCGCCGCGCAGGCTATGATGGCGAACATAAGATATTGGGCGGCGACCATGTGCTGGGCGGCACCCGCAGGTCCGACGGCAGCGCCTATTTCATCCTGTTCACCGACGCGCCGGGCGGCAAGACCAGCGTTGATATCATCGCCGACAACGGCCGATAAGCCGCGTTCCGAGACAGCGAGTTGGACAGTTGCGCCACATCGGGCGATTGCAAGTTATTGTTATGCGGCGATTTTTTGACCGCCTGTCATTCGATGTGGACGTTAATTATCCTATTTTTCTTTATAACCAATGACTTGTGACGCCTGTGATTGACGGTAAATGCACGCAAATCATCCTGATGAGGACGTCGCAGCTGTCCTTAGTGCCGGAAAAATAGCGTCAGCGACGCGACATGGTTGACGCGCGTGTTGCCCGCGCGCTGGTTGACCAACTGGTTGAGGTAACCCACCTCCAGCGTCGATGCGCCGGGCAGGCCGATTTCCGCGCCGACGAAACTGCGTAGCTGGTCGAACCCGTTGCGCGCGCCCCAGTCCGTGTCGTTGAGCGCCGCGAACCCCTCGGCATAGACCAGCGCGTTGACGGCGTCGCTGTCGGCGCGCAGCGGCTTTTCGTAGCGGAGCATTTCGCGCACGCGCCAGCCCATGTCGTCGCCGTCCGAGCGCCAGCGCTGTTCGAGGCGGGTGCGCGACGAGAGTTCGCCGCCCCAGGGCTTGCCGAGCGTCCAGTTTAGCTGCTGGAAGCTGCGTTCCTCGTTGACGTCCTTGCCGCCCTCGATCGGTGCGACGACATGGGCATAGCCCTGATAGAGGGTCAGCGTGGGCGAGAATTTCCAGCCCACAGCGCCGCGGAAGAGCGACTGGTCGATCCGCGAGACGCCATCGCCGAAGCGCGGCTGAATTTCGGCGAAATAGACCAGTTCGTCCTTGATCGATCCCATGGCGGTCAGGTTAAGCCAGACTTGCTCATCCTCGCTGGTGGCCGCGCGGGCAGGGGCAGAGAGCAGCGCGAGGCAGGCGGACAGGCAGAGAGCGAGGCGGCGCATGGATGTCCTGGAGTTGGGAAAGGGATGCCCGTCCCTCTAATCCGCGCGCGTTTCCACTTTGTTGCCGATGCGTTAGTTTATATCTGCGCCAGCGAAGCCGGGCGATCAGGTGATGACGCTCGGCTGGTCCATGCCGGTATAACCCGTAATGTCGGCCAATTCCTGCGCCGCGGCGATCAGCGGGGCGAGGGCGTCGCCGGTTTCCAGGCCAAGGTCGCCGTCCGGCCCGACATAGCGTTCGATATAGACGCGCAGGGTGGCACCCTCGGTTCCAGTGCCGGACAGGCGGAACACCACGCGCGATCCGTCCGTAAACAGGATGCGGACGCCCTGGTTGCGGCTGACCGACTGGTCCGTGGGGTCGGTATAGGCGAAATCGTCGGCGGCCTTGACCGTGCCGCCGCTATTCGCCGTGCCGGACAGGCTGTCGAGCTTGGCGCGCAACGCCGCCATCAGCGCATCGGCCTTGTCCTTGGCGATGGCTTCATAATCGTGGCGGGCATAATAGTTGCGGCCATAGGTCGCCCAATGGTCCGCCATGATCGCGGCGACGCTTTGCTGACGGACGGCCAGGATATTGAGCCACAGCAGCACCGCCCAGATGCCGTCCTTTTCGCGCACATGGTCGGAGCCGGTGCCGGCGCTTTCCTCGCCGCAGATGGTCGCCATGCCCGCGTCAAGCAGGTTGCCGAAGAATTTCCAGCCGGTCGGCGTTTCATAGAGCGGCACGCCCAGCTTTTCGGCGACCCGGTCGGCCGCGCCGCTGGTGGGCATGGAACGGGCGATGCCCTTTAGGCCCGCGGCATAGCCGGGCGCCAGATGGGCGTTGGCGGCCAGCACCGCGAGCGAGTCCGAGGGCGTCACATAGCTGTGCCGGCCGATGATGAGGTTGCGGTCGCCATCGCCGTCCGACGCCGCGCCGAAATCGGGCGCGTCGGGGGCCATCATCCGGTCGTAAAGCTCTTTGGCATGGACCAGATTGGGATCGGGGTGATGATGGCCAAAATCGGGGAGCGGGGTGCCGTTCATCACCGTGTCCTGCGGCGCGCCCAGACGGCGTTCGAAAATCTCGACCGCATAGGGGCCGGTCACAGCGCTCATGCTGTCGAAGGCGAGGGTGAAGCCGCCTGCGATCTGGGCGCGGATCGCGGCGAAATCGAACAGGCTTTCCATCAGATCGGCATAGGCGGCCACCGGATCGACCACTTCGACCGTCATGTCGCCCAACTGGATTTCGCCGATCGTGTCGATGTCAACATCGGCGGCGTCGAGGATGGTGTAGTGGTCGATGACGAGCGAACGGGCGGCGATGGCGTCGGTCACCTTTTCCGGCGCGGGGCCACCATTGCCGATATTATATTTGATGCCGAAATCCTCGTCCGGGCCGCCCGGATTGTGGCTGGCCGACAGCACCAGTCCCCCGAACGCGCCGGATGCGCGGATCAGGTGGGAGGCGGCGGGGGTGGACAAGATGCCGCCCTGGCCGACCAGCGCCCGGCCAAAGCCGTTGGCCGCCGCCATCTTCAGGACGATCTGGATGACTTCGCGGTTGAGGTAACGGCCATCGCCCCCCACCACCAGCGTCTGCCCGGCAAAGCCATCAAGGCTGTCGAACACCGACTGGACGAAATTTTCGGCATAATGGGGCTGCGCGAAGACGCGGACCTTTTTGCGCAGGCCGGACGTGCCGGGCTTCTGGTCGTCGAACGGCGTCGTGGCAACGGTGTGAATCACCCAATATCCCCTGAACTGCGTTTGCGCACTGTAATATTATGGGCCTTATGGCCCGGCAATGTTGCAACGCGCAATCGGGTTAAGCTTTTTCAGGCTGCCAGCCGCAGCGCCACTTCGTTCATGAAGCGGGCGTCGTCATTCTTCGCCAGCCATTCGGCTTCCGCGCCGATCGCGGCCAGCATGTCGGTCAGGGCGTCCATCTCGCTCTTGGCGTAATTGCCCAGGACATAGCCATGGACCTTGTCCTTATGCCCCGGATGGCCGATGCCGATCCGCACCCGGCGGAAATCATTGCCGATATGCGCGTCGGTCGAGCGCAGGCCGTTATGCCCGGCATTGCCGCCGCCGCGCTTCACCTTGACCTTCATGGGCACGAGGTCGAGTTCGTCGTGGAAGACGGTGACGTCCTGCGGCGTCAGCTTGTAGAAGCGCATCGCATCGCCGACCGACCGGCCGCTTTCGTTCATGAAGGTGGCGGGTTTGAGCAGGATGATTTTTTCCGGCCCGATCCGTCCTTCCTGCACCCAGCCCTGAAACTGCTTTTTGGGCGGGGAGAAACGGTGCATGTCCGCGACCAGATCCGCGACCATGAAGCCGACATTGTGCCGGTGCATCGCATATTGCTGCCCCGGATTGCCAAGGCCCGCCCAGATCTGCATCCATATCCTCCAGAAAAGCAAAACCCCGTTCGCCCTGAGCCTGTCGAAGGGCCTTTCTGCTTCCGAATAGGGAAGGATCAGGCTTCGACAGGCTCAGCCCGAACGGGGTTGAGCCATTAGCGTATAGCTCGAAAAACTTATTCGGCCTCGCCCGCTTCAGCTTCCGATTCGCCCTCGGCGCTCTTGAGAGCCGAAGGGGCGACGATGGTCGCGATGGTGAAGTCGCGGTCGTCGATCGCGGTCTTCGCGCCCTTGGGCAGCGTCACCGCGCTGATGTGGATCGAATCGCCGACTTCGAAGCCCTTGAGGTCGACAACGACGTCTTCGGGGATTTCGGCGGCATCGACGATCAGTTCGATCTCATGACGAACGACGTTCAGCACGCCGCCCTTCTTCAGACCAGGCGAAGCGTCTTCATTTTCGAAACGCACCGGGACGTTGACGTTGACCGAGGCATGTTCCGAAACGCGCAGGAAATCGGCGTGCAGCGGACGGTCCGAGACGGGGTGGAAGGCCACGTCCTTGGCGAGGGTGCGGACGGTCTTGCCGCCGACTTCGACCATGATGACCGAATTGAAGAAGTGACCGGTGCCGAGCTGCTTGTTGAGGAGCTTTTCCTCGACATGGATCGACAGGGGTTCTTCGTTCATTCCATAGATGACGGCGGGTACGCGGCCCTCACGGCGGAGGGCGCGGGAGGCTCCCTTGCCTGCCCGATCGCGTGCCTCGGCCGACAGCGTAAGCTGCTCGCTCATTGCGTGTCTCCAAAAGCAAAATTGATGTACTTTCCCGCCACGCCTCCAGGGATGACCATAGCGGGAGGCGGCCCTTTAGCAGAAAAGGGCGGGAATGCAAGGGTGGGAGCCATATTGCGCAAGTTCCGTTTGGTGGTGGGGGAGGCGTTACTGCACCCGCGTCACCGTAAACCCCTTGGCTTTCAACAACTCGATCAGATTTTCCCGGCCGGTCAGGTGGCCCGCGCCCACCGCGATGAAGGGGCGGCCCTGCATCGGTTCGATCGCCTTCACCCAGTCGCGGTTGCGGGCGACCAGCACGGCTTCCTCGACCATCGGGTCGGGCTGCTCGCCAATCTGGTCTTCCTTGGCGATCGCTTCCATGTCGCCCTTGCCCCAAGCGGCGAGGATGCGGTCGTAGAGCGCCTTCATGCCCTTGGCTTCATGGATGGTCTGGACCAGCAGGCGGGATTGCGCCGCTTCGGGCAGCGTGTCGAAGGCGGCGAATTGCCGCTCCACCGTCTCCAGCCCGCCGATCGGCTTGCCGGCCTTTTTGAACGCCTCGATCAGCACCGGCTCCACGCCGTCATCCTGGCTGACGCCCAGGCCCTGCTGGCTGGAAGCGGACAGCAGCATCGCGGCGGCCCAGCTTTCATAGCCCGACAGCAGCTGGCTGTTGGTGCCGCCATCGGCCATCGCCTTGACCAGGGCCGTTTTTTCCTCGTCCGGCACGCGCCGTTCCAGTGGCGGCAGGCCGGCGCTGCGGCCCATTTTCTCGAACAGCGACAAGGTCTTCTGTTCGTCCTGCAAATCGGCAGCCTCCAGCACCAGCCGGTCGGACGCGGTCATCGCTTCAGTGATGGCGGGCGTTTGCCAGGCAAGCCCCTTGGGCAGGACATGGATGGTGCCGAACAGCCAGCCGTTCAGTTCGCCCCGCTGCACCTGCCACAGGGCGGGGCCGCCCTGCGCCTTGGCGGGCGGCGCGTCATTTTGTCCGCACGCCGCGACCAGCGTCAGCGCGAACAGAGCGAGGAGGCGGGTGACGAGGCGCATCATGGTTTTACGTCCTTCAGGCGGCGGGCGCGCAGGCCCAAAGATTTGAGTTGGTCCTGCACGCTGCCCTTGCCGGCCAGATGACCCGCGCCCACGGCGACGAAGACGGTGCCGGGCTGGTCGAGCCGGGCCTTGATCCACTTGGCCCAGTTGGCGTTGCGGCCGGTCAGCAGCACCTGCGCCAGTTCCGGCGTCGCTTCGAGCGATTCGTTCATCGATTTGGCCAGCCTGTCCGGCTGACCCGCCTGCCAGTAACGCAGCAGGTCGCCAAATTCGCTCTCCATGTCCGGCAGGCCGTCCACGGTGGCGTTCAGGAACTGCACCTGCTGCGCCATCGGCAGGCTGGCGAAGAAGCCTAGCTGTTGTTCGACCGTTTCGAGCGCATCGACCTTCTTGCTCGCGGCCTGCGCCGCGATGCGCAGGATTTTCTCCGCGCCCAGATCATTTTTATAGCCCAGCTTTGCGAGCGGGGCGACCGACAGGGCCATGCCGCTCATCCAGGGATTGAACATGTCGAACGTGCGCCAGGGCAGGCTATTGGCGTCCATCGCCGCCTGATATCGCGCGCGCGCGTTCGGGGTCAGCCGGTCGGACAGCTTCACCCCGTCCTTGGCCAGCGCCATGCCCGCCATCGCCGCGCCGATCGCGCCTGGATCGTCCGGCTCGATGATTTCCAGCACCAGTTCGTTCGAGCGGTCGAAGGCGCGCTTTATGTCGCCATGGAACCAGTCAATGTCCGGCTTCATCACATGGACGGTGCCGAACAGATAGATGGTGGTGTCGGCATCCTGCACCGCCCACAGCGCCGGGGTGGCGGTCGTCGTGGTGACGGCGGGTTTGGCATGGGCAGGGACGCCGCCGATCAGCAGCCATGCGGCGCCGATGGCCCGCAACAGGGTAGGAAGCAGCTTCATGCCTCCTTCAATGGGGAGCGCGGGGCGGGAGGGCAAGCCGCTTAACCCTGTTTAGGGCGGCTTTCCCCAACCCTTGGCCCTTGGCCCCCGACCCTTGGCCCCGACCCTTGGCCCTTGACCCTATCGGCCCCATGCGCCAAGGCGCGGCCACGTAATTCAGCGATTTCGATAAGGACGTTTCGTGGCCGAAGGCAAAGCGCTTTCCTTCCAGGACCTGATCCTGACCCTCCATGCCTATTGGGGGAAACAGGGCTGCGTCATCCTCCAACCCTATGACATGGAAGTGGGGGCGGGCACATTCCATCCGGCGACCACGCTGCGCGCGCTGGGGCCACAGCCCTGGAACGCCGCCTATGTCCAGCCCAGCCGCCGCCCGACCGACGGGCGCTATGGCGAAAATCCCAACCGGTTGCAGCATTATTACCAATATCAGGTGATCATGAAGCCGTCGCCAGCGAACCTCCAGGAACTCTATCTGGGCAGTCTGGTGGAGATCGGCATCGACCCGCTGGTCCACGACATTCGCTTCGTCGAGGATGACTGGGAAAGCCCGACGCTGGGCGCCTGGGGTCTGGGCTGGGAAGTGTGGTGCGACGGGATGGAAGTCACCCAGTTCACCTATTTCCAGCAAATGGGCGGATACGACTGCAAGCCGGTCGCGGGCGAGCTGACTTACGGGTTGGAGCGGTTGGCCATGTATATTCAGGGCGTCGACAGCGTTTACGACCTGAAATTCAACGACGCCGGCGTCACCTATGGCGATGTGTTTCTGGCCAACGAACAGCAGATGTCGAAATGGAATTTCGAGGTCGCGGACACGGACAAGCTGTTCCGCTGGTTCAAGGATTGCCAGGCCGAATATGGTCGTTGCATCGAGGCGAACGTGCCGCTGGCCGCCTATGACCAAGCGATCAAGGCGAGCCATGTGTTCAACCTGCTCCAGGCGCGCGGCGTGATTTCCGTGCAGGAACGCGCCAGCTATATGGGCCAGGTGCGCGACATGGCGAAGGGCAGTTGCGAGGCGTGGATCGCCAGCAATGCCGACGCATGGAGCGCCAAATTTCCGGGGTGGACCGCGTGATGACTGATTTCCTCCTCGAATTGCGCTGTGAGGAAATTCCCGCGCGTATGCAATTGAAGGCGTCCGAAGACCTTGCCCGCCTGTTCACCGAAGAACTGGCCAGGGCCGGCCTCAAGCCCGCTGCGATCGACAGCTTTGTCACGCCGCGCCGCCTTGCGCTGGTCGCGCGCGGCCTGCCGCTCGAAACCGCGGCGGTGAGCGAAGAGCATAAAGGTCCGCGCACATCCGCGCCGCCCCAGGCGCTCGAAGGCTTTCTGCGCAAGACCGGCCTGACCCAGGACCAGCTGGAAGACCGGGACGGCGTCTGGTTCGCCGTCGTCAACAAGCCCGGCCGCGCCACCATGGACGTGTTGGCGCAGACCGTGCCCGCCGTCATCCGCGCCTTCCCCTGGCCCAAGGCGATGCGCTGGGGCGTCGCCAGCCAGACGACCGAGAGCCTGCGCTGGGTCCGCCCGTTGCAGGGCATCGTCGCCATTTTGGGTGAGCAACTGGTCGATATCGTGGTCGAGGATGTGCGGTCGGGCTATGCGACGCTGGGCCATCGTTTCCATCATCCCGGCGCGATCACGATCGGCGGCGCGGACGATTATGTCGAAAAGCTGCGCGCCTGCCATGTGATCGTAAGCCATCAAGAGCGGCAGGCGATCATCGCGGCGAAGGCGGCGCAGGCTGCTGCGGCGCATGGTTACACGGTGATCGAGGATAAGGGCCTGGTCGCGGAGAATGCGGGGCTGACCGAATGGCCGGTGCCGCTACTGGGCGATTTCGACCCGGCCTTTTTGGAGGTGCCGCCCGAAGTCATCCAGTTGACGCTGCGCATCAACCAGAAATATTTCGTGCTGCGCGACGCGGCTGGCAAGCTGGCGCCTGCCTTCATCTGCACCGCCAATATCGAGGCGAAGGATGGCGGCGCGGCGATCGTGGCGGGCAACCGCAAGGTGCTGGCCGCGCGGTTGAGCGATGCCCGCTTCTTCTGGGAGCAGGATCGCAAGACGGCGCTGGCGGACCATGCGCAGAAGCTGGCGCGCATCACCTTCCACGAGAAGTTGGGCACCGTCGCCGACAAGGTGGAGCGGGTTGCGAAGCTGGCGCGGTGGTTGGTGGAAGAGGGGATCGTCAAGGGCGCGGATGCGGATTTGGCCGAACAGGCAGCCCGCCTCGCCAAGGCCGACCTGGTCACGGAGATGGTCGGCGAGTTCCCCGAATTGCAGGGCGTCATGGGCGGCTATTACGCCCGCGCGGAGGGTTTGCCCGACGCGGTGGCCGACGCGATCCGCGACCATTATAAGCCGGTCGGGCAGGGCGATGACGTGCCGACCGCGCCAGTGACGGTGGCGGTGAGCCTGGCGGACAAGCTGGATACGCTGGTCGGCTTTTTCTCATGGGGTTTACTGCCTACTGGATCGAAAGACCCATTCGCTCTCCGACGGGCAGCTCTGGGAGTTATCCAGCTTATACTGGAAAACCGGGTTAGAACCTCATTAAATGGCGTGAGTTATGGTCACGCGATGACTGTCATGAGGCAATTGACGTCAGAGAGTTTGACGCATTGGCAGGGCGTATTATTGAATTATGACGAGTTGCCAATAGAAAAAAAGATTCAATTGAACGAGAAGCTTTCTGGTGAAAACCCAGAAACGTGGGCAGGGTTTGAAATTCCTCCGAACATTGCTCATGCGATGGTTACGTTCTTCGCCGACCGCCTCAAGGTCCAGCAACGCGAAGCCGGCGTCCGCCACGACCTGATCGACGCGGTGTTCGCGCTGGGTGGCGAGGATGATCTCGTCCGCTTGCTCGCCCGCGTCCATGCGCTGCAATCCTTCGTCGCGACGGATGATGGCGCGAACCTGCTCGCCGGGTACAAGCGGGCGGCCAATATCCTGAAAAAGGAAGCCGTCGATCCCGCCATCGTCCCGGCGGCGCCGTCCGAACCGGCGGAAGCCGCTTTGCTCGCCGCGCTCGACGCTGCCGAGCCCCTCGCGGCGCGGGCTGTCACTGACGAACGCTTTGCAGACGCCATGGCCGCGCTCGCCACGCTGCGCGCGCCGATCGACGCTTTCTTCGAGTCCGTCACGGTCAACGACGCCGATCCTGCAAAACGGGCGGCGCGTCTTGCGCTGCTCGACCGGGTGCGGGCGGCTGTGCATGGCGTCGCGGACTTTTCGAAAATTACGGGCTGAGAGACAAGTCGGACATATCCGTCCATAAAAATGACGATATGACGACAAAGTCCAATAAAGGCGGGTGCAATTCCCGCACGTCTTTTGTAAAGGCTGTTGCAGCGCACAATATTCACGGCAATCAGTGCAGGGAGAGCCGGATCACATGGTTACGACGGAAGAGGCCATCATGAACAGCACCGCGACGCGCTATGTCTATCGTTTCGGCGGCGGCGTGGATGATGGCGGGCAGGGTGACCGCAACCTGCTGGGCGGCAAGGGCGCGAATCTGGACGGCATGGCCGCGATCGGCCTGCCGGTGCCGCCGGGTTTCACCATCACGACGGCCATGTGCACCCGCTATTATGAAGATGGCGGCCAATATCCCGAAAGCCTGAACGCCGAAGTCGCAAACGGCATCGCCCATATCGAGGGGATCACCGGCAAGCGTTTCGGCAATGCCGCCGATCCGCTGCTGGTGTCGGTCCGTTCGGGCGCGCGCGCGTCTATGCCGGGCATGATGGATACGGTGCTGAACCTGGGCCTCAACGACGAGACCGTCATCGGCCTGGCGACGACCAGCGGAGACGAGCGGTTCGCCTGGGACAGCTATCGCCGCTTCATCCAGATGTATTCCGACGTGGTGCTGGAACTGGACCATGGCGCGTTCGAGGAAGCGCTGGAGGTCGCCAAGGAAGACCAGGGTTACAGCCTGGACACCGAAATGACGGCCGCCGACTGGAAGGCGCTGGTCGCCGAATATAAGGCGCTGGTGCAGAAGCTGTGGAACAAGCCCTTCCCGCAGGATGTGCATGACCAGTTGTGGGGCGCGATTTCGGCCGTGTTCGGATCGTGGCAGTCGGAGCGCGCGAAGGTCTATCGCCGCCTGAACAACATCCCCGGCGAATGGGGCACCGCCGTCAACGTGCAGGCGATGGTGTTTGGCAATATGGGCGAAACGTCGGCGACCGGCGTCGCGTTCACCCGCGATCCGTCGACCGGCGAGAACGCCTATTATGGCGAATATCTGATCAACGCGCAGGGCGAGGATGTCGTCGCGGGCATCCGCACGCCGCAATATCTGACGCTGGCTGCGCGTGAGCGGGCAGGGGCCAAGCCGCTGTCGATGGAAGAAGCGATGCCGGAAACCTATGCCGAACTGGCAGGCGTTTTCCAGATCCTGGAAACCCATTATCGCGACATGCAGGACATCGAATTCACGGTGCAGCAGGGCAAGCTGTGGATGCTCCAGACCCGGTCGGGCAAGCGCACCGCCAAGGCTGCGCTGAAAATGGCAGTGGACATGGCCCATGAGGGCCTCATCACCGAGGAAGAAGCCGTCGCTCGCGTCGATCCGGCTGCGCTCGACCAGTTGCTGCACCCCACGCTCGATCCCAAGGCGCCGCGCGACGTGCTGACCAAGGGCTTGCCGGCTTCGCCAGGCGCGGCTTCGGGCGCGATCGTGTTCGATGCCGACACCGCCGAACGGCGCGCGGAAATGGGCGACGCGGTCATCCTGGTGCGCGTGGAAACCAGCCCGGAAGATATTCATGGGATGCACGCGGCCAAAGGCATCCTGACCGCGCGCGGCGGCATGACGTCGCACGCGGCCGTGGTGGCGCGCGGCATGGGTCGTCCCTGCGTGTCCGGTGCGGGCGGCATTTCGATCGACGGCAAGGCCAAGATCCTGCGCGTCGGTGGCCGTGAGCTGAAGGAAGGCGACATCCTGACCATCGACGGGTCGACCGGGGAAGTGATGGCGGGCGAAGTGCCGACCGTGCAGCCCGAACTGGCGGGCGATTTCGGCACGCTGATGGTGTGGGCGGACAAGGTCCGTCGCCTGAAGGTGCGCGCCAACGCGGAAACGCCGCAGGACTGCAAGGTTGCGCGCGAATTCGGCGCGGAAGGCGTGGGCCTGTGCCGGACCGAGCATATGTTCTTCGACGCGGCGCGCATCACCGCGGTGCGAGAGATGATCCTGGCGGACAGCGAGAAGGGCCGCCGCGTCGCGCTCGACAAGCTGCTGCCGGAACAGCGCGACGATTTCGCACAGATATTCATGGTGATGGCGGGCCTGCCCGTCACCATCCGCCTGCTCGATCCGCCGCTGCACGAATTCCTGCCGCATGGCGAAGCGGAGTTCGAGGAAGTGGCGAAGGCGGCGGGCGTCAGCGTCGATACGCTCAAGCGCCGCGCGAACGAACTGCATGAGTTCAACCCGATGCTGGGTCATCGCGGTTGCCGCCTGGGCGTGACCTATCCCGAAATCTACGAGATGCAGGCGCGCGCGATCTTCGAAGCGGCGCTGATCGTCAAGGCGCGGGGCGGCGAAGCGCCGATCCCCGAAGTGATGATCCCGCTGGTCGCGACCGCCAAGGAACTGGAACTGATGAAGGCGATCGTCGATCGCGTCGCGGCCGAAGTGTTCGAAGAGCAGGGCGAGCGCGTCGACTATCTGGTTGGCACCATGATCGAACTGCCGCGCGCGGCATTGAAGGCGGGCGAGATTGCCGAGGTGGGCGAATTCTTCTCCTTCGGCACCAATGACCTCACGCAGACGACGATCGGCATCAGCCGCGACGATGCGGGGCGGTTCCTGACGCAATATGTGGACAAGGGCATCTTCGCGCGCGATCCCTTCGTCAGCATCGATGTGGAAGGCGTGGGCGAACTGATCGAGATCGCCGCCGAGCGTGGTCGCAAGACCCGTCCCGACATCAAGCTCGGCATTTGCGGTGAACATGGCGGCGATCCGGCGTCGATCGCCTTCTGCGAGGCGACAGGCCTGGATTATGTGTCGGCATCGCCCTATCGCGTGCCGATCGCTCGACTGGCGGCGGCGCAGGCGGCGCTTGCCCGGAAGTGATGAGGAAAGGGCGGGGCGTCAACCCCGCCTTTTTTCGTTTCAGTGCGATCCGGTCAGGCGGCTGAGCAAGCCGGGCTTGCTGTCGCCCCGTTCCAGCGCCAGAGCCTGACCGCGCCAGTCGTCATGCGCGATGGCGCCGGGTTTCAGGCCCAGCCGCGCCTCCAGCGTCGCTTCCTGCTCGGCATTGAGCGCGGCGATTTGGCCATAGCGGTGATAGCCCGCTTGGTTCAGCGCGCTTTCCTGCGCCTGGCTGACGCCGCTGATCCGGCTCAGATCGTCGCGGCCATGACCAACCCCAGCGGCCGTCGTGGTGGCGCCGACGGCGATCGGGGCGGCCGAGTGGCGCTCCAGTTCGGCGATCCGCTTATGGGACGCTTCGATGCGGGCGTCCCGCTCCTTGATAGCGCTGCGATGCACCGCCTGTTCGTCCTGCCACAGCCGCCGATATTTGCCGCGACCGCTCATCATCAGACCCAGCAGCCAGCCGATGACCAGCACCACCAGCAGTAACGCAACCTCGTTCAGATTGAAGCTCATCATGGCGTCCTCCTGCCCCACTGAACGAGGGACGGGGGATAAAAGTTGCCCGGCCATAAAAGTGCAAAAAAGGGGCTTGCCCAATCGGCCAAGCGCTTCTATCTGCGCGTCTCCACGCACCCATAGCTCAGCTGGATAGAGCATCAGACTACGAATCTGAGGGTCGGGCGTTCGAATCGCTCTGGGTGCACCATTTATTCCGAAGGGCTTTTGGTCCGGGCTTATAGCCGCGGTCCGTTCGTCTTTCCTTCGCACCCATAGCTCAGCTGGATAGAGCATCAGACTACGAATCTGAGGGTCGGGCGTTCGAATCGCTCTGGGTGCACCATATTATGATCGAATAAAAAGGCGGCATCTGGCCGCCTTTTTTACGTGCCGGTCAGGCCATCGCCAGCGCCACCATGGCGTCGATATCGACATGGCTTTCCAATAGCGTAGCGACCTCGTCCAGGGCGTCCTCGACCGACTGGTCATAGTCATGCCCCGCCGACGCGCCGCCCAGCCGCCGCAACAGCGCATCGCGCAGCGCCGTGCTGGCGAGCAGGCCATGGACATAGCTGCCCATCACCCGTCCGTCGCGGCTGATGGCCCCATCCGGGCGCGCGCCATCGATCAGGGCGAAGGGGCGGGCGCAATCCGGGCCGTGGGTTACGCCCATATGCATTGCATAGCCGGTAAAGTCGGCATCGAGCGCGCGGCCGTGGACCTGCTCCAGTGTCTTGACCCCGGACAGGCGCGTTTCGATGTCAAGCAGCCCCAGCCCCGCGACGGACCCAGCCGGTCCCTCCAGCCCGTCGGGATCGGCGATCAGGCGCCCCAGCATCTGATAGCCGCCGCACAGGCCCAGCACCATGCCGCCGCGCCGATGATGGGCGCGAATGTCGATGTCCCACCCCTGCGCGACCATGGCGCGCATGTCGGCGACCGTCGCCTTCGATCCGGGCAGGATCACCAGCGTCGTATCACCTGGGATCGCCTGGCCCGGTCCGATCATGCGTAGATCGATACCCGGTTCCAGCTTGAGCGGGTCGAGATCGTCGAAATTGGAGATGCGCGGCAGCACCGGGCAGGCGACGACCAGCGGCGCGGCGGTCGAGAAGGTCCGACGTTCCAGCACCACCGCATCTTCGCTTGGCAATCGCGCGACGGCGTCGAGCCAGGGCACCACGCCAAATCCGCGCCAGCCCGACAGCGCTTCGATCTGGGCATAGCCATCCTCGAACAGCGCCGGGTCGCCCCTGAATTTGTTGATGAGGAAGCCGCGGATCATCGCCGCATCGTCGGGATCAATGACCGCGCGGGTGCCGACCACAGCCGCGATCACGCCGCCCCGGTCGATGTCGCCGACCAGGATTACCGGCACATCGGCGGCGCGGGCGAAACCCATATTGGCGATATCGCCGGCGCGCAGGTTGATCTCGGCCGGCGATCCCGCGCCTTCGACCACGACGATGTCGCACTGGCCGCGCAGCCGTTCGTAGCTTTCCAGCACAGCGCCCAGCAACGGCCCGCGCGCGCTGCGGAAATTGCCCGACCCCAGCGTCCCGCGCACCTGACCATGGACGATCAGTTGCGACGTCCGGTCGGCCTGGGGCTTGAGCAGCACCGGGTTCATGTCCGTATGCGGCGCGATGCCGCAGGCAATCGCCTGCAACGCCTGCGCCCGGCCGATCTCCCCGCCATCGCTGGTGACGGCGGCGTTGTTCGACATATTCTGCGGCTTGAACGGGCGGACCCGATAGCCCCGGCGCAGCAGCGCGCGGCATAGTCCCGCGACCAGCACCGATTTGCCGACGTCCGATCCGGTTCCCTGCAACATGATAGCGCCCATGGCCTGCTCCTGACGGTGCAGCGCCGCCAGCGCAAGGGGAGATCAAGGCCAGGGTCAGGCGACGATAGCCGCCATGCCGCAGCGCCGCTGATGCACGCGCACCTCCGCCGCCCCGACCCGGACGCCCAGCGTGGCGGTGACGCTGTTGACGATGCCGTCCAGCAGCGGTGCGGTGGTGCCCAGTACGGCGCCGACCAGCGGGCTGAGCGGGCTGTTGCCTATGGTGATGCCCAGCAGCGACACCTGTATCTGGGTCTGGCCCGCCAAGCTGGCGGCGATGCCCTGCGTCAGATCCTGGGTGCTGACGGTCTTGGCCTGCTGCGCGCTGATCTCCGACGGGGAGAAATGGACATTATGGGTTTGCGTGCCGCCCAGGCTGATATTGGCATAGCCGGTGATGCGCGTCCCCAGCGTCTGCGCCAGCACGGCCGCGCGCGGGTTGGCGGAGGCCGAGAAATTGGTCAGCGCAGTCATATCGACATCGCCCAGCGCCGCGGTGCCAACCGATGGCGTGACCGCCAGGGTGACGCCCCCATCGCTGCCGCACTGGATATCCGACAGGCGCGCCTCCGCCGCCGCCAGTTCGACATAAAGCGGCACGCGCACGGAGGCTATGCCGGACAGCGCGGTGGCGACGGAGCTTTCCAGATAGATGCGGGTCTGGGCGGTGCGCAGCACCACGTCGCGCTTGGCGGTGATGCTCATCAGCGGCGATCTGGCCTGTCCCTCGCCCGTCACCAGCATCAGCCGGGTGCTGGTGAGGCCCGGCACGGTGACGCGCAGGTCCATCGGCACGGTCGTTCCCAATGGCGGGCTGAGCACCATGCGCAGCATCGAGAAAGCATCGAGCAGGATATTGGGTTGGCCGGTGGCGCTGACCGCGCCGCGCATCGGGCCAAGATCGACGATGTCGCTCAGGCGGGTGGAGCGGCCGGGAATGCGGCTCGACAGCGCCAGCAGCGTGGCGGCGGCGGGACTGGTCCCGGCGCTGTCCGCCATCGCGGCCAGCAGGTCGGTCAACGGAATGTCCCGGTCGAACAGCGCGCCATAGGCTTCCCCGTCGCGCCCGGTCCGCACTCGCAGCGCATCGGCGACATGCAGCAGGTCGAGATTGGCGCTGGCCAGGCCATTATAGTCCATGACCGACAGGTTGAGTTCGGTCCCGGCGAGGTTGGACAGCAGCATGTTGGGCAATCCGCCGCTGATCGAGGCGAGGCCGGTGCCGAGTGAAAAGGCGGCGGCGTCGGTGCGGGCGGCGGTGGCGCGGGCGCTGAGGTCGATGCCGTCGCGGCCGACCAGCAATCGGCCGAAGAAGAGCGGCGCGCGGCGGCGCACCTCCACCCGCATCGCGCCGCCATTGGCGTCGCCCGCGCGGAAACGCTGGTCCAAGGGCAAGGAAGGATCGGCGACATAGCTGCCGCTGTCGAAGGTCGCGAGCGCTGCGCCGCTGATCCCGCTGCGCCCCACCAGTTGTTCGGCGGCGGTGCGTCCGCCATCGGCGGCGGCCAGCGCGGCGGCGTCCGCCACACCCTGCAACTGGCGACGGGCCAGATAGACCGACCCCAGATCGACCGCGACGGTGGCGGCGCCCGCCAGCATGAACAGCGACCCGGCCAGGATGAACGTCACGCCGCCATGCCGGTCCCGCGCCAGCGCCCGGCCAAGGCGCGCGCCGATCATTGGCTGGCGATCCGCACGACGGCGCTGCGTTCCAGCACATTGCCGGGCATGGGCAAGGGCATGGCCGCGAATAGCGGCGCGCTCGCGAGGGTGTAGCGCAGCGTGACGGTGTAATAGCCGCTGCTTTCGCCAGTGCTGACGGCGATCGTCTGGGCGCCGGCGACCGGAAAGGCGGCGCGGGCGGCGACGACGCTCTGATCGACCAGGGTGCGGCGTTCGGTCGCGTTCAGCCCGGCCACCGATGCGCGAGCAGCGTCATTCGCCGCTTGCTGGAGGCTGTGGGCGGTCATGAACCAGTTGCCATAGGCCAATATGCCCATCAGCAGCAGGATGAGCAGCGGCAGGGCGAAGGCCGCCTCGATCAGGCTGCTGCCGGCCTGATGGCGCCGCAGGGCGGCCAGCGGTCGACGCGATCGGGTGACAGGATGGCGGGTGACAGGGCGGGCGCTATCGTAGGGCATGAGGGGGATGCTAGAGCGCGCGGTTCAATATCGGGTTTGCTTCGCCAACCGCGCGATTGACGGATTTTACATAGTCGGCAGGCGCGTCCGGCAGGCGAAAAGCGGACTTTGGCGCAAAGCTTGCGCAGGGCCGCCTGGCATCCTCCGATATGGACGTTGTTGTCGCACATTCAGGCGGCGTTCGTGGGGGTCATGACGATCACCGCCCCCTCCGGTCCATAAATGCCGTGCAACCGGGCGATCGCCGCGTCGGTCGGCGCGAGCGAACCATCGTTGGTCAGCAATTGAGTGGGAAAGCGCATGTCGCCTTCGCCGCGCAGCACCCGCTCCATCCGCTCGCGAAAATGGGGCCGGGCGGGCAGCGCGACCAGATCGGCGACTGGGGCGTCCGCCAGCCGATCGGCGGTCAGACCCACCATCGCGCAGAAACTGTCGTTCACGACATCGATGAAACCCCGCATCGATACGCGGACATAGCCCACACCGCCATGCACGCCCATCGCCTTGAGGATGGCCGATTTGACGTCAGCCAGCCGGTGGCGCTGCATGTCGGCGGTGATGTCCCGTAGCAGCAGCGCGACGCCGCTGGCAAAGGGGAAGGTCTGGACATGCAGCCAGACATCGCTGCGAAAGGGGGACGGGATATCGGCCGCGCTCGCTTCGCCAGAGGCCAGACTGTGGCGGATATGCGCCTCCGTCAACGTGCCGGCCAGTTCGGGAAAGGCCTCCCATAGCGACTGTCCCTCCAGATGCCGGTCCCAGCGTTTGGCCATCGCCAGAGCGACGCCATTGACATAGTCGATGGTGAGGTCGCCGCGGCACAGGACCAGGCCCTGATGGATGCGGGCGGCGAGTTCGAAGGTGCGGTCGGGCGCCACCGCGCCATCATCGCCGATCGTCATCGTGCGGAACCGGTCCAGCCCCATGAAGACATGGGTTTCGCGGCCATGATGGGTCACCATCACCGGTTCGTGCGATCCGACCTCGCGCCAATGGGCGAAATTGCGCACCAGTTCGGCGGCGGGCACGCTGCGCCTGCGTCGATCGTCCAGCATCCTGTCGGCACTCCGTTGTCGTGAACGCAGGCAGGATAATGCAGAACGGACTGTGGTTGTGGCGCAGTTCGATCCGTTTCGGAACGAGGGCAGTCGCAAGAGCAGCCGATCCGATTGCATCTGCTCAGTTGCTCTAGTCTTTTGATTTGGCGCGTTTTCCGAGTCAGCAGGTGAATCTGCCTGCTTGAAAAACGCTCTAGATTCCCCGCTGATAATCCAGCGCGTCGAGGATCTTGCCACCCGCCATGAACACGGCGCCGGAACAGGCGAGCGCCAGCAGATGGCCGCCGGCGCCGGGATATTGCTGCATATAGACATGGCCGCGCTCGGCAGCGCCCAGCGCGAGGGCATAGATCACCAGAAACGCCTCGAACTTGGTCTTGATGATGAAGAGGCTCTTGATCCGTTCCATATCGATTCCATCCGGCGTTGCCCCCGCCATCAGGGCGAAAGATCGCCCGACAGCTGCAAATGGTCAACAAGCGTTAACCATGATTGCTCGATCCGGGCAATCAGCCGTGTGTCGCTCAAATCCTGGGGCGCGATCGATTCTGGCCAATATTGGGACACGATCCGCGCAATATTATCCAACTGCGCTTCGTCCACCAGGAAGCGCGGATCGATGTCGACGGGATCGGCGACGACGCGCAGCCGCAGGCAGGCGGGGCCGCCGCCATTGGCCATGGATTGACGCACATCGACCGGCACGACGCGGCGGATCGGGCCGTTGCCCGCGATCATCTGTTCCAGCCAGGTCCAGACTGCGGGGGTGTCCCGCGCCTCTGTCGGCAGGATCAGCGCCATGCCGCCATCAGACAGGGTGACGAGTTGCGCGTTGAACAGATAGGATTTGATCGCATCGGCCAGGCTGACCGCGCTGGCGGGCACCTCCACGATCTCGACGCAGGGCAGGGCGACGCGCAGATCGGCGTAGAAAGCGTCTTTGTCGGCAAAGGCCTGCTCATGGGTGAACAGCACGCGCTCGTTCGCCACGGCGACGACGTCATTATGGAAGGCGCCCGCAGCGATCGCGGCTTCGGACTGTTCGACGAACAGGGTGCGCGCCGGATCGAGGCCATGGATGCGGGCGACCGCCTTGCTGGCCTCCCGATGCTGGCGGGCGGGGAAGGCGCCGCCCGACCGGCCATAGACGAACACCTCCACGCCCGGCTGGTCGTGGCGTTCGGCCAGACGCATATGATTGGCCGCGCCCTCGTCGCCAAAGGGGGCGGGGATGGGATCATGGACGGCAAAGGCGCGGGTGTCGGAAAAGGCGATCCGGAGCTGCGCCAGAGTCTGCGGCCATTCATGGCTGCGATGCGGCATGGTGACGAGATTGGCGACGGTCAGGTGTGTCCGCCCATCCGCCGTGTCGCTGGCGGGCGACACCGTGGCGGCGTTGGCCGCCCACATGGAGGAAGCGGACATGGCGGCCGCTCGAATATGGGGATCGGCGTCGCCGACATCGGTGCCCAGCTTCGTCAGCCAGGCGACGTCGGGCCGCCATTGTGGCAGGAAGATGCCCTGGGCGAGGCCGAGGCGGATATTGCCGCGCATCTTTTCCAGCCCTTGTAGCGCCGCCGCGCGCGGATGCGCCACCGCGCCGGCATTGCGCGCGGACGCGAGATTGCCGAGGCTGAGGCCCGCATAATTGTGGCTGGGACCGACGATCCCGTCGAAATTGATTTCCCGGACGCTCATGCCCGCCCCGCCATGGTGAAGGAGCCGCCGGTTTCGAGGCCGAGCCGCGCCGCGCTGGCCGCGTCGAGCGACACCGCGCCATTCGCGCCTTCCTGCACGAAGCCCCAGGTGCAGCGATAATCGGCCAGTTTGCCGGTCGCGATCAGCATCTTGTCCCCACCCTTTTCATGGGTAGCGGAGAGGATGACGTCGCGGGCCGCTGCGATCGTCTTTAGCTGGTCGATCTGTCCCACCATGGTCGGGCCGCCGTCGAAGATATCGACATAGCCGGCATTGTCGAACCCCTCCGTCTCCAGCATCCGCATCGCCGCGCGGCCATTGGGGTGGGGCAGGCCGATGACGGCGCGGGCGCTGTCGGTCAGCATGGCGGTATAGATGGGCGTCTTGGGCATCAGGTCGGCGATGAACTGATTGCCGTTCACCGCGTTGAACTCGTCCGCTTCCTGAAAATTCATGCCGAAGAAGCGACCGGCCAGGCCGTCCCAGAAGGGCGATCCACCCGCTTCGTCGATGACGCCGCGCAATTCTGCAATCACCCGGTCGCCAAAGCGCGCGCGATGGCTGCGGATATAGAGATAGCGGCTGCGCGCCAGCAACAACCCCAGCCCCTCGGCCCGCTCGCGCGGGTGAAGGAACAGGCCGCCGACCTCGACCGATCCTTCCAGATCGGTGGTGAGCGAAAGCATCTGCGCGCGGAAGGTGCGGCCCAGTTCCCGGCTATGCTGGGTCAGCACGCCCAGACGATAGCTGTAGAAGGGCCAGCTTTGGCCCACGGTCGAGAATATCTGGCAGGTGCCGCGGACCTGGCCCGTCTCGACATTTTCCAGCACCATGACGATCAGTTCGTCTTCGATGCCGTCGCCTTGGCGTGCGAGCGCTTTTTCGGTGCGCTCCAGCTTGGCGGACAGCGCCGTGCGATCGGGCGGCAGGTTGGTGAAGCCGCCGCCGGTCAGCTTCGCCATCTCATAGAGCGTCTGCAAATCGTCGGCGCGCGCGATGCGCATGATGAAGCTCAAGCGGTGATCCCCTCTTTTATAAATTGCGCCGGATCGAACTGGCCCTGCGCGATCCGCCACAGCGCCAGCGCGGATAGTTGCGCCCGTTCGGGCAGGCTGTCGGTCAGCAGAAATTCGGCGTCGCTATGGATGTTACCGCCGCGCACGCCCATCGTGTCGACCACCGGCACGCCGCAGGCCGCGATATTATTGCCGTCGCATACCCCGCCGGTATCGCGCCAGCCGATGGTGAGGCTGAGGTCCGCGCCGCATTGCCGCACCAGCCCGAACAGCGCCTGCGCCTTGGGGTCCATGGGCTTGGGCGGGCGACCAAAGCCACCGTGGAGATGCAGGCTGACGTCATGGTCGCGCGCGACATCGGCCATGGACCGGTCGATCAGGGCGCGGGCGACGACCTCGTCTTCCGGCGTGCGCGGCCGGAAATTGACGCGCAACACGGCATGGTCGGGCACGACATTGTTCGGGCTGCCGCCATCGATCTTCGCAGGGTTGCAGGAAAATCCGGCACCGCTGCCCGCCTTCAGCCGCAGCGCCAGGTCAGCGGCGGCGAGCAGGGCGTTGCGGCCGTCATCGGGGTTGCGCCCGGCATGGGCGCTCAGGCCCGTGACGATGATGGAGAAATTGCCGCTCCCCGCCCGCGCGCCGGCCAGCGTGCCGTCGGGCAATGCGGACGGCTCGTAGGTGAAGGCCGCCAGCTTACCCGCCGCCAGTCCCCGCAACAGCGCCGCGGACGATGCGCTGCCTACTTCCTCGTCGCTGTTGATGACGACATCATAGCCCAGCGTGGCGACAGCGTCCGATCCCTCGATAGCATGGAGCGCTGCGAGCATGACCGCGATCCCGCCCTTCATGTCGGCGACGCCGGGGCCGTTGAGGACGCCCGGCTCCAACCAGCGTTGCTGCTGGAAAGGGTGATCGATGGGGAACACCGTGTCCATATGCCCGGTCAGGAGCAGGCGGATGGGCGCGTCGGGGCGCACGGACAGATGGAGATGGCGACCATGGTCGATCGTCTGGACGCGGCCGTCCGGCGATATGCTTTCGACCGGCGCGGGATCGACCAGTCGGATCGCGCCGGGCAGCGCGGAAAAGGCGTCGGCCAGCACATCCGCCATCCGGGCCAGCCCGCCCAGATTGCGCGATCCGCTGTTGATCGCCGCCCAATCCTGCGTCTGCGCCAGCATCGGCGCGGCGGCAGCGCGGTCGAGCAGCATTCGTTCCTGCGATGAAAAATCCCTCATCCGCTCTGGTCTATCAGAGCGCCGGGCGCGTCTCCACCCCCGCAATAAAATTGCGTGGTTCAGAAATCATAGGTCAGGGTCAGGCGACTGAGGGTGTCCAGGTCGCGGGTGGACAGCAATGTCTCCGATTCATATTGGATGTTATAGGAAAAAGCCGCCGACAGCCGTGTGCTGACCTTGGTTTCGACCGAGGACAGGGCGTTGAGGGTATAGACGTCGCTTTCGGCGTAGCCCGATGCGGTCTGCTTGAACGTCACCGTCGGCGTCGCGCGCCAGGCCAACGCCATCGATCCGCGGACGCCCAATTTGGTTTCCCGTTCGCCGATCATATATTTAACGTGGCGGATGGATGGACCGATATCGGCCGATAGATCAATCGGTTTGCTGACGATCAGCTTATACCCGACGCCGATTGACGAGGTGTATCGCTCGTCATAGCCGATCGACGTGTCACGTTCGAACTGCGCGAGACCGTAGACGAAACCGCGCGGATCGAATTCATATTTGGGTTCGTAACCCGCGAAATAGCGCTCGCGCGAGGTTACGCCATTGGCGCGGCGATAATCGACGGCGGCGGTCAGTTTGTGCGACCATTGCAGCCCGGCGCGAGTCGCGGTCGCCGCCAGGGTAATGCCCAGTTCGCTGGTGGAACCGGTAGAGCGGAAGCCGCCCGCTTCGACCCGGCCGGTCCATAGTTCGTTGAAGCGCGCTTCGCGAATCACAGTGTCGTGGGTCGCCTTGGTCCGCTCCTTCCAGCTATTGACCATGCGCTGGATTTCGTCGGCCGACGCCGGATTGGTCTGCTTGGCGATCTTGGACACGGTGGCGATGTCGGTTTCATTGCCGTTGGCGATCGCCGCCTCCATCATTTCGCGGACGGCGGGGGGCAATAGTGCCGATTCGCCAGCCTGCGCCGCGGCGGGCAGGGCGAAGAGCAGCAACGACAGGGGGATCAGACGGGCATACATGGTCCCGTCATAGCCAAGCGACCGGGGATTTTAAGCCCCCAAAACGCCTGTCGGGTCAGATAAGCGCGCGAAACTCCTGCAATATGTCGCGGTACAGCTTGCGCTTGAACGGCACGATCAGGTCGGGCAGCGTATCGGGGATCGTCCATTTCCATTCCCGGAATTCGGGATGCTTGGTTTGGATATCGATGTCGCCGTCCTGGCCGACGAAGCGGGCGAGATACCAATATTGGCGCTGGCCGCGATATTTGCCGCCCCATAATTTGCCGACCAGTTCAGGCGGCAGATCGTAGAAATGCTCGTCCTTCGCCTTGGCGATAATCTCGACCAGTTCGGGGCGGATGCCGGTTTCTTCCTGCAATTCACGCAGCGCAGCCGCCTTGGCATCCTCGCCTTCGTCGATCCCGCCCTGCGGCATCTGCCACGCCTCGACCAGATTATCGAGCCGCTGGCCGACGAATATCTTGCCGTCCATATTCACCAGCATGATCCCGACGCAGGGGCGGTATGGCAATTCTGTATCGTTCGGCATCGATGCCATATCATCCCCAAAAGAGTTCGGTTTCGGGCGTTGTCCGTCCCAAAGACCGCCATTGGCGCCGCTTCCCGACGCTTGGGTCAGAATAGGCAGCGGAAGGCTCCGCGTCCATCGGTCGAATCGTCCGCCTGCCGATTTGTGGCGATGCGGTGGAAGATGCGACGAGGGATGGGATGACGGCAATATGCCCCAATGGCCGCTTGGAACCGGCGGCGGCGCGGCGCATTGCCCCGGCATGTCCGCTCCCCTTCTCCTCTGGCTCCGCCAGGATCTCCGCCTGTCCGATCAGGCCGCCCTGGCCGCCGCCGTCAGCGAAGGGCCGGTGATCCCGGTCTATATCCTGGATGATGAAAGCCCGCGCAAATGGGCAATGGGCGGCGCGACGCGCTGGTGGCTGCACCATAGCCTTGCGCGGTTGGACGAAAGCCTGCGCACCAAGGGATCGCGCCTGATTCTGCGGCGCGGGCGGTGCTCGGATGTTCTGGCCACGCTGGCGAAGGAGGCCGGCGCGTCGCGGGTCCATGCGCTGCATCATTATGAACCCTGGTGGCGCAACGCGGAAAAGGCGGTGGGCAAGGCGCTGGACCTCTGCCTGCATGACGGAGGCCTGTTGTTGCCGCCCGGCGCGGTGCGGACCGGGGCGGGCGGCATGTATCGCATCTACACGCCCTTTTCCCGCGCGGTGATGGAGCATATGCCGCCCGCCGCGCCGCATCCCGCGCCGCATCGGATCGACGGGCCGGCGCACTGGCCGGCGAGCGATTCGCTGGACGACTGGGGCTTATTGCCGACGAAGCCGGACTGGGCCCAGGGTTTCGCGGCGGACTGGACGCCGGGCGAGCAGGGCGCGCGCGCCAATGTCGCGAATTTTCTGGACGAGGCGGGCGATTATGCGACGGCCCGCAATCTGCCCTCGATCGAGGGGACGTCGCGCTTGTCGCCGCATCTGCACTTTGGCGAAGTGTCGCCCGCCTATGTGTGGCGCCGGATAGAAACGTCAGGCCATGATGCAACGATCTTCCTTAAGGAATTGATCTGGCGCGATTATGCGCATGTCCAGATTTGCGAGTTGCCGACCTATGGCTCCGAAAATGCGCGATCGAATTTCGATGCGCTGCCTTGGCGCGACCTGCGGGAGGCGAGGGCCGATTTCACCGCGTGGAAGGCGGGCAGGACAGGCTATCCGATCGTGGACGCGGGTATGCGGCAGCTTTGGACGACGGGCTGGATGCATAACCGGGTGCGCATGATCGCCGCCAGCTTCCTCATCAAACATCTGCTGATCGACTGGCGGCATGGCGCGCGCTGGTTCTGGGACACGCTGGTCGATGCGGATTACGCCAATAACAGCGTCAATTGGCAATGGGTCGCGGGCAGCGGCGTGGACGCCAATCTGTTCACGCGAATTATGGCGCCATTGACCCAGTCGGACAAGTTCGACGCGGCCGACTATATTCGGTCATGGGTGCCCGAACTGGCGGAGCTGTCGGACGCGGCGATCCACGACCCCGACGCCCATGACGCGCGCCCTACGGACTATCCGGCGAAGATCATCGGCCATCGCGAGGGGCGTGAACGGGCATTGGCCGCCTATCGTCATAGCAAGGGGTGATTGCAGCGGGTGATTGCAGCGGCGGGCGGCTTGCGGCAGGATTGGCGTCATGAACGCCATCACTCCCCGGCGCGGTCGGCGCGCGCTATCGATCAAACGTCCACCACGATCCGGCGCACCCGGCCTGGCGTCGCGCGCGCTGGCGCCGTCTTTCCATCGCCTGCTCGACCGGATCGACCAAGGGCTGGAGGCGGGCGAATTGCACGCCTCGCTGCCGGACGGCACAAATCGCCTGCTGGGCGGTCGGGCGCCGGGGCCGCGTTGCGAAGTGGACCTGCGCTCCTGGCGCGCGCTGGTGCGACTGGCGGTGGGAGGATCGGCGGGCTGGTATCGCGCCTGGGCGGCGGGCGAGTGGGCCAGTCCCGATCCGGTGCCGCTCTTCGCCCTGTTCATGCGCAATGCGGCGGCGCTGGGGCAAGCGGCGCGGCCCCGCGGGCCGGGGCGGTGGATAGGCCGCGCGATGCACGGGTTGCGGCGCAACAGCCGCACGGGATCGCGGCACAACATCGCCTATCATTATGATCTGGGGAATGATTTCTACCGGCTCTGGCTCGATGAAAATATGCATTATTCCAGTGCCTTGTTTATCGATTCTGCGAATCAGGACGAGGATTTCGAGCAGGCGCAGCGGCGCAAGGTCGATGCGGTCCTCGACCGGCTGGACCTCACCGATGGCGCGTCGCTGCTGGAGATCGGCTGCGGTTGGGGCGGTCTGGCCGAACAGGCGATGGAGCGGTGCGCGATCGCCTATAGCGGACTGACCCTGTCGACCGAACAGGCCGGCTATGCCCGCGATCGGCTGGGGTCGGGCGCGCAGATTTTGCTGACCGACTATCGCGATGCCCAGGGCCAATATGACGCCATCGCCAGCGTCGAGATGGTGGAGGCGGTGGGGCAAGCCTATTGGCCTGCCTATCTGGCCGCCATCCATCGCTTGCTGAAGCCCGGCGGCAAGGCGGCGATCCAGTATATATTGATCGATGACGCGATCTTCGAACGCTATGCCCGCGGCGCCGACTTCATCCAGGCCTATATCTTTCCCGGCGGGATGCTGGTGTCGGAAAGCCGGTTCCGTGCGCTGGCGGAGGCGCAGGGGCTGGAATGGCGCGACGTCCACCGCTTCGGCCTGGACTATGCCGAAACGCTGCGCCGCTGGCGCGAGCGGTTCGACCGTGCGATCGAGGAAGGCCAGCTGCCCGCCAGTTTCGACCAGCATTTCGTGGCCTTGTGGCGCTATTATCTGATGTATTGCGAAGGCGGCTTTCGCGGCGGTGGCATCGATGTGGCGCAAGTGACTTTGGTCAAGCCGGCGTAAGCTTAGCCTTCGACGCGCAGTCGATGGCCGGTCGGCGCGTCGGACGTCACCAGATTAACGATCGCCTCGGCCACCGCGTCCGGCCCCTTGAGGCTCGCCGGGTCTTCGCCGGGGAAGGCGCGGGCGCGCATCGCCGTGCGGGTCGCGCCGGGATCGACGATATGGGTGCGGATGGCGGAGATATTCTTCATCTCCTCGCCATAGGCGCCGACCAGCGTTTCCAGCGCCGCCTTCGACGCGCCATAGGCGCCCCAATAGGCGCGCGGCGCCACGACCGAGGAGGTCAGCGCCACGACCCGCGCATCGCCGCTGGCGCGCAACATGGTGTCGAAGGCGGCGATCAGCGCCTGCGGCGCGGCGATGTTGAGCGTCAGCAGCCGGGCGAATTCCTTGGCGTCGATCGCCGGGACCGCCGCCAGCGCGCCCAGCGTCGCGGCGTTGAGCAGGAGAATGTCGAGCGCCTGCCAGCGACCGCCGACAGCCTGCGCCAGCCGGCCGATGCTCTCGCCATCGGTCAGGTCGAGCGGCGCGATGGTCGCATGGCCGCCAGCCTTGTGGATGCGATCCTCCACCTCTTCCAGCCCGCCCGTAGTCCGAGCGGTCAGCACCACATGCGCGCCCGCGGCGGCGAGCGCTTCGGCCGTGGCGGCGCCGATGCCGCGGCTCGCCCCGGTGACGAGCGCCAATTTGCCGGAGAGGGGGCCAGAAAGGGGAAGGTCGGAAGAAGACATATAAATCCGTTCGTGCTGAGTAGGGGCTGAGCGTGTCGAAGACCCGTATCGAAGCATCCTTCGATACGCCACTTCGACTTCGCTCAGTGGCTACTCAGGACGAACGGGTCGATGTAAAGGGTCAGACCACGCGCTCGGCGAGCAGTTCCAGCTGGTTGGTCACCACCACGTCATCCTGATCGGTGAGCGTCGTGGGATAATCGCCGGTGAAGCAGGCATCGCAATATTGCGGGCGGATGTCGGCGCGCTTGGCTTCGCCCAGCGCCTTGTACAGGCCGTCGATCGAGATGAAGGACAGGCTGTCGGCATGGATGAAGTCCTGCATCCCGCCCACGTCCAGCTTGTGCGCCAGCAGCTTGGTGCGTTCGGGCGTGTCGACGCCATAGAAGCAGCTATGCTTGGTCGGCGGGCTGGCGATCCGCATATGAACCTCCGCCGCGCCGGCCTCGCGCATCATCTGCACGATCTTCAAGGAGGTGGTGCCGCGCACGATCGAATCGTCGATCAGCACGATCCGCTTGCCCTTTATCAGCGCGCGGTTGGCGTTGTGCTTCAGCTTCACGCCCAGATGGCGGACCTTGTCCCCCGGCTGGATGAAGGTGCGGCCGATATAGTGCGACCGGATAATGCCCAGTTCGAACGGGATGCTCGATTGCTGGGCATAGCCGATCGCCGCGGGCACGCCGCTGTCGGGCACGGGAATGACATAGTCCGCCTCGACCGGATTCTCGATCGCCAGTTGCGCGCCGATCGCCTTGCGCACCGAATAGACGCTGGAATTGTCGATGATCGAATCGGGACGGCTGAAATAGACATGTTCGAAAATGCAGGGACGCGGATGCGTGTCGCCGAAGGGGCGGTGCGACCGGATCTGCCCGTCATTGGTGACGATGACCAGCTCGCCCGGATCGATGGTGCGCACATAGTCGGCGCCGACCACGTCGAGCGCGACGGTTTCCGACGCGAAGATGGTCGTTTCGCCGAGCGTGCCCATCACCAGCGGGCGGATGCCCAGCGGATCGCGGCAGGCGATCATGCCTTCGGGCGTCATGACGATCAGCGAATAGGCGCCCTCGACCTGTTTCAACGCATCGATGAACTTGTCGAGCAGCGTGCGATAGCTGGACGTCGCCACGAGATGGATGATGACTTCGGTGTCGGAGGTCGACTGGAAGATGGAGCCGCGGCGAATCAGTTCGCGGCGCAGCTTCATCGCGTTGGAGATATTGCCATTATGGGCAATGGCGAAGCCGCCAGAGTTCAGTTCCGCATAGAGCGGCTGCACGTTGCGGAGCGACGTTTCGCCGGTGGTGGAATAGCGCACATGACCACAGGCGGTATCGCCGGGCAGGCCGCGAATCACCTCGTCCCGGTCGAAATTGCCGGCCACATGGCCCATCGCCCGGTGGGTATGGAAATCATGCCCGTCCCAGCTGGTGATGCCGGCGGCTTCCTGCCCGCGATGTTGCAGGGCGTGAAGGCCAAGCGCGACGATGGCGGACGCTGTTTCCGCGCGGGAAACACCGAAAATGCCACATTCCTCGCGCAACTTGTCGTCGTCGAAGGGGTTTGTCGTAATCATGGGTGCGAGCGGTTCCATAGCCGTTCCTGACAGGCCCACAGGGCCGTCTTTGGGCGCGCATATAGGGACTTCCGACCGCTTTGTCGCCCTCCTGTCACAAAAAACGTGACGGGATGTGGCAACGCAGCGTTTCGTGGGCTTTTCCATCGGCAAAATGCCCTACTGGCGTTGCCTTGCGCGCCCGGCTAAAGACGCAGCCCTGATGCATCGTTTCGCCAATCCCGCTCGCTTCCTGAAGATCGCGCGTCCGCTGACGGGCTGGCTGTTCTGGCCCGGCCTGCTGCTGTTGCTCGCCGGTTGCGCCTGCGGGCTTTTCCTGACCCCGGCAGATTATCTTCAGGGGCAGACGGTGCGGATTCTCTATATCCATGTGCCGGCGGCCTGGCTCGGCATGGGCGGCTGGAGCGGGATCGCCATCGCCGCGCTGATGCAGCTTGTCTGGAAGCATCCGCTCGCCGCCGTCGCCGGGCGCGCCATCGCCGCGCCGGGCGCGCTGTTCACCGCCATCTGCCTGATGACCGGCTCCATCTGGGGCCGTCCGACCTGGGGGACATGGTGGGAATGGGACGGGCGGATGACGTCGATGCTGGTCCTTTTCTTCCTCTATCTGGGCTATATCGCGCTGGGCAATGCCAGCGCCCGGCAGGCGCAGCAGGGCGGCGTCAGCAATGTGACCGCCATTTTCGGGCTGGTCGGCGCGATCAACATCCCGATCATCAACCGGTCGGTGGTGTGGTGGAACAGCCTGCACCAGGGGCCGTCCATCACGCTGCGCGGGTCGAGCATCGACGGATCGCTGCTGTGGCCGCTGGGCCTGACATTGCTGGGCTTCACCCTGCTGTTCGGCGGACTTGTGCTGATGCGGATGCGCGCGATCCTGGCGCAGAACAAGGTCGAGGCGCGGATGCAGCGGCTTGCTCGTGGATAGGGCCAGGGGGTAGTGCGATGAACCAATGGGCTTTCGTGATCGCCGCCTATACGGTGACGCTGGCGGGCACGGCGATCGTCAGTGTCGTCAGTTGGCGGGCGATGCGCAGCGCGGAAACGCGCGCCGATCACCTGTCGGACCGGACATGAAGGTCGGGGCATGAAGGCGAAACATCAACGATTGATACTGGCGCTTGCGGCGCTGGTGGCGCTGGTGGGGGCAGGGCTGCTCGCGGCGTCGGCGCTCAAGGACGAGGCGGCCTATTTCTACGCACCGCATGACGTCAAGACGAAGGGTGTCGAGCCGGGCAAGGCGATCCGGCTGGGCGGCATGGTGGTCAAGAACAGCCTGAAGCGCGCGGCCGACGGCGTTACCATCCGGTTCGACGTGACCGACGGCAAGGCGACCGTCCCGGCGACCTTCAGCGGCATTGCGCCAGACCTGTTCAAGGAAGGCAGCGGCGTCGTGGCGGAAGGATCGTTCGATGCGAAGGGCAGCTTCGTCGCCACCAACCTGCTCGCCAAGCATGACGAACGCTACATGCCCCGCGAACTGGAAGGCATGAGCTATAATGAGAGCACGCATGAGATGAAGGCGGAACGGTGAGGCAGTTCCACGCAGCCCGTCATGCCGGATGTATAGTCGAGGGGCACCGCCCATGATCGCGGAAACCGGCCTCGCCGCGCTCTGGCTCGCCGCGTCGCTGGCGCTGCTCCAACTCGTTCTGGCCTTCGCGGGCCTCAAGGGCGGCAAGCCCGACCTGCTGGCCGCCGTCCGTCCCGCCGCCGTGGCGCAGGGCGTGCTGACCGCCATCGCGTTCGCGGCGCTCATCACGTTGTTCATGCGCTCAGACATGTCGGTGCTACTGGTCGTCACCAACAGCCATTCGATGAAGCCCTGGCTCTATAAATTCGCTGGCACCTGGGGCAATCATGAAGGCTCGATGCTGCTATGGGTGACGGTGATGGGCGTGGCGGGCGCCGCCGTCGCCCTGTTCGAGCGCGCGTTGCAGCGGAACGCCCATATGGCGACGCTGGGCGGACAGGCGGCGATTTCACTGGGTTTCTACGCCTTTCTCCTCTTCTCCTCCAATCCCTTCGCCCGGATCGATCCGGCGCCGGCGGACGGGCAGGGACTGAACCCGCTGCTGCAAGACCCCGGCCTCGCCTTCCATCCGCCCACGCTTTATCTCGGCTATGTCGGCCTGTCGGTCGCCTTTTCATTCGCCATTGGCGCGCTGCTGACGCGGCAGGTCGACGCCGCCTTCGCCCGTGCGATGCGGCCATGGGTGCTGGCGGCCTGGGTGCTGTTGACGCTCGGTATCACCGCGGGCAGCTATTGGGCCTATTATGAACTGGGCTGGGGCGGTTGGTGGTTCTGGGATCCGGTGGAGAACGCATCGTTGATGCCCTGGCTCGCGGCGACGGCGTTGCTCCACAGCGTCACGGTGTTGGCCACGCGCGACGCCCTGCGCGCCTGGACGGTGATGCTGGCGGTGGTCGCCTTCTCCATGTCGATGGTCGGCACTTTCCTGGTGCGCTCCGGCATTCTGACCAGCGTCCACGCCTTCGCCGTCGACCCGACGCGGGGCAGCTTCATCCTGGGCCTGCTCGCCCTTTATATCGGCGGCGCACTGGCGCTGTTCGGCTGGCGGATCGGATCGGTGCGGGAAGGCGCGCCGTTCGAACTGGTCAGTCGCGAAACCATGTTGGTGGTCAATAATCTGCTGCTGACGGTCATATTGGGTCTGGTCCTGATCGGCACCCTCTATCCGCTGATGACTGAAGCCTTTGGCCATAAAGTGTCGGTTGGCGCGCCCTATTTCGACCGGATCGCCGGGCCGATCGCGCTGGCGCTGATGGTGGCGATGGCGGCCGGGCCGCTCACCCGCTGGCGCAAGGATCAGGCGCGGGCTGTTGGAAAACGATTGCTGATCCCGTTGTGCATCGCGCTACTGGTGTCCATCTCCCTGTCTCTTTTCGCCTGGGGCCGCATCGGCATCTTGCCCTTCCTGGGCCTGGTCATCGCGGTCGCGGTCGGCGTGGGCAGCCTCGCGCCGCTGTGGAAGCGCAAGCTGTTGCGCACGCCGCTCTTCACCTATGGCATGGTCGTCGCCCATCTGGGCTGCGCAGTCAGCCTGGCCGGCATGGCCTGCGATTCGGCCTTCACGGTCGAAAAGCTGGTGGCCGCCCGTCCCGGCGACATGATCCAGACCGCCGGATGGTCGCTGCGCTTGCGTCAGATCATACCAATCGCGGGCGACAATTGGACCGCGTTGCAGGCGGATATGGACGCCAGCCGCGGCGGCTCTTCGGTGCTGATCCGCCCGCAATCGCGCTTCTTCGCCTCGCCCCCGACCAGCACCAGCGAGGCGGCCTTGCTGACCCGCTGGGATGGCCAGCTCTATGTCGTGCTGGGTGAAGAGGTGGAGGGCGGCCGTTGGCAGCTGCGCATCTGGTGGAAGCCGTTCGTCACGCTGATCTGGCTGGGCGGCATCATGATCGCGCTGGGAGGCGCGCTGGCGCTGGTCGGTCGCGAACGGCGCGGCTGGCTGCTGAAATGGCGGGCGCGGGAGGCGCGGCTATGAGGAGGCTGCTGATCTGGTTGCCGTTGGCGCTGTTCCTGGGCTTTATCGGCCTGTTCGCCAGCGGCTTGTTCAAGCCCGACGACCGCGTGATCCATTCCCGCCTGGTCGGCCAACCCCTGCCGGTCTTCAGCCTGCCTGCGGCGGCGAGCGACCGTCCGGCGCTGTCCAGCGGCCAACTCGCCACCGGCAAGCCGCGGCTGCTCAACATCTTCGCCAGTTGGTGCGTACCCTGCGCCGCCGAAGCGCCGCAGCTTGAAGCGCTCCAGAAAGCCGGGGCGCAGATCGACGCCATCGCCATCCGCGATGCTCGGCCGGACGTGGACGCTTTCTTGAAGCGCTACGGCAACCCCTATGCCCGCATCGGCCTCGACGCCCGCAGCGCGGTGCAGATGGCGCTGGGATCGTCGGGCGTGCCGGAAACCTTCGTGATCGATGGCAAGGGGCGGATCGCCCATCAGCATATCGGCGACATCCGCGCCGACGACGTGCCGATGATCCTTGAGAAACTGAGGGCCGCGCAATGAGGCTGATCCTCCTTTTCCTGCTTATGCTGTTCGTCACGCCTCTCAGCGCCCAGACCGCATTGCCGCCCGCCCCCTATGCCGACCGGCAGATCGCCGACCCGGCGCTGGAGCGCAAGGCGAAGGCGTTGATGGAAACCATCCGCTGCCTCACTTGCCAAAGCCAGTCGATCGCCGATTCGGGGGCCAGCATGGCGGGCGACATGCGATCGCAGATTCGCGAACGGATCATGGCGGGCGAGCAGCCCGAAGCGATCCGAAGCTGGCTGATCGCCCGCTATGGCGACTGGGTCAGCTATGAACCCACCGCTGCGCCGATCCTCTGGCCGCTCTGGGCCGCGCCAGTGCTGCTGCTGGGCCTTGGCCTGATGTTGCTGCGCGGACGGATCAAGCAGAGGAAGCGGGCATGACCGGCTGGTTCATCGCCTTCGGCCTCGCCGCCGCCGGATTTATCGCCTTGCTCCTGATCGGCCGCATTCCCCGATCGGCGCGGGAGATCAGCGCGGCGGCGCTGCTGCTGGGCCTGGCCGGCTATGCATGGCAGGGCAATCCGGGGCTGGCGGGCGCCCCGCGCGCCAGCCGGGAGAGCGCGGGCGACAAATTTGACGAGAAGCTGGCCGAACAGCGCCGCGGGATGGCCGAACGCTACGGCCCGGCTGGCCAATGGCTGATGCTATCCGATGGCCTGGGTCGGCAGGGCAAGACGCGGGAAGCGGCCAATATCCTGCTGTCAGGCCTGCGCGCGACCCCCGACGATCCCAATCTGTGGCTGGGCCTGGGCAATGCATTGGTCGCCCATGCCGACGGCGTGGTGTCGCCCGGTGCGGACTTCGCCTATCGCCGTGCGCTGACGCTGGATCCGGAAGGGCCGGCGCCCCGCTATTTCTACGGCCTGGCCCTGGCCCGCAACGGCCAGTTGCAGCCCGCCCGCGACCTATGGGCGCCGTTGGCCGCGAGCGCGCCGCCCGGCAGCAAGGTCAGGGCGGAACTGGAGGCCAATATCGCGCGTATCGACTCGATGCTGGATGCAGGCGGCCCGGCGGCGCCATGATGCAGCGCAGCGTTCGCATTGCGCGCCTTCCGGAGCCATGATAGGGCGCGGCGGTTTACAGGGGACAAGCGGACTATTCCGCCGTTGCCCCCCTATGGGTGTCGATACGAGCATGATCCTTCATGGCTGACCTCCTTCCGAATACCGCCCCGGCTTCCCATGACGAGGAGCAGGGGGGGCATGGTCATGCGCGGCAAAAGGCCACGCTGAAACTGGTGGTCGGCGCGATCGGCATCGTGTTCGGCGACATCGGCACCAGCCCGCTCTACGCCTTCCGCGAAACCTTCGCCGGGCATCATACGCTCACGCTCGATCCTGATCATATATTGGGCGTCATCAGCCTGATGTTCTGGTCGATGATGCTGGTGGTGACGCTGAAATATGTCAGCATCATCATGCGTGCGGACAATAAGGGCGAGGGCGGCAGCCTGGCGTTGCTGGCGCTGATCAACGGCCAGACCAAGACGCAGCGCTGGTCGCGCGGCATCGTGTTGCTGGGCGTATTCGCCACCGCGCTCTTCTACGGCGACTCGATGATCACGCCGGCGGTGTCGGTGCTGTCGGCGGTGGAGGGGCTTGCCGTCTATAGTCCAGACCTGGCGCCCGTGATCCTGCCGGTGGCGGTGGTCATCCTGGTCGGTCTGTTCTGGATTCAGGGGCTGGGCACCAACAAGGTCGCAGCCTTTTTCGGCCCGATCATGCTGCTCTATTTCCTGACGATCGCGGCGCTGGGCGTTCTCTCGATCATCAAGACGCCAGGCATCCTCTATGCCTTCAATCCTTATTGGGCGGTGATGTTCTTCGTCACCGATCCGATGCCGGCCTTTCTGGCGCTGGGGTCGGTCGTGCTGGCGGTGACGGGGGCCGAGGCGCTCTACGCCGATATGGGTCATTTCGGCCGCAATCCGATCCGCGTGTCCTGGCTTGCCTTCGTGCTGCCCGCGTTGATGCTGAACTATATGGGGCAGGGCGCATTGCTATTCCGCGAGGGCGCCGCGGCGCTGCACAGCCCCTTCTACAATCTGGCGCCGCAATGGGGGCAATTGCCGCTGATCGTGTTGGCGACGCTGGCCGCCATCATCGCGTCGCAGGCGGTGATTTCCGGCGCCTTTTCCGTGACGCAACAGGCGATCCAACTGGGGTTCATGCCCCGCCTGCGGATCGAACATACCAGCGCGTCGACCGCGGGCCAGATTTACATCCCCCTCATCAACTGGGGGTTGATGATGATGGTGATCCTGCTGGTGCTGACGTTCCAGACATCGTCCAACCTGACCGCCGCCTATGGCATCGCGGTGACGGGCGCGATGTTCATCGACAATGTGCTGCTGACGGTGGTGCTTTATCGTCTGTGGCACTGGAAATGGTATTATGCCGCGCCGCTGCTCACCATTTTCTATCTGGTGGATGGCGCCTATCTGGCGGCCAACCTGACCAAGGTGCCGGATGGCGGCTGGTTCCCGCTGTTGATCGGCTTCATCGTCTTCACCTTGCTGACCACCTGGTCGCGTGGCCGCCGCCTGGTGCAGGATCGGTTGCGCGAAGCGGCGATGCCGATCCCGGTCTTCGTCGCCTCCGCCGCCAACAGCGCGGTGCGGGTGCCCGGTACGGCGGTGTTCATGACATCGACGCCCGATGGCGTGCCCCATGCGCTGCTCCATAACCTCAAGCACAATAAGGTGCTGCATGAGCGGGTCATATTGCTGACCGTCAAGATCAGGGACGTGCCGGTGGTTGAGGATGACGGCCGGTGCAAGCTGGAGGATCTGGGCCGGGGTTTCTTCCGCATGGTGCTGCAATATGGCTTCATGCAGGAACCCGACGTTCCCGCCGCGCTGAAAAATGTCACCGGTTGCGGACAGGCGTTCAAGATGATGGACACCAGCTTCTTCCTCGCCCGCCAGACGCTGTTGCCATCGGCCAAGCCGGGGATGCCGCTGTGGCGGGAGAAGATTTTCGCCTGGATGTTGCGCAATGCGGAAAGCGCGATGGAGTTTTTCCGCTTGCCCACCAACCGCGTCGTCGAACTGGGTAGCCAGGTCGAGATATAGGAATAACCCGGTGACGGTTGCGATCTTTCCTTTGATCCGCGCGACATTTCCTGGTCATCCTGATCCAAGGATAACATTCGGTTGGGCTGCTTTATCGATGTGGTGACAGGAAAGGGCGCGGCCTTGCGGTCGCGCCCTTCGTTTCGCGTCGATGCCGGGATCAGGCGGCGTCGCGGTCCTTGGCGTTGATGTCCACCAACTGACCGCCATTGACGGCGATCTTCTTGGGCTTCATCGCTTCGGGCACTTCGCGGACCAGTTCGACGATCAACAGGCCGTCGGCCAGGTCGGCCTTTTCGACGCGCACGAAATCGGCGAGTTCGAAGCGGCGCTCAAAGCTGCGGTTGGCGATGCCGACATGCAGGAATTTGGAGCGGTCCGCCGGCGAGGCGTCGTCCTTGCGACCGATCACCTGGAGCAGATTCTGCTGAGCGGTGATGTCGATTTCGTCCGGGCGGAAACCGGCGACGGCCAGGGTGACGCGATAGCGATCCTCCGACAGGCGTTCGATGTTGAAGGGCGGGTAATTATCGCCCTGGGCAAGCCGGGCGTTGTTTTCGATCAGGTCGAACAGACGATCGAAGCCGACGGTGGAGCGGCGATAGGGGGTCAGGTCAAAAGCACGCATTTCATAATCTCCCAAAGAGCAAAATGAACGAACCGAACCCTGATATAGGCGTCCGGTGGTAGAACGCCCGGCCCCATGGAGGCGACCGGACAGGTTGGATATGGTCGTCCTGAATGCGGTTTCAAGATGGATGCGGCGCGGGATTTATCGCGTCACCATGACGTTCAGGATGAGAAATTTCACGTTGGCGAATAGGGGCGAAGCAGCGGACTGGCTTTCAACGGATCAATGATCGGAGCGGGCAGCGTCGCGCTTTCGGGTCCGCTGGCAGTCAGGGCGGTAGTGCCTAATAAGCGATGCCCACCATGCCTTCTCGCGTAAATCCGTTTCCATAATCGAAGAAAATCTCTAGATTTCCGCCAGAAGGAGGCAGAGACAGTTTGAAGATACACCCTGCTATGTCCGATAAATCCGTACCCTTTGGCAGATAAATATGAGGATCCTGGCCCGACGCGCGCAGGTCCACGCCACCATCCGGGCGCGCCACCATGGCCAACTCGCCATTGGTTTGCAGTTTGGCGAGTTCCAGTGTCGCGACCGTTCCATCCTGCCGGCGTAACATCATGCTGTGCAGGACGAGATTTGAAGGCTTTGACGCAGGGTCGATCCGCACATTGCGCAATTTTTCTTTAGGAAATGCGATGTCAAAGTTGCGAGCTTGTAGTCCGGGCGTGCGAACCTCAACCGGGATTGTCATCGGGGTGTCAGAAAAATTCGGAATATTTGTGATCAAGTCCGGCGCATTTATTCGCGAATTTGCGATTTTGTCCGGTGAACGAACCTGGTCCCCAGCCGCCAGAACGAGAATTTCGCATAGGTTGACGATCGTTCTTACTATAGGCGTATTGTTTACGCGGCTTGCATCCTCCAAAAACAACATCAGTCGATCGATATCGACCATTTCCTCCAGCCCGCTGAAATCGTGGGATCGGATATAATCGCGGATATGGCTGCCGCCGCGTTTGGCCAGAGTGATGTGCCATGATGGGGCAGACGGATGCTTGGGTGTCGGCAGCCGCAGCTCGGTTCCTGGCAATTTCACCCTCGCTGATCGAGCTTGGAAATGGTCAGGCCATTTCTTGTTCAGATAGGGTAGTTCAAGCAGGTCCGGCCGCAGGGTTAGCATGGCTTCAAAAATGAATTTACGCTCGCGCCGGTCGACCAGGCTTTGCTTCAAACCTGTACGCGAAGCGAATTTGGACGCTAAAGGCGCAATTCGACACAGAGAGCCGACATTCGCCGCCATGGCCCCGCCCCACCATGGCAAGCGGAAATCGAAATAAAACAGTTCAGGAATGTCATTCAGCTCGGCGCCTTCATCCAGCACCGTTTCGAGCCAATTGTCACAAAAAGCCTCATCTGCGGCAATGGCAGACGGCTGCAAAATTCCCATAGGGTCAAAATCTTGCTGAGGCTCTTTCATAAACGCACGAGCAACATCGCGGGACACGACATCGATCAATGCGTTGGAGGGGCGAACCCGTTTGAAATAGGAATCGAAATAGCCCACCAGATCGAGGCGGACCTGGGTCGCCGTTGCTGCTCCGCCGTCCCATGCGCCCGGCGCCCCTTCGAAGCGAAAAGCGTGGCGGCGCAAATCGTCCCAAATTTTGTCTAAGGGCCGTTCCGAGACTGAGGTGGGGGGTGTGTGAATATTCTTTACGTGGGGAACCCCCGCCTTTTGCGCCACCATTTCGGCGGCCGCAATATCAGGATTGTCGGCGAAGCCATATGTGAAGGTTTCAATACGATCGGCAACGCTGCTTTCCAGTGCCGCCGCCAGAACCAGACGTGAATCTTCACCGCCAGTCAGCGATATCCGGATCGGCTGATCTTGTAAGCCTGGCATTCTGGATAATGTGTCGAAATTATTGACGAGTTCGGAAACCGAACGAATATAGTCGGCCCGTGACGGTTCGCCCCGTGCGGTGAATATAGGCTCCCCGGACCGCCGCGTTTCGAAACCCTTTCCAGGTGTGAATACGCCTGCAAATCCCGGCCGCAACAATCGCACGCCTTTTAGGAAGGAGCGGTCCGTGAACTTGTTGCCCTTACCCAGAAGGTCTGCAATCTGTGAAAAATCAATTTCCAGTTTCGCCGTCGGCGTGAGCAAGGGATTGAGAAACATCTGTCGGTTCGACGCCGCAAAATAATTATCATCTTCAATAAAATATATGGGTCGTAGACCAGTGAAGTCAGATAAAATACTCAATGTTCCAGTGTTGAAATCATAGCTGGCTGCGCATAGTTCGCCGTCGATATGATCGTTTACCGTAAAGGCCCTGTGTTGCCGGAAGAGATCATATATGTAATCGACACTCTTCTGGTTGTGGTTTTTGAGAGCGCAGTACCCGTCAAATGCCGCGAGATTACCATCCCTAACGACGCTTTTTTCACCTAGCCCCAGGAAATCGTGACTTTCCGTCGATGCGAAAAAGGCATTGTCGGATAGGGACAATATTTTTTTTCTGGCCGGCACGTAAGGAACCAGATGATCGACACCCATTTTCAATCGATCAAGAAGCCTGTTGCGGGCATCGACATTTTTCGCATGGACAATAAGGAAATGATGCATTTGAACCCCAATTTCAGGTGGCTTACTTGATTCTGTGGGTGGTATCCTGCGATATTTGCTGTGCTCCGACAATCGGGGTGGGCGAGCAAAATACGACACTCTTCTGAGTTTATGCCGGGTTCAACGACATTTTTCCGAATTGCCGATCGGCGACGCCCTATTCAGGCCAAGGGACAAGTTGCCTGGACGGTAACCCGCCATAACAATTACGGCCCGTTCGAATAAGCAAGTTGTGATGGCGATAAGGCGCAATAAAAAACACCCGGATCGTGTTTTCACGATCCGGGTGTTTAATGGACGATTGCTCGTCTCCCCCTTGGCCTGCCTCAACCGCTTCTCAGCCCCCTAAGCTCGAAACGGGATGCAGTATCCCTGAACCACGGCCATTCACCTGTGCTTCGACTGTCTTGCTATGACCGCCGGGGGCCTGAGTCACGGCCAAAATCCGGGCCGTGCTATTTTCCGTTCGTCGCTGTGGCCACGATGCAACAATCGGGCAATGCTTGCCGTTGTCAGGCTCCATGCCTAGAGCGTCAGGCAGACCATCCTGCAAGGGGCCGTTCGCGCCACATGATTCTATCCCGTTACGAACGCATGATCGCCAAGCGCTACCTGCTGCCAGGCAAGGGGGAGGGGTTCATCTTCCTGGTCGCCGGCATCAGCCTGGCCGCCGTCATGCTGGGTGTCGCCGCGCTCATCATCGTCATGAGCGTCATGAACGGCTTCCGCGCCGAACTGTTCGACAAGATCGTCGGCCTGAACGGCCATGCCGTCGTGCAGGGCTATGGCGGGCGCCTGCCCGACTGGCAGTCCGTGCTGAAACAGGCGAAGGCGACCCCCGGCGTCACCAGCGCCACGCCGATGATCGAACAGCCGCTGCTCGCGACGTTCAACGGCCGGGTGGAGGCGGTGCTGGTGCGGGGCATGACCGTACCCGACATTCGCGCCAACAAGACGCTCAAGGGCAAGGTTCTGGCCGGTAGCCTGGACAATCTGGTCGCCAATGGCGGCAAGATCGGCATCGGATCGCGGCTGGCCGAAAATCTGGGCATCCAGCTGGGCGACAGCCTGACCATCATCAATCCGGCGGGGCGATCGACGCCGTTCGGCACGGTGCCGCGGCAGGTCGGCTATCAGGTGTCGGCGATCTTCGAAGTCGGCATCTATGATTATGACAAGGCGATGGTGGTCATGCCGGTGGAGGACGCCCAGACGCTGCTGCTGCTGGGCGACGTCGTCAGCATGATTGAGGTCGAAACGATCGATCCCGACAAGGTGGGCCAGATATTGGAGCCGCTGGCGGGCAAGGTCGCCGGCCGCGCGGCCATCACCGATTGGCGGCAGATGAACGCATCGCTGTTCGAGGCGCTGGCGGTGGAGCGGGTGGCGATGTTCGTCGTGCTGTCGATCATCGTGCTGGTGGCGGTGTTCAACATCCTCTCCTCGCTCATCATGCTGGTGCGCGCCAAAACCCGCGACATCGCGATTTTGCGGACGATGGGGGCGAGCCGGGTGGGGCTGGTCAAGATTTTCATGACCGTGGGCGTCACCATCGGCACGCTGGGCATGGTGGCTGGCATGATATTGGGCTTCACTTTCCTCTTCTTCCGCCAAAGCCTGGTCAATGCGATCCAGTTCGTGACGGGGCAGAATCTGTGGGACCCCTCGATCCGATTCCTGACCGAACTGCCATCGCAGCCCGATCCGGTGGAGATTGCGGTGATTTGCATCATGGCGCTGGTGTTCAGTTTCCTCGCCACGCTCTATCCGGCCTTCAAGGCCGCCAATACCGATCCTGTCCAGGTGCTGCGTTATGAATGATATACTGAAGGTCACGGGCCTTGCGCGCAGCTTCACCCAGGGCGGCGTCACCATCGACGTGTTGCGGGGCATTGACCTGACCGTAGGGCCGGGCGAGATCGTCGCGCTGCTAGGGCCGTCCGGTTCGGGCAAATCGACGCTGTTGCAGGCGGTGGGGCTGCTGGAGGGCGGGTTCGACGGATCGATCCGCATCGACGGCGAAGAAGCGGCGAAGCTGGACAATGACGGCCGCACCCGATTGCGCCGCGATGCGCTGGGCTTCGTCTATCAGTTCCATCATCTGTTGCCCGATTTCAACGCGACCGAGAATGTCATCCTGCCGCAGGTGATCCGCGACGTCGAGATGCCGGCGGCGAAGGCGCGGGCGGAATCGCTGCTGACGGCGCTGGGGCTGGGCCATCGTCTCGACCATCGGCCGAGCCAGCTGTCCGGGGGCGAACAGCAGCGCGTCGCTGTCGCGCGCGCGCTGGCCAACCGCCCGGCGCTGGTGCTGGCGGATGAGCCGACCGGCAATCTGGACGAGCGGACGGCGGACGTCGTGCTGTCGGAATTTCTGCGGCTGGTGCGGGGCGAAGGGTCCGCCGCGCTCGTGGCGACGCATAATGAGCGGCTGGCGCAGAAGATGGACCGGGTGGTGCGGCTGCATGAAGGCGTGTTGCAAGGCGCCTAGGCCGCCACTGAAGCCCCGTCTCGGACGGTCGCGACCAGGATGCGGTCCCGACCTTCCGTCTTAGCGCGCAGCAGCGCGGCGTCTGCGGTCTGAAGCAGCCGGTCGGGCCGTCCATGATCGGGGAAGGCGGACAGGCCGAAAGAGGCCGTGATCGGTCCCAGTTCCTTGCCATTATGGCCCAGGCGCAAATCCTGGATGCGGCGTTGAATCTGCATCGCGCGGCCCAGCGCCTGATCCAGGGTGAAGCCTGGCATCAAAATGACGAACTCTTCGCCGCCCAGACGGAAGGCGTGGCCATGTTCGCGCAGCGAGTCGCCCAGCACATTGCCCACGGCGCGCAGCACGGCGTCGCCCGCATCATGGCCATAGCTGTCGTTGAATCGCTTGAAATGGTCGATATCGACCATCAGGCAGGCCAGCGGCGCGCCGTGGCGATCGGCGTCCTGCACCAACGTCTGGAGCATGGCGTCGAACTGGCGCCGGTTGGGCAGGCCGGTCAGCGCATCGGCCATCGCCATGTCCCGCAGCGCGTCGCGCAGGCGCAGATTGGCGAGCGCCAAGCCGATATTTTCGGCCAGCATATCCAGATATTGACCGGTGCGTTCCAGATGATCGGCGCTGCTGTCCGTCGGTTCTTCATAATAGAGCATCCCGATACTTTCGCCCTGCGCGGCGAGCGGGATGCAGATGCTGCTGAGGCTTTCCATCACGCCGAGATGCTCGCCCAAATGCTCACACGGTATGTCCACCATCTCGCCGATCGGTCGGTGGGTCTGACCGCGCCGCAGCGCCCAGCAGGCCGAGGGCGGAAATTCGCCGCGCGAATAAGCCGGGGCCAGCCAGTCGCAGGCCTGGGTCATGGCGTTGCGGCGATTGTCGTGGATATAGAGCCGGCCCGGAAAATCGGGCGCGATCTCCGGGGCGAAGCGGCGCACGACATCGACCAGGTCGCTGACATTGTCGCAACCCTGGAGCCGTTGCGTCAGGCGCGAGATCAGGTCGCGCATCATACGGTCGGCGTCGCGCTCCTTCTCCAGCCGTTGCCGCTCCAGCCCGTTTTCGCGGAAGATGCGGACGGCCTGAGCCATGTCGCCGATTTCATCGACATGCGCGGATTCGGGCGGAATGGCGTCATAATCCTGGGCGGCGAGGCGGGTGACGACGTCGCTCAGCCGCACCACCGGCCGCAGGATGCGCCGTTTCAGCACGAAATAAAGAACGCACAGAAACAGCAGCGCCGTCATGCCCAGCATGATTTCGGACATGGTCCGCCATTGCCGGGCCGTGTCGGTCGCGCGCACCACCGCATGATCGGTGCGCTGGTCGAGCATATATTGGAACTTGCCGACCTGGGCCGCGACCCGATCCAGTTCCCGGCCATATTCGTCGCCGAACAGGATGGTGCGGGCGGTCCTGTCGTCGTTGGCCTCAGCGGCGCGGATCGCGGCGTCCTGCTCCTCGGTCAGGGCGTCGGCCCAGTGCATCGCCTGGCGCAGGGCGGTCAATTCGGCGTCGTCCGCGCCGACGTCGCGCAGATGGGTAATGCGCTGCTCGACGGAACGCAGCGCCTCCTTTTCCCGGCGATAGGCGATCAGATGGCTGGGATCGCCGGTAATCACGAAGCCGCGGGCCTGTTCGGTCAAACGATAGACATCCTCCTCCAGCGTGGCGGTCGCGCGATCGAAGGTCGCGCGCTGCGCCACCGCAGCGCGCTCGCGCTCCTCCGCGCTCGACGCCATCAACATGGTGACGCCGGAAAAAAGAGTGAGAGCGACGGTGGCCCCATAGGCCCAATTGGTGATCGTGGAGAGACGCATGATGCGGCGAAGGTAGCGGCAACAGGTTGGCAATCTGTTAAGGATGACGCGCAGGCGCTTTACCCACAGATTTCCTTTTCGAAGGACTGGGACGAATCAGGGATCGTCCCTAGATTGGCCGACATGCCCCATGCTCACTTCGCACCGCTGCGCGTCTTTTCCTCCTACACCATGCTGGAAGGGGCGATCGATCCCAAGAAGATCGCCAAGCAGGCCAAGGCTTTGGGCTTTCCGGCGGCGGCGATCACCGATCGCAACGGGCTTTACGGATCGATGGCCTTTTCCGACGGATGCAAGGATGAAGGCGTGCAGCCGATCATCGGCGCGATGCTGGGCGTATTGCGGCCGGGGCGGCCGGCCAATGCGCCGATGCATGACTGGCTGGCGCTCTATGCGCAGGACGCCGCGGGATATGACAATATCTGCGCGCTGGTATCGATGGCGCATCTGGATCGACCGGTCGAAGAAGTGCCGCATGTGACGGTCGAGGCGCTGGCCGGGCGGACCGATGGCCTCATCGCCCTGACGGCGGGTGGCGAGGGCGCTTTGGCGCGGCTGTTCGCGGAGGACCAGCCCGACGCGGCGGTCGCCTATGTCGAGCGGCTGGAGGCGCTGTTTCCCGATCGGCTGTATGTCGAAATTTGCCGCCGGCTCGACCCGGTGGAGGGCAAGGCGGAGCCGCATCTGCTCGACCTCGCTTATGATCGCAACCTGCCGCTGGTGGCGACCAACCCCACCTGTTTCACCGAACCGCATTTCCATGAAGCGCATGACGTCATGCTGTGCATCGCCGACAGTGCCTATGTCGACATGCCCGATCGCCGCACCAGTTCGCCTGACGCCTGGATGAAGCCGGCGGGCGAGATGAAGCGCCTGTTCGAGGATCTGCCCGAAGCGCTGGCCAATACGCTGGTGGTCGCGCAACGCTGCGCCGTGGCCGCGCCCAAACGCAAGCCGATCCTGCCCAGCCTGGCCGGCGATATCGAGGGCGAAGCAAGGATGCTGCGCGACCTGGCGAGCGCCGGACTGGACGCGCGTCTGGCGAAGTTGGGCATCATCGCGGACGAGGCGCGCCAGCCCTATATCGAGCGTCTCAAGTTCGAGACGGACATCATCATCCAGATGGGTTTTCCGGGCTATTTCCTGATCGTCGCCGACTTCATCAAATGGGCGAAGGATCATGACATTCCGGTGGGACCGGGCCGTGGGTCCGGCGCGGGATCGGTCGTCGCCTGGGCGCTGCTGATCACCGATCTCGATCCGCTGCAGCTCGGCCTGCTGTTCGAACGCTTCCTGAACCCGGAACGCGTGTCGATGCCCGACTTCGACATCGATTTCTGCGAAACCCGGCGCGGCGAGGTGATCCGCTACGTCCAGCAGAAATATGGCGCGGACCATGTGGCGCAGATCATCACCTTCGGTAAGCTCAAGGCGCGCGCGGTGCTCAAGGACACCGGGCGTGTGCTCCAGATGAGCTATGGCCAGGTCGATCGGCTCGCCAAGCTGGTGCCGAACCACCCGACCGATCCGTGGACGCTGGAGCGGTCGCTGAACGGGGTCGCCGAGTTTCGGGCGGAATATGACAATGACAAGCAGGTCCGCCGCCTGATCGATTATGCGATGAAGCTGGAGGGCTTTCCGCGTCACAGTTCCACCCATGCGGCCGGCGTGGTGATCGGCGACCGGCCGTTGCAGCAACTGGTGCCGCTCTATCGCGATCCGCGATCGGACATGCCGGTGACCCAGTTCGACATGAAATATGTCGAGGGCGCGGGGCTGGTGAAGTTCGACTTTCTGGGTCTGAAAACCCTGTCGGTGTTGCAGAAGGCGGTGCAGTTGCTGGCGGCGCGGGGCGTGACCGTAGATCTGGACACGCTCGCCTGGGACGATGGTGCGGTCTACGACCTTCTCCAGCGCGGCGACACAGTCGGTGTGTTCCAGCTTGAATCGGAAGGGATGCGCAAGACGCTGGCGGCGGTGCGGCCGACCAATTTCGGCGATATCATCGCGCTCGTCTCGCTCTATCGCCCCGGCCCGATGGACAATATCCCGATGTTCGGCCGCCGCAAGAACGGGCAGGAAGAGATTGAATATCCGCACATATTGCTGAAGCCGATCCTCGAAGAAACATACGGCATCTTCGTCTATCAGGAACAGGTAATGCAGGCCGCGCAAATCCTGGCCGGCTATTCGCTCGGCGACGCCGACCTGCTGCGCCGCGCGATGGGCAAGAAGGTGAAGGCCGAAATGGACGCGCAGCGCTCGCGCTTCGTCGAAGGCTGCGCCGCGAGCGACATCAAGCCGGCCAAGGCGAACGAACTGTTCGACTTGATCGACAAGTTCGCCGGCTATGGCTTCAACAAGTCGCACGCCGCCGCCTATGCGCTGCTCGCCTATCAGACGGCGTGGTTGAAGGCGCATTATCCGGCGGAATTCTACGCCGGGTCGATGGCGTTCGATATCCATCTGACCGAAAAACTGACGGTTTTCGTGGACGATATGCGGCGCATGGGGCTGACCTGCCTGGCGCCCGATCTCAACCGCAGCCAGGCCGACTTCACCGTCGAGGCCGTGCCCTGTGAAGGCGAGGACAAGCGGTTGGGCTTTGCCGTGCGCTACGCGCTGGGCGGCCTCAAGGGCGTGGGCGAGAAGGCGATGGAGCAACTGGTCGCCGAGCGCGAGGCGGCGGGGCCGTTCCAGACGCTGGACGACTTTGCCGACCGGATCGAGCCGCGATTGCTGAACCGGCGGCAGTTGGAAAGCCTGGCGGCGGCGGGGGCGTTCGATGGCGTCCATGCCGATCGGGCGGGCGTTCATGCCGCAGCGGAAACCATCTTGTCGGTGGCGTCGAGCAATGCAGCGGCGCGCGAAAGCGGGCAGGGCGGCCTGTTCGGCGATGTCGAGACGCCGCATGCCGACGTCCGCATTCCGCCGCATCAGGCCTGGACCGTGGCGGATCGCATGGCGCAGGAAAAGGAGGCGTTCGGTTTCTATTTCTCGGCGCATCCGGTCGATCGCTACAAGCATCTGGCCGAAGCGCGGGGCGCGCGCAGCTATGGCGCGGTGTGCCAGGCGCCGATGCCTGCGCCCAACGCCGAAGGGCGGGCGATGACGATCATGGCGGCGATGGTCGAGGATGTGCGCTGGCGCGAAACCAAGCGCGGGGCGCGCTACGCCAACGCGACCTTCTCCGACCAGAGCGGCCAGTTTCAGGCGAGTTGCTTTGACGAGGGTGCGTGCAAGGCGATCGAGGAACTGGCCGCCGATGGCGACTGCGCGCTGCTGGTGGTGGAACTGGACCGGTTGCCGGGCGAGGAGACCCCGCGCGTGACGGTGCGGGGGGTCGAGCCGTTCAGGGCGATCGCGAGCGCATCGCGCATGGAATTGACGGTCGATGTGGAGACCCCGCAGGCGGTCGAGGCGCTGGCGGCTTTGCTGGCGGGTGCGAGTGGAGGGCGGAGCGAGGTGTTCCTGCGCGCGCCGGTGGGCGAGGGGCAGGCGGCGCGGCTGTTTCTGGGCGACACCTATAGCCTGGGCGCGGATCAGGTGGATGCAATCTCTACGATCAAGGGGCTGTCGATCCACTGCTTCGAGCGGATGGATGTGAAGGCGGACGGCTACAAGACGCGCACGCGGCGAACGGCGATGCGGTTGGTAGGATGATTGCAGCGGGTTTTGCGCTGTCGTTTTGGGACCATAGTCGGCCACCCAAAGCCGCCCGAACAACGGAGGCTAAAACAACAGCATCTGCGCGCCTTCGGGTGGGCGGAAGAGGTCGGTGCGCAGGGTCAGCCGTTCCGCGCCGAGGCCTGCGCGCTTGCGGGCTTTGCTGAAGCGGGTGCGGATGAGGTCGGCCCAGACGCCCTGTCCGCGCATCCGGGAGCCGAAATCGGGGTCGTTGTCGCGGCCGCCGCGCAGGTCGTTGATGATCGCCATCACCTTGGCCGCGCGATCGGGATAATGGGCGTCGAGCCAGGCACGGAACAGAGGAGCGACTTCGTGCGGCAGGCGGACCGGGATGAAGGTCACCTCGCGTGCCCCCGCCTCCGCGACGCGGGCGACCAGGGCTTCGATCTCATGGTCGGTAATGGCGGGGATGACGGGCGAGATGCTGGCGGTGACGGGGATGCCGGCCGCCGATAGCTGACGGATCGCCTCGATCCGGCGCAGCGGATGCGGCGCGCGGGGTTCCAGGGTGCGGGCAATGGCGGGGTCGAGGCTGGTGACGGATAGCATCACGGCCACAAGCCGGTCGCGCGCCAGATCGGCAAGCATATCGATGTCGCGCAGGATGCGGTCGGACTTAGTGGTGATGAACGTCGGGTGGCGGGTTTCGACCAGCAATTCCAAGATGTCCCGCGTAATGCGCCAATCCTTTTCGATCGGCTGATATGGGTCGGTATTGGTGCCCATGGCGATGGGTGCGACGACATAGTTACGCTTCGACAGTTCGGCGCGCAGCAGTTTTGCGGCGTCGGGCTTGGCGAATAATCTGGTTTCGAAATCCAGGCCGGGGGACAAGTCGTGATAGGCATGGGACGGGCGCGCGAAGCAATAGATGCAGCCATGTTCGCATCCGCGATAGGCGTTGATCGATTGGGAAAAGCCGATGTCGGGGCTGGCGTTGCGGGTCAGGATGGTGCGGGGATGTTCGACCGTGACCTGGGTCCGGCGGCGGGGGACGGGACCGTCCAGATGCTCGACCGCATCGAGCCAATCGCCGTCGGCCTCCCGTTGGCGGAGGTTGAAGCGGTGGCTGTCGCCGTTCAGCGTTGCGCCCCTGCCTTTCTCGATCGCCATGGGGCATGAGAACATGAAGGGAACAAAATGTCAAATGAGACAAGAAATGCGACACTAGAATCGCATTCGTCATTTTCATTTGTTAGCTAACTAATTAAATAGACGGTGGGCCTTAATGCTCCATCAGCCGCGGCATCAGTTCAACGAAGTTGCAGGGGCGGAAACGGCTGTCGAGTTGGGTGACGAGGATACCGTCCCATGCGTCCTTTACCGCGCCGGTCGATCCGGGCAGCGCAAAGATATAGGTGCCGCGCGCGACGCAGGCTGTGGCGCGGGACTGGATGGTGGAGGTGCCAATGCTCTGGTAACTCAGCCAGCGGAACAACTCGCCAAAACCGGGGATTTCCTTGTCCTGCACCTGGGCGAGGGCTTCGGGCGTGACGTCGCGGCCAGTGACGCCGGTGCCGCCGGTGGTGAGGATGACGTCGATCTGCGGATCGTCGATCCAGGCGTGCAGCCGGGCGACGATGGCGGACCGGTCGTCGCGCTCGATATAGCGGGCGGCGAGGATATGGCCGGCGCTTTCCAGCCGTTCGACCAGGGCGTCGCCGGAGCGATCCTGCGCCAGGCCGCGCGTGTCGGAGACGGTGAGGACGGCGATCCGCACGGGAATGAAGGCCCGGCCCTCATCGATCGGCATCAGTCGGAACCGCCGCCCATGCTGGCGCCCGTTGACGCACGGCCATCCGCCTTGCTCAGGCGCACCAGCTTTACGCCCTTGGCATTGGGGAAGGTCGGCCACATGCCCTGCGCCATGCCGGTCAGGCAATCGGCGCTGCCCTTCGCCTGGATCTGGTACATCCAGTAGTTGCGCATGACGATGTTCACATAGGCGCGGGTTTCATAATAGGGCAGCGATTCCATGAAGAGCAGCGGATCGCCCTTGTCATGGACCTGCGTGTTCCAGCGATCGACCGGCTGCGGGCCGGCATTATAGGCGGCCATCACCTTGGGCAGCAGACCGCCGGTCGCGCTCATGTCGCGCAGCGATTCCAGATAGCGCTGGCCATATTCCATGTTGGTGGACGGCACGAAGAGTTGCGATGCGTTGGTGAGGCCCACATCGCCGGCGGTGCCGGGACGGACCTGCATCAGGCCGCGTGCGCCCGCGCTGCTGACGACATCGGAGCGGAAGCCCGATTCCTGGAGCGTGTGGGCGTAAATGAGCGAGGGATCAACGCGCCAGCCGCCATCGGGCCGCCAGTTTGGCGCGGGGAAGCGGGCGAAGCTGGCCGGCTGCTTGCCGGCCGGGCCATTATGGGCGAGCCAGAGTTGGGTTGCGGGCAGGCTGAGCGCGCCGGCGAGGCGCAAAAGCGCATCATATTGCGCCGGACCGCCGATTTTGGCCTGATAGCGCAGGATTTCGTCGGCGCGGCCATTGTCGCCAATCGCCGAAAGGGCAATGGCGGCGTGGACGTTGGGGCTGCCCTTGAGCACGCCCCAGTCGATGTCGCTGAAACGGCTGACCAGCGCGGCGGCCTGCATGGGCAGGCCGAGCGATTCGCGGGCGAGCAGGCCGTAAAAGGTTTCGTCCGAACGGGCGGCCTGTTTGAGATAGGCCGCGACCTTCTCCGCTTCTCCGCAGACCATATAGGCGCGCGAAGCCCAATAGGCGCCGGCGGCGCGCATGTCGGCGTCGCCCGCCAGCGCGGCGACATTGGCGAAGGCGGGGGCGGCGGTGCGGCAGTCATTCTGACGCCAAGAGGCAAGGCCATTGGTCCAGTGCGCCTGCACCGTCCAATCGCCGCCGGTGCGGGTTTCGAGCGCGCGCACGGCCATGCGGCGGGCGTTCACATCGTCATTCTCTATATAATAGGCCCAGGCGACGCGCTGGCGCACTTCGGTCAGCCCTTCGGAGGTCAATCCTGCTTCGCCGGTGGCGAGCAGCCCTTCGGCGCCGGCCGGATCGTCATTCTTCACATAAGTCTGGATCTGGCCGGCGAGCGCCTGGGCCAGCGCATCGGTCTTGATCGCGGCGACATATTGGCGGCGCGGGGCGGAACCCAGCCAGACCATCTTCTGAATTTGCGGCAAGTCCGGCAGGATGGTGGCGCCGCGCTTTTGCGCCAAACGAGAAAGTTGGTCGGCCTTGGGCAGCCAGGCGGCCTTGTTGATAAGGTCCAGCAGGTCGAACAGTTCGACCCGCGGCGATCCCTTCGCCAGATAGAGTTCGGACAAGGCCAGCGGCCGGACGGCATCCTGCGCATCCAGCGCAGCGATCATCGCCTTGGCCTCGCTCCATTGTTGCGCCTGCAACGCAGAGAAAATAGCGCGATAGCGCGCCTTGTCGCCGTCACCCAGTTGCAGCGGCGAGTTTTGCATGGACAGTGTCGGTATGGAGGGGGCGGTTTCGGCCTTTGCAGGAAGCGCAGCGGCCAGGCCCATGGCGATCAGGACGAAACGGGACATTTGGGTCGCGGCGCGAATCACGGACGGGTTTCCTCGATCAGGCTTTGCAGGGCGCGCCAGCATTCCGCCTTGGCCGCAGGCTGGGTCAGCAGCAGCCGGGGGTGGAATGTGGCGACAGCGGGCACAATGCCGCCATCATGATTAAATTGGCGTAAACTATCGGACGATGCCGCGCCGTCCGTCGGCATCAGCGCACGGATCGTCCGATCGCCCAACAACAGCAGGCGGCGCGGCTGAGCCAGCGCGACATGGGTGCGCATCCGATCGGCCGCATGGACCAGGTCCGCCGCCTCCACCATGCCGCCGGGCGGACGGGCGGTGAAGAGCGAAGCGAGGTGGATGGCGTCGCGGTGAAGGCCGATGGCCCGCAGCATCGCGTCGAACAGCAATCCGGCGCGATCGGCCAGCAGCCGGCCTTCGCCGATATCGAAAGGATCGGGCAGGTCGGTGACGACCATCAGCGTCGCCTGCGCCGGGCCGGACGGCGCAATCTGTGCGCCCGTCCAGCGCCGTTCGGGCTGGGCAGGATCATGGGCGAGCCATTCAAGGAACGATTCGAGCGTCCGCGGTTTTTCCACGATGGACGCTGTAATCGTGGCGGCCATCGGGGTCGCGGAGCGCGCAACGACAGGGCGCAGCCAGTTAACCGGCGATTCGCCTATGGCGCTATCCACGCCCGCCAGCCGCCACCACGCCAGATAGGCGTCGGCGGTCGCCGCATCATCCTGCAATAATCCCCGCATCGCGAACAGTTAGGGCCAGAGGTTGACGAGGGGGTCAAGGTGCTTCATCGCCTTGACTGGTAAAGTGTTGGACTAATGCGGCGATTGGAGAGGACGGGGTGCAGCCCGCCGATCGCCCCAATGGAGGGATGAATGAGCGAACGGGATTCGATGCCCTATGACGTCGTGATCGTCGGTGGAGGGCCGGCCGGTCTGTCGGCGGCCATCCGGTTGAAGCAATTGGCGAATGATTCGGGCCAGGAACTGGCGGTGTGCGTATTGGAAAAGGGGTCGGAAATCGGCGCCCATATCCTGTCCGGCGCGGTGATAGATCCCAAGGCGCTGGACGAACTGCTGCCCGACTGGCGGACGCAGGGCTGTTCGCTGGCCGATGTGCCGGTGACGGACAACCAGCACTGGTTCCTGACCAAGACCGGCAAGATCGCCATGCCGCACATCATGACGCCCGGCTGGATGCACAATAAGGGCACCTACACCGGATCGCTGGGCAATTTGTGCCGCTGGCTGGGCGAACAGGCCGAAGCGCTGGGCGTGGAAATCTTCCCCGGATTCGCGGCGGCCGAAATCCTCTATAATGAGGATGGCAGCGTGAAGGGCGTCGCCACCGGCGACATGGGCGTCGACCGCGAAGGCGAGCATAAGGGCGATTATCAGCCGGGCCTGGAACTGCACGCGAAATACACCTTCTTCGCCGAAGGCGCGCGCGGCCACCTGACCAAGATTTTGAAACGCCAGTTCGCGCTGGACGCCGACAGCGAGCCGCAGGTCTATGGCCTGGGCATGAAGGAATTGTGGGACATCGATCCCGCGATGCATAAGCCGGGGTTGGTTATCCATTCGCAGGGATGGCCATTGACCGATGCCTATGGCGGCGGCTTCCTCTATCATCAGGCCAATGGCCAAGTCGCCCTGGGCTTCGTCGTCGGGCTGGGCTATCGCAACCCGCATCTCTATCCGTTCGAGGAGTTCCAGCGCTGGAAGCAGCACCCGGAAATCCGCAAGTTCCTGGAAGGCGGGCGCCGCGTGTCCTATGGCGCGCGCGCGATCAACGAGGGCGGCTGGCAGTCGATCCCCAGGCTGGTCTTCCCCGGCGGCGCGCTGATCGGCTGTTCGGCCGGGTTCGTGAACGTGCCCCGGATCAAGGGCACCCATACCGCGATGAAGTCGGGGATGCTGGCGGCCGAGGCGGCGTTCGAGGCGATCCAGAATGAGCGCGCCCGCGACGTGCTGGACGATTATGAGTTGCGCCTGCGGTCGAGCTGGATCGCGGACGAGTTGAAGCTGGTCAAGAATGCCGAGCCTTTGCTGTCCAAGTTCGGCGGGACGATCGGCACACTCCTGGCGGGCATCGACATGTGGATGCGCACGCTCAAGATCGGCCTACCCTTCACGATGAAGCACAAGGCCGACAATGAGAAGATCTGGCCCAAGGATAGCTGCGCTAAGATCGCCTACCCCAAGCCCGATGGCGTGGTGAGCTTCGACCGGCTGTCGTCGGTGTTCCTGTCGAACACCAATCACGAGGAGGACCAGCCGGTCCATTTGCAGCTCAAAGATCCGGCGATCCCGATCAGCTACAATCTGCCCCTTTATGACGAGCCGGCGCAGCGTTACTGTCCGGCGGGCGTCTATGAAGTGGTTGGTCAGGAAGAGGGCAATCCCCGGTTCCAGATCAACGCGCAGAATTGCGTCCATTGCAAGACGTGCGACATCAAGGACCCGACCCAGAATATCAACTGGGTCGTACCCGAAGGCGGCGGAGGACCGAATTATCCGAACATGTAAGCGCCTGACCCTGTTGCTGATGCTGACGACCCCGGCGGTGGTTCCGACCATGGCGGGGGCGTCGGTCGATCCTGACGGCGCGCTCCACGCCTATGCGCGGGCGCGGATGGCGGACGGGGATGGGGCGCTGGGGCTGGCGGTCGCCAGCTATCGCGAGGCGCTGAAGCAGGACCCGGCGCGGATCGAGATTGCCCGGCGATCCTATGTGCAGGCGCTGGAAAGCGGGGACCGGCTGCTGGCGCGGCAGTCGGCCGCGCTGCTGGACGCGGCAGGATTGTTGCCACGCGACGGCACGCTCCTGCTGATCGGCGAGGCGCTGTCGGCAAAAAATTGGGTCGGCGCGCGGACATTGACCGACCGGATGCTGGAGGAAGGCAATTTCGCGTTCCTGACGCCCATTATCCGCAGTTGGATATCGCTGGGCGAGGGGCGATATGCGCCGCCGGTGATCGATGGCAAGGATCGTTTCGCGGCGCTGGGGTTGCGCTATGCCGATGAACATACGGCGCTACAGGCGCTGGCGCGGAGCGACCTGACGACGGCGGCGCCCGCGACGCGGCGGGCGCTGGCGGTGCGCAGCGGCGATGGCGCGGCGTTGCGGCTGGCCTTTGCCGGGCAATTTGCGGCGCGCGGCGCCAAGGCGGAGGCGTTGACGCTGTTGCCGGTCGGCAGCGCCAGTTTCGCGCAGGCGCGCGCCGATATCGCCAAGGGCAAGGGATTGAAGGCGGCCGGCGCGGCGACGACCCCGGCGCAGGGCTTTGCCCGGCTGCTCGCTCGGCTGGCGGCTGATGTGTCGTCCGATTCCGGCAGTTCTGCATTGGGGCTTCGATTGGCGCGGATCGCCACGTTCGCCGATCCCACCGGCCCGGAAATCCATATCGTCGCGGCCCGGCTGCTGACGGCGCAGGGCCATGCGGCGGGCGGCGTCGCGGAGGCGGAGAAAGTCCCGGCCAATGGCTGGTATGGCGCGCTCGCGCAGGCCGAACTGATCGACGCGCTGGCGGCGGCGGGCGACATGGACCGCGCGCTCGCGCTGGCCCGCGCGCAGGCGGCCGAGCCGGGCGCGGAGGCGGAGCGGCAGGTGCGGCTAGGGCGACTACTGGCGCAACGCGACGATTTCGATGGCGCGGCGGCGGCGTTCCGGGCGGCGCAGGCGGGATATGCGGACGATCAATTGCCCTGGACGTTGCTGCTGTTCGAGGGCAGCGCGCTGGAACAGGGCAAAAGATGGGACGAGGCGCGGGCGGTGCTGGAGCGGGCCGCGAAGATCGCGCCCAATGAGCCGGTGATCCTCAACTATCTGGGCTATGCGCAGATCGAGCGGCGGCAGAATGTCGAGGCGGCGCTGGAATTGCTCAAAAAGGCGAGCGCGCTCAAGCCGCAGGACGCATCGATCACCGACTCGCTGGGCTGGGCGCAGTTCGTGACGGGCGATGTCGATGCGGCGGTGCCGGTATTGGAGCGGGCGGCAGCGGCGGCGCCGACCGACAGCACGATCAACGAGCATCTGGGCGACGCGCTATGGGTCGCGGGGCGGCGCTATGAAGCGCGCTACGCCTGGGCGGCGGCGTCGGTCTTTGCCGAGGGCGATGTGGCAGCGCGGCTGGCGGCGAAGCGCAAGATGGGGATGATGCCCGAATATGCCGCACCCTGACGCTGGGCTGGACGTGGACATGTTGACGACGCCTGTCACCGAGATCGCCTACGCCAAGGTCAATGTCGCGCTGCATGTGCGGGCGCGCCGCGAAGATGGCTATCATGCTTTGGAGAGCCTGTTCGTTTTCGCGGAGGATGGCGATCGCTTGCAGGGATGGGCGAGCGACGATGGCGCGATCCACCTGACGATCGACGGGCCGTTCGGGGCGACGCTGGACGCGGGTCCGGACAATCTGGTGGTGCGGGCGGCGCGCGCGTTGCAGGCGTATCTGGGCGAGCAGCGCGGGGCGGCGATACGGCTGACGAAAAATCTGCCGGTGGCGTCCGGCATCGGCGGCGGATCGGCGGATGCGGCGGCGGCGCTGCGGTTGCTGGCGCGGCTGTGGATTGTGCGGATCGATGACGGGGAGTTGATGGGGCTGGCATTGGACCTGGGATCCGATGTGCCGGCCTGTGTGCCCAGCGTGACGCAAATGGTTATGGGGCGCGGCGAAAGGCAGGCGCGCCATGCCGTCGATGGGCTGGACGCATGTTCGATGCTGCTGGTCAATCCCGGCGTCGGCGTGTCGACTGCGCAGGTTTTCGCAGGATGGGACCGGGTGGATCGCGGGCCGTTGGATGGTTCCAGCCTGGGCGTGTTGTGCGCTATGGGGCGTAATGATTTAGAGGCGGCTGCGCTGGCGATCGCGCCGGTGATCGGCGATGTGCTGGCGATGCTGGCGGCGCAGGAGGATGTGCTGCTGGCGCGCATGTCGGGATCGGGCGCGACCTGTTTCGCGCTGTTTCGCAGCGATCGCGCCCTGGCGGCGGCGGCGCAGGCGGTGCGGCGGGCCAATCCCGGTTGGTGGGTGATGGAAACGCGGATCAGGAGCGCATGAGCGAAGCCTATACACAGATTGGCGGCGGCGGACTGGACCTGCTGATCGTGGGGGATCATGCGTCCGCGCATGTGCCGGACGATATCGACCTGGGCATCGACCCGGCGTTGCTGCGCCAGCATATCGCGATCGACATTGGCGTGGCGGAAGTCAGCCGGCTGCTGGCCGGGCAATTAGGTGCGACCGCGATATTGGGCGGCGTGTCGCGGCTTGTGATCGACCTCAATCGGGAGGAAGATGCAGCCGGCTTGCTGCCGGTGATGAGCGATGGCCATGCGATCCCCGGTAACCGCGACGCGGATCTGGCTGCGCGCATGATGCGCTTCCACCATCCCTATCATCATCGGGTGGCGACGCTGCTGGAAGGCATGACGTCGCCCTTCATCCTGTCGGTCCATAGTTTCACGCCGCAATTGGCGAGCGATCCGGGGCAGCAGCGGCCATGGGATATCGGGGTGCTGTATAACCGGGACGATCGCGCAGCGCGGATCGCCATTCCGCTGCTGGAGGCGGCGGGGCTGATGGTCGGCGACCAGTTGCCCTATGCCGGGACATTGCTCAATGCGACGATGAACCGCCATGCCGAAGCCAATGGCATCCCCTATCTGGGCGTGGAGATGCGGCAGGATCTGGTCGGTGATGCCGAGGGGCAAGCGCGGTTCGCGGCGATATTGGGGCCGGTGGTGCTGGAATGCAGGAGCCGGTTGGCATGATTCGGGTCGCAATGGGGCTGGCGGCGCTGCTGCTGTTGACAGGTTGTGGGGGCGAGGCGGGGTCTTCACGCGATAATTCCGCCGCGGCGGTGGACGTCGCGCAGGTCGATGACGGCAAGGCGGATTGCGCGCTGGCGGGGGCGGGCGAATGGGCGCGCGACTGCCTGGTCGAGCAGGCCGGGGACATGTTGACGCTGCGGCATCCCGATGGCGGTTTCCGGCGCTTTCGCGTGCTGGCGGACGGACGCGGGCTGGAGGCGGCCGATGGCGCGGAGGCGGCGACGCTCAGCATATTGGATGACAAGCGGATCGAGGTGGTCGCGGGCGACGATCGCTATCGGCTGCCGGCGCGGATGGCCGGTTCCGGGCGATGACCGGCGGGCCGATCCTGACGGCGGCGGAGATGCGCGCGGCGGAGCAGGCGGCTTTCGATGCGGGCGTCGATGACTATGCGCTGATGGAGACGGCGGGCGCGGCGGCGGCGGAGATCATCTGGCGCGCCGGGCATAAGCGGGATGCGCTGATACTCTGCGGGCCGGGCAATAATGGCGGCGACGGCTATGTCATCGCGCGGATATTGCGTGACCGCGGGGTGCCGGTGCGCGTAGCGGCTTTGGGCGCGAGCCGGACCCTATCGGGCCAGCGGGCGCGGGCGGCATGGGGCGGGCCGATCGAGGATATGATGCGCGCGGCGCCGGCGACGCAACTGGTCGATGCGCTGTTCGGCACCGGGCTGACGCGCGGGTTGGATGACGCCGTGGCGGCGCGGCTGTGCGTGCTGGCCGGGGCGGCGGCGATCAGCCATGCGGTCGATGTGCCGAGCGGGGTCGATAGCGATAGTGGTGCGATGCTGTCCGCCGTGCCACGTTTCGGCACCTGCATCGCGTTGGGCGCCTACAAACCTGCGCATCTGTTGCAACCGGCGGCGGGGCGTAGCGGGCGATTGGTGCTGGCGGACATCGGCATAGCGGTGTCGAGCGCGGTGCATCGGTTGGGCGCGCCCATCCTTTCGACGCCGGCGGCCGACGCGCATAAATATACGCGCGGCCTGGTGGCGGTGGTCGGTGGCGCGATGCCGGGCGCAAGCCTGCTGGCGAGCATCGCGGCGGCCCATTCCGGGGCGGGGTCGGTGCGGCGCTTTGCTGTCGATCGACCGATCGTCGGCCCGCACGCCGTCGTCAATCGCCGGATCGAAGCGCCCGAGGGGATCGGCGAGGCGCTGGCGGACGAACGGATCGACGTCGTGCTGGTCGGGCCGGGGCTGGGGCGGGACGCCGATGGCCGGGCGCGGCTGGCGGCAGCGATGGACGCTGGTCATGCCCTGGTGCTGGACGCGGATGCGCTGACCTTGCTGGGCGAAGAGGGCGCGCGCGCCATTCCTGCGGGCGCGATCCTGACGCCGCATGAGGGCGAATTTCAGCGGCTGTTCGGGGACTTGCCCGGCAGCAAGATCGATCGGGCGCTGGTCGCGGCACGACAATCGGATGCGGTCGTGGTGTATAAAGGCGCGGACAGCGTGGTCGCCGCGCCGGACGGGCGAGCGGCGGTAGCGACGGGCGCTTCGCCCTGGCTGTCGACAGCGGGGACCGGCGACGTGCTGGCCGGGCTGTGCGCCGGGCGGCTGGCGGCGACGGGCGATCCCTTTCGCGCGGCGTGCGAGGCGGTGTGGTTGCATGGCGAGGCGGCGCGGCGGGCCGGGCCGGCCTTTGTCGCGGATGATTTGCTTGAGAGCCTACCAGCGGCTATCGCCGCGCGATTGTGACCGACACCGACAACGCAACCGATTCCGGCATCATCATCCGCATCGCCGCCAAGGGCGACGGCATCACGGCCGACGGCCGCCATGTCCCGCTGACCGCGCCGGGCGACCGGATCGGCCCCGGCGGCTTGGTCATCGCCGGGCCGCATCATGTCGATCCGGCCTGCACCCATTTCCCGGCCTGTGGCGGTTGCCAGATCCAGCAACTGGACGAGGCGAGCTATGCCGCGTTCGTGACGGGGCGGGTGACTGGCGCGCTGGCGGGGCAGGGCGTGGCGCCTGCCACGGTGCTGCCGCCCCATATCTCCCCACCGATGACCCGGCGACGGGCGGCGTTGCGCGCTGCGCGGGCGGGGAAGCGCCTCACCATCGGCTTTGCCGAGGAGGGCAGCCACCGGCTGATCGACCTGGAAATGTGCGCGGTGCTCGATCCACGGCTATTTGCGTTGGTGGCGCCGCTGCGGGGGCTGCTGGCGACGATCCTGCCCGACAAGCGCGCCGCGCATGTTAAGATGTCTCTGATCGACCAGGGCGTCGACCTGTTGCTGGAGGGGGTAAAGGTCGAGGGGCTGGCGGCGGACGAGGCGCTGGGCGACTTTGCGCGGGCGCATGGGCTGGCGCGGCTGACCATCGATGAGGGCGACGGCGCGCAGACGCGATGGGAGCCGGAGGCGGCGACGATCAGCTTCGGCGGCGTGCCGGTGGGTTTTCCGCCCTTCGCCTTCCTCCAGGCGACGCCTGATGGCGAGGCGGCGCTGGTCGGCGCGGTGCGCGATGCGCTGCCGGAGACGGGGGCGATCGCCGATCTGTTCGCCGGCCTTGGCACCTTTGCGCTGGCGCTGGGCGACGGGCGTCCGGTCTATGCCGGCGAGGGCGCGCGGGATGCGATCCTTTCGCTCAAGCTCGCGGCCGGGCGGGCGCAACGACGGTTGGCGGCAGATCATCGCGACCTTTTCCGGCGGCCGCTGACCCCCGAAGAGTTGAACCGCTTTGCCGCGGTGATCCTGGATCCGCCGCGGGCGGGCGCGCGCGAGCAGGTGTTGCAACTGGCGGCGTCGGCCGTGGCGGTCATCGCCTATGTGTCCTGCAATCCGGCAAGCTTCGCGCGCGATGCGGCGCATCTGACGGCGGCCGGCTATCGGCTCGATAGTGTCAAGCCAGTGGGCCAGTTCCGCTGGACGACCCATGTCGAGCTGGTCGGCATCTTCCGCAGATAAGACAATCCCTCGCCGCGAGGGGGGGAGCGGCGAGGGATTGGCAGTTTTTTGCGTCCCTGCTCGTGGTTGGCCGGGAACAGGCATCCTCTCCGGGGGAACCGGAGTCGGTTTAGCCCAGCTTGATGACGTTTGCGCGACGGCGGACCGGCACGACTTCGGTGTAGAGGCTGGCCATCGGTTCGTCCTCGACTTCGATCGTGGCTTCCGACGTGAAGCCGTTGAAGCCGGTCCGCATCGCCGCGCCATAGGCGCCGAGCATCCCGATTTCGATATAATCGCCCACAGTCACGTCCGCCGGGAGCATGAACGGGCCGACCATATGGTCCATGTCGTCGCAGGTCGGGCCGTAGAAGGAGAAGGCGGTCAGTTCCTCCTCGCTCTCGTCTTCCCGCAACAGAGCGACGGGGAAGCGCCAGCCGATATGCGCGGCATCGAACAGCGCGCCATAGGCGCCGTCGGTGATGTAGAGTTCAGTGCCGCGACGGCGTTCGACCCGGACGATGATCGAGCTATATTCCGCCGACAGCGCGCGGCCGGGTTCGCACCACAATTCCGACGAATAGCTGACCGGCAGGCTTTCGAAACCGCGATGGATCGCTTCGAAATAATTTTCGAGCGCGACCGGCTCCATGCCCGGATAGATGGACGGGAAGCCGCCGCCGACATCGATGATGTCGACCGTGACCGCCGCATCGACGATCGCGGCGCGGACACGCTCGATCGCATCGCTATAGGCCTGCGGGCTCATCGCCTGGCTGCCGACATGGAAGCAGATGCCCAAAGCATCGGCGGCCTGGCGCGTGGCCATCAGCAGTTCGCGGGTTTCGCCCAGTTCCGCGCCGAACTTCGACGCGAGGGAGAGTTCGGAATGTTCGGACGACACGCGCAGGCGCACGCACAGCTCCAGATCGGTCGCATCGTCGCAGGCGCGCATGATCTTTTCCAGCTCGTCGATCGTGTCGAGCGAGAAGGTGCGCACGCCGTAGCGATGATAGGCTTCCGCGATCGCTTCTTCGGCCTTGACGGGGTGCATGAAGCAGAGTTTGACACCCTCTTCGCCCGTCAGCGTCTCGGCGACCAGACGCACTTCGGCGATCGAGGCCACGTCGAAATGCGTGACTCCGTTAGCGAACAGCGTGCGGATCAGATCGGGTGACGGGTTCGCCTTGACCGCATAGAGCGAGCGCCCCGGAAACTTCTCAACGAAGAAACGGGCGGCCCTAGCAGCGGCTGCGGGGCGAATCAGCGTTACCGGGGCTGCCGGTTTGAGGGTGGTCGCTACCCCCAGCGCGCTAGGATGCTTGTGCAATTCAAGGGACCTCCAGTGTAGTTCAGGGCGAAAAGCTGCCTTGCGGTGGAAGTCCCATGGGGCAGCGGACGGTCGATATATGCGGAGGGGTCCCCCCTGTAAAGCGCATGTGAAAATTTTGTTGCGCAGGAGGCTACGAAACGTGCGTTACGAGAGACGGGTCTTGAAATCGCTATAGGAAAAGGCGCGGATTTCCTTGAGTTCATCGGTTTCCGAGTGCCACAGCCAGATGGCTGGAAGAGGCACACCGTTGAAGGTGTTGGTCTTGACCATCGAATAATGGGCCTGATCGAGGAAGGCGATGCGCGCGCCCGGCTCCGCGCCGCCGGGGATTCGATAGTCGCCGATAATGTCGCCCGCAAGGCAGGAGGGGCCGCCGAGTCGGGTGACCGGGCCATCGTCCGGCTCATGCAGCATGGCGGGGCGATAGGGCGCCTCGATCACGTCGGGCATATGGCAGGTCGCGCTGATATCGGTAATGGCGACGGGCATCCCGTTGTCGATCACATCGAGGATTTCGCCAACCAATATGCCCGCGTCGAGCGCCATAGCCTCGCCAGGCTCGATATAGAGGGTGAGGCCGGTCTGCGCCTTGATCCCAGCCAAGAAGGCGATGAGGTCGTCGATCTGGTAATCGGCGCGGGTGACATGGTGGCCGCCGCCGAAGTTGAGCCATTTGAGGCGGTCGATATGGGGCATGACATACGGTTTGATCGCCGCCCAGGTCCGCTCCAGCGGGGGTAGATCCTGCTCGCAAAGATTATGGATGTGCAGGCCGTCGACGCCTTCGAGGTGTTCGGGGCGTAACTGGTTTACCGGGAAGCCCAGGCGGCTGTGCGGTTGTGAGGGATCATATTTCGGCACTTCCCCCTCCGGATGGAGGGGGTTGAGGCGCAGGCCGATGTCGAAGACGCGGCCGTCGGCGCGCGCGGCGTCTATGACGGGCTTGAAACGGGCGATCTGGCCGGGGCTGTTGAAGATCACATGATCCGAAATCTTGAGGATTTCGGCCAGGTCTTCGGGCTTGTAGGCGGCGCAATAGGTCGCGACTTCGCCCTGATATTCTTCGTGAGCGAGGCGCGCTTCATAGATGCCCGATGCGCAGACGCCGTCGAGATATTCGCCCAGCACGCCCCCAAGCGACCACATCGAGAAAGCCTTGAGCGCGCCCAGGACCTTGATGCCGGCGCGGTCGCCTATGTCGCGCAGGACGGCGAGGTTCCGCCGTACCGCGGCCTCATCCACCACGAAGGCGGGCGAGGGGACGCGGTAGAGGTCGAAGCGGGCGAAAGCGGCGGGATCGCCGGCACGGGTTTCCATGGGGTAATACTCCATCCTGCCGCGCCGTCACCCCGGCGAAAGCCGGGGTCTCACTTCTTTGTGGCGCCACAGAAGAAAAGAGAGATCCCAGCCTGCGCCGGGATGACCAAGTTTAGAAGGCCAGCGGCGCGTCCAGTTCCTTCACCTGCCAGGGCAGGCCATGCTTGTTGAGCATGTCCATGAAGGGATCGGGATCGAACTGTTCGATGTTGAAGACGCCGCCATTTTCGCCTTCCGGGGCTTTCCACGCCCCGGTCAGCATCAGCGCCGCGCCGATCATCGCAGGCACGCCGGTGGTGTAGCTGACCGCCTGGTTGCCGGTTTCGGCATAGGCGTCTTCATGGTCGCAGACCTGATAGACATAGACGGTCTTTTCCTGACCGTCCTTCTGGCCCGTGGCGATGTCGCCGATATTGGTCTTGCCCTTGGTGGTCGACCCAAGGCTTGACGGTTCGGGCAGCACGGCCTTGAGGAACTGGAGCGGGATGATCTCCTGACCATTGTAGATGACCGGATCGATCCGGGTCATGCCGACATTCTGGAGCACTTCGAGATGCTTGAGATAGGCGTCGCCGAAGGTCATCCAGAAGCGGATGCGTTTGATTTCGGGATAGAATTTTGCGAGGCTTTCCAGTTCCTCATGATACATGAGGTACATGTTCTTTTCGCCGACCTGGTCGAAATCGAACGTCTGTTTGTGGCTCAATGCCGGGCCTTCGACCCATTCGCCATTCGCCCAGTGGCGCGACGGCGCGGTCACTTCGCGGATGTTGATTTCCGGATTGAAGTTGGTGGCGAAATGCTGACCATGGTCGCCGCCATTGCAGTCCAGAATGTCGAGCGTGTCGATCGTGTCGAGCAGATGCTTCTTGATATAGGACGCGAAGACGCTGGTGACGCCGGGGTCGAAGCCAGACCCCAGCAGCGCCGTGATACCGGCTTCCTTGAAACGGTCCTGATAGGCCCACTGCCAGCCATATTCGAACTTGGGCGTGTCGCGCGGTTCGTAATTGGCGGTGTCGAGATAGTCGGTCTTCGTGGCCAGGCAGGCGTCCATGATCACCAGATCCTGATAGGGCAGGGCCAGGTTCACGACCAGCTTGGGCTGCACCTTCTCGATCAGAGCGATCGTCTCTGCGACATTATCGGCATCGACCTGCGCCACGTCGATGGTCACGCCGGTGCGCGCCAGAACCGATTCGGCGACCTTCTCGCAACTGACGAGGCGGCGGCTGGCGAGCGTGACATGGCTGAAAATATCAGGGTTCATCGCCATCTTGTGGACCGCGACAGACCCGACGCCGCCCGCGCCGATGACCAGAACCTTGCTCAATTCAAATGCTCCATCACTATGGTCGCGCCCGACGCGCGAAAGCGCCCATATAGGGACGTCGCGTGACAGCGCAAAGTCAGACTGTCAGAAGCTGGCGCCGTCGACCTTGTTGATCGTCAATGCGTCGATATCGACCGCTGGCACGCAACGCAGGTTGATCGCGCGCATCTCACCCTGCGGCGACTTGCCGAGCGCGAACGCTTCCGTGCCGCAGGTCTTGCAGAATTGATGCGTGATCGCGTGCTTGTAGAAGAGATAGTCGTTCAGTTCGTCCGCGCCGCTATCGAGCGTGAACTGATCCGCCGGCACGAAGGTGAGGACGAAGCCCTTGCGGCTGCAATGGGAACAGTTGCAGGTCATGCCTTCCGTCGGCGCTTCGGCCGCGACGCTGAAGGTCACGGCGCCGCAATGGCAGCTTCCGGTATAGGGCATATCCGTTCTCCTTTTGATCCATCCTGCGCTAACTCACCAGCTTCTTCAACCCCTCCACCGTATCGGCCTCCGCCGCTGGCTTGTCCTTGCGGATGCGGGCGATGCGGGGGAAGCGCATGGCGAGGCCGGATTTATGGCGTTTGCTGTCGTGGATCGAGTCGAACGCGACTTCCAGCACCAGCGTCTTTTCGACCTCCCGCACCGGGCCGAAACGGGCGACCGTATTCTGGCGCACGAAGCGGTCGAGCCATTTCAGCTCCTCGTCGGTGAAGCCGCTATAGGCCTTGCCCACCGGATGCAATTCGCCGTCCGGGGTCCAGCAGCCGAACGTATAGTCCGAATAGAAGGAGGAGCGTTTGCCGTGGCCGCGCTGGGCGTACATCATGACGCAGTCGGCGGTCAGCGGATCGCGTTTCCATTTGTACCAGAGCGCGGCCTTGCGCCCGGCGACATAGGGGCTGTCGCGGCGCTTGAGCATGACCCCTTCGATCGCGGCGTCGCGCGTGCCGGCGCGGATGTCGGCGAGCGCTTCGAAATCGGGGGCGTCGATGACGGCGGACAGGTCGAAGCGGTTCGGGTCAAGGCCGGGCATAAACGCTTCCAGCCGGGCGCGGCGGTCGGTCCAGGGGAGGGTGCGCAAATCCTCGTCCCCTTCGATCAACAGGTCGTAAAGGCGGACGAAGGCGGGGTAGTCGTCCATCATCCTGGCGCTGACCGTTTTGCGGCCGAGCCGCTGCTGGAGCGCGTTGAAGCTGGCCGCGGCGCCGCCATGTTCGGCGGCGCCCTGCACCTCGCCCTTCACCAGCAATTCCCCGTCGAGGACCGCATGGCCGGTGAAGGCGGCGGCGATTTCCGGGAAACTGCCGGAAATATCATCACCGGCGCGGCTGTAGAGGCGGGTTTCGCTGCCGGTGCCGACGATCTGGATGCGGATGCCGTCCCATTTCCATTCAGCGGCATAGTCAGTGAGGTCGACGCTGTCGGCCTCCAATGGATGGGCGAGCATGAAGGGGCGGAAATAGGGCGTGCCTTCCGGGTCAGGGCGGCCGGTGCGGCCCTCCGCCCAGTCGAACAGGGCGGTGTAGGGCGGGGCGAGTGCGTGCCACACCTGTTCGACATCATCGACGTCTAGGCCAAAGCCCTGGGCGAAGCCGGTTTTGGCGAGGCGGGCGGAGATGCCGACGCGAAGGCCCCCGGTGGCGAGTTTCAGCAGGGCGAAGCGGCCGGAGGAATCGAGATGATCCATCATCTGCGCGAGGGCATCGGGCGCGGCGGCGCGGCTGACACCATGGAGGCGATCGATCACGGCCGCCAGGCTGAGCGAGCCGTCGTCCAGTTCGGCGGTCTGGTCGTCCCGCTTGGGCCAGAGCAGGGCGACGGTTTCGGCGAGATCCCCGACATAGTCGCGGCTCATTTCATAGAGGACGGGGTCGGTGCGGGCGCGGATCATCTCGCCGATGGCGGAGGATTTGACGGCCTTGAGATCGAGATTGCCGGTCAGCGCGGCGAGCGCCCAGCCGCGATCGGGATCGGGCGCGTCGCGCATATAGGCGGCGATCAGGTCCAGCTTGCCGTTGCGGGAACGGGTGTAGACGAGGCCGTCGAGAAGTTGGGAGAATTGCCTCATTTGCGCGCTTCCGTTCTCGACAGGCTCGAACCGAACGGATGTGGGTTGTGCGATCGCATTACCCCTCATCCTCATCTTCGCGGCCGACCAGCGCCAGGGCGCGGGCGCGAATCTGGTGGGTCATGCACCAGTGCAGAAGGGCTTCTTCGCGGCCATGGGTGATCCAGGTTTCGCTCGGCGCGACTTCGCGTATCGTATCCGTCAGTTCGTCCCAGTCGGCATGGTCCGAAATGACCAGCGGCAGTTCGACATTCTTCTGCCGTGCGCGCTGGCGCACCCGCATCCAGCCGGACGCCATGGCGGTGATCGGATCGGGCAGGCGGCGGCTCCAGCGGTCGTTGAGGGCAGACGGCGGCGACAGGATGATGCGGCCGCGCATTTCCTTTGCGAGCACCCCGGTCGCGGGGCGCAGTTCGCCCATGGCGACGCCGAACTCTTCGTATAGGGCGCACATCCTCTCCATCGCGCCATGGATGTAGATCGGATCATGATGGCCGCGCGCGCGCAGTTCGCAAATGACTCGCTGCGCCTTGCCCAACGCATAGGCGCCGACCAGCACGCAGCGGTCAGGATGGACGTGCAACGCGGCGAGCAGCCGGTCCATCTCGCTGCCGGTGTCGGGGTGGCGGAAGACGGGGAGGCCGAAGGTCGCCTCGGTCACGAAGATGTCGCAGGGCACCGGCTCGAACGGCAGGCAGGTCGGGTCGGGGCGGCGCTTGTAATCGCCGGTCACGACGATCCGCTCGCCACCATGCTCCAGTACGATCTGGGCGGACCCCAGCACATGGCCGGCAGGGACGTAGCGGATCGCGACGCCGCCCATGCGGACTTCCTCGCCATAGCCGACCGCGGTGCCGCTGGCGGTGCCGTAGCGCAGCGCCATGATCGCCAGCGTCTCCCGCGTCGCCCAGACATGGCCATGGCCGCCGCGGGCATGATCGGCATGACCATGTGTCACCAGCGCCCGCTCCTGCGGCAGCGACGGATCGATCCAGGCATCGGCGGGACGGACATAGATGCCGGTGGGGTGTGGTTCGATCCAATGGGCCATGTCTGCACAAGATGGGAGAGGGCGCGCTGGTTCCGCAAGGCGACTTCCCCAAAGGCCGTCATCATGGCGTAACCCGTACGTCATGCAGGCGACATGCCATTGCCCTATCCGCGCCGGAACGACCCGGCAGCGAGGAGTGCAGCCATGGCAGCGACGGCGGATCAGACTGGTCATCAGAAAAAGGCTGGCCATCACAAAATCACCAGCGCGGTGCATCGCCACCGGCATCTGTCGAAGCAGGGGTTGCTGGAGCGCGCCTTCACCTTCGCCTTTCGTGGTCTGGTCTATGCCCAGATCTGGGAAGACCCGGCCGTGGATATGGAGGCGCTGGCGATCACGCCCGACAGCCATGTCGTGACGATCGCGTCGGGCGGCTGCAATGTGCTGAGTTATCTGACGGCCGATCCGGCGAAGATCACCGCGGTCGACCTCAACACCGCGCATATCGCGCTCAATCGGCTCAAGCTGATAGCGGCGCAGAGCCTGCCGGACCATGCGACCTTCCACCGATTTTTCGCGCAGGCGGACAATAAGGCGAATATCGCCGCTTATCGCGACGTCGTGGCGCCGCAACTGGACGAGGCGACCCGGCGTTACTGGGAAGGGCGGGACCTGATCGGGCGGCGGCGGATCGGCGGTTTCGCGCGCGGTATCTACAAACATGGCCTGCTCGGCCGCTTCATCGGCGCCGCGCATCTGCTGGCGCGGTTGCATGGCGTCAATCCCAAGCGGATGCTGGACGCGCGCAGCCGCGAGGAGCAGCGCGAGATTTTCGAGCGCGAGCTGGCGCCGATCTTTGACAAGGGTTTCGTGCGCTGGCTGACCAGCCAGCCGGCGTCGCTGTTTGGGCTCGGCATTCCGCCCGCCCAGTTCGAGGCGCTGGCCGGTGACGCGCGGATGGACAGCGTGCTCAAGACGCGGCTGGAGAAGCTGGCCTGCGATTTCGACCTGAAGGACAATTATTTCGCGGTGCAGGCATTCGGGCGCGGCTATGCAGGGGGTGAGGGACCGTTGCCGCCCTATCTGCAAGCCGCGAACCATGAGGCGGTGCGGGCGCGGGCGAGCCGCGTCGATGTGCGGCACATCAACTTCACCGATTTCCTCGCCAGCCAGCCGGCGGCGTCGTGCGATCGCTATATCCTGCTCGACGCGCAGGACTGGATGGACGACGATCAATTGAACGCGCTCTGGGCGCAGATCACCCGGACGGCCAAGCCGGGCGCGCGGGTGTTGTTCCGCACCGCCGGCGAACCGAGCATATTGCCGGGGCGGGTGGCGGGCGATGTGCTGGACCGCTGGGACTATCGGGCGGAGGCGTCGCGCGACTATACCGCCCGCGACCGGTCGGCCATTTATGGCGGCGTCCATCTCTATGTGTTGAAGCCAAGCCTGTGAGCGATCATGGCGGGTTGATGGACGGGGTCTATCGCTATCAACGGCATATCTACGACCTGACCCGCAAATATTATCTGCTGGGGAGGGACGAGCTGATCGCCGACCTGGCTCCGCCGCCGGGCGGGTCCGTGCTGGAGATTGGCTGCGGCACCGGGCGCAACCTGATCGCGGTGGGCAAGGCGTGGCCGGGCACGCGGCTTTATGGCGTCGACATCAGCCAGGCGATGCTGGAGACGGCGCGGGCGGGCGTGGCGAAGGCCGGATTGGCGGATCGGGTGACGCTGGCGCAGGGGGACGCCTGCGCCTTTGATCCGCAAGCGCTGTTCGGGCGGGCCGGGTTCGATCGGGTATTCATCAGCTATGCGCTGTCGATGATCCCCGATTGGGAGGATGCGTTGACCCAGGCCGCGCAATGCGTAGCGCCGGGCGGCAGGCTGGAGATCGTGGATTTCGGCCAGCAGGATGAATTGCCGGGAGTATGGAAGCGGGCGCTGTTCGGGTGGCTGGACAAGTTCCATGTCTCGCCGCGCCGGGAACTAGCGATCGCGATCGAACGGCTGGCGCACGACATGAGCGGTGAACCATCATGCCATTCCATGTATCGGAACTATGCGATTAGAGGAAGCATAGCCTGGGTCGACCATTTACCTGAGCATTAGATTTCTATTCTCAGGTCAAGTAGTTCCATGGGCCATCATGTCAGTCATGAGCCGTTGGCGAATTCCATCCTGTTTATCCCGGACCATTCCGGGGATCAGAAATGCATCGATCAAAAGCCAGATAAAGCCGATCAAAATGAAATAAGATATTATCTGCAAAATTGCACTGGCAGGTCGGCCGAGATAAAAGCGATGCCCGGACACTATGCCAAGAAAAAACCAAAGCAAGTAAGCCACGGCCGCGCTTGGTCCCTGATTGGTAATCCGCTGTTCAATCAATGTCAGTTGAGCGGTGTTGAGTGCCATTTTTTGCCCCTGTGAATCCCCAACAACATCTTTCTGCTGAAAAATGGAGTTACACAAGTAGGGAAATTGCGCTCTACGACTTGGCTATGTTCCGTTTCCAAGTGCAATCAAAGCAATGCCCTTGAAACTTCTATTCCCAACCATGTTATCAAGCCGCCCGACGCGCGGTCTTTTCCAGTTCCAGCCGATCCCAGATTTCGGCCAGCGCCGACACCAGGTCGCGCATCATCGCTTCGTCATGGGCCGGGCCGGGCGTGAAGCGCAGTCGCTCGGTGCCGCGCGGAACGGTGGGATAGTTGATCGGCTGCACATAGGCGCCATATTCGGCGAGCAATATGTCGCTGATCCGCTTGGCCTTGATCGGGTCGCCGACCATGAGCGGGACGATGTGGGTGACCGACGGCATGACCGGAAGGCCGGCTTCCGCCATCAACTGCTTGAGCAGCGCAGCAGACGCCTGCTGGTCTTCGCGCTCTTCGCTCGATGCCTTGAGGTGCCGCACGCTGGCCAGCACGCCCGCGACCAATACGGGCGAGAGCGAGGTGGTGAAGATGAAGCCGGGCGCGTAGCTGCGGATCACGTCGACGATCATCTGGTCGGCCGCGATATAGCCGCCCATCACGCCGAACGCCTTGCCCAGCGTGCCTTCGATGATGGTGAGGCGGTCCGCGACGTCGTCGCGTTCCGAAATGCCGCCGCCGCGCGCGCCATACATGCCGACCGCATGGACTTCGTCCAGATAGGTGAGCGCATTATACTCATCCGCCAGGTCGCAGATCGCCGCGATCGGGGCGACGTCGCCATCCATCGAATAGACGCTTTCAAACGCGATCAGCTTGGGGGCTTCGGGGTCTTCGGCGGCCAGCAACTCGCGCAGATGGTCGACGTCATTATGACGGAAGACCCGCTTTTCGCAGCCCGAATTGCGGATGCCCGCGATCATCGAGGCGTGATTCAGTTCGTCGGAGAAGATGATGCAGCCGGGCAGCAGCTTGGCGAGGGTGGAGAGCGTCGCTTCGTTCGAGACATAGCCCGACGTGAAGAGCAGGGCCGCTTCCTTGCCATGCAGGTCGGCCAGTTCGCCTTCCAGGTCGATATGATAATGGGTGTTGCCGCCGATATTGCGGGTGCCGCCGGAGCCGGCGCCGACATCGTGCAGCGCCTCTTCCATCGCGGCGACGACCTTGGGATGCTGGCCCATGGCGAGATAGTCGTTGGAACACCAGACGGTGATGGGCTTGGGGCCGTTATGGCCGTGGAAGCAGCGGGCATTGGGGTAGGAGCCGCGATTGCGGAGGATGTCGATGAACACGCGATAGCGACCTTCTTCATGAAGACGGTCGATCGCCTGCGAAAAGATGTGTTTGTAGTTCACTACGCTTCTTCCCGTTTGCCCGCGCGCTGTTGTGCCGCTGCGCCTTCCTCTGCCCGATGCCGCGTTTAACCGCCCCGCCCCGGCTTTACCAGCGATAACCGCTCGCAATTCCAAGGAGGAATAGCTATCAGACTTATCGAAGAAATTGGCCATTGGACAAATGGCCTACCCCCAATCAGAGCGCGTCGATGCGATCGAGGCCATAGCGGGCGAGTGCGGGGCGGAGCGCTTCGACCTTTTCGTCGAGCCGGGTGAAGACGGCGATGCCTGGGCTGGGCGCGTCTGGCCAGGGCTGGCCCTGGGTCAGATATTGGATGCGCCGTGCTATGCCGTCGCCGCCATGGACGTAGCCGATGGGATGCGGGGCGGCCGCCGCCAATTCCGGCTCCACCAACGGAAAATGGGTGCAGGCAAGGACCACCATGTCCATGCGGTCGCCACCGGGCTGGTTGAGCAGGCCCGCCAGCGCATCCCGCGCGACATGGGGATCGAGCGCTTCGCCGCGCAGCTTGGCTTCGGCCAGTTGCACCAGCGCCGCCGATCCGTGGCGCAGTACGATACAGTCCGCGCCATGTTCGGCGGCGAGCCGGTCGACATAGGGCTGGCGCACGGTGGCGTCGGTGCCGAGCACGCCGAAGACGCGGTTTTTGGAGAGCAGGGCGGCGGGCTTGATCGCCGGGACAGTGCCGACGACGGGAATGTCGAGCGCGGCGCGGACATGCTGGAGCGCGATGGTCGAGGCGGTGTTGCAGGCGATGACGGCGAGGCGCGGGCGGTAGCGTTCGACCAGCCGGCCGAGTAGCGCGGGGACGCGCGCGGCGATTTCCGCCTCGCTCTTGGTGCCATAGGGGAATCCGGCGCTGTCGGCGGCATAGACGATCGGCGCGGTGGGGAGGGCGGCGCGCGCCGGGGCGAGAATCGAAAGCCCGCCGACCCCGGAATCGAAGAAAAGAATGGGAGCGTCAGAGGCGACCGTCATGGCCGCTGTGTCGCGGCAGGAGGCCGGAGTGTCAACGGGGCTTCAGTTCGCCGAGGCGGGCATGTCGTCCAGCAATTGGCGCAACGCGGCGATCCAGGCGTCATAGTGCGCCTTGTCCGCCGGGTCGGTGGAAAGGCGCAGCAGGTCGAGGTCGCCGCGCAACTGCGCGATCCGCTTGACTGCCAGGGCGTGCTTCACGCCGTCGATCTTCGTCTTGAGCTGATCGATCTCGTCAAATGCCTTGATGTGCGCCCAATCCGGTTGCTGTTTCACCAGCAGATCGACCGCATCAAGCAATTTGCCGATTTGCCGGCCATAGCTTTCCTGCGCCAGAATCGCCTGCTCGGTCTGCGGCGCGCTGCTGTTGCTTTCGTTGATCGTCACATTGCCGAACGACCAGCCCGAATTGATCGACTGCCATAATTTCTGCGGGGCCAGCGCCATGCTGGTCCAGGAGCGGGTGAAAGCGTCTAGCGGCATGTCGGTCATGGACGGCTCCGGCAAGGATGCAGAGAGCGTAGGGGCATGACCGCGCAAATCAAGCCTTTGGGCATTGCCCCGCGCGCCTGTCACGCTATGGTCGCGCGCACCATTTATCGGCGAATTTCATGACACCTCCCTGGCTTCTTCCCGCATTCGTCCTGCTCCTGGGCTATCTGCTCGGTTCGATCCCCTTTGGCCTGCTGCTGACGCGCTTCACCGGCGCGGGTGACCTGCGGCAGATCGGATCGGGCAATATCGGCGCGACCAATGTGCTGCGCACCGGGCGCAAGGGGCTGGCGGCGGCGACCTTGCTGCTCGATTTGCTCAAGGGCGCGGCGGCGGTGCTGGTCGGCGCGGCGCTGGTTGACGGTGGGGGGGCGATGGCGGGGGCGATGGCCTTTATCGGCCATTGCTATCCGATCTGGCTGCGCTTCGCAGGGGGCAAGGGCGTCGCGACGATGATGGGCGTGGTGACGGCGATATTCTGGCCGGCCGGGTGCATTTTCGCGGCGGTATGGCTGGCGGCGCTGTTCGGGACGAAATGGTCTTCGGTCGGCGGCATGGCGGCGGCGATCAGCGCGCCGGTCGCCATGTGGGCGTTCGGACGGATCGACCTGGTGCCGGTTGCGCTGGCGCTGGCGTTGATCGTGCTGTGGCGGCACCGCGCCAATATCGCGCGGCTGGCCAAGGGCGAAGAACCCAAGATCGGCGGGTCCAAGGGCACTGCCGCTGAATGAGCGAGCGGGAGCGGTTCGACCGGCTGCGGCTCATCCGCTCCCCCCGGATCGGTCCGGTCAGCTATCGGCAATTGCTCGCGCGGTTCGGGACGGCCGGGGAAGCGTTGCGCGCCATTCCCGATCTCGCGGCGCGGGGCGGCGGGCGCGCGAGCGTGGCCGATGCGGGGGCGGTGGAGAAGGAGATTGCGCAGAGCCGGGCGCTGGGCGCGCGCTATCTGCTGATGGGCGATCCCGATTATCCCGTCCTGCTCGACCAGTTTGAAGGCGCGCCGCCTGCGCTGATCCTGCGCGGCGATACGGCGTTGGCCAGCGGGCAATGCATCGCCATGGTTGGCGCGCGCAATGCGTCTGCCGCCGCCTGCCGTTTCGCGCGCACGCTGGCGCAGGATCTGGGACAGCGTGGCGCGGTGGTGGTGTCCGGGCTGGCGCGCGGCATCGATACGGAAGCACATCGCGGATCGATCGAGAGCGGGACGATCGGCGTGATCGCCAGCGGCATCGATATCGCTTTTCCGCCAGAGAACCGGGAGTTGCAGGCGCAGGTGGCGGAAAGCGGCCTGCTGGTGACGGAGCATCCGCCCGGCGTCCAGCCGCTGGCGCGCCATTTCCCGGCGCGCAATCGAATCATTGCCGGGCTGGCGTTGGGAACGGTGGTGGTGGAGGCGGCGCCCAAGTCCGGCTCGCTGATTACCGCCCGGCTGGCCGGGGAGGCGGGGCGCGAGGTGATGGCGGTGCCGGGATCGCCGCTCGATCCACGGGCGCAGGGCTGTAACCAGTTGATCCGCGAGGGCGCGATCCTGATCCAGAACGCCGCCGACGTGCTGGAGGCCGTGGGCAGCATCGATCCGCGCATGGTGCGGCAAGGCAGCTTCGATTTTATCGGTGCGCCGGTGTCGAGCGACGTCGCGGCGCAGGAGCGGGCGATAGTGGTCGGGTTGCTGGGACCGGTATCGGTGCCAATCGACGAACTGATCCGCCTGTCTGGCTTGTCGCCCGCGGTGGTGCAGACGGTGCTGCTGGAACTGGAACTGGCGGGCGCGCTGGAGCGGCAGGCGGGCGGGCGGGTCGCTCTGCGATGAATCATGGCGGCGAAGGCGTTATCGCCTCCACCGCCCGATCCGCTGCGATTAATGCTGCATACTGTGCTTGAGATCGCGCATCTCGTCATGGCCCTGCTTCACCGAGACATAGCTTTGCTAGATCACGGCGCGAACTGCTGGCGACAGATCGCGATCGGCCATCGCGTCTTCATACTTCGCCTTGATATGATCTTCGCCGGCTTCGACCTCGTTGATGATAGCCTTGTCATCCTTTCCGGTCAGCGTGGCTTTCAGGTTCAGGAACAGGCGGTGGGCGCCGGCCAGAATGGTGCCGTCATCTTCCGGGTTGCCGCCAAGGGCGCGCACTTCCTGCTGGAGACGGGTGACGACCTGACGGCGTTCGGTCGCGCGGCTGGTGAAGAGCGTGGTGAAGCGACCATGGTCGCTGTCCTTCGCCGCCTCGGTATAGCCGTCCGCGCTGTCGAGCGTGGTGGCGATCAGGCCGTTGAGCGTGGAAATGTCATGGCTGTTGGAATCGGACATCGTCATTCCTGTCTAGATGAGGGATGTCGCCGGTCGGGGCGTTCCGGCGATGGGGCTAGAACACTGGTCCGCGGTAAAAGTCGCATGGGTTGCGGCCGCTTTGATTTGCATTAGTGGGATAGTTGGCGGTCAGCGGTCAGATGGTGCTGCGACCGGGATGGATCGACAAGATACTGGCGTTGGCGCGCCTTCTCCCTTACGCACAGCCCGCTTGACGCCCGCCGTCATCGCCTTCCACACTCGCGCGTATACGTGAGAGACTATTTTCCGGGGCCTAAATGCAGCTTGTCATCGTAGAATCGCCGGCCAAGGCGAAGACCATCGAGAAATATCTGGGCGGCGATTTTCATGTCCTCGCCAGCTATGGCCATATCCGCGACTTGCCCGCCAAGGACGGGTCGGTGGACCCGGACGACGGCTTCGCCATGTCGTGGGAAAATTATGGCGACAAGGGCAAGCAGCTCAAGGCCATTGCCGATGCGTCCAAGACGGCGACGCGATTGATCCTGGCGACTGACCCTGATCGCGAAGGGGAAGCGATCAGCTGGCATGTGCAGGAGGTGCTGCGCGCCAAGAAGGCGCTGCCGAGCCAAGTGGACCGGGTGACGTTCAACGCGATCACCAAGGCGGCGGTGCTCGACGCGATGGCCAAGCCCCGCGCGCTGGACGAGGATCTGATTGATGCCTACCGCGCGCGCCGGGCGCTCGACTATCTGGTGGGCTTCACTTTGTCGCCGGTGCTGTGGCGCAAGCTGCCGGGCGCCAAGTCGGCGGGCCGCGTCCAGTCGGTCGCGCTGCGGCTGGTGGTGGAGCGCGAGCGCGAGATCGAAAGCTTCAGCCCCCAGGAATATTGGTCGGTCGCGGCCGAGATGGAGCAGGGCGGGCAGGGCTTTACCGCGCGCCTCGTCCGCTGGAAGGGCGAGAAGATCGACCGCCTGACCATCGGCAAGGAAGGCGACGCCATGGCCGCCAAGGCCGATGTGGAGGCCGGACGCTTTACCGTCGACAAGGTCGAGACGAAGCCGCTCACCCGCAATCCGCCCGCGCCGTTCACCACCTCCACCTTGCAGCAGGAAGCCGCGCGCAAGCTGGGCTTTTCGGCCAGCCACACGATGCGGATCGCGCAGCAGCTCTACGAAGACGGCGCGATCACCTATATGCGTACCGATGGCGTGCAGATGGACGGCAGCGCCATTTCCGCCGCGCGCAAGGCGATCGCGGAACGCTATGACGGCGGTTACCTGCCCGAAAAGCCGCGCCAATATCAGACCAAGGCGAAAAATGCGCAGGAAGCGCACGAGGCCATTCGTCCGACCGAGTTCGGCCGCGACAAGGTGGGGTCGGGCGATCATGCGCGCCTGTACGACCTGATCTTCAAGCGCGCGCTGGCGAGCCAGATGGCGTCGGCGCGGCTGGAGCGCACGACGATCGACATGATCGACGGATCGGGCAGCCATACGCTGCGCGCGACGGGGCAGGTGGTGATCTTCCCAGGCTTCCTGGCGCTCTATGAAGAAGGCCGCGACGACAGCGACGATGATGATTCAAAGCTGCTGCCGCGCATGAGCGAGGGCGATGCCCCTGCCAAGAAGAAAGTCACGGCAGAACAGCATTTCACCCAGCCGCCGCCGCGCTATTCCGAAGCGTCGCTGGTGAAGCGTCTGGAGGAGCTGGGGATCGGGCGGCCGTCCACCTATGCGTCCACGTTGCAGGTGCTCAAGGATCGCGACTATGTACGGATCGAGAAGAACCGCTTCTTCGCCGAGGAGAGCGGGCGGCTGGTGACGGCGTTCCTGGAGCGCTTCTTCGAACGCTATGTGTCCTACGACTTCACGGCGGGACTGGAAGACGAGCTGGACGATATTTCCGGCGGCCGCGCCCAGTGGCAGGAAGTGCTGGAAGCTTTTTGGAAGGATTTCAAGCCCAAGACCGCCGAGATTATGGAACAGAAGCCGTCCGACATTACGGCGGAACTGGACAAGTTTCTGGAGCCGATGCTGTTCCCTCCGCGAGCGGACGGCAGCAATCCCCGCGCCTGCCCGCTCTGCGGCGATGGGCAATTGTCGCTGCGCGGCGGGCGGTTTGGCGCGTTCATCGCCTGCTCCAATTATCCGGAGTGCAAATATACGCGCAAGTTCGGGCAGCCGGGCGGCAAGGACGGCGAGGATAGCGGACCGGAGGTGCTGGGCCAGCACCCCGAAACCGGGCAGGATATCGTCAAGAAGTCAGGGCGTTTTGGTCCCTATATCGAGATGGGGGAGGGCAAGGAGGCCAAGCGCGGCTCCATTCCCAAGGATTTGCCCGATGGCGAATTGACGCTCGATTGGGGCGTGAAGCTGCTGAGCCTGCCGCGTGAAGTGGGGCTGCATCCCGAAACCGGATTGCCGATCGTGGCCAATATCGGGCGTTTTGGTCCCTATCTGCTGCATGACGGCAAATATGGGCGGCTGTCATCCACGTCGGAGATTTTCGAGGTCGGTATGAACAGCGCGGTGGTGAAGCTGGCGGAGGCGGCCAACCGTGGTCCGCGCAGCGCCGGGCGCGAACCGTTGAAGGTGCTGGGCGCGCATCCGCGCACGGAGTTGGAGATCAAGCTGATGGAGGGCCGGTACGGCGCCTATGTCACCGACGGCACCACCAATGCGACCCTGCCCAAGACGGTGGACAAGGACCAGTTGACGCTGGAGGAAGCCGCGCAGTTGATCGACGCGCGGGCCGCGGCGGCGCCGGCGAAGAAGGGCAAGAAGAAGGCCGCGCCGAAGAAGGCGGCGGCCAAGAAACCTGCCGCCAAGAAAGACGGGGACACCGTGAAGAAGCCGGCCGCCAAGAAGGCCCCGGCGAAGAAGAAGGCTGCGGCAACGGAGTAGGGTCAGGCGGCGCGCCGCACCTGGTTGCGGCCGCCGGTCTTGGCGGCGTACATGGCGATGTCGGCGCGGTGCAGGCTGGATTCGATCGGCCGTATCGGGTCGCCGGGGCTAAGACCGATGCTGGCGGTTACGCGCACGATATGGCCGGACGGTGCACGCACCCGCAACGCCTGGATCGATGCGCGGACATGTTCGGCGCGGCGGGTCGCCAGGTCGGCGGAGCAATCGGTCAGGCAGGCGGCGAATTCCTCGCCACCCAGCCGTCCGCTCAGGTCGTCCGGGCCGAGCGCCTGCGCGATGGCCGATCCGACGGCATGTAGCACGGCGTCGCCCGTCTGATGACCATGATCGTCGTTGAAGCGTTTGAAATGGTCGATGTCGATCAGCAGATACCAGTTGCCCGGCCGCGCATGAACCTGGCCAGCACGGTCGAGAAAGGCGTTCCGGCTGAGCAGGCCGGTCAGGCCGTCCCGATCTGCAAGATAGGCCAGTTCCTCCACCCGCCGTTCCAGTTCGTGGCGCAACAGCCGGTTTTCCTCGCCCTGCCGGACCAGCAGGACGCAGACCGGGGTGGAAATGCTGGCGGAACAGAAAATGCCCACGCTGAAATAGCGCAGCGGAATGAACATGCCGGGGATGGTCGACACGATCGCCATGATGACGATCGTCCCGATAACGGAGACGCCCACGGCAAAGGCGATTTTCTGTTTCGGTCCCATGAAACGGAGCCGTAACGACATAAGGTAAAGGATGGATTTACCCTATGCCGCGAACATTCACTCCACCCAGTCGAGGCCGATATCGCGATATATGCTGCGGTCGTCCTCCCAATTCTCCTTCACTTTGACGTGGAGGTAGAGATGGACCCTGACGCCGAGCAGGGTGGCGAGTTCGGCGCGCGCCTTCGACCCGATTTCCTTCAGGCGCTGTCCGCCCTTGCCCAGGACGATGGCGCGCTGGGTCGGGCGGCCGACCAGGATTTGCTGGTGGATTTCGACCGATCCGTCGTCGCGCTCCTTATACTGTTCGGTATCGACCGCCGCGGCATAGGGGAGTTCGGCGTGAAGCTGGTGGTAAAGCTGTTCGCGCGTGATTTCCGCGGCCAGCATCCGGTCGGTGGCGTCCGACACCTGGTCTTCAGGGAAATGCCATGGCCCTTCCGGCATCGCCTTGGCAAAGGCGGCCTTGAGTTCGGGCAGGCCATCCCCGGTCGCGGCGGACACGAAAAAGATTTCATCGAAACCCAGCGTGTCGTTCAGCACCTGGGTATGGGTCAGCAGCTTTTCCTTGATCGCGATATCGACCTTGTTGAGGATCAGCCATTTGCGTTCGGTGCGATGCTTGAGCGCTTCGATGATCGGCTCCAGCTTGGGGCCGCGCCCCGCCTTGCCATCCACCACCATCGCGATCAGATCCGCCCCCTGCGCTCCGCCCCAGGCGGCCTGCACCATCGCGCGGTCCAGCCGCCGCCTGGGCGCGAAGATGCCGGGGGTGTCGACCAGCACGATCTGCGCATCGCCCTCTATCGCGACGCCCATGACGCGGGTGCGCGTGGTTTGCGCCTTGGGACTGGTGATCGCCACCTTCTGCCCCACGAGCGCGTTGACCAGCGTGGACTTGCCCGCATTGGGCGCGCCGACGACGGCGATGACGCCACAGCGCTGTGTTTCCGATTCAACCGTCAATTTTATTCCATTCTATTCCAAAAACTCCCGCGCAGGCGGGAGCCCAGTTCCAGCGGCGGGACTGGGCTCCCGCCTGCGCGGGGGCACGGTGTAGCATAGTTGGGATCAACCCATCAGCTTCTCCAGCAGCGCCTTGGCGGCCGCCGTTTCGGCTTCCTGTTTGGAGGCGCCGGTGGCGGAGGCTTCGCCTGCGCCCTTGATCGAGACGGTGACGGTGAAGCGCAGCGCATGGTGCGGGCCGGAACGGTCGGTCAGGACATATTCGGGAGGCTTGCGCTTGTTGGCCGCGGCCCATTCCTGAAGATAGGATTTGGGGTGGCGCGGGGCGCTGGTCTGGGTGTCGACCCGATTGCCCCACAGCCGGCGGACGAGTGCGCGCGCCTCTTCCAGTCCGCCTTCCAGATAGAGGGCGCCGATCAGCGCCTCCATCACGTCGCCCAGCACATTGTCGCTGTCGGCCGCGCCATCGTCGCGCGCCTGCTTGCCCAGCACCAGATGGATGGGGACGCCCGCTGTGCGGGCCACTTCGGCGCAGGTTTCGCCCGACACCAGCGCGTTGAAGCGACGGGAGAGCTTGCCTTCCGGTTCATCGGTGAAGCGTTCGAACAGCCATTCGGCGATCAGCAGGCCGAGGATACGGTCGCCCAGAAATTCCAGCCGCTCATAATTGACCGCCTTGGCGCTGCCATGGGTCAGCGCCTGATCGAACCTGGCTGGATTTTCGGGCGCGCGACCGATCAGATCCTTGAGCCAGCCGGCCGTATCAGGCTTGCTCAAAAGCCTTCCCCGATACGGCTCCAGCGCGCGGCGGTGAACCAGGTCCAGGGTAGCAGCCAGTTGGCGCTGCCGTCGGTGGAGAAGACCGAGATCATCGCCTTGCCCACCAGATTTTCTTCGGGTACGAGGCCGATGCCGCCGCCTTCGACCGCGGGGAAGCGGCTGTCGGCGCTGCGATCACGATTGTCGCCCATCATGAAGAGATGGCCCTGCGGCACCAGCACCGTGTCCCGATCGTCCGCCGCGCCGTCGGGCAGCAGGTCGAGGACATTGTAGCTTTTTCCGCCAGGCAGGGTTTCACGATACTGGGGATAGCGGCACTGTTTGCCGCCGCCGGCCGCGGCTTCCTCGAAATCGGCGCGATAACAGGGGGATGGCGCACCTTCACGGGCGGCAGCATCCAGCATGTTGGGCGTGACGGGGATGACGAGGTCGGCGACCTTCTGCTTGGGGATCGCCTGACCGTTCAGGTAGACGGTCCCGCCGCGCACGCCGATCATGTCGCCGGGCAGGCCGATGACGCGCTTGATATAGTCGTTTTTCTGGTTCGGCGGCGCCTTGAACACCGCCACGTCGCCGCGCTGGGGCGTGGAGGCCAGGATACGGCCGGGGATCAGCGGAATCGAGAAGGGCAGCGAATAGCGCGAATAGCCATAGGGCCATTTGGCCACCAGCAGATAGTCGCCGATCAAAAGACGCGGCTGCATCGATTCCGAGGGAATGTTGAACGGCGATATGATGAAGCTGCGCAGGATGAAGACGAACAGGCCCAGCTTGGCGAGAAACCAGATAAAGTCCCGCGTTTCCGATTTGGCAGTCATGGAGTGTCGTCTGATCCCTTGGAAAGGCCGGTCGTATGAGCCGACAGGGCGGCCGTGGCGGCTTGTGGGGCTTGAGACGCAGCGCGTCAAGCAGTCCTTGACGATGCAAAGCATGACGAATTTGGGTAAGCATAGGCAGAATCGACCGGTGCAGCGTCGATATCGACCAACGTCATGAGGGATATATCCATGCCCAATTCTGCACTGGCGTCTATCGCCGCGCTTCCGCAAGCAGACCTGAAGACCATTTTCACGACCGATCCCGGCCGGTTGGGCAAGCTGGTCCTGACCCAGGGGCCGATCCGGTTCGACTGGTCCAAGACCCATCTGACCGACGATGTGCTGGCGGGTTTCCTGAAGCTGGCCGATGAACAGGGCTTTGCGGCGCAGCGCGACGCGCTGTTTGCGGGCGAGGCGGTGAACAATAGCGAAGGCCGCGCCGCCGAGCATCCGGCCGAACGGGGCGAGGGCCATGCCGAAAGCGTCGCCCATGCCAAGATGCTGCACCGGCGGATGCGCGGCCTGATCGATGCGATCGAGGCGGGCGCGCTGGGCGAGGTGCGGCACATATTGCATATCGGCATCGGCGGGTCGGCGCTTGGCCCAAAACTGATCGTCGATGCGCTGGACGGCGACGGGGTGCGTTATGATGTGGGCATCGTGTCCAATGTCGATGGCACCGCGCTGGAGCGGGCGATCGAGGGGTTCGATCCCAACGCCACGCTGATCGCGATCGCGTCCAAGACCTTCACGACCAGCGAGACGATGCTGAATGCGGCGAGCGCGATCAACTGGATGGTCGAGGCCGGGGTGGACGACCCCTATGGCAAGGTGATCGCGCTGACCGCCGCGCCCGACAAGGCGATGGAATGGGGCGTGGATGAAACCCGCATCCTGCCCTTCGCAGAGTCGGTGGGCGGGCGCTATTCGCTCTGGTCCTCGATCGGTTTCCCGGCTGCATTGGCGCTGGGATGGGATGCGTTCGAGAGCCTGCTGGAGGGCGCGGCGGCGATGGACCGGCATTTCCGCCTGTCGCCTCCAAGCGAGAACGCCCCGCTGATCGCGGCCTTTGTCGATCAATATTATACCCGCGTCATCGGGTGCCAGACCCGCGCGCTGTTCGCCTATGACGAGCGGCTGGCGTTGCTGCCCTCCTACCTCCAGCAACTGGAGATGGAGAGCAACGGCAAGAGCGTGCAACGCGACGGCAGTCCGGTGGACGGCCCGACCGCGCCGATCACCTGGGGCGGGGTGGGCACCGATGCGCAACATGCGGTGTTCCAGTTGCTGCACCAGGGGACGATCGTATCGCCGGTCGAGTTCATCGCTTCGATCGAACCGGGCCATGCGCTGGACCCGGCGCATCATCGCGCGCTGCTGGTCAACTGCTTCGCGCAGGGCGCGGCGCTGATGCGGGGGAAGGACAATGAGGCCGATCCGGCGCGGTCCTATCCCGGCAACCGGCCGTCGACCACGATCTTGCTGGACGATGTGACGCCGGAGGCGCTGGGCGCGCTGATCGCCTTCTACGAGCATCGGACCTTCGCCAATGCGGTGTTGATGGGGATCAACCCGTTCGACCAGTTCGGGGTGGAATTGGGCAAGGAGATCGCCAAGTCGATCGAGGCGGATGGGGCGACCGGGTTCGATCCATCGACCATGGCGTTGATCGAGATCGCGCTGGGCGCGGCATAAACTGTCTTTGGTTTCGGGCGCAGTCGAGAAGCGAGGGCGCAACGCTTCTCGACGCGCTCGAAGCGAACGGAGGTGGTTTGGCTACCAGCAACAATATTCCCATTTGTAACTAGGGCCTCCACCCGCCATATCCGCGCCTATTCCATCGGAGGCGCGGCATGAGTGACTATGATTTCGACCTTTTCGTCATCGGCGCAGGATCGGGCGGCGTGCGGGCGTCGCGGGTCGCGGCGGCGCATGGCGCGAAGGTTGCGGTGGCCGAGGAATTTCGCGTCGGCGGCACCTGCGTCATTCGCGGCTGCGTGCCCAAGAAGCTGCTCATTTACGGCGCGCATTTTGCCGAGGATCTGAAGGACGCGCGGCGCTTTGGCTGGGACGTGCCGGAATGTGGGTTCGAATGGACCACGCTGCGCGACAATGTGCTGGCCGAGGTCGATCGGCTGGAAGGCCTGTATGGCAATACGCTCGACAGCCACAAGGTCGAGGTGATCCGCGAGCGCGCGACCATCACCGGGCCGCATGGGGTGAAACTGGCCAGCGGGCGCGAAGTGACGGCCAAGACGATCCTGGTCGCGACCGGCGCCTGGCCCGTGATCCCCGAACTGGAGGGCGCCGAACATGGCATCACCAGCAACGAGGTCTTCCATCTGGAGGCGTGCCCCAAGCGGATCGTGATCGTCGGTGGCGGCTATATCGCCAACGAGTTCGCCGGCATCTTTCATCAGTTGGGCAGCCATGTGACGATGGTCAATCGCGGCAGCGACCTGCTGCGCGGCTATGACACGCAGATCCGCGACCGGCTGCTCCAGATTTCCATGACCAAGGGGATTAATTTCCGCTTCAACGCGAAGATGGAGCGGATCGATAAGAATGAGGACGGCACGCTATGCGTCCGCTTCAAGGACGGCGATCCGGTTGCGGCCGACGTCGTGCTGTTCGCGACCGGGCGCAGGCCGATGACCGACGGGCTGGGGCTGGAGACGGCCGGGGTCGAACTGAACGACAAGGGCGCGATCAAGGTCGACGACTATAGCCAGACCAGTTGCGAGAGCATCTATGCCGTGGGCGACGTCACCGACCGGCTGCAACTGACCCCGGTGGCGATCCGCGAAGGCCATGCCTTCGCCGATACCGTGTTCGGCGGCAACAAGCGAAAGGTCGATTATAGCTGCGTGCCGTCGGCCGTGTTCAGCCATCCGCCGCTGGCCGGCGTGGGCATGACCGAGGCGGAGGCCAAGAACCATTATGGCACGGTGAAGGTCTACACGTCCGATTTCCGGCCGATGAAGAATGTGCTGGCTGGGCGCGAAGAGCGGGCGCTGTACAAGATGATCGTGGACGCGACGAGCGACAAGGTGATCGGGCTGCACATGATCGGACCGGATGCGCCGGAGATATTGCAGGCGGCGGCGATCGCGGTGAAGGCCGGGCTGACCAAGCAGGATTTCGACGATACCGTGGCGCTGCATCCCAGCATGGCGGAAGAACTGGTGTTGTTGAAGTAGGTTACGAACGGCTTGGGTTAGCGTTCGGCCACAAACGTCACGACCAGCGCGTCGCGCCAGGCCGGTTTCGCCGAGTCCAGCGCGTGGATTTCCGTCACGCCGTGCAGGATGCGGTGGTCGTCGATCAGCATCGTGTCGCCCGCTTCCGTCAGGGTAAACTCGCCCAGCGGCGTGCCGTCGAGCGCGCCGATGCGCGTCACGCCTTCGCGGACGTTGCGGCGATCGACCAGCATAACCAGCACATGGTCCACGCCGTCCCGATGCATCCCTTCCGGGGTGGGCCGGCCGCTTTCGCTCGGTTTCGTTTCGATGCGGAATTGATGCATTTCGATGTGCCAGTCGCCTTGGCGCGCCGGATCGAAATGGTCGGCGGCGAAGGCGAAGATCGCGTCGCAGACGGGGTTGGCGACCGTCGCCGCTTCGACGGGATCGAACCAGCGTTGCACGTCGCCATTGAGCGGGTTGTAATCGCGGCTTTGATAATGGGGCTGGTGCGGCCTGCGGGTGAAGCGGCCCCGTTCCAGCGCGAAAGCGGCGTGACGGCGGCGACGGTAGCGGCCGCCATCGGCCATGAAGAGGTCGGGGCCAAGATCGTTCCAACTGGCCGCGAAGGCCGACCAGTCGGGTTCGGCGATATCCAGCCGGTCGAATAGCGTCGCGCCGGACAGGCGGGCATAGCCATCCTGTGTCAGGGCTTCGTCTATCGGGCATAGGCTGTCCGTGTCGCTCATCTTTGCTTCCTTAATGGAAGCAAGAGACGAGCGACAGGGCCAGTTTCCGCAGGATGGGTTGTGTGTCCAATGACGAACACTCAGGCGATCGTCGGGATCATGCCGCCATCGCCCGGAAACCGTGGCCGGTCATTGATCCTGCGCGAAGCCCATGCGCCGCAAGGCGTTGATGGCGTTCTCCGACATAGGCCGGTCCTTTGGGAGAGGATTTGGTGACCCCTACGGGCGTATAACTTTCATCTCAGGCAGGATCAGAGCGTTCCTAAGTCCCATGTAATATCAGTGATTTGTCTTGTAAGGTGTTCGCGGTCGGTCGGTCTTATTTGCCTGAAATCCCATCGAAGTGTGGGAGCGATTGTGGGATCATTTCAGGCGGGAACTAGAACCTATGGCCCTTACAGCATTAAAGGTGAAGAACGCGAAGGCTGGTCGTCATGTCGATGGACGAGGCCTGTGCCTTGTCGTCAAACCGAGCGGCGCGCGGTCCTGGGTTCTGCGTATGCAGAAAGACGGGAAGCGACGTGACTATGGCCTGGGCTCCACCTTCGATGTTTCACTGGCAGAGGCAAGGGATGCGGCGATGGCGTTACGCCGTCAGGTCCGTTTGGGTGTTGATCCTGTCGCGGAAAAGCGCAAATCGCGGAAGGTCGTACCGAGTTTCGAGACTGCGGCGCGCGATTGCTACGAGGCGATGAAGGAGGGGTGGAAGAATCAGCGCCACGCCAGTTGGTGAGAACGGCGGAGCAATATTCGACCACGGTAGCGGCGGGATAGTCCTGCTGCGGGCGGCGTAAAAGTCGTCCACCTTGAAGCCTTTCTGCCGAGTCAGGGAGGTGTGGGGATCTACAGCGTGGAAC
>NZ_SEOO01000134.1 GCF_004152865.1 Sphingobium cupriresistens | reverse complement strand
TGTCAATCGGCGTGCAAACGGGACCCCCTATCGGCGCGCAAAAGGGACCCCCTTTCACGATGGCGCAAGGTTGATCGGACACGCGCCTTTGCGCTGCGCGCGGCGTAGGGAGGGCGGAGCCCGACCGGAGGCGCGCGCAGCGCAAAGCATCTTTTAATCGGAGGTCGGTGGGGGCGATCAGCTGCGGTTTTTGAAGCGCCAGCTGTCATTGCCGGTCTCGACGATGTCGCAATGGTGGGTGACGCGATCAAGGAGCGCGGTGGTCATCTTGGGATCGCCGAACACGGTGGGCCATTCGCCGAACGCGAGGTTGGTGGTGATGATGACGCTGGTCTGCTCGTAGAGCTTGCTGATCAGGTGGAACAGCAACTGGCCGCCCGAGCGGGCGAACGGCAGATATCCCAGTTCGTCGAGCACGATCAGGTCGAGGCGGGATAGCTGGGCGGCGAGAGCGCCGCTCTTGCCGATCCTGGCCTCCTCTTCGAGGCGGGTCACCAGATCGACGGTGTTGAAGTAGCGGCCTCGCGCACCCGAGCGAACGACATTGGCGGCGATGGCGATGGCCAGGTGGGTTTTGCCGGTGCCCGTGCCGCCGACCAGGACGATGTTGCGCCGAGCGGGCAGGAACGCGCCACTGTGCAGCGAACGCACCAGCCCCTCGTTGATCGGCGTGCCCTCGAACCGGAACGCATCGATATCCTTCACGACCGGCAGCCGGGCGGCCGCCATCCGGTATCGGATCGAGGCAGCATGGCGATGTGTTGCTTCCGCGCGCAGAAGGTCGGTCAGTATCTCCATCGTGGTGCGCTGGCGCTGAAGGCCGGTGGTGACCGCATCGTCGAACGCGCCCGCCATG
>NZ_SEOO01000133.1 GCF_004152865.1 Sphingobium cupriresistens | reverse complement strand
CAAATATCGAAATCACTCAACCCTGACAGTAACCAGGCATCTACTGCCTACACCAGCTGTCCCGGATTTACTGAAGCGCTTGTCCGGGATTTAGCGAAGCGGCTGTCCGACTTTTGCGAAATACGCAATCACTTGCGCATCCTTGGAATCGTTCTTGTCCCAGCCATTGTGCAGAGCCTCGCGCGTTCGAGCCAAGGCAACGGACGAGATCAAGCGCAACTCGAAGCCGGCGGACAGCAGGCGATGCGCCAGCGTGCGGTGGTAGTTACCAGTAGCCTCGAAGCCGACGATGATCGGACGCCCGATGTCGCTAAGATCCGTGGCCAGGCGATCATAATCTGCCTTTGTCGCCATCACCGTCATGCGACGTCGGCGTCCGCCTTCTGGACGTTCGATCAGGACCTCCTGGCGGTGTTTGGACATATCGATGGCTACCAGCACGGCGTCGGTGGGATTAGAGCTACGCTTGGTCATGGTCGGTCTGTCTCCAAAGGGTTGAGTCGACAACTTCACTTTAGAGACCTGCGGGCCGATCATGACCGCCTTGATGAAGCTTGCGGGCGCTACGCGCCCTTGCCTTCATCAAGGCAGTGCGCCCCTTCGAGGGGCCGCTTCCCAATGTGCTATGGCAGCGAATTTATCGCGACAGCCGTCCAGCAATGGCTGGGGCAGATCGGCGTGAAGACGCTCTACATCACACCGGGATCACCATGGGAGAATGGCTATAACGAAAGCTTCTGTCAACGGCGGAGCAAAAGTCGGCCATTCGGCGGCGTAAAACCAGGCCATCGTGTTACATGCCGGGGGGAGTGGCGTGAGGGCGTAGCCCGAGGGCCACTCCCCCCGGCATTGGTGTAATTTTC
>NZ_SEOO01000132.1 GCF_004152865.1 Sphingobium cupriresistens | reverse complement strand
GGTCGCGTCCGTCAATGTGGTGTAAAATCGGGTGTGGCCACTGGGCTGCATTTTCAGGCGGCCTTGGGTGTAATCTGTAGCGGCTGTGCCTCCTCGATCATTGGTGTGGCAAGGGCGGCCATGCCCTCGATCTGCATGTAGCGGTGCTGGAGCTGGTATTCGTCATTCTGCTCGAGCAGGACGGCGCCGACGAGGCGGATGATGCTGTCCTCGTTCGGGAAGATGCCGACCACATCGGCGCGGCGCTTCACTTCCTTGTTCAGGCGTTCCAGCGGATTGGTGCTGTGGAGCTTGACCCGGTGCTGCTCGGGGAAGGTCATGTAGGCGAGCACGTCGTGCTCGGCATCGTCCATGCAAGCGCCGAGCTTTGGCCAGCGGGCGCGCAACTGATCAGCGACCTGCCGCCAGACCTGCGTCGCAGCGGCATGGTCGGGCTGAAGGAAGACCTGACGGATTGCAGCGGCAACGACGGTATTCTGGCCCTTGGGCACATAGGCCAGGGCGTTGCGCATGAAGTGGACGCGGCAGCGCTGCCAGGTCGCGCCCATGACGCGGGTAATCGCCGCCTTGAGCCCCTCGTGGGCATCGGAGATGACCAGCTTCACGCCGGTCAGGCCGCGCCGGACGAGGTCCTTGAGGAAGCTCGACCAGAACGGCTCGGCTTCGGAAGGACCGATGTGCAGGCCGACGATCTCGCGCTTGCCCTCGGTGTTGACGGCCACAGCGATTATCGCGGCGACACTGACGATCCGCCCGCCCTCGCGCACCTTGAGATAGGTAGCATCGAGCCAGAGGTAGGGCCAGTCGCCGGCGAGCGGCCGCTTGAGGAAGGCGTGGACCCGCTCGTCGATGTCCTTGCACAGCTTGGATA
>NZ_SEOO01000131.1 GCF_004152865.1 Sphingobium cupriresistens | reverse complement strand
TGAGAACGGCGGAGCAATATTCGACCACGGTAGCGGCGGGATAGTCCTGCTGCGGGCGGCGTAAAAGTCGTCCACCTTGAAGCCTTTCTGCCGAGTCAGGGAGGTGTGGGGATCTACAGCGTGGAACTTTATCTTCAGGTCCGTCTGGCTTGCGCGGATGGCATGAGCCAACGGGCGGCGGCGAAGCGTTTCAATGTGTCGCGCGATACGGTACGCAAGATGCTGTCGTTTTCATCGCCGCCGGGTTACCGGCGCCAGTCCGTACCGCAGCGCCCGAAGCTGGACGGGTTTGTGGCGATCATTGATGGATGGCTTGAGGGTGACCGCAGTGTCCCGCGCAAGCAACGCCATACGGCGAAGCGGGTATTCGACCGTTTGCGCACCGAGCATGGTTTCACCGGCGGCTATACGATCATCAAGGATTACATCCGGGAGCGCGAACAGCGCAGCCGGGAGATGTTCGTGCCGCTGGCGCACCCTGCGGGAGATGCGCAGGCCGATTTCGGGGAAGCGCTGGTGGAGATCGGCGGGGTGGAGCAGAAGGCCTACTTCTTCGCGCTCGATCTGCCGCACAGTGATGCCTGCTATGTGCGGGCCTATCCGGCGGCGGTGGCGGAGGCCTGGGTGGACGGACACGTGCATGCCTTCGCGTTTTTCGGCGCGGTACCGCGCTCGATCGTCTATGACAACGATCGCTGCCTTGTGGCGAAGATCCTGCCCGACGGCACGCGGCAGCGTGCAACATTGTTCAGCGCTTTCCTGTCACATTACGTGATCCGCGACCGCTATGCTCGCCCGGGCAAGGGGAACGAGAAGGGCAATGTGGAGGGGCTGGTAGGCTATTGCCGGCGCAACTTCATGGTGCCGATCCCGAAGTTCCCGACCTGGGAGG
>NZ_SEOO01000130.1 GCF_004152865.1 Sphingobium cupriresistens | reverse complement strand
GGAAACAATCGGCGCGGTGAGCCATAACCCCATTGTCAGCCTGCCAGCTCTGGCTGCCTGACCCGAACCCGATCCCGATCCTGCCGTGGATTGACGGTTCCTACACCACCTCCTGGGACACGACCGATGCGCGCCCCAAAGATTGTGCGTTTCCTGGCCATCTTCAGCCATGCTCCAATGTTTTCGATCGCCGCCGAAATTCCAGTCGGGCAAGCGATGCGAACCAGGCGCATAGAATAGTTCACCCGACCCCGGTTGAACGTCTTCCAGCGCGATCCAGCAGGCAGCCAGTTGCAGAGGCTGCTGCACGACGACATAGGCTGTGTCCTGATGCAGACCCTGCTGCGAACCCTGATCGAAACTCAGGCTCTGGAACAACAGCGGATCAGCGTCGAATATCAAACGAAGAAAATCGAACAATGCGGGGACATGAAATAAATCAAGCGCCTGCGGCAGCGCAACAAATGCATCCAGGACGCGTCCGCCCATGCGATCGGCGGGATGATCCAGACGCTTGGTGATATAATCCCGGTGACTTTGATAAATGATATCAGAGTTGCCATCGCGAAAGGACGTCTCGATGCGTTGCTGAAAAGCATCGACGAGTTCGTGCGAAGCCGCACCCTCCAAAATAATATAGCCGTCGGACGCGAATTTCTCGACCTGCGCCTTTTGTTGCAGGTTCAACCCTCGCGCCTGTATCTCTTGCTGCCAGTCCGATCGATCAATCCATAGACCGCCATATTTTGAATGAAACGACGGGACTTCTTCCTGCATAATCCACCATCCTAAGAGCCCGATCCGAAAGTTGTTGAGCAATACCAGCATGTTGTGATTCAGCCGTCTTTGCGACAAGATGGAGTGAATGGTGGCATGGACTGGTATTGCCCGGCGAGAGCATAGTCGGGAAGGTT
>NZ_SEOO01000129.1 GCF_004152865.1 Sphingobium cupriresistens | reverse complement strand
GTCAGCGCCTTTTCGGCGGCGTCCGCGTCGGTGGCACGGTAAATCTCCTTGAGCGCGCTGGCGAGGTTCTTGCGGTCCTTCCAGGAGACGAAGTCCATCGAGTTGCGCAGCAGGTGAACGATGCAGGTCTGGACAATCGCATCGGGGAAAACTGCGGTGATCGCATCGGGAAAGCCCTTCAGGCCGTCAACGACGGCCAGCAGGATGTCTTCGACGCCACGGTTGCGAAGCTCGTTCATCACCCGAAGCCAGAACTTGGCACCCTCATTCTGCTCGAGCCACAGGCCGAGCACCTCCTTTGCGCCGTCGGCGCGGACGCCCAGCGCAATGTGGATCGCCTTGTTGCGCACCATGCCCTCGTCGCGGATCTTGACCCGGATCGCGTCGAAGAAGACCAGCGGGTAAACCGGATCGAGCGGCCGCTGCTGCCAAGTGGCGACCTCATCAAGCACGGCGTCGGTCACCGTGCTGATCAAATCGGGTGAGACGTCGATGCCGTATAGATCGTTCAGGTGCCTGGTGATCTCGCGGGTGCTCATGCCGCGCGCGTACATCGACACGATCTTGTCGTCGAAGCCGGGAAAGCGGCGTTGATACTTGGCGATCAACTGTGGGTCGAAGCTCGACTGGCGATCGCGCGGCACGTTGATCGCCAACTTGCCGGTGTCGGTCATTACCGTCTTCCGACCGTAGCCGTTGCGCATGTTGCCGGCGCCGTCTTCGCCAGCGAGGTGGTGATCCATCTCCGCATTCAGGGCACGCTCTGTCAGCGCCTTCTTCAGCGAATCGAGCAGACCGCCCTGCTCGAAGGCGGCACTGGCAGCGCCGCCCGCCAAAAGCTGATCGAGAAGCTCATTCGGTATGGCAGGCTCTTTGCGTCGTGACATAGTGGGACTCCTTGTTACCCATTATGCCCGGCCACACACGGAAATCCTGACAGTCCC
>NZ_SEOO01000128.1 GCF_004152865.1 Sphingobium cupriresistens | reverse complement strand
GGGCCATTCTGTCATCGGTCATCGTCTTCTTCTCCAGGTTCGAGTTCGCATCCGAACCCTACCAGAAGATCGACGGTGGCCACCCTCTCAGGGAAACCTTCCTACACCACCCCGTGGGACACGACCTGCATGAATTTCCGTGAATGGGGAACTGAATGGCTCCCCTCGCATCCTAGCGGCACGTCCTGCACTCCCACCAACGGAGTAGGACGACACCATGCCCGACGCACTGGTCGCGATCCCAAGACCATCCGAAAATATATCGAACGGGGTGTCGAGGTCCCGGTTTACGGCCCACGCATGCTGGGTCGACCGAACAAACTGGCACCCTATCTAGAATTTTTGCGTGAGCGAGTGGTGGCCTTTCCCGATCTGACGGCGGCGCGTCTGACGCGGGAAATCCGTGAGCTGGGGTAGCCTCCGGCTCGAGAGCGGAGAACAGATCATTTCAAATGCTTGCAATATGAGCTGTTTCCCTGAACGATAATTCAAAGCTTTTGTAAGTTGGGCTAACGCTGCGGCTCAGGTTGCCTTTCCAATGGCTTGATCACATTTGCATGGGTTATGATATGACAAAGCAAGAACTCGATTTGTTGGTCGATGAAGCGACAAGTGCGGTAATCGATATGATTCCTGCAGGTGAATACTATGAAATTTCCGATGAAGAAAAAGATAATATCACAATATATCTTAGAGAAAAAATTCTAAATGGATTGATAATTTTTAAAGATTAACTTTATTCTATAAACAAATTATTATATATTCCATTAAATATATTTGATATTATTTAGAATTATAGAAAGTATTGATCTTCGGCTAGCGCTGCTTAGAGCCGGATTCGGAAGTTTCTCAATTCTGACAATACCTTGCGGTTCTGCGTGTGAGCATGCGGATTGAGGCGATGAGGGCCCAAGCTGTTGATGAGGCGATGGATCGCTCCCAGTCTTTCGCG
>NZ_SEOO01000127.1 GCF_004152865.1 Sphingobium cupriresistens | reverse complement strand
ATGATGCCGGGCACGACGAAGGACGGCACCTGACGCTTGCCTGCTACGGCATGCTGCCTGCGACGCGTATCACCGACGTACTTTCGCAGGTCGAACGCTGGACCGGCTTCACCCGGCACTTCGGGCACGTCTCGACCGGGTTGCCGCCCGGCGACGAGCGGACCTTCCTCGCCACTCTGATTGCCGAAGCGACCAATCTCGGGTTGTCGCGCATGGCCGAGGTATGCGGCGCAGGATCACGCCGCGCGCTGCTGCGCATGCAGACATGGCACATGCGCGAGGAAACCTTTCGAGCGGCGCTCGCCTGTCTGACCGACGCCATCCACGCCGAGCCGATCGCCGCCTGGTTTGGGCAAGGACACCGGGCTTCTGCAGATGGTCAGGCCTTCTACCTGGGCGGGCCGGGCGAAGCCGGAGGAGCGGTCAATGCCCACTATGGTCGCGACCCGGTGGTCAAGATCTACACCACCATCACCGACCGCTACGCGCCACTGCACCAGACCGTGATCGCCGGCACGGCAGGAGAAGCCATCCATGCGCTCGACGGCATCCTCGGCCATGACAGCAACGCCAATCTGACCGCGCTGCACGTCGATGGAGGCGGTGTTTCCGACATCGTGTTCGCGACCATGCATCTCCTCGGGCTCGATTTCGAGCCGCGCATTCCCCGCCTGTCCGACCGCCGCCTCTACGCGTTCGAACCCTCGAAGCATTACGGCAGGCTTGCGCCACTATTCGGTCACAGGCTCGACCGGGACCTGATCGTTAGCCACTGGCCGGATATTGAACGTGTCATTTGTGCCATGCGCGACGGCACCGTTAAGCCCTCGCTGATCCTCAAGAAGCTGTCTGCCTATCGCCAGCAGAACAGCCTCGCCGCGGCGCTGCGCGAGATCGGGCGGATCGAGCGCACGCTGTTCACGTTGCGCTGGTTCGAGGATCCGGCTCTGCGCCGTACTGTCACTGCCGAGTTGAACAAGGGCG
>NZ_SEOO01000126.1 GCF_004152865.1 Sphingobium cupriresistens | reverse complement strand
TCGTCGACGACGAGCAGGGAGGATCGGCATAGGAAGCGGATCTTCTCGCGCAACGTGCCCTCGCGTTCAGCCTTGGTCAGTGAAGCGATCAGATCGGCGAGCGGGATGAAGTAGACGCTCTTGCCCGCCTTCACGGCCTCGACGGCAAGGGCCGTGGCGATATGGCTTTTCCCGGTACCGGGCGGGCCCAGCAGATGCACCACCTCGGCCCGGTTGATGAAGTCCAGGCCAGCGAGCGCCAGGATGCGGTTCCGGTCGAGCGATGGCTGGAAGGAGAAGTCATATCCGTCCAGCGTCTTGATGATCGGCAGCCTTGCCATGCGCAGGGCTGCCTTGATCCTGCGGTTCTCCCGGAGCGACAGTTCTTCGTTCAGCAATATGTCGATGGCCTCGATGCCATCGATTTTGCCCTGCTCTATGCCGCGCAGGGTGGCGTCGAGCATCTCCAGGGCGCGTGGCATTTTGAGATGGACCAGGCTGCGGCGGATATTATCGACGCGGGATGCGGCACCCCCATGGTTCATGGCCGTTCTCCCCGCGCCAGTTGGCTGCCGATCGCTTGATAGATGGCCAGGGAGCGCACGGTGACATGCTCGCCTACACGACCGATGGCGATTACCTCTTTACCATGGATACGGCGCTTGGCGCCGCTGCTGCCTGTCCGGTGCGCAGGATCGATCCTGCACTGCCGGCGCCCCTCAAGAACCGGGTGCTCGGCAATGACCTGGCCCCGGTCTACGATCCGGATCTTGTCGGGCAACTGCTGGATTTCGACGACGCGCCGGGTGCGATCGGGAACGCTGTAGTAATTGCCGCCGACCGAGACCATCCCATCGTGGCTGACGCGGCGCTCCAGCTTCAGAACTGCGTGTTTCGGAAAATCCCGGACAGTGGTTTCACTAAATCGCGGACAGGCATTTCAGTAAATACGGGACAGGGATCCCGCTAAATCCCGGACAGGGTTTGGGACAGGATCAAGGTTAGGTTTTGTG
>NZ_SEOO01000012.1 GCF_004152865.1 Sphingobium cupriresistens | reverse complement strand
CGGGCCTCTCCGGTCGTTCTCGCCGCCCACCCCCGCCTCGGGGGAGCCATGGGGTTTTTGGGCAGTGCTGGAGGCACCGATGGTTTTCACCTTCCAACCGCCATTTTTCGCTGGACTGTCAGGATATATTGCCGAAATGGCGGGAGCCTTCATCTGCGCCGCGCTCGGGATTGTGCCAAGCGTTCGCCACGCTGACTACATCGGCTCGTGGCTCCAGATTATCCGGGAAGACAATCGCGCCATCCTGCGCGCCGCCAGCGCTGCCTCCAAGGCGGCAGATTATATCCTCGCCTGTCGTGACACCGCATCGACTGATGTTGATGTCGCTGGTGAGGACGAAGCCGACGGCTTCGAGCTGGAAGGGAGGTTGGCGGCATGAACCTGCTCACCCCCGAAATTCGCGCGGCCTTGCTCGCGAACATGCACGCGCGCCGCAATGCGCAGGCACAAGGCGAACGAGAGCCTGATCCGGTTCCCGTTGTCCGCTTCTTCAATCCGCTTGGCGCGGCCACTTGGCTTGCCACCGAACTCGACGAGGACGGCATCCTGTTCGGCCTTGCCGATCTCGGCCTTGGCTGCCCCGAACTCGGCAGCTTCTCATTGCGGGAATTGCAGTCGCTGCGCCTGCCGTTCGCCCTCGGTATCGAGCGGGATATCCTCTTCGACACCGCGTTGCCCATATCGGCCTACGTCGCGGCAGCCCGTCAGGCCGGTTCGATCCCGGGCGCTGAAAAGCTGCTGAGGGAACGTGCCATGCAAGAAGGGGATGGCTGAAATCTGGTAGCCTGGCGACCTGCAAGATCGCTGGGTGGCCCGCCTGCGGCGGCCAGAGAGGAAGAGGAAGGCCAGGGCCTTCGTGACGGGCTTGGAAGCCGAGAGAGTGTCTCGCGGCGGCCCGTCCTGGAGACCTGCCATGGCCAGACAGCCTGCAAAAATCACCCTCAGCCCGTCGCGTGACATTCCCTTCGACCATCTGATCCTGTCACAATCCAATGTCCGCCGCGTGAAGGCCGGCGTGTCGATCCCCGAACTTGCTGAGGATATCGCGCGCCGGACTTTGCTTCAGAGCCTCAACGTGCGCCCGGTACTTGATGCCGAAGGTCAGGAGACCGGCATCTTCGAAGTTCCGGCCGGTGGCCGACGCTACCGTGCCCTTGAACATCTGGTGAAACAGAAGCGCCTGGCGCGCACTGCTCCCATTCCCTGCATCGTCAAGGCGGCGGACAATGACGTCTCGGCGGAAGAAGACAGCTATGCCGAAAACGCGCACCGGGAACAGTTGCATCCGCTCGACCAGTTCCGGGCCATGCAGGCCATGGTAGACAAGGGTAGCGCCGCCGAAGACATCGCCGCGCATTTCATGACCACGCCCGCCGTCGTGCGCCAGCGTCTCAAACTGGCGTCGGTTTCGCCCAAACTCCACGACATTTACGCCGAGGACGGCATGTCGCTGGACCAGTTGATGGCGTTCACCGTGTCCGAAGATCATGAGCGCCAGGAGCAGGTGTGGGAAATGCTTACCCACAGCTTCAACAAATCCGCCGCCTACATCCGCCAGCGCCTGACGGAAAACAGCGTCCGGGTTGCCGACAAGCGGGTGCGGTTCGTGACCGTCGATGCCTATGTCGCGGCTGGCGGCGGCGTGATGCGCGACCTGTTCGAGGACGATGACGGGGGCTGGCTCACCGATCCCGCACTGCTCGACCGCTTGGTCGACGCGAAACTTGCCGCCGAGGGCAACCGCATTGGCACCGAAGGCTGGAAATGGGTGGCGACTGCCGTCGACCAGCCATGGAATGCGACCAACGGACACCGTGAGATCGTTGGCGCAGAATTGCCCATGACTGAGGACGAGCAGGCAAGGCTCACGGTGCTTCAGGCTGAAATCGAGCAGATCGAGACCGAATGGGCCGACGACCCCAACGTGCAGCAAGACGTCTATGCGCGGATCGAAGGGCTTGAAACGGAAATCGGCCAGCTGGTCGACCGGCCCATGATTTTCGATCCTGCCGAAATGGCAATCGCCGGTGCCTTTGTGACGATCGAGGCGGATGGTTCGCTTTGCATTGAGCGTGGCTATGTCCGAGCCGAAGACGAGCCGGTGGCGGAAGTGAGCGGCGAAGACGATGGCTCCGGGGTCGATCCCGTTTCGGGCGAGCCAATGCCTGGCGCAAACCACAACGGGACCGCACCAAGCGCCAGCGGTTCGGCACCTACCGGAACTGATGAAGAAGATTCCGACGATGACATCCTCAAGCCGTTGCCCGACCGCTTGGTTGCCGACCTGACCGCCTGGCGCACGCTCGCGTTGCAGGATGCCTTTGCCCAAAGTCCCGCCACAGCCTTCGCGACGGTGTTGCACGCGCTCGTGCTCGACACCTTCTACAGCTACAGCCGCGAGAGCTGTCTGCAACTGTCGCTCAATCGGGTGTCCTTTGCCAATCCACCTGCAGGTCTGCGCGACAGTGCGCCCGCGCGGGCCATCGCCGAGCGCATGAAGCGCTGGCAGGATCGACTACCGGAGTCCGACAAGGAGCTTTGGGACGCGCTTCTGGCCTTCGACGCCGATGAACAGGCCAGTCTGTTTGCCCATTGCACATCGCTGGCGGTGAATGCTCAGGCCGAGATCGTCCCCAAATACGACAATGGCCGGGTGTCGACGCATAGCGTTGCACGCCGCATCGCTCACAGCCACGTGCTGGCGCATGCCGTTGGTCTTGATGTCGTCGCGGCAGGCTGGAAGCCCACTGTCGATGGCTATTTCCGCAGCGTGACCAAGCCGCGCATCCTTGCCGATGTGACCGAAGCGCGCGGGGAGCAGTTCGCTGGCATGATTGATCACCTGAAAAAAGGCGACATGGCCCGCGAAGCGGAACGGCTGCTGGAAGATGCCCACTGGCTTCCAGAGCCGCTGCGCACGCCCGACGCCGACGGTGGTCACGGCGCTGTGCCCGACGTTGATCGTGAAGGGCTCGAATTACCCGCGTTCCTTGATGATGACGAGGCGGCTTACGCGATCGCCGCCGAATGATCTGAACCGCGCGAGTTCAACATCCCGACTGTTTTTCCGTCACTCAGGCCCGGCCACCACGCCGGGCCGCCTCTTTTTGAGGAGACCTCACATGCCAAAAATCAGTGCTCCCGTGCCTTGCTGGGGAGGACGCCATGGCTGACTATCATTCACCAACGGTCGTACAACCCGACATACCAGTCGCGGCGATGACCCCGCTCGAACGCCGTTTGCTGTGCGAACTGTTCGACCATGAAGGCAATGACCAAGCGGTCTACTTTTTTGCTAGCGATAATGTCGCCGATACGGCTTGGATCGCGACCGCTGAGCTGGTCGAATTGCTCGGTCAGGATAATGGCATGGTCAGTCGCATCGCTGACGTGGTGCGCGCGGAAATCGCCAAGGGTGATCTTGGCGAAGACGAGTTCGAGCTCGATTTCTCGATGATCGGCTATGACCTGATCTTCCAGGACATTGTCCGGCGATCGCCTGACCTTGACCATGTGCAGATCATCGCAGCGTGGACCTGCACGAAGATGCGGCCCGACGGCTTTGGCGGGATGGCGACCGTCATAACGGCTGACGACGTCCATTCGATGTCCACCGCGTCCTACATCGAAGAGGTACTCGGGCGTTTGGGCGAGCCACCGCCCTCCACCTGAAATTTCCTATCCAATCACCCCACGAAGCCCGGCCGTTTAGCCGGGCTTTCGCGTTTCAAGGAGACCTGAAAATGTCTGCGCAATACATCTACGACACCGCCCCCTTGGGCAGCCTGATCCGCTATTCGAACGGCGAGCCGCGCCCGCCGGAGCGTTTTCGCCGAAAGCTTGCCGCTTGGAACAACGACAATGGCACCGGCAGGCTCGTTGAACGCTACCCCGGCCAGGTTGCCGACAACTACCGTTCGCCGGCGCATTTCATGCTCCATCTGGCAACATACGGCAGTCAGGGCGTTATCGTCATGACCGTGCGCCGCGCCTACAGCGTCGAAAGCCCGCTCAATTTCGAGATCATCGAAATGCCGAAACTTGGGCAAGTGCGCGTCTTGACCACGTTTCGGGATAAGGACGAATTGCGCCACCTCGCAGCCGACATGGCATCGGCAGAAGCATGGATGCGCGACAATCCCTATTCCGGGATGCGCACCGAGATTGTGACCGACGCTGATCTGGCCGTTCTGCCCACTGAACTCAGGAGGGCGGCATGAGCGGCATCATCGTCGAACATGGCAGGACCAGCGACGGATTGATGGCAGCGCGCGTCGATGGGCTGGCATACATCGCCGTTCCGCTCAAGGAAGGCTTCTCGATCGTGTCCGGCTGGAAGCTCAACCGGCCGATTTGCGAATGGACCCGTTCGGATGTCTATGTCGCCGAAAGTGCTGTGGCTGATGAAGTCTCCTTCCGTGCCTACATTGCCGACATCGCGCTGCATGTCCGCCAGCGCAACGCCCTCGGCCGCGTCGATACAATCCTGCGCGTTTCCACACCTTGGGGCATATCTCAATCGGCGACCATCTACGCTGAGGGGATCGTATTTCATTCCACTGCCGGTCATGGCGGCTTTAAGCTCGACCGGGCGCGCAATGCAGGGATGGATCCCGCGTTGCGACTATCTGGCGGCTGGTATGAAGAAGACGCCGAATGGGCGCTCGTCGCCGCAGGTTACCCGGACCTGTTCACCTACCGCGAACAGGCAATGGCGGACAGGGCGTTGCGGGATTGGTATCCTGATGCTTGGGAAGCCGTCCATGGCCGCGACTTATCAGCGGCAGAATCTTTCACCCGTGACCGCCAGCAGTTCGCCCGCCGCCACGCAAAGGACTGGGTGGTGATTTCCGCTGTCCGATCATCCGATCATCCTGGTATGGTAGAGGCGCTGGCCACCGTCGGAGGGGATCGGAATAGCCAAGAAACGCGACGATTTCTGGTGCGGGTCGGAGAATATGCAGCCGGACGCCATGGGTTCGTCATTGTTCCTGCATGCCACCAAGAAAGTGCACGCGTGGGAATTTGCTAGCGGCAAGTTGTTTGGGCGATCCGGAACGTCGGCTTCACGGCTACGACATTCTAAAGCAGGCCTTTGACGAGGCAGATCTCGTCATACTCCACCGACTCCTGGGTGCCCGACACGCTTCTCATGCCGGAAACCACAGACGCGGAGTGGACGGGATGCCAGCATCATTCCGCGACCCATGTCTGGAAAACGTCGATCGCGATCGCGAGCTGGCGGGCTTCTTCGGGACCACCCTTGTGGACGATGCCGACGATCTCGTTATGCGCATCAACTATCGGGCCTCCGGACATACCCTGTGCTAGTTCCTGGCTCACCTCGACCATTTGAACGCCGCTTTTGATTGGGAGCGAGGTAACCGAACCGCCGCGCACGTTCATTTTGTCACCGGGGCCGAAACCGGGATAGCCGAACGCCGTCACGGCGACGCCGACGGCCACCGGTTGAGCGGCGGCCTCAAGCTCGAAGTAGTCGGTCGCAGGAATCGCATGACCGAGCAAGGCGAGATCGCGATGGGGACACCGCTTCGCGACCGTCACATCGAAGCGGTTCGATGGCTTGGACGGGTGATAGACGGTGAAGTCGCTCACACCCTCGACACAATGCGAGGCCGTTACCAGTCCGATATCCTTCAGGAAGAAGGCCGTGCCCTGCTGACCACCCTTGGCCGAATGCTCGACGAGCCATACCGCACGATCCCGCCGCTCCTCGATCGTCGGCGCGAGTTTGATCGGCCGTGCCCCAAAGTTCTTGTTGAACCGAGTAGCCAGCGACCGCACGACGGGATCGGTCAGACCCTTCAGGTGGGTGATGTAGGAGATTTTGCCGCGCAGATGCTCGGCGATGACACCTTTGCCGCCTGCGTCGGCATATCTCTGCTGCGCGTCTTCCAGCCCAAGCTTCTCGACGGAGTGCAGCAGGGCGCGGATCTGTCGGACATAGCGCCGATCGACATTCAGGCCAGCGTTGATCTTAACGCCAGTGACGACCCGCCTTGAATTGCGATCGGCATAATGGGCTTTGTCGGGATTCACCGCGAAGCCGTTACTCTTGAAGGTCTCGCGCAGCGAAGGCGCGAGCGTGTCCGGCGAGAAACGGCCGACTGCGGGCAAGGCACCCTCGAACAGCGGTGACGGTGGCTGATAGCTTGAGAAGGTGATGTCGTCGGCATAGCGGGTGTAAATCGAACGCGCGGCCTTGGCGGCGCGAAGCAGCTCGGAATCGAGCCGGAAGCAGATCATATTGGAAAGGACAGGGCTTGAAGGCGCGCCCTGCGGGAGATGGCTGTTGAAGCAGCAAAGCCGGGCGATGATCTCGGCAACCCGATCATTGACGCCGAGTGACCGGAGCAATCCCGTGATGCGGTTCTCGGTAATCGTCGGGAAAAAGTCCTTCAGATCGAGATTGACGACAAACCGTCGCCGACCGTGGGCCGCGGCGTTGGTCTTTACCGAACGTGCTGGCACGAAGCCGTGGACTGGATTGCGGACCCGGTAGAGTTGATCGAGCAGTGGCGCGAGCTTGCTCTGCAGAATCTTCAGCCGCTTGTCGGGGGCGGTGATGTGCCGGACCTTGCCGCCGCCCTTGGCGATCGAAAATTGCGCGTACATCCGTTCTCGATACCACCAGATTTTTTTCAGCTCCTTCGGGCTGAGACCGAGATGCGCAAGAAGGCTGGCTTCATCGCCAAGTTCTGGGGGGATTGTGAGAGGGAAGTGCTTGCCGAATATGCGCGCAGCCGATGGCACGAGGTCTCCCTTCCAATCACGCCAGTCGCCCCGTAAAGAGCTGCGCGCTCGATATGTCCAGACATTCGCTCTTAGGCCGCAGTTGCACCGCCCGTATGCGAAGGAAGACCTCGTTGGACGACGTCTAACAGCTTACCCTGCTTTATTCCAGTGAGAGGTGATGCCGTCCGTGGGCTTCGGTCAGAGTAGCAGGCCAGACCTGCGGCAGGATCGACTGCAAGGTTCTCAAACCTCACTGATACCTTCAGTTCAGTGAGCGCGCGGCACGCTGGTACTGGCGTCCGACCACGAGATCTTGTTGATCAAGCTCGGGGGCAATCTTAGACGTGGTGTAAATGATCTGATGTGGCGTCTTCGAGCGCTTCGATAAATCCACAAGCAAGCGTTGAAAATTCCAAGACCGTTCTTCGACCATTCCCTTGTCTTCGACATTATCGAAGAGCATCCAGCGCGGCAGATTGAAACGCTTGTCGAGTAGAGAGGCACTCAGCAGGCCAGCAGCAAAGCTATTTTTTAAGATTACCATGCCGCTCGCACTGCCGGCGCGGTTCTTCTCACCATTGATCGCAATCCAGTCTCCCGAGAATTCAAAGGAGACGTTGTCGACCTCACCAAAATCGCTGTGCTCCTGAAGGTCTTTATCGAGGAACGCCTTCGTCTCATTCGAGATAAGCGTGTACGCCTCGAGCTTTCGCTTGCCTTGCGCACGCAAAATCGCCTCGATTTCTGCCTTTAGTCGCGTGACGCGGGTGTTGAGATCCTCTTTCGCATCGGACGCCGCCTGAATTTTCTTTGCCAACTCAAGGCGCTTTTGAAGGCCTTCGAGTTGGCTGTCGATGAAACCAACTTTGCGGCTCAGCTCAGCGATCGCACTTTCGCGGCCTGTGACCATGCCGGATTGGCCAAGTTCGATTGTCGACGATGCGCGCTTGAGCACCTGACGAGCAACGCGCAGCGTGCTCTTCTTCTGGGAAAGTTCCTGAAGTCGATCGACCTGGAGCGATTCAGATTCCTTCAGTTGCATCTGGAGATCTAGGCGAACAGCAAGCGTACGGCTGTCGTCAGCGCCATCGACACGCTTTGTGTCGCACAGTTGGCAATGCGCCTCATCTTTGGGTGCCACCGGCGCGAAGCATGACGGGCAATACTCAAAAGCGAGATGACCAAGCGCGAAGAATGTGGTTGATGCATCTTCGAAATCAGACAACGATTGACCTAGATGTTTTATGAAATCTTCTGCGTCGGAAATCTCGTATTCAAGAACTTCGATTTCATCGATCAGTTGAGCAACCGAACGTCTAGCGAGATTATATTCCTTGATCGCATCAGATCGCATCTTTTTTAGATCTGCATGTTCAGTGGCTTGTTCAGAAGCTGAAACCAGCTCATCGATCGACGAGAGCAGACCGGTCCGTTCGTTGCTGACCTTCTCGATGGTCGCGCTAATATGCTCGGAGAGGATATTCTCACCATAGCCAGACGCCACCACTACCAGGCTACGGTATTCCGTCACGGCAGCGCCGTACAGTTTCTCGGTCTCGCGCAGCGCGATTTGTTTTTCGTAAAGGTCGTACCCTCCAACGCCAGACAGCAGGTCACCTACCGCTTGCCTTGTTTGCCAAGTATCGAAATTCTCGACGCGGAAGATTCTCTGCACTGGCGTGAGTTGATCCACATACAGCAGCCGAAGCAACTGGTGCATGGTGATGTTGCTGCCGCCGTCACTGATCGACTCGGGCAGGCCGATCGCATTGAATAAGACCTGGCTAAAGCTGTAGCCGTGATCTGGCCGACGATACGGCAGTGTCTGCCAGCTTTCTTTGGGAGACGAGAGAGCCTCGTCCAGCGTGCCGAAGTAAATAGACATGGGCCGGCCGCCTTCGGTCGCCACGTCGCGCCTAAGGCTAAGGGTGCCAGACTTTGTGATGAGCTGAATGTAAACCTGCTCAGCACGTGAGGCAGAAGCTTTCCAGTCCTTCAAGTCTCCGCCGAGCCCGAAAAATATGAAGTCGGCGATCGTTGACTTCCCGGACCCATTCGAGCCGTGGATGATGTTCACTCCCGCGTGGAATACCTCGTCGTAGAGGACATGGGAGCCTCGCGTGACGAGCATACGCTCGATCCGGAAAAAAGCGCTCATGCTATTGGCCCTCGTGATGGAAGCCCTGCCCGTTTGGTAAGGTTATCGCGACCGGTCAGCGGCAAAGAGGCCACATCTTCAACCAGAAAGGCAACCAACGCCTTATCTGTAGTATTCTGCTCAAGTGCTTGCCGCATGATTTCTGCCGGCACCATAGTGCTTTCGAGGCTAGCGTATCGATCGCGGAGGGCGTCTCGCTTCAACATGCCTAGACCGGTCAGGCGCTTGAGCGCCGTTGTCTGGTAGAGTTGCAGCTCCTGCCAGACTGAAGCGGTCCCAGGGAGGCGAACAAAGGAGTTAGCGGGCGTTGGAATGCCCAGAGCACGAAAGCGTTCCTTGATATTCGCCGGGACAGACAGGCGGTGCAGCAAGGGCGGGAACATGAGGAACATGTCGAGGATTCTAAGCTGCTCCAACGGCATAGGTTCGTCCTTCGCCGTCATTAGGCGAACCATGCGAAAAATGCAGTGATAAGGGTCGCGAGACGCGTACCAGACACGCAGATCAGCCATTGTCCCACGCCAGATGGCAATTGCCCGCGAGGTAATACAGCGCCCCATCGACGAGACCTGCCGTTATCTCGTTCTCACTTGAGGAATGGTTGGCGGCGCACGGAGCGATTACCTGATCCTGCACCGCTTGATCGACTTGTTCAGCGCTGCCATCTTCTGCGATTACGCGCGCAACATGCCGACTGAAACGGCTCTCAACGTCGGCCAGCAGTTGTGTATAGCGGGTCACAGCCGAAGGCTGTGCTATATGGCGCTGAAGCGCCATGTTAAATCGCTCCTTCTTCCGCTTTGCAGCGCTAACGGCATAAGCGCGCCCGGCATCTGTCAGCTTTTGACTAAGGTCGCGACGGTCATGGTCCGCCAAGGTCGTGTAATACTCGTAGTCGGCCAATACCTCGGGCGCGACTGAGCTTGCCGGCTCCGCCGCGACGCCACCAGCCTTGGGGGCGGTGGCTTCGCAGATCGAGCCGCTTCCCATAGAGCCGGACGGACTTGGCTCAGGTGCAACCGTCTTAAGGATCCCGCGGATCATTGCGCACATGGATGCGTAGACTGGCGCACCTTTGCTGGCAGGCTTGCAAATATCAATGTGATTGCTTTGCACCGCGATCGGGTCGCTTCCAACGATACCTGGATTAGCCGAAACCTTATCGACTATCTGAAAACCGTACGTTTTCTCCGTTTCATAGAATGACCGGACCATAGCATTCTGTCGGGAGACCCAAGTGCGAAAGTGATCGTTGAGATCAATCAGAGCATCATCGCTGTACGCTAGCTGTTTTGATTGCTTGCTCTTGAACTGCTTCAGGAGGACGTCAAGCGACGTTGAAAACTGGGAGCCCTGATGAGGTGTGCCGAGAAAGGCAACCCCTGCAACCGATCGGCCGATGGCGTTGTAATCGGTATTGGCACTGTCAGCGCAGCGCCGCAGTACTTGTTTTATGATGAGGCCTCCGAGGCTGTGAGCGACCAAAAATGCATGTGGTGCGCTTTCCTCGCGGCTCGCGATTTGATCAAGCATGGCTAGAGCCAAATCCTGTATTGATGCCCCTTCACCAGATAAAAATCCCGCAAGCTTATTGGAATCATAGCTAACCACATAGACTCGGCAATTGGGGAATTGCTCCGCAAGCCAACGCGGCCAGAAACTATCATTATCCTTCTGCCAGGTTTCTATGGAGTCTCCGCCCAGCCCATGGACGAAGAAGATATCCAACACAGCAGCTGGTGGGGTTTGCGGACGAGGATCCGCAAAAACTTGACTCAATCCTTCAACCGACATGCAAGCCCCGCCTTCCCTTGACACCCTTAATCGGCAGTCTTGTTTTTCGCATTAAAAATCGTCGCGCAGTCCAGTCAAAGCGGAGTTATGCTGCCACGTCCACTTTGTTGGTGAAAGCTGACCAGCGCTTGGCCAAATCATTGCTTTCATGCGATACTCTCGATTTCTTTCGATTATGTGCCGATCGAGTGAGAGCTTTGCCGGGAGCGGGCGAACCGCCCGGGTTGCGAGAGAGAGTCCGGGCGTGATCCGCCCTTCCTGCTCTCCCGGAGATCTCACCAATGGCCCATATCCTTACGGACGCAGCGCTCGGCGCTGCGCCGCTCGCCCCGCATTGCGCATTTGATGAGCGTGCGCGTGCGCTGCTGACCGCAGCGACCTCGCTACTGCCCCTGCTCGAAACCGGGCAGAGTGTTGATTCGGGCCGTTTGCGCTATGCGATGACGGCAGCCTTTGGGGGCACCGACGCGGAAGGCGCATGGGATTGGAAGAGTGCCTATGATGCCTGTGAGGTTGCACAAATCCTTTTCCTGCGCCGTTTTGGCCCGGCAATCTTGGCGCGCAATGGCACCCGATCTCGCTCCCTGGCGCTGATTGAGCGGGTTTCTGCCCTTATGCCAACCCATACCCGGCGCTCTGAAACCAGCCTGGCCTTGCAACAATATTCGACGCCCGCTGGCCTGTCCTTCGTGGCCGTTGCCGCTGCTTCGATTGGTGCAGGCGAAACTGTGCTCGAACCTTCTGCTGGCACGGGCATGTTGGCGATTCAGGCCGAACTGGCCGGTGCACAGCTCGTGCTGAATGAACTCGCTGAAGGCCGGGCAGCGCTGCTGTCGCACTTGTTCTCAGGCGTGGCCGTCAGCGGACATGACGCTGCGTCGATTGATGATCGCTTGCCTGTAGCAGTGCGCCCGAGCGTTATCCTCATGAACCCGCCATTTTCGGCCGTCGCGCATGTTGACCGGACGATGAAGGACGCCGCGCTTCGCCACATCGCTTCCGGTCTGGCCCGGCTCGAGAATGGGGGCCGGCTGGTGGTCATTACCGGCGCTGGCTGTGCTCCTGATGCTCCAGCATGGCGCGATGCTTTCATCCGGTTGCAGGGGACCGGTCGTGTGGTCTTCACCGCCGCCATCGACGGCAAGGTCTATCGCAAGCACGGCACGACGATCGACACAAGATTCACGGTGATCGACAAGCTGCCCGCTTCCGATCCCACGACTTTCGTTCCGAGTGCAGGGACCGCTCCTGATACCGCGACCTTGCTCAAATGGGTCGAAGCGAATGTGCCGCCGCGCGGACCGATTGCCCCGTTGCCCGGTGCAGGACTGCATTGCGCTTCGTCGACGTCGCCCGTGAGCCGCGCGGTTGCTCGAACTGCCCCGATCAATCCCATGGTCGATGCCGATGCGCCTGAACTCACCTATTCGACTGCTGACTGGGCTCCGCCCGAGGGGCAACTCGGTGACAGCATCTATGAACGATATGGACTTCAATCGGTCGCCATTCCCGGCGCTTTACCGCACCCGACGCCGCTGGTTCAATCCGCGTCGATGGCCTCGGTGGCCCCGCCCAAACCAACCTATCGCCCGCACTTGCCCGAGCACCTGCTGCGTGACGGCGTGTTGTCCGACGCGCAGCTGGAATCCGTAATCTACGCTGGCGAGGCACATTCCGGGCATCTGGCAGGGTCCTGGACCGTCGACGAGACATGGGATCTCGTCTCGGCGGCGGCTGAAGAAAGCGATGCTGCCGTCCGCTTTCGCCGCGGCTGGTTTCTGGGTGACGGCACGGGCGCGGGCAAAGGCCGCCAGGTCGCAGGCATCATTCTCGACAACTGGCTCAAAGGCCGCCGTCGTTCGCTCTGGGTTTCGGTATCGGACCGCCTGCTAGAGGATGCTCAGCGCGATTGGTCGGCTTTGGGGCAGGAACGACTGCTAGTGACACCCTTGTCGCGCTACCGTCAGGGCACGCCCATCAAGCTGACGGAAGGCATCTTGTTCACGACCTATGCGACCCTGCGTTCGCAGGAGCGGGGCACCAAGGCGAGCCGGGTCCAGCAGATCGTCGAGTGGCTTGGCCGTGACTTTGACGGTGTCATCATCTTTGACGAGGCGCACGCCATGGCCAATGCCGCAGGCGGCAAGGGCGCGCGCGGCGATGTCTCAGCCTCGCAGCAGGGCCGGGCGGGCCTGCGGCTACAACATGCCCTGCCTAATGCCCGCATCGTCTATGTCTCGGCCACCGGTGCCACGACGGTGCAGAACCTCGCCTACGCCCAGCGGCTCGGCCTGTGGGGCGGCGAAGACTTCCCTTTCGCCTCACGGGCAGATTTCGTGGCTGCAATCGAGGATGGCGGCGTCGCAGCCATGGAGGTGCTGGCCCGCGATCTGAAGGCGCTTGGCCTTTATGCTGCACGTTCATTGTCATTCGACGGCGTCGAATATGACCTGCTCGAGCACCAGCTGACCCCTGAGCAGGTGCGGATTTACGATTCCTATGCCGGGGCATTTCAGGTCATTCACGCCCATCTCGATGCGGCGCTCGAAGCATCGGGCGTCACCAGTGCATCCCATGGGACCTTGAACGCACAGGCCCGATCGGCAGCGCGATCAGCTTTTGAAAGCGCCAAGCAGCGTTTCTTCAACCACCTGATCACCGCAATGCAGACGCCAAGCACAATTCAGGCGATGCAGCGCGATCTTGAGGCCGGTCACGCCTGTGTCGTGCAGATCGTCTCGACGGGCGAAGCCCTGCAGGAACGCCGTCTTGCCGAAATCCCGACCGACGAATGGGATAACGTTTCCGTGGACATCACGCCGCGTGAGTATGTGCTCGACTATCTCGCGCACAGTTTTCCGGTGCAACTCTATGAGCCTTTCACCGACAGCGAGGGCAATCTCGCCTCACGGCCTGCTTTTGATGCAGACGGCAACCCCATCCTCAATCGCGAAGCCTGCCGTGCCCGTGATGCAATGCTCGAGCGGCTTGCCGCTTTGCCGCCTGTGCCCGGCGCGCTTGACCAGATTGTCCAGCATTTCGGGAGAGATGCGGTTGCCGAGGTGACCGGACGTTCCCGTCGTATTGTGCCCCGCGCCAACAGCGATGGTTCAGTCCGCTTTGCTGTCGAGAACCGGCCAGCCTCTGCCAACATCGCTGAAACCCATGCGTTCATGGATGACAAGAAGCACATCCTCGTCTTCTCCGAGGCTGGCGGCACGGGCAGGTCCTATCATGCCGACCTTGGCGTGAAGAACCAGCGCCGCCGCGTCCACTACCTGCTCGAAGCAGGCTGGAAGGCCGACACCGCCATCCAGGGCTTTGGCCGCACCAACCGCACCAATCAGAAGCAGCCACCGCTGTTCCGTCCGGTATCGACCGACGTGAAGGCGCAGAAGCGCTTCATCTCGACGATCGCCCGAAGGCTCGACAGTCTTGGAGCGATCACGCGCGGCCAGCGGCAAACCGGCGGCCAGAACATGTTCAGCGCCAGCGACAATCTGGAATCCTACTATGCCCGCGATGCCATGCGCCAGCTTTACCAATTGCTGGTGCGCGGCAAGATCGATGGCTGTTCGCTCGGGCAATTCGAAACAGCCACCGGCCTGTCGCTGCTCGACAGTGACGGCGGGCTCAAGGACGAGCTTCCGCCCATCACGACCTTCCTCAACCGGATGCTGGCGCTCACCATTTCCATGCAGAACATCCTGTTCGAGGCCTTCGAGGGCCTGCTGACGGCCCGGGTCGAAGGCGCAATCGCCAGCGGCACTTATGAAATGGGCCTCGAAACCCTGCGCGCCGAGAGCTTCTCGGTCTCCGACCGCAAGACCATCTACACCCATCCCGGCACCGGAGCTGTGACCCACCTCCTGACCATCGAACGCAGAGACCGGATCGAGCCGGTTGTGCTCGAGAGGGCGCTGGCCATGGCAGTGGATCGCGATGCCGAACTCGTGATCAACACCCGCTCCGGGCGCGCGGCAGTCAAATTGCGCGCGCGCAGTCTGATTGACGACGATGGAGGCATTCACCCGCGCATCCGCCTCGTCCGCCCTTTGGAGGCGATCAATATTCTCGCCGAGGTGTTCGCTAGCGGTCATTGGGAGCCGGTGGACCGTGAGCGGTTCAGCGAAGTCTGGCAGGCCGAACTTGCCGACTTGCCCGAGTTCGAAACCTCGACCCTGCACATGGTTTCAGGCCTGCTGCTGCCGATCTGGCGGCGGCTCCCCAATGAATCGACCCGCGTCTACCGCCTGCAAACCGATGCTGGCGAGCGCGTCATCGGCCGCAAGGTTTCGCCCGCTTGGGTCGCCACGGTGATTGAGCAGGACACGGCGTCCGTCGTGCCTGCCGATGCTTGGGCGATGCTGTGTGCCGGAGATGCCAAACTGCATCTGGCCGAAGATCAGACGCTCGCCCGCGTCCGCGCCATGAATGACTGGCGGATCGAACTGACCGGCTTCAACGATCTTGGCATCGAGCGATTGAAGGCAATGGGCTTGATCTCCGAGATCGTCTCGTGGAAACTCAAGCTCTACATACCGACAGGGGCTGTCGGGGTGGATGTGCTCGCCAAGCTGCTGGACCGGTTTCCGATCCAGCGGATCGCGGCACGCAAAGCCGCCTGAAGGAGCCCCGCATGGACAGTCCCGCCACCGAAATCGCCCGCCGCCTTGCCGCCTCAGCCGAGGCGGTCTGCCGTCGTTACCTGTCCAATGGCCGCCGTGAAGGCCGCTACTGGCTGGTCGGCGATGTCCGTAATTCGCCGGGTCGCAGTCTTTACGTCAGATTGTCGGCCACGGCTGAGAGCCGGGGAGGCGCGGGCAAATGGACAGACGCGCAAAGCGGCGACCATGGTGATCTTCTCGACATCATCGCCGCAAGTTGCGCCCACCGGACCATGCGCGAGACACTTGATGAAGCCCGCCAATTCCTGAGCCTGCCGCCGCCACCGGAAACCACGCCGCGCAACCCGACCATACGCAAGGCGCCGACCGGCACATCAGAAGCGGCACGGCGCCTATGGGCCGCTTCAAAGCCGATCACGAACAGCATCGCAGCGCGTTATCTTGGTCGCCGGTCGATCACGGATCTGTCCGGCATAGATCAACTGCGTTTCCATCCGCGCTGCTACTATCGGCCTGCTGAAGATGATGTCCCCGGAGTGCGGGAGGCATGGCCAGCCATGATCGCTGCAGTCACCGACAATGAGGGCACTATCACGGGGGTTCACCGCACCTGGCTTGATCCACAATCCCACGACAAAGCCGCTGTCGCATATCCACGACGCGCCATGGGGCACTTGCTCGGCTCGGGCGTCCGGTTCGGCAAAGCGGACGGTGTCATGGTTGCCGGTGAAGGCCTCGAAACTCTCCTGTCGTTGCGGCAGGTGATGCCATCCATGCCCATGATCGCAGGACTATCGGCCGCCCACCTCGCTGCCATCCAGTTCCCTGCTGCGCTGCGCTGCCTCTATGTCGCGCGCGATGATGATCCCGCCGGGGCAACGGCATTGTCGACCTTGATCGAGCGCTGCGAGCCGTTGGGCATTGCGGTCATACCGCTTGAACCCCGACTCGACGATTTCAACAGCGACCTTACCGCCTATGGCCACGAGCGGTTGGCAGCGGCCATTCGGGTGCAGCTCAGCGTCGCCGATGCCGTGCAGTTTCTCAAACGATGAGCGAAGCTGGCCGGTAAGCGGGGGGTTTTCCGGGGCAGTGGGGCGCATGGCCACCTCTCCCAGTCCTTGAAGGTCGCCACGCCCTCGGCCTTCGGGAGGGGGCGACTGCGGCAGCGAACACGGGCACCGCAATGGCTACGCTGCGGCTATTTTCCGCCGGGGCTGCGCCCCTTTGCATCGCGAAACAAAATTGCCTTGCTTCGCCATCCTCCGCTGGCGCTCCGGCCGCGCGGTTCCGCTCGGTGCAGGCCCATGCCCGCCGCCGCTGGTCGTCGCCACGAAGGCCGCGAGAGGCGCGGCTCAGGACACGGAGACCATCATGGCAAGCGCCCCAGATCTTCCCCTTGAAGACACCACCCCCGAACTCGGCTCAACCGCCTATCTCCTTCAGGAAATGCAGCTCTACGGCTATCGGCCCTTCGAGGACGAACCCGATGGCAGGCCGTTACCCGACGCTCGCCTTGCCGGTGGCGCAGTTGCCGACATGTTCGACGGGCTAGTCTCGGCCTTGATCGACACCCGCATTGAACCCGATCTCGAAGACCTGCTCTGGAACCTCGTCAACATCTTCCACCGCGCCGGCGAGCGGGTCGAACGCGATCTTGACGACAATGAACAGGCGCAAAAACGCCTTCAGCGCGAACAGGATGGCAGCGAAGTGCGCTCGGTCGAACTTGAGCGCCAGATCGCCGAGGGAATCTCACTCATCGAACGCCGCGACACGATGGAATTCTTCCGCGAAGCCGCCGCCGATCAATTCCGCATCCACGCCCGCAAGGCCTGGACGCCCCGCACCGGATCCCGCGTCAACCGCAAGGCCATGACCTCAGCCATCATCGACAGCCGCGATTTCCTCAACAAACGCGCCAGAGAGAATGCTCGTGTGTTGTTGCCCGAAGGCACCCGCATTGCCTTCACAGGTGGCCCCGATTGCAACGATCACTCGGCGATCTGGGATGTCCTCGACCGGGTTCATGGGCGTCATGCCGACATGGTCCTGTTGCATGGAGCAACGCCCACCGGTGCCGAACGCGCCGCCGCTTGCTGGGCCGATACGCGCCGAGTTCCACAAGTCGCCTTCCGGCCTGACTGGAACCGACACAAGAAGGCCGCTCCGTTCAAGCGCAACGACCGTATGCTCGAAGCTCTGCCAGTAGGTCTGGTCGTATTTCCGGGCACCGGCATCCAAGACAATTTGGCTGACAAGGCGCGCAAGATGGGCATTCCGCTCTGGGACTTCCGCGAGAAGCGGTGAGACCGTCAAACTCATGCAAACCAATTTGAGCATTGTCGGCTGCCGACCACTTCCGGTCGTACAGGAGTCCGATGGCCAACGATAGGTTCAGTGAAAACCCGCCATTCAAATCGAGTGCGCGCGGTTGGTGCGCTCTGGCCGTGCCAATGGCAATGGTGGCGCGGGATGCAGTAATCGTTGATTCAATCCCTGCTCCAAGCGTTATTGGCTTTTCCGATCACTTCAGTTAGACGAGGGATCGAGAACCGGATCATTCCGGCTTTCATTGATCGCGCCGGTGCCCCCCGCAAGGGGCTTAATCGGGAATGCGGTGCGGAAGCTTGCTTCCAAATCCGTGGCTGTCTCTGCAACTGTAAGCGGATAGCGCGATGTACATCGCTCCTCATTTGAAGGGGCAGCCACTGGGCCGGACGCTAAATCATGCGAGGTCTGGGAAGGCGTGCATCAAGCTGTGACCCGTGAGCCAGGAGACCTGCCGGCGTCTGGTCGCTCTTGCCTTGGTCCAGAGGATGGCTGCGGCACGGTGAACTCCGTCTGAGCGACGAACGAGCGGCTGGGGTCGCATCGGAGACGTGCGTCGGCCACCCATGGCGTCCGGTCGCCGCGCGTGTCGCCCGTTCGCGCGGGTATGCCCCGGCCACGTCGCAAGACGCCGGGGGACTATTTCGTGATCAAGACCATTACTACCAGCAGCGCACTTCCGCTGATCTGTATCGGAACACCGGCCTTTGCCGAAACCTCTGAAAAGGGATCGCAAACAAGCGCGGATGCAGTCGTGGCAGGCAACGACATTGTGGTTTTCGGTCGCGGTGAGGCCATGATCGGCACTGCCAAATCAGCGAGCGAAGGAAGCGTCGGAGGGGCCGATCTCCTCGTGCGGCCCCTTCTCCGCGTGGCCGAACTGCTGGAAGCGGTGCCGGGGCTGGTTGCAGCCCAGCATTCGGGGAGCGGCAAAGCCAACCAGTATTTCCTGCGCGGTTTCAACCTCGACCATGGGTCTGACTTCAGTACTTATATCGATGATGTGCAGATGAACTTTCGTACCCACGGACATGGTCATGGCTATCTCGACCTCAACGGGCTCATTCCGGAGATCGTGGGCCGGGAGGATTTTCGTAAAGGGCCCTACCGCGCCGATGGCGGTGATTTCGCTCTGGCGGGAGCAGCCTATATGACGACCATCAAGGGTTATGACCGGCCATGGGCATCGGCCGAGGCTGGATCATATGGTTGGCGCCGCGTCGCTGCGGGCGGAACATTGCACGACCTGGGTGCTGGAGACCTCACGCTTGTCGCCCAGGCCAAGACCTATGACGGACCGTGGCAGGAACCTGAACGTCTGCGCCACTACTCGGGGTTCGCGAAATATAGGATGCCGACCGGTGCGGGCACATTGGAGGCATCTCTCCATGCCTACCGGGCGACATGGCACCCAACCGAGCAAATCCCCGAGCGCATTATCGGCACGGCGTTGTGTGCGGATGTGTTCTGCTCTCCAGATCCTTCCGCGCGGGGTGAGACGACGCGCCTGGTGGCTAACATCGCGGTCAAGCAACCGACATGGCGCGCCAATGTCTATGCCCAGTTTTATGACTGGTCGATGTTCTCGAACCCCACTTACACCGATCCGGATAGCACAAGCGCGCAGATCAAGCAGTTCGACCGGCGTTGGGTCCTCGGGCTGTCCGCACAAAAACATTGGGAAATCGCTGACAGTCTGGCTGTGAGCCTTGGCACCGAAAACAGATACGACGCCGTCGGGAATGTTGGTGTCGATCGAACGGCTGCCCGCGCATTTCTTGCGTCACTCGGGCACTACCGGGTCGGGGAATTGTCTTCCGCGCTCTACGGCGAAGTCGCTTGGAAACCCTTGGCGGGACTGCGTGTGACAGGTGGTCTTCGCGGGGACTATTATCACTATTCCGTGCGTGCACGAGATTCTGTTGCGGCGTCGCTGGGCGAAGGCAGTGGCTCAGCGTCGATTCTCTCTCCCAAGGCGTCAATCGCCTATCAGGTTACGCCGCATCTTGAACTCTACGCCAACTGGGGCCGTGGATTCCATTCCAATGATGTTCGGGGTGCGGTCAACAGGGACACGCCTGTTCCCGTTCTGGTTCGCGGCATTGGCAAGGAACTGGGAGGACGCATTCAATTCTCAGGGGTCACGTTAACCGCGACTTACTGGTGGCTGCATGTCGGCAGCGAACTTCGTTTCATTGGCGATTCCAATGCTGTTGAACCGTCGGGTGCCAGTGGGCGTCATGGCTATGAAATCGTCGCCTTCTGGCGGCCGTTCCCTTGGCTTGCGCTTGATGGAAACTATACCGCCAGCCATGCGCGCTTCGACAATGGCGATCACATCCCCAATGCATTCGAGAACGCGGCTTCAGCAGGTGCCGCCATCATTCTTGATCCCTGGGAAGCCAGCATTCGGGTGCGCCACCTTGGACCTTCTCCGCTTGTCGAGGACAACAGTGTCCGGGATCGGGGCAGCACGGTCATGAATGCCCGGGCCGCGTGGAAGGGCAAGAAGGTCGAGATATTTGGAGAAGTGCTGAACATCTTCGACAGCCGAGACAAGGACATCGCCTATTATTACGAGTCCTACATCCCCGCCTTTGATGCAGGTGCTCCGGTGGAAGGCCGGTTGAGCCGCGTGGTCGAGCCTCGAACTGTGAGGATTGGCGCAAAGGTCAATTTCTAGCGAAATCCCTTGATGGGCGGCGCTGCGGCACGTCTGCGGCACCGTCCTTCGTTTGTTCATTCCTCAATCGCCGAGCCAATCATGCCCCTCACGAAGACACTGCCGTCCCTGTCTCTGCGCCGACGAATTGGTGCCTTGTTTGCCGGATTGATCGCCGCCAACATTGGCGTCTGGGTCTGGGCATTCAGCCTGTTTCATGCACAGCCGTTGATGCTCGGCACCGCCGTGCTTGCCTGGGGGCTGGGCCTGCGTCACGCGGTTGATGCCGATCATATTGCGGCGATCGACAATGTGACCCGCAAGCTGATGCAGGACGGGCAGCGTCCGGTTTCGGTCGGATTCTGGTTCGCGATCGGGCATTCCGGAATCATTGCCATAGCATCGATCATCATTGCGGTGACGGCCAGCGCGCTGTCGCAGTTTGGCGCTTTCAAGGAAATCGGTGGCGTGATTGCAACCGTGATTTCCGCGCTTTTCCTGTTCACGATCGCCGGCATGAACCTGGTCATCCTGCGCTCTGTCTGGCGGACTTTTGCCCATGCTCGTGCAGGCGGCAGCTATGCCGAGGACGATCTTGATCTGCTATTGGGTGGGCGCGGTCTGCTTTCCAGACTGTTCAGGCCGATGTTCCGCCTCGTGAACAAAAGCTGGCATATGGCCCCGCTGGGGTTTCTGTTCGGGCTTGGGTTCGATACAGCAACCGAAGTTGCCATTCTGGGCATGTCGGCCAGCCAGGCCGCCGATGGCCTGTCGATCGGGACAATCCTGGTCCTGCCCGCCCTGTTCGCGGTCGGTATGGCCCTCATCGATACGGCGGACGGCGTGGTGATGCTGGGCGCTTATGAATGGGCCTTCGTGAAGCCGATCCGCAAGCTCTACTACAACATCACCATTACCCTGATCTCGGCCATCGTGGCGATTGTCATTGGTGGAATCGAAACGCTGGCCCTGATTGGCGACAAGCTGGCCCTTACGGGTAGGCCATGGCGGGTCGCCGCTGAACTGGGCGAAAATTTCAATGGTCTGGGCTTCGCCATCATCGGTCTTTTCGTGTTCTGCTGGCTGGCGAGTTACGCGATCTATCGCTGGAAGCGGTTCGATGAAATCGAGGTTTCGGTCGTTGCCTGACCGTCACTGCGTGGATCGTTGCGTCATACTCAGCCACGATGACCAGTCCTGCACCGTCTCAATCGATCTTGATGTCCGAATGCCGCTCGGGCTTCGCGTACATCACGGCGAGCGCGACGCGGCGATCCGGATGCTGATGGCTCGTTCCAACGGAACATTCGTTAAATCCAGAAAAAGTTGTGTCTTTGATCCGAATTCAAGGCAGGCTGCGGAAGATCTCGTCGATGCCATACGGAAACGGCTTTTCCGGATAGCGTGCAAGCCTGTCAGTCAACGGCAGGTCGAGGATATTCTCTGCATCACGTCCCGCGAGCGAACACGGTGGGCCAAGGACGGCCGCTTGGCCCTATCGGGGGCTTCCAGGATCAGAAAAGGCGTAACCGAAATAACGCTCTGGACTTATCCCTGCGATGCGATCGAGCGCCTGGCAGCCAACCCATCCGAGATAAGGCGATGGCGTAAAGAGGATGAAGCAACAACTTCAATTGGCTTGGCTGGCATTTTCGTCTAGAGCGCGCGGCGAAGGACCGGGGCAACCCGCCCTTCAATGATCGCGCCGGTGCCCCGCAAGGGGCTTAATCGGGAATGCGGTGCGGGAGCTTGCTCCCAAATCCGTGGCTGTCCCTGCAACTGTAAGCGGATAGCGCGATGCACATGCTCCTGAACACAGGAGCTGCCACTGGACAGCGCTTTGGCGCAAAGTCTGGGAAGGCGTGCATCAAGCTGTGACCCGCGAGCCAGGAGACCTGCCGGCGCACCGGTCGCTCTTGCCTGATCCAGGGGATGGTCACGGCACGGTAACTCTCCGTCTGAGCGACGAAGCTGTGCGGCTGGGGCTGCACGGCCGCGTGGTAACGGGTGCTTCATCGCGCCTGCCCGTTGCGATGCGCCGACCGGACTTGTCCGGCAAGCCCCGCCGTTTGTCGCTCTGGCGCGCGGAGGAATTGCTTGTGGCCGACCTGTCAAAGGTGCCTGTCACCATCATTACGGGCTTTCTGGGCGCGGGGAAAACCACGCTCATCAGCCATTTGATCCGCAATGCGGGCGGGCGCAGGCTGGCGGTGGTGGTCAACGAATTCGGCTCGCTGGGCGTGGATGGCCAGATTCTGGAATCTTGCGCCATTCCGGATTGCCCGGCGGAAAACATCGTAGAACTGGCCAATGGCTGCATCTGCTGCACCGTGGCGGATGACTTCATCCCCACGGTGGAAAAGCTGCTGGCGCTTGATCCGCGCCCGGATCACATCCTGATCGAGACATCGGGTCTGGCCTTGCCCAAGCCGCTGCTCAAGGCGTTTGACTGGCCCGCGATTCGTAGCCGGATCACCGTGGACGGTGTGCTGGCGCTGGCCGATGCCGAAGCGGTGGCGGCAGGCCGGTTCGCGCCCGATGTGGCCGCGCTTGACGCCCAGCGCGCCGCCGATCCCAGCATCGATCATGAGACGCCGCTTTCGGAAGTGTTCGAGGACCAGCTTGCCTGCGCCGACATGATTCTGCTGACCAAGGTTGATCTGGCAGGTCCGGAAGGTGTCGCCGCAGCGCGCGCGATCATCGCGGCGGAGCTTAGTCGCCCGGTTCCGGTGATCGAACTGACCGAAGGCGTGGTCGATCCGCGCGTGGTTCTGGGCCTTGATGCCGCTGCCGAGGACGACATCGCCGCGCGCCCATCGCACCATGATGGAGATGACGACCACGAGCACGACGACTTTGACAGCACCGTCATCGCATGGGGCGAGATCGCCGATCCGGCAGTGCTTGTGGCGCGGATCGAAACGCTGGCGCGCGATCACCATATCCTGCGCGTGAAGGGCTATGCCGCCGTTGCGGGCAAGCCGATGCGGCTGCTGGTGCAGGCGGTAGGCGCGCGGGTGCGCCACCAGTACGACCGCCCGTGGCGGCCTGACGAGCCGCGCCGCACCACGCTGGTCGCCATTGCCGAGCACGATCATGTCGATGCAGACGCCATTCGCGCGGTGCTGCTGGCGTAAGGCGCGGGCCATGCACGTCATTTTCCGCGAAACGCACGGGATGGAGGAAACCGCCGTCCCGCAGGATCTGGGGCAAGAGCCTGCGGATCTGGTGGTCCTGTCCTTTTCGGACAGCGACCTGGGCGCATTCGCGGCGGCATGGCATCAGGCCCGCGCGGGCGATGTGGCGTTCCCTTCGCTGCGGCTCGCCAATCTGGCGGCGCTGATGCATCCGCTGTCGGTCGACACGTATGTCGAGCGGACACTTTCGGGTGCAAAGGCGATCCTGATCCGGCTGATCGGCGGCACGCCCTATTGGAGCTACGGGCTGCAACAGGTCGAGGCGCTGGCCCGGTCGCGCGGCATCGCCCTGGCCGTGCTGCCCGGCGACGGCTGGGAGGACGCGCGGCTGGATGCGGTTTCGACCGTGCCGGTGCCTGCATTGCGCGAACTTGCGCAGTGGTGCGATGCTGGCGGTGCAGGGGCGGCGCAGGCGGCGCTTGCCGCGCTGTCGCAGCTGGCGGGGCTGATTGATGCCCCCGCCCGGACATGCGATCCGCTGCCGATGGCGGGAGGCTGGCATCCCGGCTTTGGCGTGGTCGATCCTGAAGCCTTTGTGCGCGATCCGGCAAGGCCGCTGGTCCTGATCGTGTTCTATCGTTCTTACCTGACCGCCCACGATCTGGACCCGTTTGCCGCCCTGCATACCGCGTTCGAGCAGCGCGGTTTCGATGCATTGTCGATCTTCGTCCCCTCGCTGAAAGCCCCGCAGGTGCGCGAACAGGTGGACCGCTGGGTGCGCGGACTTGGCCCGGTAGCGATCATCAACGCTACCGCTTTTTCCGCGCGGGGCGAGGACGGCGCCACCCCGCTTGATGGCGCGGGCGTTCCCGTGTTTCAGCTGGCGCTGGCCACGTCCGGGCGCGCGGGATGGGCGGCGGCGTCGCGCGGGCTTTCCCCCGCAGACATTGCCATGCATGTGGTGCTGCCCGAAATTGACGGGCGGGTGTTTGCAGGCATCGCCAGCTTCAAGGAGGCGGGGACGCGCGATCCCGCGCTTGGCTTTGCCCGTACCATCCATCGCGCCGATGCCGGCCGGATCGAAGCGATCACCGCGCGGGTAGCGGGCTGGATCGCACTTGCCCAAACGCCGGTTGCCGAGCGGCGGGTTGCGCTGGTCCTGTCGACTTATCCCGGCAAGGCATACCAGATCGCCCACGCCGTGGGGCTGGATGCGCTGGCTTCTGCCGAGGCGATCCTGGCCGATCTGGCCGAGGCGGGATATGCCACTGACGCGCAGGCCGGACTGGCAGCGCTCCTTGAATGCACACATCAGCACTGGCCGCTGGCAGAGTACCGCAAGGCGTTGGCAGCACTGCCCGATACCCTGCGCGCTGAACTTTTCGCCGCATGGGGCGAGCCGGAAGCCGATGCTGCCGCCGCCGATGGCGCGTTCCGTTTTGCCGCGCTGCCCATCGGCAACGCGCTGGTAGCCTTGCAGCCCGAACGCGGCGAGCGCGCCCATCGCGACGGCGACTATCACGACCTGTCCCGCTGCCCGCGCCATGGCTATGTGGCGTTCTACCTGTGGCTGCGCCAGCGAAGCGTGGACGCGCTGGTGCATGTCGGCGCACATGGCACACTGGAATGGCTGCCGGGCAAATCAGTCGCGCTGTCCGATGCTTGCTGGCCCGAGGCGCTGACCGGCGCGATGCCGGTGATCTATCCGTTCATCGTCAACGATCCCGGCGAAGCGGCGCAGGCCAAGCGCCGGATCAGCGCGGTTACGATCGGGCACGTTCCCCCGCCACTGGTGCAAACGCAAAGCGGTGCGGGGCTGGCCCGGATCGAGGCGCTGCTGGATGAATTCTCCAACGCTGGCGGGCTGGACCCGGCCCGCCGCGACCGTCTGCAAGTGAACATCCGCGACGAAGCGCGCGTGCTGGGACTTGAGGCGGAACTGGGCCTTGATGACGCGGCCACGCTGGTCGAGGCGATCACCCGGATCGACCGCTTCGTTTGCGATGTAAAGGACAGCCAGTTCGGTGGCGGGCTGCATGTGTTCGGGCGGGGAGATCAGGGCGCAGCCGAGCGGGCCGGATTGCTGGCGGCACTCGACGGACGCCGCGTTCCGCCCGGTCCCTCCGGCTCCCCCTTTCGCGGGCGCAGCGATGTGCTGCCAACCGGGCGAAACCTTTATGCGATAGACCCGCGCGCCGTGCCTTCACGCGCGGCCCATGCCCAAGGGGTGACACTGGCAGAGGAGCTGATCCGGCGGCATCTGCAGGATCACGGCGATTATCCGCGCGGGCTGGTGCTCGATCTGTGGGGATCGGCCACGATGCGCACGGCGGGCGAGGAATTCGCCATGGCGCTGCACCTGCTGGGCGCAAAGCCGCTGTGGGACACCGCGTCCGAACGGGTAACAGGCATCGAAATCCTGCCGCTGGCGCTGCTGGACCGGCCGCGTATCGATGTGACGTTGCGGATTTCCGGCCTGTTCCGCGATGCCTTTCCTGCGCTGCCGATACTGTTTGGCCAAGCGGTGCGCGCGCTGTGTTTGCGCGATGAACCGGCGGACTGGAACCCGTTTGCAGGGCAGGCTGCGGCACCGCGCGTCTATGGCCCGGCCCCCGGCAGCTATGGACTGGGTCTTGGCGATGCAGCCGAGGTCTATACTGAAGCGGCCCGGCGCGCTGCTGGTGAGGCATGGCTGGCGGCATCGGACCATGCGTTTGACGCAGCCTCCGATGCGATCGGAACCTTTGCCGATCCTGACGGCCTGCGCCAGCGTGTTGAAGGAGCGGACGCCTTTGTCCATCTTCAGGACTTGCCCGAAACCGATCTGCTGCTGGCCGCCGATTATGCCGCGCACGAGGCGGGCTTTGCCGCTGCCAAGGCGCTGATCGGTGGTTCGGCGGCGCTCTACCACCTCGACAATCGCGATCCGGGGCGCACCGTTGCGCGCACCCTGACCGAAGAGATCGCCCGCGTGGTCCGCGCCCGCGCGGCGCACCCAGGCTGGGTGGCGGGCATGATGCGGCACGGCTTTCGCGGGGGGGCAGAACTGGCCGCGACGCTGGACCATATGGGTGCCTTTGCGCACCTTTCAGGCAGCGTACCGCCGCATCTGTTCGACCTTTATCACGACGCGACACTGGGCCAGACCGATGTTCGCGCATTTCTTGAACGCGAGAATCCGGCTGCGCTGGCGGCGATGGAAGCCCGCTTTGCCGCGCTCCATGCCGCCGGGCTGTGGCAGACCCGGCGCAATTCCATCCTCGCCAGCCTGCCAAGGCTTGAGGACAGGGCATGAGCAGTTTTGCGGTGAAGGGCTGGTGCCCCGATGCCTGGCACCCGATGATGGCGGGCGACGGGCTGCTGGTGCGGGTAAAGCCTCGGCTTGGCCGCCTGACGCGGGCGCAAGTGCTGGGCCTGTGCGATGCCGCCGTGGTGCACGGCAATGGCCTGATCGACATGACCGCCCGCGCCAATCTCCAGCTTCGCGGGGTGCCTGAAACTGGCTGGCAGGCGCTGCTCGACCGGTTGCTTGTGCTGGATCTGGTGGACCCTGACCCTGTCATCGAACAGCGGCGCAACATTCTGGTCGCGCCGGATTGGCGCGCCGGTGATGACAGCCACCGCATTGCGGGCGCATTGCTGACCCGGCTGGATGAGTTGCCCGATCTGCCCGGTAAAGTGTGCTTTGCCATCGATGCCGGTCAGACCTGCATTCTGGGTGGCGAGGCGGGCGATTTCCGCATTGAGCGCGGCGGCGATGGCGGTCTGATCCTGCGCGCCGATGGCCGCGCCACCGGTATGGCGGTTGCTGCTGGCAGGGAAGTGGACGCGCTGATCGCGCTCGCCCACTGGTTTGCGGCCAGCGGCGGCGCGAAAGCGGGGCGCATGGCGCGACACCGGCTGGTCCTGCCCGAATGGGCCTGTGGCGACATTCTGCCCGCGCCGTCGGCTGCTTGCATCGTGCCGGGCCTTCATGATCTGGGCCTCCGTGATGGGAGTTGGGCCTATGGCTTGCCGTTTGGCCGGATAGAGGCGCGGATACTGGCCGTGATGGTGGAAGCATCGCCCGCCGCAGCGGTGCGGATCACGCCGTGGCGTGTGCTGCTGGTGGAAGGCGCGCCTGCCGTTTGCGCCGGTGGGCTGATCGATAATCCTGCCGACCCGCTGCTGCATGTCGATGCTTGCCCCGGCGCGCCCTGCTGCCCGCAGGCCTCGGTTGAAACCCGCGATCTTGCCCGCCGCCTTGCACCGCATGTCGCCGGGCGGCTGCATGTTTCGGGCTGTGCCAAGGGCTGCGCCCGCCAGCGCGCCGCCGATGTCACGCTGACCGGCCGCGATGGCCTGTTCGATCTTTCCCTGAACGCACCCGCCGGTGCGTTGCCAGTTCGCTCTGCGCTCAGCCCAGCCGAGCTTCTCGCCCATTTCGGAGCCGCTTGATGCCCCATATCTATGAAACCGATGGCGCGGCCATCTATCGCCAGTCTTTCGCCACGATCCGCGCCGAAGCCGATCTGGCGCCCTTTTCCGCTGATGAGGAACCGGTGGCGGTGCGCATGATCCACGCCGCCGGGATGGTGGACCTTGCCGCGCATATCCGCTTCTCACCCGGCTTTGCCAGTGCGGCGCGGGCGGCGCTGGCCGCTGGCGCGCCGGTGCTGTGCGATGCGCGGATGGTGTCCGAAGGGATCACCCGTGCGCGGCTGCCTGCTGATAATCAGATCATCTGCACCCTGAATGCGCCGCAAGTGCCCGACATGGCGCGGGCAATGGGTAACACCCGCTCTGCCGCCGCACTGGAACTGTGGCGGCCGCATCTGGCAGGCGCGGTGGTGGCCATCGGCAACGCGCCAACCGCGCTGTTCCATCTGCTGAATATGCTGGAAGATCCCGATTGCCCGCGCCCTGCGGCGATCATCGGCTGTCCGGTGGGCTTTGTCGGCGCGGCCGAATCCAAGGCCGCGTTATGGGCCGCGCCGCCGGTGCCGTGCTGCATCGTTGAAGGGCGGCTGGGCGGCAGCGCGATCACGGTTGCTGCGATCAACGCTTTGGCGAGCGGCAACGAATGAGCGCGGCCCTTTCCTGCGGGACGATCCACGGCGTGGGTTTGGGTCCGGGTGCGCCCGATCTGTTGAGCGTTCGCACCGACCGGCTGGTGCGCGGCGCCCGCCACGTGGCCTATTTCCGCAAGGCCGGGCGGCCGGGTCAGGCGCGGCGGATTGTTGAAGGAATGCTCCGCCCCGACGTGATCGAAATCCCGATGGAATATCCGGTGACGACCGAGATTCCGTTATCCGACCCGCGCTACAACGACTGTCTTTCCGCTTTCTATGCCGAATGCACGCAGCGATTGGTCATGCTGGCGCAGGCAGGCGAAGACGTGGTCGTGCTGTGTGAGGGCGATCCGTTTTTCTACGGTTCGTTCATGCATTTGCACACCCGGCTGGCGGGCACGGTTCCGGTGGCAGTGGTGCCGGGTATCACCGGCATGGCCGGGGCGTGGAACGCAACCGGCATCCCGATCACCTGGGGCGACGATGTGCTGACCATCGCGATGGCGACCCTGCCCGAGGATGAACTGGTGCGACGCATCCGCGATACAGATGCGCTGGTGGTGATGAAGATCGGGCGCAACCTGCCCAAACTGCGCCGCGCGGTGGCCGCTGCCGGGCGCGAGGATGCGGCATGGCTGGTCGAACATGCCGCCATGCCAGGTCAGCGGGTCACGCGGCTGATCGAGGCCGAAACGGTCACGCCCTATTTCTCGATCCTGCTGATTCACGGCCAGGGGCGCCGGCCATGAGTGCCGGGGCCATGAGCGGCTGGCTGGCCATCGCCGGTCTAGGGCCGGGCGACGAGGCGCTGATTACGCCCGAAGTCACCGCCGCTCTGGCCGGGGCAAGCGATGTCATCGGCTATATTCCCTATGTCGCCCGGATCGCCCCGCGCGCCGGGCTGACACTGCATCCGTCCGATAACCGGGTGGAGCTGGCCCGGGCCGCCCATGCGCTGGACCTCGCGGCGCAGGGGCGGCGCGTGGTGGTGGTATCATCGGGCGATCCGGGCGTTTTCGCGATGGCCGCCGCCGTGTTCGAGGCGCTGGAGGCAGGCCCGGCCCACTGGCGCGATCTCGACATCCGGGTGCTGCCCGGCATCACCGCGATGCTGGTCGCCAGCGCGCGGGCGGGGGCGCCGCTGGGTCATGATTTTTGCGCGATCAACCTGTCGGACAATCTCAAGCCGTGGAATTTGATCGAAAAACGGTTGCGGCTGGCGGCAGAGGCGGACTTTGCCATGGCCTTCTACAACCCGAGGTCAAAAGCCCGGCCCGAAGGTTTCGAACGTGTACTGGACCTGCTGCGCGAAGTGTGCGGCCCGGATCGCCCGATCCTGTTCGCCCGCGCCGTATCGACGCCGGACGAGCAATTGCGGATCGTACCGCTGGGTCAGGCCCGTGCAGACATGGCCGACATGCGGACCATGGTGATCGTCGGATCAAGCCTGACGCGGATCATCGAACGCCCAAGTGCGCGAAAGCCTAGCCCCATCCTCTATACGCCCCGCTCGGCCTTGGGTTCGGCATCATGACCCAGCCACACCAGCACATCTTCAGGGCGATAGCATTCGGCCCGGTCCGGAACGACGGGGCGATCAATCATCAGGACCGGCAAGCCCAGATACCGCGCCGCGATCAGCTTGGCCTCAGCGCCTTGCCCGCCAGCGTTCTTGCACACCACCAGATCGATGGCGTGCGCCTCCATCAATGCGCTGTCGCCTGTTGCGGTGAACGGCCCGCGATCGACGATCAGGGTGTGATGGGGCAAGCCCGGCGGCTGGTCTGGCGCATCGACAAAGCGCAACAGATAATGATGCTGCGGCTGGGCAGCGAAGGCTGCCACATGCATCCGGCCCAGCGCCAGCATGATGCGGCGGGTCGGGCCTGCCAGCGCTGCCACCGCACCGTCGATGCTGGCAACGCGGGTCCAGCGGTCTCCGGCGACCGATTGCCACGCCCGGCGGGTCAGCGCTACATGAGGCACTCCGGCCAGACGGGCCGCCTCCACGGCATGGCTGCTCATCGTTGCGGCAAAGGGGTGGGTCGCGTCCACCAGATGAGTCACGCGGTGGTGGCGCAGATAATCGGCCAGCCCCGCCACACCGCCGAACCCGCCGACACGCACCGGCACCGGTTGAGCGCGGGGGTTTTCGGTCCGTCCGGCATAGCTGAGCGTCGTCGCAATGCCCCGCGCGCCAAGCAGGCGGGCAAGCGCGCTGGCCTCTGTCGTGCCGCCCAGCAGGAGGACGTTGGGCATGGCTGATATGGCTCCTGAAGCGTGGTTGACGATCATCGGCATTGGCGAGGACGGGCCGGACGGCCTTTCCGCCGCCGCCGGCACGGCGCTGGCGCAGGCCGGACTGGTCATGGGACCGGCACGGCACCTGTCGCTGCTGCCCGCGATTACCTGTACCATGATCGAATGGCCAGTACCCTTTGCCGATGGCATTGCCCTGCTGATGCAACATCGCGGGCAGCGGGTGGTGATGCTGGCATCGGGCGATCCGTTCTGGTTCGGGGCGGGAAGCAGTGTGGCGAGCCTGCTTGATCCGGGCGAATGGGTTGCGATCCCCGCGCCTTCCACCTTCACGCTGGCGGTTGCGCGGCTGGGCTGGCCGGTTCAGGATGTGGCCTGTCTTGGCCTCCATGCCGCGCCGTTAGATCGGCTCAAGCCCCACCTGGCACCAGGGCGGCGCGTCATTGCACTGTTGCGCGATGGCGCGGCGGTGGCCGCGCTGGCGGACTATCTGACCGGCCAAGGCTTTGGCGCGTCAGCGTTGCATGTGATGGAAGCGCTGGGCGGGCCGCGCGAACGGGTTCGCACCGCGCGCGCCGAGGGGCTGTCTTTCACCGACATCGCCCATCCGGTAGCGGCCGGGATCGAGTGTGCCGGGCATGGCCCGTCCTTGCCGCTGACGGCGGGCCGACCGGATCACTGGTTTGCGTCCGACGGGCAGTTGACCAAGCGTCCGGTACGCGCGCTGACGCTATCGGCGCTGGCCCCGTGTGCGGGTGAGCTGCTGTGGGATATTGGCGCGGGATCGGGATCGATCGGGATCGAATGGCTGCTGGCCCACCCGGCCAACCGGGCCTGCGCGATAGAGGCGGATCCGGTGCGCGCGGACCGTGTGCGGGCCAACGCCGCTGCGCTGGGCGTTGACCGGCTGAAGGTGGTCGTCGGGACGGTGCCGGATACCTTGCCACCGGGACCATCGCCCGATGCGGTGTTCATCGGCGGTGGATTGTCCGATGCTTTGCTGGACGCGCTGTGGGCGCGTTTGCCCGCCGGAACGCGGCTGGTAGCCAATGCGGTGACGCTGGAATCAGAAGCGCTGCTTGCCCGGTGGCATGGCCAGACGGGCGGGAGCCTCCTGCGCATCGAACTGGCCGACGCCGCGCCGCTGGGCAGCCGCCACGGCTGGCGCGCGCGCTATCCGGTGGTGCAATGGAGCGCGGTGCTGTGATTGTCGCGGGCTTCGGCTTTCGGTCGGGCGTCAGCCTGTGTTCGCTGCGCGCCGCGTTCGCGCTGGCGGGGCAGGGGCAGCCGCCGGTCACCCATCTGGCTGCGGCGCATGACAAGCTTGCGGCGCTGGTGCCGCTGGCCGAAGTGCTGGACCTGCCGCTGATGGGCGTGGCGTCCGATGCACTGGCCGCCGTTTCCACCCCCACGCGCTCCATCGCCAGCCTGAACGCTCGTCACGTCGGCAGCGTTGCCGAAGCGTCCGCGCTTGCCGCTGCTGGCGCGGGTGCGCGCCTGCTGTCGCCGCGCCACATCTCCCCCGATCGCATGGCGACGTGCGCCATTGCTGCCAGCGTCAACCTTCAGGAAATCCCAACATGACCGTCCATTTCATCGGCGCCGGTCCCGGCGCGCCCGACCTTTTGACCTTGCGTGGACGCGACCTGATCGCAGAGTGCCCGGTGTGCCTTTATGCCGGGTCGCTGATCCCGGTGGCCGTGCTGGATCACTGCCCGCCGGGCGCGCGGATCGTGAACACCGCGCCGCTGGAATTGGACCAGATCATGGCCGAGATCGCCGCCGCCCACGCCGCTGGGCACGATGTGGCGCGGCTGCATTCGGGCGATCTTTCGGTCTGGTCGGCGATGGGCGAGCAATTGCGCCGCCTGCGCGCGCTGGACATTCCCTTTACCGTGACGCCCGGTGTCCCGGCGTTCGCCGCCGCCGCCGCTGCGCTGGAGGCAGAACTGACGCTGCCCGCGCTGTCGCAATCGCTGGTGCTGACCCGCACGCCGGGCCGCGCCAGCACCATGCCGCCCGCCGAAAGCCTGACCAATTTTGCCATGACCGGCGCGACGCTGGCCATTCACCTGTCGGTCCACAATCTGGCGCAAGTGGTGGCGGACCTGACGCCGGCCTATGGCGCAGATTGCCCCGTCACCGTGGTCTGGCGCGCCAGTTGGCCCGATCAGCGGATTGTCCGGGCCACGCTCGACACGATCGAGCAGGCCGTGGCGGGCAGTATGGAGCGCACCGCCTTGATCCTTGTCGGGCGGGTGCTGGCAGCACAGGATTTTGCCGAAAGCAGCCTTTACGCGCCCGGTTATGACCGCCGCTTTCGTCCGCAGGATGCCACGTCACGCTTTGCCGGTGCGGTCGAATGAGCGCGCGCCACCAGACTCCGGGATTGATGATCGCCGCCCCCGCATCGGGCACAGGCAAGACCACGGTGATGCTGGGCCTGCTGCGCGCCCTGACCGAAGACGGGCTGGCTGTGCAGCCGTTCAAGAGCGGGCCGGACTATATCGACCCCGCGTTTCACCGCGCGGCCAGTGGCAGGCCGTCGTTCAATCTCGATAGCTGGGCGATGGAGGACGATCTGATCGCTGGCATTGCGGCGCAGGTCGGGGGTGCGGACATGGTGCTGGCCGAAGGGTCGATGGGACTGTTTGACGGCGTGGCCAGCAAGGGTGCGTCGGGCAATGGTGCCAGCGCCGACATGGCGCGCCGGATGGGCTGGCCGATCGTGCTGGTGCTGGATGTGTCGGGGCAGGCGCAGTCCGCCGCCGCCACCGCGCTGGGGTTCAGCAGCCTTGATCCGGGGCTGCCATTTGCCGGGGTGATCCTGAACCGCGTGGCCAGTCCGCGCCATGAACGGCTGGTCCGCAAGGGGATTGAGGCGGTGGGCATCCCCGTGCTGGGCGCCCTGCCAAGGCGCGGCGACCTGACCCTGCCCGAACGCCATCTGGGGCTGGTTCAGGCGGTGGAGCATCCCGATCTTGATCGCGCGATTGCCGAGTTTGCAGCGTTCCTGCGCGCCCATGTCGATCTTGACGCTATTCGCCTTGCCGCTGGTGCCGCACCACAAGCCGACGGCGGCAAGCTGCCCGCCCCTCCGGCCCAGCGGATCGCCATGGCGCGCGATCCCGCCTTTTCGTTCGTCTACCCGCATCTGATCGAAGGCTGGCGGCGCGCCGGGGCGGAGATCCTGCCGTTTTCGCCACTGGCCGATCAGGCGCCCGCCGCCCATGCCGATCTGGTGTGGCTGCCTGGCGGCTATCCCGAATTGCACGCCGGGACCATCGCCGCCGCCACGACATTCCTGTCCGGCCTACGCCGCCATGCCGAAACGCGGCCCGTTCACGGCGAATGCGGCGGCTATATGGTGCTGGGGCAGGGGTTGATCGACAAGAGTGGTGAACGGCACCGGATGGCCGGGCTGCTGGGGCTGGTCACCAGCCATGCCCAGCGCAAGATGCACCTTGGCTATCGCCATGCCGAACTGCTGGTGCCGATATCGGGCCTTGCCGCCGGGACCAGACTGCGCGGGCACGAGTTCCACTATTCCACCATCGTTGAACAAAGCGACGCGCCGCTGGCGCTTGTGACCGATGCCGAAGGCGCGGCGGTGGCCGAAAGCGGATCGCATCGCGGCCATGTCACCGGCAGCTATTTCCACATGATCGCGCCCGCTTCGTGCCGAGAAGCCCAATGATCGACCTCCACCTGATCGGCATCGGCACGGGCAACCCCGATCACCTGACAGCGCAGGCCGTGGCGGCGATGAACCAAGCTGACCTGATCCTGTTGCCGCGCAAGGGGCAGGCCAAGTCCGACCTGATCGACCTGCGCCGGGAGATCTGCGCGCAGGTTCTGACGGGGCCAACGCGGATTGTGGAATTTGACCTGCCAGTAAGAGGTGGGCCAGTGCGCGGTAATGGGGCCACTTATCTGGATGACGTCAATGCCTGGCATGATGCCATCGCGGATGCGTGGCAGGCGCAGATCACCCAGCATTTGCCCGGTGGCGGCACACTGGCGCTGCTCGTCTGGGGCGACCCCTCGCTGTATGACAGCACCTTGCGCATTGCCGATCGGCTGAGCAGCGCGGGCGTTGAAATCACCGTGCGGGTGGTGCCGGGCATCACCAGCCTTCAGGCGTTGACCGCCGCCCATGCCATGCCGTTGAACCCGCTGGCCGGCCCGGTGACGATCACCACCGGGCGGCTGCTGCGCGCCCATGGCTGGCCTGCCGGAGCCGACACGATTGTCGTCATGCTCGATAGCGGCGGCGCGTTCGAGGGGCTGCAACCGCAAGGCATCACCATCTGGTGGGGCGCTTATCTGGGCATGGCGCACGAGGCGCTGGAACAGGGCCCCCTGGCGCAAGCCGGTCCCCGGATCGCGTTGCGCCGGGCGGAACTGCGCGCGCGCCATGGCTGGATCATGGATGTCTATCTCATGCGAAGGGAATTGGCCGATGGAACCTGAAAACCAAGTAGAAGTTGCAGGCGGCGATGCCCGCCACGCCGAAAAGATGCGCAAGAAGCAGACCGCGCAGGCCAAGATCATGGCCAGCAAGACCCGCGAACAGGGCCTGCTGATCGTCCACACCGGCAAGGGCAAGGGCAAAACCAGCGCGGCGCTGGGCATGGTGGTTCGCGCCATTGGCCACGGCATGAAAGTGGGGGTGGTCCAGTTCGTCAAAGGGGCGATGAAAACGGGTGAAAAGGCCGTGTTCGATGCCTTTCCGGACAATGTCGAATTCAAGCCGATGGGCGAGGGATTTACCTGGGACACACAGGACCGCACGCGCGATATCGCGGCCGCCCGCGCCGGCTGGGACGAGGTCAAGCGCATGATCGCCGACCCCAGCTATCACATGGTGCTGGCCGACGAACTGAACATCGTGCTGCGGTATGACTATCTGCCGGTCGATGAAGTGGTGGCGGTGCTGACCGCGCGCGATGCCATGAAGCATGTGATCGTTACGGGTCGCAACGCGCCCGACGCGCTGATCGAGGTGGCGGACCTTGTCACCGAGATGACCATGGTGAAGCACCCCTTCCGTTCGGGCGTGAAGGCGCAGGCGGGGATCGAATTCTGAGCGACGCCCCGCCTGTGTTCGACGCGGAATTTGCGGAGCAATTCACGCAATTGCTGCGCTGGCGGCGCGATGTGCGGCAATTCGATCGCCGCGCTGTGGCGGAAGCGGACATGCGCGCGCTGCTGGCCTGCGCCGCGCTGGCGCCATCGGTCGGCAATGCCCAGCCGTGGCGGTTCGTGCGCATACGGACGCCGGACATCTGCAAGGCGCTGGCCGCCCATGTCGACGGGCAAAGCGCCCATGCGGCAGAGCGTTATGCCGGGCAGGAGCGGCACGATCACTACTTGTCGCTCAAGCTGCACGGCCTGCGTGAGGCGCCCGAACTGATCGCGGTGTTCTGTGACGAACAGCCCGAGGCGGGGCACGGCCTTGGCATTGCCACCATGCCCGAAATGTTGCGCTATTCCTGCGTGCTGGCGATCCACAATCTGTGGCTGGCGGCACGGTTGCGCGGACTTGGCCTTGGCTGGGTGTCGATTGTCGATCCCCCGGCGGTCCATGCCCTGCTGGACGTTCCCGCCACCTGGTCGCTGATCGCGCTGCTGTGCATCGGCTACCCAGCCGATATTTCCGACACCCCCGAACTGGAACAGCGCGGCTGGCAGCCGCGTGAACCGTGGGCCGACCGGGTGTTCGAACGATGATTATCAATCAAAGGACCAGAAAACCATGCTGATACCCGTGGAGGACGGCCCCGCTATCGTGGCCTGCAACACCTGCCGCCACAGTGCCGATGCGCGTGAGGACGCCGCCGGAACGCGCGGCGGCGCGCAACTTGTTGCCGCGCTGCGCTCGGTTCAGCAGAGCGACGCGCGCTATGCCGGGGTTGCCGTGCAGGAAATGGCCTGCCTGTTTGCCTGCACCGATTTCTGCACCATCCACCTGCGCGCGCCGGGCAAGGTCGGCTATGTGCTGGGCCGCTTCGCCCCGGACGAGGACGCCGCTACCGCCATTCTGGACTATGCGGTCCACTATGCCGCCAGCGAGCATGGCCGGGTGCCGTTCAAGCAATGGCCGCAAGGCGTGAAGGGCCATTTCATCACGCGCACCCCGCCGCCGGGCTTCGTCGCGGAATGAGCCGGTTTGCCACGCTGGCCGCGTTTGAAGCAGCCCTTGCAGATATGCCAATCGCTGATGCGGACGCCATCGCCGCTGCGCGCGCGCGGCAGACCAGTCTGACCAAGCCAGCCGGATCGCTAGGGCGTCTGGAAGACATCGCCGTGTTTCTGGCCGGATGGCAGGGCACGGCGCAGCCGGTGATCGAACAGGGTCGCGCGGCGATCTTTGCCGGGAATCATGGCTTCGTCGTCCACGGGGTCAGCTCCTTTCCCGCCAGCGTGACCGCCGCGATGGTCGGCAATTTCACTGCTGGCGGCGCGGCGATCAACGCACTGGCCGGGGCGGCCGGACTGGATCTGCGGGTGGTTGCACTCGATCTCGACCGGCCCACGGCGGACTTCACTGTCGCTGCGGCAATGGACGAGACGGAGTGCCTTGCTGCACTTTCTGCCGGAGCGGCGGTGGTGGAGCCGGGGCTGCACCTGCTGGTCGTCGGCGAAATGGGCATTGGCAATTCGACCGCCGCCGCCGCGCTCTGCGCGCGCAGTTATGGCGGCACGCCCGCGCAATGGGTCGGGCCGGGCACCGGGGTTGATGCGGGCGGAATCGCGCGCAAAGTGGCGGTGGTGGAACAGGCACTGGCCTGTCATGCCAATGCGCCGGACACCCCGTTTGAAATCCTGCGCCGGTTGGGCGGGCGCGAAATCGCCGCGATTGCCGGGGCCGTGCTGGAGGCGCGCCGTCTGCGTATTCCGGTGGTGCTGGACGGGTTCATCAGCTGCGCCGCGCTGGCGCCGCTGGCCGCCGCCGTTCCGGCGATCACCGATCATTGCCTGGCGGGCCATTGTTCGGCTGAACCGGGGCATATCCGACTGCTGGGGCATTTGGGCCTTGATCCCCTGCTTTCGCTGGGGATGCGATTGGGCGAAGGCAGCGGCGCCGCACTGGCGGTGTCGGTAATCCGGGCAGCGCTGGCCACGCACAATGGTATGGCGACATTTGCCGAGGCCGGGGTGGCAGACGGCTTGTGAGCAGCTTTCCACTTTACCTCTTGCGCCATGGCGAACCGGAAGGCGCGGGGCGGCTGATCGGCCGCACCGATGCGCCGCCTACGGCCGCCGGTATCGCGGCCTGCGCCGATCAGGCGCGGGATCTGGCGGCGGAAGTGCTGATCGCGTCCGACCTGTCACGGGCGCGTTTGGCGGGCGAGGCCATTGGGCTGGCGACCGATGTGCCGCTGTCAATCGATCCGCGCTGGCGCGAGCTGGACTTTGGCGCATGGGACGGGATGGCGCCGGGCGATGTCGAAGGCGCGGCGCTGGCGCGGTTTTGGGACGATCCCGATGGCCATGCGCCGCCCGGTGGAGAACGCTGGTCGGCGCTGGTGGAGCGTGTGTCCGCTGCCATTGACGATCTGGCCGCGCGGCCAACGCTGATCGTCACGCACGCTGGCGCGATGCGGGCGGCGCTGGCGGTGTTGTGCGGGTTTGACATGCACCAGACGTGGGCCGTTGACCTGCCCTACAATTGCCTGCTGACGTTGCGCGTCTGGCCCGGAGCAACCCCCACGGCACAGATCGCGGGGCTTTATCCGTGAGGGGCTTCATCATCGCCCTGCAATTCCTGACGCGGCTGCCTATGCCAACTCCACTGCGGACAATAGTCGTGGATGATGCCGCGTTTGCCCGGTCGATGCGCTGGTTTCCCGCTGTAGGCCTGGTTATTGGTGCAGCGGTTGCGGGAGCCGCATGGGCAGGCGCGCTGGTCGATCACCGGCTGGGCACATTAGCCGCACTGATCGTCTGGGTGGGCGTGACCGGCGCGCTGCACCTTGATGGCCTGGCCGACCTCGCCGATGCCAGCGGCGCGGCGCATAAAGATCGCGAGCGGCTGCTGGCCGTTCTGGCCGATCCCCATGTCGGCAGCTTCGGCGTTGTCGCGATTGTGCTCCAACTGCTGAGCAAGTTGGTGCTGCTGGATATGCTGGTGGATGCACGGGCGTTTGGCGCGCTGGTACTGGTGCCGTTTGCCGCGCGCATCGGCCCGCTGGTGTGGACATGGTGGCTGATGCCGCTGCATCAGGGGCTGGCGGCTCGATTCCGTTCCGCCATCGGCGCGATCGATCTTGCGGGCTGGGCGGCCGCGCTGGCAGCGGCGGCGTGGTTCACTCCGGCGCTGCTTGTCACACCATTGCTCGTTCTGTGGTGGGGGAGGCACGTGCGCCGCGCGTTGGGCGGGATTTCCGGCGATGGCCATGGTGCAGGCATCGAGTTGATCGAAACCGGCTTGCTGCTGAGCGTGGCAATCACGGGCCTATGGATACACACGACATGAACAGTTTTAGTTTTCACGGCGGCAGGTTGGCCGATGCCATGGCGCAGTTCGGCATGGGCAAGGCGCCGTGGATCGACCTGTCCACCGGCATCAATCCGCATGGCTGGCCCGGCGCGGACAATCTGGCAGTGGACTGGCAGGCGCTGCCCGACACCGGCGCGCTGAACGATCTGGAGGCCGCCGCCGCCGCCTGTTTCGGCGCGGACCCTGCCCATGTCTGCGCTGTTCCGGGCACGGAGATCGGCTTGCGCATGCTTGGCGATATCCTGCCCGGCCCCGCTATCCATGCCCAGCCCAGCTATCGCACCCATGGCGAGATGATTCCCCGCAGCCGTCCCGTAGCCCTGACCGAATTGGCGGGGACAGAGGAAGCGACCCTCATCATCGCCAATCCCAACAACCCCGATGGGCAGATCACCCCGCCCGCGACGCTGCTGGGCTGGCTGGAGGCGCGGCGCGACAGCGCAGCGTGGCTGGTCGTGGACGAAGCCTTTGTCGATGCCGCCCCGCACAGCAGCCTTGCCGCCCATGTGCAGGACGAACAGCGGCTGATCATCTTCCGCTCGTTCGGCAAATTCTTCGGGCTGGCCGGGGTGCGGCTCGGCTTTGTGCTGGGACCGCGCGCGCTGATCGCGCAATATCGGCAGCGGTTGGGCAGTTGGCCGCTATCGGCAGCGGCGCTGGCCATCGGCACGGCGGCATATCAGGATGTGGACTGGACAGCCGCCATGCGGATGGCCTTGCTTGAACAGGCGGATGCGCTGGACGCGGTGCTGGCGCGGCGAGGTTTCAGCGCGATAGGTGCCTGCCCGCTGTTCCGGCTGATCGAAACGGACAATGCCGCCGCGCTGTTCGAACGCCTTGCGCGCCATGCCATCCTGACGCGGCCGTTCGATTACGATCCGCGCTGGCTGCGCCTGGGCCTGCCCGCCGACCGAGAGGCGCTGGATCGCCTTGATGCGGCGCTGGCTGATGATTGATCTGACTGCTTTCCTGGCCTTGGTGCTCGACGCGGCAGTGGGCTGGCCTCAGCCGCTGTATCGCCGGATCGGCCATCCTGTGGGCATCTTTGCGCGGATTATCGCCGCGCTGGAACGGCGCTGGAATGTCCCCTCGCGGTCCGATGGACAGCGGCGCATGGCCGGGGCGGTCACCGTCCTGCTCCTGCTGGGTGTGGCGGGCGGTGCGGGCTGGGTGCTGCAAAGTCTGCTCGTGGCAATCGCCGGGCCTTGGGCCTGGCCCCTGATCGCTGTGCTGGCCTGGCCGGGTCTGGCGCAGCGCAGCCTGTACGACCACGTGCGCCCCGTTGCCGATGCGCTGGAGCGGCAGGATATGCCCAGCGCGCGCGCCGCAGTCGGCATGATCGTTGGCCGTGATACGGCGGCGCTTGATGAAGCGGGTGTTGCCCGAGCGGCGATCGAGAGTCTGGCGGAAAGTTTCTGCGACGGGGTGGTCGCGCCGTTGTTCTGGCTGCTGGTGCTGGGGCTGCCCGGTATCTGGGCCTATAAGGCGATCAACACCGCCGACAGCATGATTGGGCACCGCGAGGAGCGATGGCGCGCCTATGGCTGGGCTGCGGCCCGCACCGACGATGCGATGAATCTCGCGCCAGCGCGTCTCGCGGGATTGCTGATCTGCCTGTGCGGCGGGGGTGGCTGGCGGATAGTATGGCGCGATGCGTCCAGGCACGCCTCGCCCAATGCGGGCTGGCCCGAGGCCGCGATGGCCGGGGCGCTGGGGCTGCGTCTGGCGGGGCCAATCGCTTATGACGGGATTCTTTCGGACAAGCTCTGGATTGGGGAGGGAGACCGCCCGGCCCGGGCAGAGGATATTCAGCGCGGATTGGGCATCTACGCCCGTGCATGTCTGTGCCTGTGGTTGATAGCGGCCGGAATTGCAGGAGGTGCAGCATGGGCGCTATAATGCTTCAGGGCACCGGCTCTGATGTGGGCAAATCCGTGCTGGTGGCGGGGCTGTGTCGCGCCTTGGTGCAGCGGGGTTTGCGGGTCTTGCCGTTCAAGCCGCAGAACATGTCGAACAATGCTGCCGTCACCAGCGATGGCGGCGAGATCGGCCGGGCGCAGGCCTTGCAAGCGATCGCCTGCAAGGTGGAGCCGCATACCGACATGAATCCGGTGCTGCTGAAACCGCAGGCGGATCGCACATCGCAACTGATAGTGCATGGCCGGGTGCGAGGCACATTGGGCGCGGGCAATTTCCGGCAGGCACGGGGCGCTTTGCTGGGCGAAGTTCTGGCCAGCTATGAGCGGCTCCGTCAGGCCTGCGACATCGTCGTGGTCGAAGGCGCAGGATCTCCTGCGGAAATCAACCTGCGCGCAGGCGACATTGCCAACATGGGATTTGCGCGCGCGGCAGGCGTGCCAGTCGTGCTGGTGGGCGATATTGATCGCGGCGGAGTAATTGCCGCCATCGTTGGCACGAAAACGATTATCGACCCGGCCGACGCGGCGATGATCCAGGGCTTCATCATCAATAAGTTCCGGGGCGATCCCGCCTTGTTCGCCGATGGCTATGCCCAGATCGAAAGCTTGTCAGGCTGGCGGGGTTTAGGTGTTGTCCCGTGGCTGGGGGCCACCGCGCGTCTGCCAAGCGAGGATGCCGTGGTACTGGAACGCGGCAAGATGCGCGCAGGGGGGCGCACCATGATCGCCTGTCCGATCCTGCCGCGCATTTCCAATTTCGATGATCTTGATCCGCTGAAGCTCGAACACGAGGTAGAACTGCACATGGTTCCGCCCGGTCAGCCGATTCCGGCAGAAGCCGCGCTCATCATCCTGCCCGGATCAAAGGCGACCATTGCCGATATGGCCGCTTTGCGCGACGAAGGCTGGGACATCGATATTCTGGCGCATCACCGGCGTGGCGGGCTGATCCTTGGGATTTGCGGTGGTTACCAAATGCTCGGCAAAAGTATCGCAGATCCCGATGGGATTGAAGGTCCGGCCAGCGCTGCCAGCGGCCTTGGCCTGCTTGATGTCGAATCAACCTTGCACGCCCACAAGGCGTTGCGCCCGGTCAGCGGGCTGGCGATGGACGCGCCTTTTCAGGGGTATGAAATGCACATGGGGCAAACCAGCGGGCCGGACACGCAGCGGCCCTTCGCCCTGCTTTCCGATGGACGCTGCGATGGCGCGATTAATGCAGGCGGAACGGTGTTTGGTTCCTATGTCCACGGCCTGCTGGCCGATGCGGAGCTGCGCCGGGCACTACTGTCGCGCATGGATGTAGAAGCCGGGGGCGTGGACTATGGCTTCACCGTCGAGGCGGCGCTTGACGAGATCGCAGTCGCGCTGGAGGAGGATCTCGATATCGACGCGCTGGTGGCGCTGGCGATGGCGGAACGCCCCGCCTCCGTCCCAGCGAGAGACAGTGCATGAGCAGTGCCTTGCCCCATTTGCTGGTGCTGGGCGGAGCTCGTTCGGGCAAAAGCCGCTTTGCCCAAGGCCGGGCAGAGACCCTGACAGGTAAACTGGTCTATCTGGCGACAGCCCAGGCCTTCGATGATGAGATGCGCGAACGAATCGCGCTGCACCGCGCCGATCGCGGTCCGCGCTGGTCAACTGTCGAGGCACCGCTGGACCTGGCGGTGGCAATCACGGCATATAGCACGCCGGAAACGGTGGTGCTGGTCGATTGCCTGACGTTGTGGGCTTCGAACCTGATGCTAGCGGAACGCGATACTGCTACCGCTACGGAAGGACTGGCGCGCTCGCTTTCAGCCGCACGGGGGCCGGTCATTCTGGTCGCCAACGAAGTGGGTCTGGGCATTGTACCCGACAACGCCCTTGCCAGAAGGTTTCGCGATGTTGCGGGCCGCATCAATCAGGAAATAGCGGCAGTGGTTGAAGAGGCAGTCATAATGTTCGCCGGCCTTCCATTGACGCTGAAACCTAAAGGATGAGCGGCTAGCCATACCACTTGCCACTGTGCAACTCGTGGGGGCAGGTGGTATGGGGCAAAGCCAGATCCAGCGTGTCGGTGACGTCGCCAGCAATGATTGTGGTGCATAGCTTCCACTAGATGATGTAGCGGGAATAACGGTGTCTGCGGCTCGCTGATTAGCGAGTATGCCTTCGGACTCGGGGATCCCCGACCGCAGAGGTAATCACCGAAGTGCGCCAGTGCTCGACTGTCGACCGGTCTTGACAGCCTGGCCCGTTTTTTGTCCCGGTGTTGACACCTGAGCCGGAAACCTTTTGCCCCAGACCCCCATCCGCCCCATCTCACGCTAGCTAAGGCGGGTTGCGGCGAAGTCTGCCGTTTGAGCGGCGCACGTCGAACGGCAGCATTGTCCCAGACTCTGTCCTTCCAGCGAGCCGAAAACCGACTCAGTTCACGATAGCCTTTGGGAAAGTTTGCGGCGGCGGAACGACTGATCTGGGGTGAAATGCTGGCAGCCCTTCAACTATCCAGCAACCGTTTCTCGTAGACTGTGCCAATTTCGCTTCCATCCCACACATAGCAAAGGTGCCGCTCCTGTCGGCAATTTGCCAACAGTCTAGGCCGAAACACAGCGGCACATTCGCCGTCAGGATCGCGGACACTCTCATAGACAATCCCGTCCGAACCTGCATCGCGCATGGTCCGAGCGGTTTCCTGCGACACGGCATAGCTGCTCGGATGGTACAGAGCTGACAACGCCTCTCGCTGCCCGCGGATGTCGTGAAGGCTCGCGTCGAGATCGACGGCATAAACCCGCATGTCGAGTTCCTGCGCCGGTTCGTCGGTGGCCTTTAGGAAGTGCGTGCGGTGATGTCGGGTCTCGGCGATGGCGGTTGCCAGTGTAAGTCCGGCATAGAAGACGCCGTAGCTACCGTCGGTGAAGCGGTCGCCGACCGGGTTGAGGTGGGTGAACGCCGCCATGATCGGCGAGGATCCGGGGCCTGACACGCGGTCTTCAGGCGGCACGAGCGACAGCTCGCCTGCTTCGTCGCGCAGGCGGTCATTGGTCATCGCCTCGATGGCATAGACCGCTTCGAGATCGGCAGGATCGGCAATCGCCTCGAACAGCGAGATCGGGGGAAATCTGCTGGGGATGATGCGGTAGCAGGGCGTCCAGCGAACTTCAGACGTGGGAATGTCCACGGGTCAGCCGCGCTGCCCGTCAACATACTGACGCACAACATAGAGATCGGCGACATTGCCTGACATCATCCGTTCGAGCGCCGAGGCGCCGCCGAAAACCTGCGCCTTGTTGGGTTTGCGCACCCACTCATCGGCCGTCTTGGGCAACAGGATCTGCAGGCCTTTGTAGATGCCCATGACATAGGAAATCCGCTCCAGCGCATCCTTGGGCAGCGCCGCGACCACGCCGCGCTTCCAGGATTGGAAGGTCGAGCGGCTCTCCAGACCGAGCAAGCGCATCTGCTCCTGCTCTTTCAGGCCCCAGGCATCGGCAATGCGGAAGAACGTGCGCAGGGCTGGCCCCGTCAGATCCTTGCGATCAAGTCCCTTTACAGGCGCTTTGGCTGCAGTTTGGATACCCATGGCGGCATGTCCTTTCATGGCTTCATATGCTTATATTCTGTACAAAAGTCAATATGAGAGCTGATATTGCACATTTCAGTCTGTGTAATGCGGCGAGGAGCCCCCGCTGTTGCCCGTCGAATGTCCAAGGTGACAACGCCTCTCGATCAGCCAATTGCTGCGTGCGAGGGATGATTGCTGCTGCACTCCATGCAGTGATCCGGTGGGGAGGAAGCCTCCGACTTTTGGTCGATGAAAACGGAGATTGCCGAGTGACATTCGTTTTCAGGCGGAGCGAAAACCACCCCTCCTTGTCGCCTGTCTGCGGGTCTCGTCACGCCTAATACCGTCAACCCCGTGCGGGGTTCGCCCTTCGCTGACGCTGCGGTGACGGCGGCTTCCGGCCCCTTCTTTTGGCGCCATCGGGGATGGTCCCCGACCACCTTTAGGAGAAACGACATGGCTACCATCGCAAATCTCACCGTGAAGTCTGACGACAGCTTCGAAGGCAACCTCGCCACGCTGACCGTGTCGGCACCGATCGCCATCATCCCCAACAACCGCAAGACCAAGGACAGCGAACCCGACTACCGCATCGTCAGTCGCAAGAACGGCTTCGAACTGGGCGCAGGCTGGAAGCGCTTCTCGCAGAACACCGGCGCCGAATATGTCTCGGTCTCGCTCTCAGCTCCTGAATTCGGCACCATCTATGGAAACATCGCCAACGCGCCAGGCGATGATCCTTCGAAGAAGGTCATCATCTGGAACCCGCCGAGCTAAGGCGTAATTGGCGGCCCCAACTCCGGGTGGGGCCGCTCCTGCCTGGGCGTAATTCGTCCCGTGAGAGGTCGTTGATCGAGAGCGCAGTTAAGCCTTGGCTGACACCAGCCAGGCCTTGCCCTGCATCATCACCCCTTGGTTCGGCACGTGGTGCTTTGCGAACAATTCCAGCAATTCACCCTCCGCCGCAGCTCGGACATCTGTTCCTTGCTCGTCCAGCGCTTTGCCGACGGCCATGGAGGACAACACGAAACTTACCGCTTCCTGCGCCGTTGCTCCAACGCCGCCAACCGGTTGCTGCCCTGTATAGGCCATGATGTCGGGACTCGAAAAACCACCGGCCGCAAGCACCTCGTTCAGATACTCCAGATCCTCGAATGCGAAGGGTCCTGGAGCGCGCGGTACAGCAGGTGGAATATCAACATGTCTGCGGACAACGCCCATCATTTCCATCATCCACAAATTGTCGCGCGGCGGAGCCCAAACTGCGAGATCGATACGCGCACCGGGCCGCAAAAGGCTGCGCAGGTTTGCAAAAGCCTGATGCGGCTCAGCAAAGAACATGCTGCCGAAGCGCGAAAAGAGACGATCGAATGGCGCATCCGGCAGTTGTACATTGCTGGCATCCGCACAGATGAAGCGGATATTGCCAACACCGGCGTCGCTCGCCCGCTTTGTCGACGCCGCAGTGAGGTCAGGCGAAATATCAATACCCAACACCTCACCCCCGGGAGCCACCGCATTGGCAATGGCAATGGTTGTGCCCCCACCGCCGCAGCCAATATCAAGCACACGCTCAACAGGCTGAAAATCAGCGCGGGCTAGTAGAGCTGCACCTATGGGTGCGATCATCCCTTCAAACCGCGCAAGATTGGCTAGCCACTTGGTGCCCATTTCCCCGGCCCAATCTTCGCCCTTGATCGTGCTGGTTTTATCACCCGACTGTTTCGTCATGCCGCTTCCCTCTCACAAGATTACAGAACCATAGGCCAGAATTCGCCATAAAAGGTAGTGACTAATTACTCACAAAAGCGCAAGGTGGTCAGATGCCCCGCACCAAACTCTCCGCCGATGCACGCCGTGCCGCCACTGTTGAAACGGTGATTGGCTTGGCAGCAGCCACCAATCCGGCGGACATTACGACTGCGCAGATTGCAGCGCAGATGGACGTGACGCAGGGCGCACTTTTCCGCCATTTTGCCGACAAGCAAGCGATCTGGGCTGCAGTGATGGACTGGACTGCCACCACGCTGCTCGCGCGCTTTGATGCCGTTACAGGGGTGACGCCAATTGAACGGCTGCGTGCCATGTTTGCCACGCATATCGATTTCGTCGTGACCCACCCCGGCGTGCCCCGAATATTGTTTGGCGAATTGCAGCGGGATGGCGACGCGCTGGGCAAGATGAGCGTGCGCGCACTGATGGCCGCGTATCGCGAACGTGTGACGAACCTGCTGACTGAAGCAAAAGCGCAATCGCTTATCGCCGAGACGGTCGACATCCCCGCTGCGGCCACAATGTTCCTTGGCATGGTGCAAGGGCTGGCCATGCAAGCAATGGCAGCCAGTGATTTCACCACGATGCCCGCCGTTTCGGGGAGGCTATTCGACCTCTTTTGTGATGGACTGGGAGTGGCCAAATGACTTTGCCATTCACCATGAGCCGCCGCGGCTGGACATTGCTGGCCGTGTTAGCGCCACTTCTGCTGCTCTTTGCCTGGGTGGCATTCCGCTCTGGCCCGCTTGCCCCGGTCAATGTGACGATCGCGCAAGTAGAGGAGCGCAGCATTGCCCCGGCCATGTTCGGCATCGGCACCGTCGAGGCGCGCTACACCCAGAAAGTTGGGCCAACCGCTGCGGGCCGGGTGACAATGGTCGCCGTGGATGTGGGCGACATAGTAGTCGCAGGGCAATTGCTGGCACAAATCGATCCAATCGACCTCGACCAGCGCATCGATGCAGCGGCTGGCGGGACTGCGCGGTCAGCCGCGCTGGAACAGGCCGCAGTAGCTCAGATTGCGGATGCGAACGCCCGGGTCGTTCTCGCCCGATCCGTGGCCGCACGGACGGAAGAGCTGAAACGGGGTGGCTGGGTCACCGATGCGATGGTTGATCAACGCCGTCAGGAACTGGCTGCTGCGCAGGCAGGACTTGCGGCGGCGCAGGCCAATCGCAGTGCTGCCACAATGGATCGGGGACGTCTGGGCGCTGAACGATCGGCGTTGGTGGAGCAACGTGCCAACCTGCGCCTTGTCGCACCGCACGCTGGGCTGGTGGTGCGCAGAGCTGTGGAACCCGGCACAACCGTAGTGGCCGGTCAGGCTGTGATTGAGACTATCGATCCATCGCAATTGTGGATCAACGTACGCTTCGACCAGACCCAATCGGCTGGTCTGGCAGCGGGCCAGCAGGTGCGGATTGCTTTGCGATCGAGGCCGGATGCTCCCCTTTCCGGCATAATCGAACGCGTTGAACCGATGGCAGATGCGTTGACGGAGGAAGTGCTGGCCAAGGCACGGTTCACTATAACCGGCGGATTGCCCGCAATCGGTGAATTGGCCGAGGTAACCGTGGCCCTGCCGGCACAGGCACGATCACTGGCCATACCTAATGCAGCTGTACACCGGATTGATGGGCAGGTTGGCGTTTGGGTGGTCCGTGACGGCGATCTTGTCTTCGCGCCCGTCAGGCTGGGCGCTCAGAATCTGGAAGGCTGGGTGCAGGTGCTGCATGGCCTCACCCGGGGCGAGGACATAGTAATTCACAGCGCGCGGGCGCTATCGGCTAGCAGCCGATTCAGCATTGTCGACGCACTGCCATGATCAGCCTAGCGGGGCGCGATATCCTGCATGGCTGGGGCAAATTCGTTCTTACCGGTGTAGGACTGGGTTTGTTGATCGGTGTCACCTTGTCGATGGCGGGCGTCTATCGCGGCATGGTCGATGATGCGCAGGCCTTGCTGGACAATAGCCGAGCCGACCTGTGGGTCGTGCAGAAGGACACGCTCGGTCCCTATGCCGAACCGTCCAGCCTGACCGAAGACAGCGAACGCCCGATCCAGGCGATGCGCGGTGTCGCCCAAGCCGCGGGCGTAACTTACCTCACCATGCAGATTGCGCACGGTGACAAGGATGTGCGGGTAATGGTCGTCGGGGCGGAAATGGGCGAGCCGGGACTGCCCGGCCAACCCACCCATTTGATCTCCGGACGCCAGATCGTGCGTGGCCACTATGAAGCTGTGGCCGATGTGAAGACCGGCTTCGCAATTGGGGATCGCGTCAAAGTGCGCCGCAACTTCTACACCATCGTCGGGTTGACCAGCCGGATGGTGTCATCGGGCGGCGACCCGATGTTGTTCCTGTCGCTAAAGGATGCCCAGGCCGCCCAGTTCCAGAAGGACAGCGACGCCATTGTCCGTCAGAGGGCGCGCACGGCTGCCAATCCCCAACTGAACCCGCCGGGCAATCCGGCGGTTGCGCAAGCTGTAAACGCCGTTCAGTCGGGCAATAGCAACGTCAATGCCATTCTGGTCACCATCACACCGGATGCCGATCCCGATGAAGTCGCCGCCGCAATCCGCCGTTGGCAACGCCTCACGGTCTATACGCGCGCCCAAATGGAAGAGATCCTTGTCCAGAAACTGATTGCCAACTCGGCCCGGCAGATCGCAATGTTTCTGGTCATCCTTTCGATCGTGAGCGCAGCCATCGTGGCGTTCATCATCTATACCATGACAATCGGAAAAATCCGCGAAATTGCCGTGCTGAAACTGATCGGCACGCGCAATCGAACGATCTCGTGGATGATCTTGCAACAGGCGCTGGGGTTGGGACTGATTGGATTCATCGTCGGCAAAATTGCCGCCAGCCTGTGGGCGCCCTTCTTCCCTAAATATGTTCTGCTGCTGCCATCGGATTCGATCCTGGGCTTCGTGGCGGTGATGCTGATCTGCACAGTGGCCAGCTTTCTGGCCATCCAGGCTGCGATCAAGGTGGATCCGGCGGAGGCGATCGGTGGCTGAGGGCATCATCCTTGAGAATGTCGTCAAGACCTACGGCAGCGGCGACACGGCAGTTCATGCCCTGCGCGGCGTCGACATGGCCGTGGCAAAGGGCGAAGTGATCGGACTGATCGGGCCATCAGGCTCTGGCAAAAGTACATTGCTAAAATGCCTTGGCGCAGTGATCGAACCGACGTCAGGCAAGATGACGATTGGTGACCAGTGCATTTATGACAATGGCTGGAAGGTCCGCGATCTGCGCGCGCTGCGCCGCGATATGATCGGCTTCATTTTTCAGGCACCCTATTTGATCCCTTTCCTTGATGTGACCGACAATGTCGCGTTGCTGCCGATGCTGGCCGGAAAGCCAAATGCAGAGGCACGAAAGATGGCCCGAGATTTGCTCGACGCTTTGGATGTCGGTCACCGCGCCGCCGCCATGCCCTCACAGCTTTCGGGGGGGGAGCAGCAGCGTGTGGCGATTGCCCGGGCATTGATCAATCGTCCGCCGGTCATCCTTGCCGATGAACCCACTGCGCCGCTGGATGGCCAGCGTGCTCTTGCTGTTGTGGGGCTTCTCAACGACATGGCCCGGCAGTTCGATACCGCGATCATCATCGTCACTCATGATGAAAAGATCATCCCGACCTTCAAGCGGCTCTATAATATTCGAGACGGCCATACGGTTGAGGAAACACCGGGTCATCATGAGCCAGAAGCATCGTTCGGAATATGACCTCCGTGACAACCTTCAAGACAAGAGCTAAGTGGCGGCGCGAATGAACACCTTGCGCACCTTCACTTTCCAGCGGCGAACATGGGCGATGGTGCTTGTGGCGATCGCCCTGCTCGTTCGCGGACTGATCCCTGCGGGCTATATGGTGGCACCCTCAGCGCTCACACTAAGCGTTCAGATTTGTTCGGGTTTCGAAAACGAGCACAGCACCATCGAGATTGTGGTGCCGCGATCGGGCAATGGGCAGGACCGCTCAGGCGATCATAGCCAGAAGAATCCACCTTGCGCCTTTTCCGCCCTGTCGATGGCGTTGATCGCGGGGGCGGATGGCCTTTTGCTCGCATTGGCACTCGCATTCATCCTCATCACGAGCGCACGTCTCGTTGCGTTGCCGGTGCATCGGCGCTTTGCGCATCTGCGCCCGCCACTGCGTGGCCCTCCATCATTCGCCTGACAAAACGACCTGAACCTGCGGACTGATCCGGGCCACAATCGCGCCTGAGCTCCGCATCAATTTCAAGGCAAGTCACCCGAACCGGCATCTTCGATGCGGGCGGCACGACTTTGCATGTTTTGCGAATGATCTGAACCATGAAGACTTCACTCTTAAGCTTGGCGGTCGCCCTGACCGCTGCCACGCCTGCCTTTGCCGCTGAAGGCGATGAACAATCAGCTGACACCATCGTCGTGACAGCGCCGCGCCTGACGGCCACCGATGCCGCGACCGAAGCTGACGAGGAACTGTCCACCGGCCCCGATGGCGCGGCCTTTATTGCGCGTCAGCCCGGCGCGGCTGTCGTCGCGAATGGCACGCTTTCCGGCCAGGTGCAGATGCGCGGCCTGTTTGGCGAGCGCATCCTGCTGCGGATCAATGGCCAACGTTTCGCGACAGGTGGCCCCAACGCCATGGACCCGGCAATGCACTATGCACCGATGATGCTGATCGACAGGATCGAGATCGCACGCGGCATTTCCCCTGTGCGTGACGGCCCGGGATTGGGCGGCGGCGTCAACACCATCCTCAAACATGCGCGCTTTGGCGACGGCTCCAGCCTGTCACCACAGATCGACCTGACCAGCCAATATCGCAGCGTCGATGACAGTGTGGCCATTGGCGGTCTTGTGGCTCTCGCCAGCGACAGCCTGCGCCTCGGCGTGATTGGCTCCTATGAAGCCGGTGACGACATCCGCTTCCCCGGCGGGCGCATTGGCAGCACGTCATTTCATCGCACAGTCTATGGCGTTCAGGCTGGCTTTCGCGCGGGGCCCGGCGAGTTCAGTCTCGAATATCGGCGGCAAGATACCGGCCGCTCGGGCAACCCGCCGTTCGCCATGGACATTGTCTATTTCCACACCGACTTTGCCCGCGCAGGGTTTGAAGGTGATCTGAACGACGACCTGCGGCTGGAAGTCCACGCCAATTACACCGGTGTGTCCCACCGCATGAACAACTATGAACTACGCCCCGCGCCAATAATCGCAATGACCCGGCAGTCAGACACCTATGCCGACACAATGGCCGCCGATGCGTCGCTGCGCTTTGGTTCGGCAGATCGCCACATCCGGGTCGGCGGTGATTTCGAGCTGATCGACAAGGGCTATGTGCTCTATAATCCCTTGTCTCCAGCCTTCTTCATCCATCCGCTTGATCGGGCCAGCAGCGACCGGGTCGGCGGCTTTGTCGAATGGCGGAGCGGCTTTGGTGCTATTGAATCCGAACTGGGACTACGCATCGACCGCCACGGCGCATCGACCGGCCCATCGCGCTTTGGCCCCGGTGTTCCGGCCGGTCCGGTCAATCTGGCCAATGCCTTTGCACTGGCCGACCGCAACTGGTCGGGCACCAGCGTCGATGCATCGCTCCGGCTATGGGCAGAGATGGATGCATTCACTCCGCGGCTGACACTCGCGCACAAGACGCGCGCACCCAGCCTGATCGAGCGCTATTCTTGGTTGCCCACTGAAGCCAGCGGTGGTCTCGCCGACGGGAACATCTATGTCGGCGACGTCAATCTCAAAATCGAAAAAGCTTGGATCGCAGAGCTTGGCGTCGACTGGCAGGGTGACACTGCCTACGCCCGACCGGTCATCTACTATCGCCGGATCAACGATTTCATTCAGGGTATACCGTTCGACACCACTCCCGGCATTCTTAACACCCCGGTTGAAATCGTATCAAATGGCAGCGGTGATCCCACGCCGCTGCGCTTTGCCAACACTGATGCGCGCATATGGGGCGCCGATATCGCGTTCGGCGCAAAGATTGCGGGTCCGCTGCGCCTTGACGGTGTCGCCAGCTATGTGCGTGCTGAACGCACCGACATTGCCGACAATCTCTACCGGATGGCACCTGCCAACGGACGTCTGGCAGTGAGCTGGGAGGAAAGCCGCTGGTCGATCTCGGTCGAAGGCCAGTTCATCGCCCGGCAGCACCATGTGTCCGCTACCAATACTGAGGCGCCGAGCGCTGGCTATGTCCTTGCCAACATCTCTGGCTACTGGCTGATACGCGACGGTGTCCGGCTCGATCTTGGCATCGAGAATCTGTTCGACACCTACTATCTCGATCATCTGGCCGGATATAACCGGATAACAGGGTCCGATGTCCCGTTGGGATCACGTTTGCCAGGCGCAGGCCGCTCCGCTTTCGCCCGAATCCGCTGGGCGATGTAGCAAAAGGCGGGCGCTTGTCTGCACTGTGCTGACGAGCGCCCGCTACCCTAACCCTCATCGCCAGCGAGCGCGGCGCAGCGCTCGCCGGTCAGAGCCAATACCTGGCCCTGGACGGTAGCGGCAACCTCGCCCTCCGCCGCAAAGGCCGGGAGCCGGACGGTTCCGACGGCTTGTGCGAGGCTGCCGGTCAATTCGGCAATGGCCCTTTCCGCGTCACCTTGCGGCAGGCCGATCGTGCGTGCCAGCGTCATGAAATCCCGGCGCGTCAGCCGATCATCCTTGCCACCCAGCTTGAGCGCCATGCGATCGCCGCCAAGACCCGGGAAGACCCGCGTCGTGACCGCATCATACAGCGGAGCGAAGCGAACCGAGGTGAAAGCCTTGGCATTCGGTTCGGCGATTTTGAGCAGCGCGAGATTTTTGAGGTGCATATCGCCATCGGCAATCAGCCAGGCAAAAACCGCACGGCGGAACAGGATATCGAGATCCGCTGCAGGGTCGGTCGACAGCGGCCGCAGTCCGCGCGCCATCCGCTCTATCGTCCCGTCATATTTGGCAGAGGCAGGAAGATCGAGGATCGAGCAGAAATCCTCAAGCGCGATCCGCCTCTGATCATCCGGCTCCAGGCGGATGTCGAACCGCTCTACAATGAGCGCGGGAGCCATGCCATCGGGCATCGCCGTCAGGGCGACATCAGGCGCGGCAAAGCCTGCAGCGCGGCCAAGTTCAAGGCAGAGCCATTCCACGATCGGCAGCATCTCGAAGCCAGCGGTGCCTGCTGGTTTGAGGATATGGGTAAATGGCAGATCGATGGCCGGAAGGAGTGTGCCATCGGGTGCCAGATGCATCGGCGCCTTGATCTGAACACCCGACAAGCGCGGTGTTTCGGCGCGCGCGAATATGCGCGCGAGGTTTTGCTCGAAACTCTCCTCGATGGCACCGCGCGCCGGGCCATCATAGTGGCCAGTGAAACGGCCTGCCTCGACAAAGCCGCTCAGCTTCGTCGTGAGAATGTCAGCCGGTAGTGCCGTCAACTCGTCGCGCGTCTCGACCACAGCGACGTTGGACATATAACGCCGTCCACGCTTCAAAGCTTCGCGCTCGTCCCGCTCGTGAAGCACCTTTGCGAGCCAGCCTTCCGGCAGGAGGGATTCGACAAAAGCCGGAAGTTTGCCGGGCGTTGTCTCCCGGATGAGCGTCGGCCCTGAGCGCCGGGCCGGCTTCCAGCGCCACTCAAAGCCGTCATGGGCGAGGTTCCCGAGCGGCTCGCCATGCCAGGCGATCATCAGATCCAGCGCGGCCTTGTTTACGGGCGCTTTGGCCGTACCCGGCTGCGCCATAAGGAAGCGTTCAGCGGCTTCGCCTTCGCGATACCAGCCATTTTCGCGGGCCAGTGCCCAGACTGCATCGGCGGCTTCCTTGGTCGTGCCGTGCTCCTCGACGAGACGCGCAGCCAGTTGGACGCGCATCTCGGCGGTGATGGCGCTGGCATGTTCGCTGCGCAGCCGAAATGCTTCCAGAAAGCGTTGCCGCGGGGAGGATGCATGAATACGCAGCTCGCCCTGATCATCACCAACCACCGCTGATGCGGTCGAAGGGTGCTTCGGCGCTTCGTTCTGGACGATTTCCAGGCTGCGCAGCCGCGTGCGTTGGTTGCGTTTTCCGCTTATAAAAAGCCTGCCATCGGGTGTCGGAGCAAGCAGGACCGCGCTCGCCGACGACAGATAGGCATTGGGATAGAGATACTGTGCGATGCGGATCGCGTGGCCCATTATGGCAGCGTCCGCATCGACATCTTGATCGATATATATGCCGCGCACGAGCTGGACGAGCTCGCCCGCTTGCGCGCGCTGGTGCGCGCGCTTGGCATCGATCGTTTCGCCGACCAGATGGACTGTCATAGGATTATCTCGCACTTCAGATGCGCGTTAATCCCACGGGTGGATGTGATATGCAAGAATTATCTCGCATCTCACATGCACGTTAATTCCGCAAGCAGGTGCGGTGCGGAGCACACCGCTGAGGGCAAGCACCGACCCACCTCTGGACTAGGCTATTTCTGCTTGATCCCGCAGCATGTCCGAAATGCGTATACATTTTTCGGACAGCGTCCTGGAAGCGCCTCTTACTGGCCTACCGTCGGATATTGCGGAGAGTTGTGACCTCTTCCAGATGGCGATCAAGAATCTCAATCAAGCCAACCGCAGCTTCACTGGGCTGCATTGTACCACGCTCATACTTTTGGAACGCTCGCCGTCCGCCGCCAATGATCCTACCCGCCTCTTCTTGGGTGAGGCCAAGCTTCTTGCGCACGGCCTTGACCCGTGCGGCATAGGCCGCTCGCAACTCGAGATAGGCTTGATCCAATGCTTGAAGTTCAGCGCCCGAATGGATGGAATCGCCATCGCCTTCAGGATACCAGCCCGGCACCTCCACTTCGCGTGACAACGAGCCAACGCTCAGCGTTTGCATCCGGGCGTCACGCCGAAGCACATCACCGGTCTTGGGATGAAAGCGAGTCTGACCCATCTTCAAACCTCCTTGCCCGATGTCGATCGAATATCGTTAAGCATCTCACCGGCAAACCCCAGCGCCAAATGCTGTATTTGGCTTCCAAAAATACACCTTCAAGGTTAAATTTCAATTGCCGACGTTTGCCTGACTGGGCGCAACGATCCAGCGCCTTCGGCAAGCAGGCGGGCGATCTCGTCTGAAGTTTTGCGCACCGCTAGCTTCAGAGCTTCATCGATATGGATGTAGTCCTGCGTGACGTTCTGCGAAGCATGCCCGAGCATGGCCCGTATCGTCAGTTCCGTGAATCCGAGTTCGCCCGCGATGCTGCCGAAAGTGTGGCGAAGGGTATGCAGTGTGGCGCCCTCAATTCCCGCCCACTGACAAACTCTCCGGAAGCAGGCTGGTGCAGCCTGGTATGCGCCAGCGCCCGTCATTGACGGGAACACGTAGGGGTTACCAACGATCTCGGGTTGAGCGAGAACGACCTTCAGTGCTTCTGGGCCGATCGAGCGGACCTGTGCATCGGTTTTGGTATCCGGGAAGGAGACAAACCCACCCTCCGCATGCACCCAGGCGCGCTTCATCGACTGCGCCTCTTCCCGTCTGTATCCTGTCAGCGCAAGTGTCCGCACCACTGCAAGTGCTGTCGGATTTTCGCCATTACGTTCGGCATAGGCGATGGCTTTGCCGAACGCGACGAGTTCGGCAGTGCTGAGCCGTCTCGTCTTCTTGTTGATTGCGAGTTTCTTGGCTCCTCTGGTTGGGTGCTCCGCAATCAGCCCCTTGTGCTTGGCATGACCCAAAATGGCTTGCAGCGACCCGAGGCATCGCGACGCGACGCCAGGCCCGCCAGCGGGCCGACCACCACGGCCTTTACCTCTAGCCTTGGCAGTTTTCCCGTCCCGGACATCAGCCTGCATCTGCTCGACATCCGCGATTGTCAGCCTTTTCGCCATGCGATGGCCAAGAATCGGTTTGATGTGAGTGTTGATCCTGCTCTCATCCATCGCGAGCGAGGAGGCCTTGATTGGACGGTTCTTGCGGCCAAGAATGTTGCCGGCGCGGGCTTCAACCAGATACCAGTCACAGATCTCGGCGACCGTCATGCCACTGCGGGCCTGATGAATTGCCTCTGCCGGGTCCTGACCACCAGCAACTTCGCCAAGCTTAATCTTCGCCAGATCCCGAGCCTGCTCCGTCGTGATGACACCATAGCGACCGAGATTGATACGCCGCTTGATCCCTTCGATGTTGCGGTACTGAACGATGAAGGTCTTGAGCCCCGACGGAAGCGCCCGCAAGCCGAAACCCCGAATCTCGCTGTCCCACAGGACGGCCTGTTTATCTTTAGGCGGCGCGAATGCGTCCACATTGCGCTTGTTCAACTTCGCTGTCGGCATATTTGACCCTCCATTTGGAGACAAAGATTTCAGAGGGGTGCTTTGTCTCCATTTTGTCTCCAGATTTAAGCGTTTCGAGGGTATTATGGGCGGAGACAATCGTAAAGAGGAACATTATAAATATCTGATTTAGCGTAGTTAATCGTACTCAGGAGAGTTTTGGAAAAGTGGCTGAAATATTTTGCCAAGGTTGGGGTCGAGGGTTCGAATCCCTTCGCCCGCTCCAGAAATCATCGAAAAATCAATGGTTTCTGGGGCGCTGAGGCGAGGAAAGTTTGGGGACAAGGCTGTCCAAGCCGCACGCCCTCTCCATATTGTCGCCAGAAAATCAACAAGGCTAACGTCTCACATCGTCGCCAAATCTCTCGATATGACCGAACATATCGGCTCTTCGCTCCATTTACGTCCTCCAGTCCGATAACCACCTTGTCTTGGTGTCCACCAAACCGGCAGCAGGCCAGTCGCCTGTTGCGAGCTCTAATCGCTCAGGTGACCGGCGCAAATCCGTCACAGGTCCACGCTAAGGATGGCTTTCATCCTCCACCAGTTTGTCCGCCAGACCATCCGCCGCCCAGCGCACGGTAGAGCGTTATGATATTTTCCAGCTGGAGCTGTCGCACGCTGATCGCGTCAAGTTCTGTAGCATAGAGATTTCGCTGGGCGTCGAGTTGCTCGATATAGGCCGCATAGCCGCCCCGATAACGATCCGTGGCCAGCGCGACCGACCGTTTCAGGATCGTGCGCCGGTTGTGCAGCCGGTCGATTTGTTCGGCATAGCGCAAGACCCCGGTCAGCGCGGTTTCGACTTCCTCGAACGCGGCGAGCGCCGCGCCGCGATAGGCAAAGGCGGCCTGATCGCGCTGCGCGGTGGCGGTGGCGACCTGCGCCGTCAGCCTGCCGCCCGAAAAGATCGGGGCCAGGATGCTGCCGCCCAGGCTCCAGATGGTGACCGGATCATAATCGGTCGCATTGACCAGCAATTGCCCCAGGCTGGCGGATAGCGCGACTTGCGGCAGGAAGGCGGCGCGGTCGGCCGCCAGCCTGGCGTCGGCGGCGGCGATCGCCAGTTCGGCGCTGGCTATGTCGGGACGGCGGCGCAGCAGGTCGGATGGCAAGGTGGCGGGTACGACCGGCACGGGAAAATCGATCAGGCTGCGATGGCGCGCCACGGGTCCGGGCAGATCGCCGACCAGCCGGCGCAGGGCGTTCTCCTGCGCGCTCAACGCCAATCTGATTTGCGGAATGGCCTGTTCGACGGCCTGATATTCCGATTGCGCCTGGGTCAGTTCGAATTGAGAGATATAGCCGACCGACGCCTGGTCGGTCGCCAGGCGCAAGGCTTCCTTGCGCGACGTCACGGTTTCCTGCGACACGAACAATTGCGCGTCCAGCGCCAGCAGCCCGATATAGCCCTGCGCCACCTGCGCGGCGACGGACAGGGCCATGGCATCGCGATCCGCCTGGCTGGCGACATAGCGCAGCCGGGCGGCATCGGTCAGGCGCGACAGTCGCCCGAACAGGTCCACCTGCCAATTGGCCTGCAATTCCGGTTGCAACGCCGTGCTGGTGGAGAGGCCCGATGCACCCGGCGCGCGCGCATATTGGCCCGCCCCGATGGCGTCGACCGCAGGCAGCAGGGCCGATCGCGCGGTGCGTATGTCGGCCTGCGCCTCCTGCACGCGGGCGGCGGCGACGAGTATGTCGGTGTTGCGGGCAAGCGCATCCTCGATCAGCCGATCCAGAACCGGATCGCCGAACGCACGCCACCAGTCGGGGGCGATGGACCCGGCAGCGGCGACCGCGTCGCGCCATGCGGCAGGCGCTACGACCGTAGCGGAGGCCGGCGGGCGCACATCCGCGGGCATACATCCCGAAAGCAGGGTCGCTGCACCTGCAAGCGCCATACAATGCCGCTTCATCGCACGCTGCCTGTGCCGGTCGCGCCGGCGGTTTCGACCCGCGTCACGACCGACATGCCGGGCCGCAGCCGGTTGGCGAGCGGCTGGCCGGGGTCGATGTTGATGCGGATCGGGATGCGCTGGACGACCTTGGTGAAGTTGCCGCTGGCATTATCGGGGCGCAAAACGCTGAATTCCGAACCCGTCGCCGGGGCGAAGCCCTCGACATGCCCTTTCAGCGTTTCGCCCAGCGCATCGACCTTGAAGGTCGCGACCTGGCCGGGACGGATGTTGCGGGTCTGGGTTTCCTTGAAATTCGCCACCACCCACAGGCTTTCGGGCACCAGGAACAGCAGTTGCGAGCCCGCCGCGACATATTGCCCCTGCCGCACGCTGGCTTCGCTCAACTGCCCGTCCTTGGGCGCATGAATGACTGTGTTGGCAAGGTTGATCCGGGCAAGGTCGCGCTGCGCCGTTGCGGTCTTGACCTGCGCCTCCAGCCCAAGGCGCGACACTGACGTCGCCTTTGCGCTTTCCTCCGCTATGCGGATCGCGGCGCGCGCCTTGAGCACATTGGCGGCGCCCGATCGCGCGGTCGCGCGGATCTGGTCGCGCTCTCGCAATGATACCGATCCGCGCAGGGCCAGGTCGTTGACCCGCTCCTCGTCCGATCTCGCGCGATCGCGCTCCGCCTGCGCGGCAAAAAGGTCCGCGCGGCGCGCCTCTATGTCGGCCTGATTCTGGGCCAGCGTCTGTGCGGCGTTGGCCAGTTCCGCCCTGGCCGCATCGAGTTGCCCCTCGGCCTGTGCCAGTTGCTGGCGATAGATGCGGTCGTCGATCCGCACCAGCGGTTGCCCGGCGCGGACATGCTGGAAATCGCGCACCAGAACCTGCGCGACATAGCCGTTGACCTGCGGCGCCATCACCGTGATCTGGCCGCGCACATAGCTGTTTTCCGTCGTCACGATGCTGCTGGTGAACGGCCAGATGCGCCAGGCGGCCAGGATGAACAATATCCCGATCAGCGCGACGCCCGCCATGATGAACACCGTCTTGCGCCGGGGCTTGATGGTTTTGGGCGGTTCCGCAACGGTCGCGTCATCGCTCGCCCCCAGCGGGTTGCCATTGGCGTCCACCAGGTCGGGCGTTGGCGCGTCATCGACCGGGCGATCGTCGCGGATGATTGGTTCGTCTGCCATGTTCCGGTTTTCCATCAGGTCGGGGCCGCCGCGCCGGTCTGCGGACCGGGCGCGGCGGGAGGGTTGTTCTTTGCCTCCAGGGCGAGGCGGATGACGTGGAGCATCGACCAGCTGAGCAGCAGCAGCGCGAGCAGGCCGTTCAGCAGGAACACGTCGTTGAACGCGCGCACTTGCGATTCGCGCGTGGATATCTGGGCCAATTGCGCGACGCCCTGCGCTTGCCGCAGCACGGGATCGGTCATGACCCGGCCATAGACCTGACCTTGCATCTGAAGCCGCTGGGCGACGACGCCGTTGGTCGGATCCACGCCGGCGTTGATCGCGGCGGAATATTCATGCTGTCGAAACTGCTGGAACGTGCCGAGCGCAGCGGGGCCGGCCAGCCCGCCAATCGATTGGCTGACGCCGAATAATACAGCGAAACTGACAATATAATTGGGACCGTTCTTCAGCGCGCTCATCACGCCCACCAACAGCAACGGTCCCATGAACAGTCCCGCCCCGCAGGACAACAGGAGCTGGCTGAAAAACATATCATGCGGACGGGTCAGGCTGGTGGCGTTCCAGTCCAGAAAGCTGCCGATCGCGATCAGCACTATGGAAAGCAAGATTTGCGGAATGACGGTTTTCTGATTGAAAGTCAGGGCGCTTGCGCCGATCCCCGCCACCAGACCCAGTAGCATGACGGCATAAAGCGGCTGCAATTGGTCCGGTCCCATGCCCAGCGTGCGCAGCAGGCCGGTCGCGCCATAGGTCTGTTCCGACAACAGGAAACGGATGCCCATCGCGCCGATTGCAAAACGGATGGTGGAGGCGGTGCCCAACCAGCGCGTCTGGATCATCGGATTGGCGCGATGATGTTCGACAAATATGCTCGCCATGAACAGGATGATCGCAACGATCAGCGCAGCGGCGATCCATGGCTGTGACGTCCACCATTGGGTGCGTCCCTGCGCCAGCACAGCCACGATCAGCGCCAAGGCTGGAGCAAGCAGCAGGAACGTCAGGAAATCGCGGCCCTCGAACACCTTGATGCGAATGCCAGGCGGCAGCTTCAGCGTCACCACGGCGGCGAGGCAGCATAATGCCAGCCCCGATTCAAACAGGTAAAGGGTCCGCCATTCGCCAAGATCGAGCAAGGCCGGCGACAATAGCCAGGCCAACGGGGTCGCCAACTGGGAAATGCCAAGGCCGATGACCAAACCTTGCCCCAGCTTCGCCTTGGGAAAGGCCTGCAATGTGTAGAAAATGGCCAGCGTGCTGATCGTGGCGCCGACAAACCCGCTGACCGCGCGCACCAGCAGCGCCATGGCGTAGCTGTCCGCAAACAGATGCAGGATCGTGACCGCGGCATAAAGCGGCAGGCCGATCTCCGCGAACAGGCGCAGGCCGAATTGCTGGCGGAACTTGAACAATAGCAGGCTGGTCGAGACATTGACCATTAGATAAGCTGCGGGCAACCAGGCCGCCTCGACCGGCGTGAGGCCCAGTTCCCCCTGGATGCTGGGCAGATTGGCGCTGATCAGCGCGTTGCCAAGCCCGCCCGTGATTCCCAGCAGCAGCGCCGTGGCGACATAGGCGACGCGGACCGGGCCGCTGTGGCGCGGCGTGGATGGCGACCCCGGCATCGATGGCTTTTCATCGTCGGTCCAGTTGGGAATGGGTTCGAGCGGCGTCGTCATCGTGACGCGCCGGAATCGACTGGTTGTAACCCTGAAACCAGCAGATCGACCAGACGGGCGGCCATGGCCCGGCGTTTGTCGGCATCAGGTTCTCGTGCGACGGCCCCAAGCATACCGCCAACCAGCAGCATGTCGTCGGACCTGAAGTCGCCGCGTAGCGTGCCGCCTTCGATAGCGTCGCTTACGGCCCGGTCGAACATGAGCCGAAAGCGTTGGAGCTGACCTATCCGCTGGGCGTTGTCGGATGGAATAACCCGCCAGAAGTCCGCCAGCGAGGGATCCTTCGCAAGGATATCAGCCAGATGCAGCAGCAGAATCTGAAACGTCGCGCGATCGTGGGGAACAGCCTTAGCCAAGGCTTCCAGCGCGTCGAGAGACTGATCGACCAGCGCAAGAACCAGCGCAACCCGATCGGGGAAATGGCGATAAAGCGTCGCGCGCCCGACCCCGGCGCGCGTGACGACCAGATCGAGCGGCGCGGTGATGCCATGTTCCAGAAAGATTGCGGAGGCAGCCTGAAGCAATGCTTGGCGATGTCGTCTCGCGTCGGTCCGATCGTTGGTCACACGAGCATAAGCGGACTATTTTGTCCGAATGTCAATCTTTTTGGCTTCGGATCAAGGTTTTTGGCAAGCGGATTTCCGATGGACGCTCACAGGCCTTGATCAAATATATTGTGCGCAATATATTTGTATATGATTTAATAGTGAGGATCGATGAATGAGCCTGCTTTACAGCACTAAAGTCACCGCCGTCGGCGGACGTTCCGGGACCGTGAAAAGCGCCGATGGCCTGCTTGACCAGCCCTTGGCCCTCCCAAAGGCTTTGGGTGGGAAGGGTGGCGCTACTAATCCGGAGCAATTGTTCGCCGCCGGCTATGCGGCGTGTTTCGGCAATGCCGTAATCCATGTGACGCGCGCGACATCTGAAAAGGTCAAGGACGAGGATATCGTCGTCATAGCCGATGTCGGGATGCAGCCCAACGGAACAGGCGGCTTCGCCTTGACGGTGGCGCTTGATGTGACGATCACGGGCCTGGATCAGGCAACGGCGGAAGAAGTGGTTGCCAAAGCCCATGCCGTATGCCCCTATTCAAACGCGGTGAAGAATAATATCGATGTTGCGATTGCGGTGTCGGTGAACTGAGAGGAAATGGCATGACGCTGCCGGATTCGGATCCGCTCGATCTCGACCGGCAGGTCTGCTTTCCCCTTTATGCTGCGTCGAACCTGCTCAATCGCCTGTATAGGCCCATTCTGGCGGAGTTGGGACTGACCTATCCCCAATATCTGGTCATGCTGGTTTTGTGGAAACATACGCCGCAAACCGTCGGGTCCCTGGGTGACATGCTCCATCTCGACAGCGGCACCCTGACCCCGCTGCTCAAGCGTATGGAAAAAGCGGGCCTGATAAGCCGGACCCGTGATGCGACTGACGAGCGGCGGGTATTGATCGACGTGACGCCAAAGGGTCGGGATCTGAAATCCGCCGCCGCGCGGGTGCCCGAAATGCTGGGCGCCGGGCTCGACATCGATACAGAATCGATCATCGAATTGCGCAGCCGGGTTCGCGCCTTGGTCACCGCGTTGAAAGGGGTGCCGGTCGGGGAATCCTAGCACGCATCTGGCAGATATGATGTCCCAAGCCGTTACCGATCACGAAGATGATGTCGCTGATGTTTCCGCGATCATCGACCCGTGGCCTCCGTGCGACAACGGGAAATACGGCTTGATCCGCCGCATCTGCGCCTCCGGTAGCCAGATCAAATCACCCGTGAAGACGTCTGCTTGCGCCGCCATTGGATCAACCCGCCGCCATCCCAGCAAGCGATTTAATAGGTCCTCAACCTGGTTTCACCAAAAGCGATAGGCGATCACCGCGTTAGATTATAAGTCACACATGGAATGCGGATATAAAGCAACTCTGCTTCGCAACCGATTTGTAGAAGATCCTTTTTATAGGGGCGCGCCTCTGTCATGCCGACTGACCATAATGTGATTTATCCCGTGATTCTATGCGGCGGTGCCGGCACGCGCCTTTGGCCGCTGTCCCGCAAAGCCTATCCCAAGCAGTTCGCCGACCTGATCGACGGGACCAGCCTGTTCCAGCGCGCCGCCACGCTGGTGCAGGGCGAAGGCTTTGCCGCGCCCGCGATCGTCACCGGCGACCCGTTCCGCTTCATCGTGGCCGAGCAGCTCGACGCGGCCGGCGCCACGCCATCGGCGATCCTGATCGAGCCGGAGGGGCGCAACACCGCGCCCGCCATCCTGGCCGCCGCGCTGGTGCTGCAACGGCAGGACCCCGACGCGCTGATGCTGGTCCTGCCGTCGGACCATCTGATCCCCGACGCGCCCGCCTTCCAGGCTGCGGTGCGCGCGGCGCGGCAGAGCGCGCTCGATGGATCGCTCGTCACCTTCGGCATCGAACCCACCCGCGCGGAAACCGGCTATGGCTATCTGGAACTGGACGACCCGTCGGCCCGGTCCGCACCCACGCCCAGCCCGCTGATGCGCTTCGTCGAAAAGCCTGACGCAGAGCGGGCCGCGGCCATGCTGGCTTCGGGCAAATATCTCTGGAATGCGGGCATTTTCCTGTTTTCCCTGGCCGCGATCATCGACGCCTATCGCCGCCACGCCCCCGACCTGCTGGCCGCGGTCGAAGGCGCTGTGGCCGGCGGTTCGGCGGATCTGGGCTTTACCCGGCTGGGAGTGGAGGCGTGGCGCGGGGCGGCGACCATCTCGATCGACTATGCCATCATGGAGAAAGCCGACAATCTGGTCGTGATGCCGTTTGCCGCGGGCTGGTCGGACCTGGGCGACTGGAAAAGCGTGTGGCAGGAAAGCGGCCCCGACGCACAGGCCAATGTCTGTTCGCGCGGCGCGACGGCGATCGATTGCACCGGCACATTGCTGCGATCGGAAGTGGACGGGCTGGAACTGGTGGGGATCGGCCTGGACGACATGATCGTCGTGGCCATGCCCGACGCCGTGCTGGTCGCGCCGCGCGCGGCCAGCCAGCGGGTGGGCGAAGCGGTCAAGACGCTCAAGGCGCGATCGGTCAAACAGGCCGAGACGATGCCGCGCGATCACCGGCCATGGGGCTGGTTCGAAAGCCTGGCGATGGGCGACGGGTTCCAGGTCAAGCGGATCATGGTGAAGCCGGGAGAGGCGCTGTCGCTGCAAAGCCATCATCATCATCGCGCCGAACATTGGATCGTGGTCGCGGGCACCGCGCAGGTGACGATCGGCGAGACGGTCAAGCTGGTGAGCGCGAACGAGTCGGTCTATGTGCCGCTGGGCGCGGTTCACCGGCTGGAAAATCCCGGCAAGATCCCGGTCGAGATGATCGAGGTCCAGACCGGCCATTATCTGGGCGAGGACGATATCATCCGCTATGAGGACCGCTATGCGCGTCAGTGACGTGCCGGGGGGGCAGGCCAAAATCCTGCAATGGACGCAAAGGGATAGGGTCAGGCGGTGACGATCCAGTCCTCGACCAGCGCCACCGGCCAGGCCTTCAGCGACTGGCCGGTGCAAGGGCCGCCGACGCACCGGCCGTCCTGCTTGTCGAACAGGGCGCCATGCCAGCTGCAGGCGATGAAGCGACCGTCGGGCGTGAGATAGTCGTCCAGCGTCTGCGCCAGCGGCAGGCCCGCATGGGGGCAGCGGTCGACAAAGCCCGACACTCGCTGGCCGTCCCGCACGACGAAGCCGTGGAAACGGCCCGCGCGCATCTGCAGGACGAAATTGCGGGCGGCCCCGTCCTGCAGGGCGTCGAGCGCGCAGAGTCGCACACCCGTCGGCGTCGCCGTCACCCGATCGCCGTTCATCTGTCGGCGTCCGGCTGCACATCGGGACGAGCTGCGGCGACGGTCGTCAGCGCAGCGGCTTTGTCACCGGCCGCCACCAGCGCGGGGTAGGGCGTCAGATCGACGCCGGAGCGCCGTGCATTGAAAAGCTGCGGTACGAGATAACAGTCCGCCAGTGTCGGCGCATCGCCAAACGCAAAGCCGTCGCCATGGCGCGCGATCATCTGCTCCAGCGCCCCGAAGCCCGCGCCGATCCAGCGATGGGTCCAGGCATCGATCTGTGCTTGATCGGCCCCGAAATCATGCTTCAACGCCTTGAGTATGCGCAGATTGTTGAGCGGATGAATGTCGCAGGCGATCAGCGCCGCCATCGACCGGACGATCGCCTTGTCATCCTCATCCCTTGGCAGCAACATCGGCTCCGGCCACCGGGCGTCGATCCATTCGAGGATGGCGGGGCTTTCGATCAGCACCCGGCCGTCAACCTGCAACGCGGGCACCAGTCCGTGCGGCGCAATCGCCAGATAGGCGTCGTCGCGCTGGGCGCCTATGCGCAGGTCATGATTGATCTGAGTATAAGCGACGCCCTTGAGATTGAGGGCCATCCGCACGCGATAGGCGGCTGACGATCGCCAATAGCCGTGCAGGACGACCCCGCTCATGGCGCGGGCTTCACCAGCGCCCGACATTCGCCCAGGCCGATGGACACGCGGCCCGGCGCCGACGCATGGGCGCGCAGGATGATCTCGTCGCCATCCTCCACGAAGGCGCGGCTTTCGCCATTGGGCAGGGCGATCGGTTCTTTGCCGCCGATGCTCAGTTCCATCAGGCTGCCGAAGCCGTCGCGGGAGGGCGCCGAAATGGTGCCGGTGCCCAGCAGGTCGCCCGGATTGAGGTCGCAGCCATTGGACGCATGATGGGTGACGATCTGTTGCACAGTCCAGTACATATTGGTCGCGGGGCCGCGGCTGAGGCGGATCGGCGCCTGCCCCGCCTCCCGCATTCTGGCGGTCAGCAGCCAGGCTTCCAGCATCAGGGCGAGTGCGCCATGCGCCTGATCGCTCGCATCCAGCAGATAGGGTAGCGGTTGGGGATCACCGTCCGGCCGCATGGGCTGGGCTGTGCGGAATGGCGCCATCGCCTCTGCGGTGACGATCCAGGGGGAGATGGTCGACTGAAAATTCTTGGCGAGGAAGGGACCGAGAGGCTGATATTCCCAAGCCTGAAAATCACGCGCGGACCAATCGTTGAGCAGACAGAAGCCCGCGACATGATCGGCCGCCTGCGCAATCGGGATGGACGTGCCGAGCGCATTGCCCGGCCCGATCCACACGCCCAGTTCCAGCTCATAATCGAGTCGGGTGGTCGGCCCGACGACCGGCGCATCGGCTTCGGGTGGCTTGCGCTGGCCCAGCGGCCGCCGCAGCGGCACGCCAGACGCGCGGATCGAGGACGCGCGTCCATGATAGCCGATCGGCACATATTTATAATTGGGCAACAGCGGATTGTCGGGCCGGAACTGGCGGCCGACATTATTGGCATGATGGATGCCGACATAAAAGTCGCTATAGTCGCCGATCCGCGCGGGCACGTGCAGGGTGCAGTCCGCCGCGCTATGGAGAAAGTCTTCCACGACCGGCCGATGCGCCGGATCGGACAATAGTCCGCTCAGCCTATGGCGCAGCGCGCGCCGCCGGTCCGCCGGGAGGGCGAGCAATTCGTTCACCACGCTGCCGCGGCACGCCATCGCCACGTCGTTGGGCAGTAACCCGGCGTCGGCGCTGGCCCGCAGGTCCAATATCGCGTTGCCGATCGCGACGCCGATGCGCGGTTCGTGACCGGGCGGGGAGAATAACCCGATCGGCAGATTTTGGATCGGGAAATCGCCATGGTCCTGCGCGCTTTCGACCCAGCTGGTCAGCGCCGGGTCATGCGTCGCGTCGGTCGTCCACCAGTCCGCCATCATATATCCCCCTGCGTAACCGGCAATTGCGCCTTGCGAAAGCCCGTCCAGCAGGCGTCATAGTCGGGTTGCAGCAGCGGCGTTTCCGTCGCCCAGGCGGTCGGCTGGATCATGTGGCGGCTTTCGAACATGAAGGCCATCGTTCCTTCTATTCTGTGCGGCGCCAACTGCGCGGCGACCGCCTTGTCATGGCTCGACAGGTCTGGCCCGTGAGCCGACATGGCATTGTGCAAACTGGCCCCGCCCGGCGCGAAGCCCCCGGCCTTGGCGTCATATTCGCCCTCGATCAGTCCCATAAATTCGCTCATCACATTGCGGTGGAACCAAGGCGGGCGGAACGTATCGTCCGCCACCATCCAGCGCGGCGGGAAGATCACGAAATCGATATTGGCCGTGCCGGGCGTGTCGCTGGGCGATGTCAGCACGGTGAAGATCGACGGATCGGGGTGGTCGTAACTGACCGTGTTGATCGTATTGAAGCGCGTCAGGTCGTACCGATAGGGCGCGACCGTGCCGTGCCAGGCGACCACATCGAAGGGACTGTGGTCGATCGTCGTCGCCCACAGCCTGCCGCCGAATTTCTGGACGATCTGGGTCGGCCGCTCGACATCCTCGAACGCCGCGACCGGCGCTTCGAAATCGCGCGGATTGGCCAGGCCGTTGGACCCGATCGGGCCAAGGTCCGGCAGGCGGAACAGCGCACCGTAATTTTCGCAGACATAGCCGCGCGCAGCCCCGCCCGGCAGCTCGACACGGAAACGGATGCCCCGCGGGATCAGTGCGATCTGGAGCGGCGCAACGGTCAGGACGCCCATTTCCGTCACGATCCGCAACGTACCGACCTGCGGCACGATCAGCCATTCGCCATCGGCGCAAAAGAAGGCGCGATCGACCATCGACTGGTTCGCCGCGTACAGATGAATGCCGCAACCCGCGCCCGTCGCGACATCGCCATTGCCGGCATAGGTCACCAGGCCGTCGATGAAGTCGGTGGGTTCCGCCGGCATGTCCAGCGGGTTCCAGCGCAGGCGATTGGGCGAGGCGGGGCGCTCGTCAAAGGGACCGGATCGCAGCAGGCTGTCGCGATCATAGGGCAGGAATGGACCATGGCCGGCGCTCGGCCGCATACGGTACAGCCAGCTACGCCGGTTTTCGTGCCGCGGCGCGGTGAAGGCGGTCGCCGAAAACTGCTCGGCGTAAAGGCCAAAGGGCACGCGCTGCGGCGAGTTGCGTCCGACCGGCAGCGCGCCGGCAATCGCCTCGGTCGCATGATGGTTGCCAAATCCGGTGAGGCGCATATCCGTCATTCGCTCACCGTGATGACACCGCGCCGAATCTGGTCCAGCTCGATGCTTTCGAACAGCGCCTGGAAATTGCCGTTGCCGAAACCTTCATTGCCCTTGCGCTGGATGATTTCGAAGAAGATCGGGCCGAACATATTTTCGGTGAAAATCTGCAGCAATATGCCCTCGCTCTCCACATCGCCGTCGATCAGGATGCGGTTCGCGCGCAATCGCTCCAAATCCTCGCCATGGCCGGGCACGCGCTTGTCGACCAGCTCATAATAGGTTTCGATCGTATCCTGCAACCTGACGCCGCGCGCGCGCAGCCGCTCGACCGTGTCGTAGATATCGGCGGTGGTCAGCGCGAGATGCTGGATGCCCTCGCCATTATATTGGCGGATGAACTCCTCGATCTGGCTTCTGTCGTCCTGGCTTTCGTTCAGCGGAATGCGGATCGCCTTGTCGGGCGCGATCATCGCCTGGCTGAACAGGCCGGTGGCCTGGCCCTTGATATCGAAATATTTCTGCTCTTCGAAATTAAACAGGGTGCGGTAGAATGCGCTCCACACCCGCATCTGGCCGCGCCGGACATTGTGGGTCAGATGATCGAGCAGGTCGAGGCCGACATTGTTGCGCGCTTCCGCTTCGCGCCAGCCGGAAAATTCCGCCCAGTCGGCGTAGAGATCTGCATCATCCGCCACGAAATAGAGGTAGGAGCCGCCGATGCCCTGAATCACGGTGTCATCCTCGTCGGTGCGCTTGGCGCCATGGTCCAGCGCCCAGCGCATCGCCGCCTGCGGATCGTTGACGCGGAACGCCATCGCGCTGGCGGACGCGCCATGTTCGCCCCGGAACGCCGCGACGCGACCGGCGTCGTCGCGGTTCAGCATCAGGTTGATGCGACCCTGCTTGTAGCGGGTGATATTCTTCACAGGATGGCGGTGCGTCGCGGTAAAGCCCAACTGTTCGAACTGCGCGGCCATTCCATCGGGGTCGGGAGACGTGAATTCGACGAATTCGAAACCGTTGAGGCCGAGCGGATTGTCGGTCACGGACTCCGGGGCGACGTTGACGTTGACGTCCATGGACAGGTCCTCTTTCTTATGTTCGTTATGCAGCAAGGGCGGTGCGTGTGGGGCCGTCGCCGGGATCATGCGCCGACCTCCGCCCGACTGCGGGCATGGGCCTGCGTTCCGCGCGTAAAGATATGGTCCCTTGGCAACAGCGCATCGGTGGCCAGATCGGGCTGCCCGTCCAACTCCGTGTAAAGGGGCGCAAAGTCGGTCTGCGCTGTCTGGCGCAGCAGGTCCTCGAAACTGTCGATCACGAAATAGCTCTGCTGATAATCGTCGATCTTGTAATTGGTCCGCATCAGCCGCCTGAGATCAAAGCCGATGCGATGGGGCGACGGATCGTCGAGCGCGAATAGCGATTCGCCATAAGAAGAGACGATGCCAGCGCCGTAGAGCTTGAGCCCGTCCTCCTGGCGGATCAGGCCGAATTCGACTGTGTACCAGTAAAGCCGCGCCAGCCGTTCGATCGCGCCCAGGCTGTCGGCGCGCAGCCCGCCCGCGCCATAGGCCTGCATATAGTCGGCGAACACGGGGTTCGCGAGCAGCGGCACATGGCCGAAAACATCATGGAATATGTCGGGCTCCTCCAGATAATCGATCTGGTCCGGGGTTCGGATGAAGCGCCCGGCGACAAAGCGGCGGTTGGCGAGATGGTCGAAAAATACCGCGTCGGGGACCAGCCCAGGCACGGCGACGACCTGCCAGCCCGTCGCCTTCATCAACCGTTCCGACAGCGCATCGAAATTGGGAATACCCGGCCTGTCCATGCGCAATATATCGAGACCAGCCATATATTCCGGCACGACCCGACCGGGCAGCATCCGGGCCTGCCGTTCGAACAAACGGTCCCACATCGCATGTTCCGCCGCGGTGTAGCGGTGCCAGTCCTGAGCGACCGTCCAGTCCCCGGCGGCACCCTCCGGCCGTTCGTGTATATCCTGTCCCATAGCGACCTTATCGCATGGAAAAGCCGAAATCCCGTTTCAATATGCGCTAGTTTTCGGTATAATTTGAACTGCATGTTTCACAATAAAGGATAATATGAAATATGATCGACCTGGACGCCGTTGATCGGCGCATTCTCGACCAGTTGCAGTCGGACGCGACGCTCAGCAACGCGGAACTGGCCGAACGGGTCGGCAGCTCGGCCGCCTCCTGCTGGCGGCGAGTCAGGGCGCTGGAGGCCGCCGGGGTTCTCGGCCCGGCGGTCCGGTTGTTGAACGCGGTGGCGATCGATCGGAAGGTCAATGTCTTCTGCAACATCCGCGTGCGCAGCCACGCGCGGGAAGTGCGGGCGCCGTTCGAGGCGTTCGTGCGGGAACGGCGGGAGATCATCGAATGCTATTCGATGTCGGGCGACTGGGATTATCTGCTGCGCGTGGTCGCGTCGGACGTCGAGGACTATGAGCGCTTCCTGATGCGCGTCCTGCTGGAGCATCCCGCCGTCGGCGGCGCCTCCTCCCACTTCGCGCTGTCGCTCACCAAATATACCACCGCATTGCCGGTATGACTGGCCGCGGCGCAGAGCGGCGCGAGTCAGCCGAAGATGTCCGCCAGATCCTGCGATTGCGGCCCGTCCTTCCAGGCGCGCAGGTCGATATAAAGGCTGGCCTGCACCGTGCTCCAGAAGGCGATGATCAGCGTGTTGCTGACCGCCGACATCAGGAGATAGGGTAGCGACAGCGCCGCTTCGCCAATGGCCTGGGTCGCCATGCCGCTCGCCAGAATGACCGCGCCCAGCGCTGCCGACACCAGCCATATCAGCACCAGCAACAATAGCTGTAGCGCGAAAATGCGCCAGCGCGCGCCCTTGGTCAGGAACCGGCTGCGCGAAAAGGCGGCCAGCACGCTGCTATCTTCGGCGATCAGCGCCGGCGCCGCGACCGACCACATCAGGAACAGGATCATGCCGGGCACGACGAACAGCGCGAACCCGGCCATGATCCCCAGGATCAGCAGGATGGTAAGGCCGATCAGCGGCGCCGCCTTGGCCAGGCCCGTGCCGATACATTGTCCAAAGCTGGCCCTCTGCCCCTGCGCCTGGGCCAGCGTGGCCCGGACGAGCGCGCCCTGCACCAGCATCGACAGCAGCAGGAACACGACGAAGGAGGCGACCGATACGGCAATCGCCGCGATCGCGCTCGCCCGGTCCGCGCTCGCCAGCGTCGAACCGATGAAATAGCTGTAGAGAGATTGCGGGATCGATCCGAACAGGAACGCGATGCCGAAGGTTGCGAGTGGATTGTCGCCCAGCGTGCCGAAGGCGCGGCTCAGCACCCGGCCGACCGAAAAGGATCGTTGCTCGTCCAAGGCCGCGCGCGTCGCCATCATCATATCCCCCATTTCCAAACCCGGATTCGACGCTGTCGTATTCGACCGGCTTTGTCATCCTTTGAATGGCTTGCGCCCGCGCCGCCAGCCGCTAGGGTCGCCCGCGACGGGGGGTGGGCATCGATGGCCGGACCAGCGCATATGTCGGACGATCAACTGGCTGCGGCGCATCGCGTGCTGCTGGCCGGCGGCGACGTGCAGTTCGACATGACGCCAGCGCCGGGTCGCCCGCCACCGCCCGCCTGGCTCAGGGCGCTGGGCGAATGGCTGGAATGGGCGCTTGCCCCCGTCGGCCGTTTCCTGCGCTGGATCGGCGGTTTCATGCCCGACGCGCCCTATGCCCGCATCGTCCTGTGGGCCATGATCGCTGCGCTGGCGCTGCTGATCCTGGGGATCGTGATCGACCGTGTCCGCCACGGCGTCTGGCGCTTGCCGCGCTGGCGACGGCGTCGTTCGGCCGCCGCAGTTGACGCGGCGGAAGAGGATTGGACCCCGGACGCCGCCCCGGCGCGCGCCTGGTTGGACGAAGCCGACGCCCTTGCCGCGCAGGGCCGTTATGCGCAGGCGGTGCATCATCTGCTGCTGCGCAGCGTCGAGGATTTGGCCCGCCGCCGTCCGCACGTCGTCCGCCCGGCGCTCACCAGCCGCGACCTCGCCCGCGCTGAGGGCATTCCGTCCGCGCCGCGCCGCTTGTTCACGGAAATCGCGTCCGCGGTCGAGCGCAGCCTGTTCGGCGGTCGCCCGATCGACGCCGACGAATGGGGCCGCTGCCGCCACGCCTATGCCGATTTCGCCCGGACACGGAACTGGGCGTCATGAGCGACGTCACGATCGCCCCGCCGTCGTCCGACGCCACGCTGTTCCACGGCCGCACCGTCGCGCTGATGCTGGCGATCGGGATAGTCGGCTTTTCTGCCATGCTGGTGCTGGGCGCCTATGCCCCCGACCTGCGATCGGGCCGCAACGGTGGCGCGCACGCTTTGTCCAATGCGGTAACCGGCTATGCCGGCCTCGTGCAATTGGCGCAGGCGACCGGCCGCCACCCGCGCATCATACGCACCGCCCACGAATTCGATACCGAAGACCTGCTGGTGGTCACCGCCGAAAGCGGCGCGACCGATATCAGTGCGGCGCTGATGCAGCGTGCGACCCGGCCGACCCTGTTCGTCCTGCCCAAATGGCGCACCGTGCCGGATGACGATCATCCCGGCTGGGCGCGCTATCGGGGGCTTTTGCCGCTTTCCGAGCCGATCGGCGTGCTCGCGCCCGGCGTCCGCTTCGCCATGCGGCAATATCGCAGCGGGGGCGGCGCGCTCGTCTCCAATGGCGTCCCCGGCCGCTTCCGGGCGCCGCGTCCGATCCAGGTCATCACTGGCATCGATCCCGACAATGACCAGCAACAGGACCGCTGGCGCAAACTGATCCCGCTGTTGACCGATGGCAGGGGCGGCGTCGTGTTGGCGCAGGTGGGGGAAGGACCGCTCTATGTGCTGTCCGATCCCGATTTGCTCAACAATCGCGGCATGAAGGATCTGGGCCAGGCCCGATCCGCGCTGGCGCTGTTAGACTGGATGAACAGCACCGATCCTGATGGCATCGCCTTCGACGTGTCGATGAATGGCCTCGGCCATTCGCGCAGTCCCCTGAAATTGCTGTTCGAACCGCCCTTTCTCGCCATGACGCTGGCGATCGTCGCCGCGCTGCTGCTCGCCGGCCTCCATGCCTTCGGCCGCTTCGGCCCGCCGCGCGCCCGCACGCGCGCCATCGCTTTCGGCAAGGCCGCGCTGGTCGACAATAGCGCGCTGCTGATCCGCAAGGCGGGGCGCGAGGCGCGGTTGGGCGGCCGCTATGCCGCCGCCATGCGTGATCGCGCGACGCGGGCGTTCGGCGCGCCCGCCCGTCTTCGCGACGGCGCCCTCGACGATTATCTCGATAGTTTGAAGGGCGCATACCGCTTCACCGACCTTATGCAGGCGGCGGATGCGGCAAGCGACCGGCGCAGCCTGCTCGACGCGGCGCAGGCGCTCCATGATTGGCAGGAGGATAAGAGCAGATGAGGGTAGAAGAGGTTCAGGCGCTCGGCCAGGCCATCAAGCAAGAAGTGGCCCGCGCGGTCGTAGGGCAGGAATCCACCATCGATCTCATGCTCGTCGCGCTCTTTTCCGGCGGCCACATATTGCTGGAAGGGCCGCCCGGCACCGCCAAGACGCTGATCGCGCACAGCTTCGCCCATGCGCTCGGCCTTGATTTCGGCCGTATCCAGTTCACCCCTGACCTGATGCCCGGCGACATCATCGGCGCCAATCTGTTCAACTTCCAGACCAGCCAGTTCAACCTGACGCGCGGTCCCATCTTCACCGAATTGCTGCTGGCGGATGAAATCAACCGCACCCCGCCCAAGACGCAGGCCGCCCTGCTGGAGGCGATGCAGGAACGCACCGTCACCATCGACGGCGAAAGCCTGGCCTTGAGCGACCGTTTCATGGTCGTCGCCACGCAAAATCCGATCGAGCAGCAGGGCGTCTATCCGTTGCCCGAAGCGCAGCTCGACCGCTTCCTCTTCAAGCAGAGCGTCGATTATCCCAGCGCCGCGGAAGAACGGAAGATCGTCGCCACCCACGGCGCGCGCACCCATGCGATGACGCCGCAGGCCTGGGGCGTGGCCCCGGTCGCCGATGCCGCCCGCATCGCCGAAGCAATCGCCATGGTCAACGGCGTGCGGCTGGTCGATGAGGTGATCGACTATATCCTCGCCCTCATCCGCGGCACGCGCGATGTCGCCGACCTCGAAAGCGGCGCAAGCCCCCGCGCCGGCGCGATGCTGGCGGGGGCGGCAAGGGCGCGTGCGGCGCTGGACGGGCGCGATTTCGTCATCCCCGACGACGTGAAGGCGCTCGCGCCCGCCCTGCTGCGCCATCGCCTCATCCTCTCGCCCGCCGCCGAAATCGATGGCCGCCGGGTGGAGGATGTCGTGACCGGCATCATCGACACTATCGAGGCGCCGCGCTGAGCGCGCCCGCCATGACCAGCCGCCCATGATCTATCCCACCCGCAACGCCATATGGACGGCGGCGGCCGGCGCGCCCGTAACGCTGCTCGTCGCCCTGCTGGTGCCGGGCCGCTGGTACGCCGCGCTCGCCTGGCCGGTCGCGGTGCTGCTGGCGAGCCTCGCCGACGCGCTGCTGGGCAGCCGGCCGGCGCAAGCGGCGCTGCGGCTCGATCTGCCCCGCGCCGCCAGCGTCGGCGCGCCCGTGGAGGCGGCCGCGCATGTGACGATCGCGGGCGTCCCCCCGGCCCGCGCGCAACTGCTGCTGGACAGCGGACCGTTGCTGGAGCCGGAGGACGAGGACGGCCTCTGGGTCGACCTACATGCGGGCAAGGCGTCTGCCGCCATTCCGCTGCGCACCGTCCGGCGCGGCATGGCGCGGATCGCGCGCGGCTGGCTGCGCTGGAAAGGGCCGCTCGGCCTCGTCTGGAAACAGCGGATCGTGCCGCTCGACGCGACCATGGCGATCCTGCCCGACATCCGCCCTGTCCATGATCGCGGTGCGCAGATATTCCAGCGTCATGCGCTGCAAGGGCTGATGGCGCAGGTCGATCGCGGCGACGGTGCGGATTTCGACGCGCTGGTCGAGTTTCGCTCCGGTATGGACCGGCGCGCGATCGACTGGAAACAATCTGCCCGCCACAGCAAATTGCACGCCAAGGAATTCCGTTCCGAACGCAATAACCAGATCGTCTTCGCGATCGACGCCGGCCGCCAGATGAGCGAGCCGGTCGCGGGCCTCAGTCGCCTCGACCGCGTCGTCTCCGCTATGCTGCTGACCGCCTGGGTCGCGCTGAAGCTTGGCGACCGTGTCGCGCTCCACGCCTTCGATTCGCGCCCGCGCATCGCCAGCGGACTGGTATCGGGCGCCGCCGCCTTTGGTGAACTTCAGCGTCTCGCCGCCCGTATCGACTATAGCGGGGAGGAAACCAACTACACCCACGCCCTCACCACGCTGGCGACGCGTCTCACCCGCCGCTCGATGATCGTCCTCTTCACCGAGTTCACCGACCTCACCTCGGCCGAATTTCTAGTCCGCGCCGCCAGCCGCCTGGTCGAAACCCATCTCCTGTTGATCGTCGTTCTGCGCGACGAGGAACTGGAATCGATCCTCGACCGTCGCCCCAGCAATGCCGACGATGTCACCCGCGCCGTCACTGCCGCCGCCCTGCTGCGCGACCGGCGGATGGTGCTCACCCGGCTGCGGCATCTGGGCGCCCATGTCATCGAGGCCGAACATGACCGGGTCGCCGACCGGCTGGTCCAGGGCTATGTCGATCTCAAGCGGAGGAACCTGCTATGAGCGCGCTCATCGACGGCCGCGCCGCCGCCCCTCTGGTCAACGCCAGCCGCTTCCGCGCCGCGCATGAGGGCGAATGGGACCGGCTCGACCAACTCGTCACCCGCATGGAAAAACGCTCGGTCCGCGCCCTGTCCGAAGACGATATCCTCGCCCTGCCGCTGCTCTACCGCTCGGCTCTGTCGTCGCTCTCGGTGGCGCGCGAAACCTCGCTCGACCGGGCGCTCGTCATTTATCTCGAACAGCTTTGCACCCGCGCCTATTTCCAGCTCTACGGCGTGCCCGACACCGCGACGCGCCAGCTCGGCCGCTTCTTCGCTCGCGACTGGCCACTCAGCATCCAGTTGCTCTGGCGCGAAACCCTGATCTGCCTCATCCTGACGGTGGCGGGCGTCGTCGCCGGCTGGTGGCTCGTCGCCACCGATCCGAGCTGGTATTACAGCATCATCCCCGACGCGATGTCGGGCGGGCGCGATCCGTCCGCCAGCGCGGAAACGCTGCGCGCCACCATCTACGGCCCGCAGGAGGATGGCGGCCTCGCCACCTTCGCCGCCTATCTCTTCACCCATAACAGCCAGGTCGCGATCTTCGCCTTTTCCCTCGGCTTCGCCTTCACCGTGCCCACTGTGCTGCTGCTCGTCTATAACGGCCTCACTTTGGGCGCGATGCTCTGCCTGTTCGCGACCAAGGGGTTGGGTCTCAATTTTCTCGGCTGGCTCACCATCCATGGTTCGACCGAAATGTTCGCCATCATCCTGGCGGGCGCGGCGGGCATGAAGATCGGCACGGCGGTCGCCTTCCCTGGCCGCGAGGCGCGCACGCAAGCGGCCGTCATCGCCGGGCGCAGCGCCGCCATCGCCATGGCGGGCGTCGTGCTGATGCTGTTGGTCGCAGGCCTGCTCGAAGGAATCGGGCGGCAGACGGTCCAGTCGGACGCGATGCGCTACGGCATCGGGCTTGCCGCGCTGGCCGGCTGGCTGACTTATTATTATCTCCCCCGGCACCGGGAGGATCGCGATGCGCTGGCGGCGTAACCGCGCGCCAAAGGCGCCCGCCTCGCTGCGGCGCAGCTTCATCACGCCCGAAGGCGTCGACCTGCGTCTGGAACTGGCCAGCGCGGGGACGCGCGCCTCGGCCTTCATGCTCGATATCCTCATCCTCTTCATCAGCCTCATCTTCGCCACCATCGCCATCGGCCTGCTCGGTATCGCCGGGGCCAGTGGCGAAATATTCCTGATCCTCTGGTTGGTCGGCGCTTTCGTCCTGCGCAACGGCTGGTTCATCCTGTTCGAAATGGGCGGGCGGGGCGCGACGCCGGGCAAGCGGCTGCTCGGCCTGCGCGTTATCGCGCGCGATGGCGGCCGGTTGACCGGCGGCGCGGTGATCGCTCGCAATGCGCTGCGCGAAATCGAAGTCTTCCTGCCGCTTTCATTCCTGGGGATGCAGGCTGCGCAGGGCGCGGCCGACGGCTTCCTCACCCTCTTCGCCTTGTGCTGGACCGGCATCTTCCTTTTTTTCCCGCTGTTCAATCGCGACCGGCTGCGGGTGGGGGATCTGCTCGCGGGCACCTGGGTCGTGAACAATGTGCGCGCGAAACTGGGCGCTGATCTCGTCGCCGCGCGCGCCGAGCAACCGCGCCGGGTCTTCACCGACGCCGCGCTCGACCTTTATGGCATTTATGAATTGCAGACGCTGGAAAATGTGCTGCGGGCTGGACAGGACGATGCGATCGCCACCGTCGCCGCCACGATCCGGCGTAAGGCGGGCTTGCCCGACGATGGCGACGATTACGGCTTCCTCGCCGACTATTATGCCGCGCTCTGCATCCGCCTCGAACGCGCCATGCTGGTCGGCCGCCGCCGCGAGGACAAGCATGGGACGGTGGGGCGGCGCTGACCTCAGCGCCGTTCGTTTCGAGCGAAGTCGAGAAACGGCGCGCGACGCGAACGCCTTTCCGTGTCAGCCCGGCAGCGCGATCATCGAAATCTGCCGCCCATAATCGCTCTCGCCCCGATGACAGGACCGGCGATAGCTGTAGAATCGATCGGGCTGGCTGTAGGTATCCTCGTCCAGCATCGCGATCCGGCCCACGCCGGCCCCCGCCAGCCGCGCCGCGACATAGGCGGCGATATCGAACTGGCAATGATCCGGCCGACCCGGCGTGAAGAAGCGCTCATTGGCCGCGTCGTCATCGACGAAGCGCGCCGCGAAATCGTCCGTGACCTCATAGGAGACGCGGCCGATGCACGGCCCGATGGCGCAGGCGATTCGCGCCGGATCGGCCCCCAACCCCACCATCGCGTCGATTGTGCGGTCCGTGACGCCTCCGATCGCGCCCTTCCACCCTGCATGGGCCGCGCCCACCACGCCCGCCGTCGCATCTGCGAACAGCACCGGCACGCAGTCGGCGGTCAATATCCCCAGCACCAGTCCCCGCCGGTCCGTGACCAGCGCGTCGGCGCCCGGCCGTTCGCCCTCTGCGATCGGCGCGGTCACCGTCACGACGTCGGGCGAATGGACCTGCCGCACCGTCACCAGAGTCGCACCGGGCAGCAGCGCGTCCCGCGCCAGGTCGCGATTGCGCAGCACTGCGTCGCGTTCGTCCGCCGATCCCAAGCCGACATTCAACCCTGCATGGACCCCTTTCGATACCCCGCCGCGCCGTCCGGCAAAGCCATGAGGCACCATTTCCAGCCCCGACGCACGCAGCAATTCGATCATCAATCAACCCCTTGTCACCGCGCGCCGCATTGGGACGAGCATGTCGCATCCACGCAACATACTTGCGCGTGGCGGATTAGGCGATAGTCTCCCCTCCATAGCTCAACCGGGGCGGCGGCGCGTCGTCCGAGCAGAACAAATGAGTGTAAAGGGCATCATCCATGATTTTCGGGCGCGTTAAGCCTCTCGACGCCATATTGGCGACGGCCGAGAAGAAATCGCTGCACCGGTCGCTGGGCGCGTTCCAGCTGACCATGTTGGGCATCGGCGCCGTCATCGGCACCGGAATCTTCGTGCTGACGGCGGAGGCCGCGCAAAAGGCGGGGCCGGGCATGATGCTCTCCTTCGTCATCGCCGGCTTCGTCTGTGCGGTCGCGGCGCTCTGCTATGCCGAAATGGCCGCCATGGTCCCGGTGTCGGGTTCGGCCTATACCTACAGCTATGCGGTCATGGGCGAACTCATCGCCTGGATGGTCGGCTGGGCGCTGATCCTGGAATATGCGGTGGCGGCCGGCGCGGTATCGGTCGGCTGGTCCGGCTATGTCGTGGGCCTCATCGAACATACATTCCATATGGACATACCAGACCTGTTGACCCGCGGCCCGTTCGACGGCGGCATGGTGAACCTGCCCGCGATGCTGATTGCCTCGCTTGTCACCTGGCTGCTGGTCATCGGAACCAAGGAAAGCGCGACCGTCAACGCCGTGCTGGTGCTCATCAAGGTCGCCGCGCTGACCCTGTTCATCGTTCTGGCCCTGCCGGTCATCAACATGGACAAGTTCACCCCCTTCGCCCCGCTCGGTTTTTCGGGCATTTCGGCGGCCGCCGCCTCGATCTTCTTCGCCTATGTCGGCTTCGACGCCGTTTCGACCGCCGCTGAAGAAACCAAGAACCCGCAGCGCAACATGCCGATCGGCCTGATCGGCTCGCTCGGCATCTGCACCATCTTCTACATGCTGGTCGCCGCCGGCGTCATCGGCACCGTCGGCGCACAGCCCGTTGCGGGTCCGGCCGGCGAAATTCTGGCCCCCGGTTCGACGGCCCTGTCGCAGCAATGCGCCGCGCTCGCCGCCGCCGGCACCGAAGCGGTGACCTGCTCGAAGGAAGCGCTGGCCTGGACCCTGCGCGAAATCGGCTGGCCCCAGATCGGCAACCTGCTCGGCCTCGCCGCCGGCCTGGCGCTGCCCTCGGTCATCCTGATGATGATGTTCGGCCAGACCCGCATCTTCTTCGTCATGAGCCGCGATGGCCTCCTGCCGGCTGTCTTTTCGAAGGTGCATCCGACCTACAAGACGCCCCATGTCATCACCATCCTGACCGGCATCTTCGTCGCTTTGTTCGCGGCCTTCTTCCCGGTCGGTATTCTGGCGGATATCTCCAACTCCGGCACGCTGTTCGCGTTCGCCGCCGTGTCGATCGCCGTGATGCAATTGCGCAAGAGCGATCCGGGCCGCGCTCGCCCGTTCCGCACTCCCGCGATCATGGTGACCGCGCCAATCGCGATCCTGGGCTGCCTCTATCTCTTCTGGAGCCTGGGCGTCGAAACCAAGCTGATGTTCGTCGGTTGGGCGGCGATCGGCCTCTTGGTCTATTTCGGCTATAGCCGCAGCCGCAGCCATGTCGGCCGCGGTGTGGTGGACGTGCCAGAGGACGACGCCGGCATCCCGCCCCAGCCGGTGCCGCCGCTCCCTGGCGCGCATACGCCGGGCGGGCAGGACGCCTGATCGACACAAAGAAAAAGGGGCGGTTTTCCGGCCCTTTTTCTTGTCCGTTTCAGCCTGCTTCAGTGAAAGTCGATCTCCGCCTCGCGCAGCCCGCCATGGTGGGGTCGGGTGAACAGCTTGCCCCGTTCCGCCCAGATCACGATCAGGAACGACCCGATGCCGAACACCAGCAATCCGATGGTGAAGGGCAGGGTGGTGCCGTCAAAGGCGCGGCCGACGATGCTGCCCAGCGCGCTCGACAGCGCCGTCGTCAGGAACGCCTGGAAGGAGGAGGCGACGCCCGCGCCCTTGTGGAACGGTTCCATCGAAATCGCGCTGAAATTGGACGCGGTGAAGGCGACGGTCATCATCGTCATCGCCTGCAGCGCCATGAAGGTGGCCAGCGTCTCCATCCCCGTCAGAATCACCGCCAGATGGACCGCGGCGATCAGGATGAAGGCGATCAGCGCGCTCTGGCTCATCCGCCGGGCGCCGAATCGCTGCACCAGCCGGCTGTTGATCAGGCTGCCGATGCCCATGCACCCGGCGATCGCGGCAAAGGCGATCGGAAAGATATGCTCTGCCTCGAACACATCGAAAAAAATCTGCTGGACCGACAGGATGAAGCCGATCAGGCCGCCCATCACCGCGCCGCTCGCCAGCATATAGCCGATCGAACTGCGCGTGCGCATCACCATGCCCACCGTCTGCATCAGCGATCGCACCGTGATCCGCATCCGGTTTTCCGGCAACAGCGTTTCGGGCAGGCGCACCGTCATCCAGATCAGAACCAGGCTGGCCAGGATCACCAGCGCCCAGAAGATCCAGCGCCACGGCGCGACCCACAATATCGCCTGGCCGAAACTGGGCGCCATCACCGGGATCAGCATGAACACCGCGAAGATCAACGACATCACCCGCGCCATCGCGTCGCCCTTGAACCGGTCGCGCACGATGCCCACGGTGATCACCCGGCTCGCCCCGGCGAAAAATCCGGCGCAGGCCCGGCCCACCAGCATCATGGTGAAGCTTTGCGCACTGGCGCAGGCGACCGATGAGACGATGAACAGCGCCATCGCCCAGCCCAGCACCTTTTTGCGCCCATATCGGTCCGACAAGACGCCAAACAGCAAAGACCCAAAGCCCAGCCCCAGGAAATAGACGCTGATGATCAGTTGCCGGTCATTGGGATGCGGGATGGCAAGATCGCGGCCGATTTCCGGCAATGCCGGCAACATCGGGTCGATCGACAGCGCGTTCATCGCCATCAGGCAGGCGCATAGCAGCACGAATTCGCGGAACTGGATGTCCATGCGCGCTGGGGCGGGCGAAGCAGGGGGGACTGGACTCATGCCGGGGGCTATGCGGGCAATGGTCCGACGATGCCAGTCCCAATCCGCTACTGATGCCAAGAAGTTCGGCGAAGCGTTAACCCTGGTTGCGCCCCGATTACCTTAGGCGCGCGCTGTTACGGCGAAAATCACATTAACCATTTCTTATCGCTTCCCGGTCAAACCTGCTGTTCGTGGAAAAGGGGGTCCAGATCCATTGCATTAGATTGGGAACAGGGGAAATCACATGGGCAACAGCATCAAGAGCGCAGAATTTCTAATGGAAGCCCGCCTGTCGCGGGCAGCATATGGATCGGCCGACGATTGTTTCGACCTGGGCGTAGCCTATAGCTGCGGCACCGGCGGCCTGTCGATCGATCTGGTCGAAGCGCATAAATGGTTCAACCTGGCGGCGCTGCGCGGCAGCGAGCAGGGCCAGTCGATGCGCGCCGAAATCGCCGAGGAAATGACCGCGCGCGAAATCGCCGAGGCGCAGCGTCAGGCTCGCGCCGTCATCGCCGCCAGTCAGCTTCGCGCCGCCTGATCAGTCGCCTTTTCTGAACGGCGTCCGTTCGGCCAGCCACATCCGGTCCTGCCGCACGCCCGCGCGTTCGGCCGTCAGGAAATCGGCGATAGCCCGGCGAAAGCCCGCATTGGGAACATAATGGGCGGAAAAGGTCGGTTCGGGCGCATAGCCCCGCGCCAGCTTGTGCCCGCCCTGCGCGCCCGCCTCCACCTTGCGGAGCCCGCGCGCGATCGCCGCGTCGATCGCCTGATAATAGCATAGCTCGAAATGCAGGTTGGGGACGTCCTCGACGCAGCCCCAATAGCGGCCGTACAGCGTATCCGCGCCGATCAGGTTGAGCGCGCCCGCGATCGGTCGTCCGTCGCGCAGCGCCAGGATCAGCAACACCCTCTCCGCCATCGTCTCGCCGATGATCGAGAAGAAGGCGCGGGTCAGATAGGGCTGCCCCCATTTGCGCGCGCCGGTATCCTGGTAGAAGCGCCAGAACATATCCCAATGCCCTTCGGTCAGGTCGCCGCCGCTCAGATGGACGATTTCCAGTCCCTCGACCGCGCGCGCCCGCTCCTTGCGGATATTCTTGCGCTTTTCGCTCGACAGGTCGGCCAGGAAATCGCTGAACCCGCCATAGCCGCGATTGGTCCAGTGGAACTGGCTATCCTCCCGGATCAGCCAGTCCGCCGCCTCGAACAGCGGCACCTGCTCTGGCGCGACGAAGGTCGCATGGGCCGACGACAGGCCGTTGCGCTCCACCAGGGTCTCGATCCCTGCGATCAGGGCGGGCGCCATGCTCTCGTCGCGCAGCAGCAAGCGGGGGCCGGGAACGGGGGAGAAGGGCGCGGCGATCTGGATCTTAGGGTAATAACGCCCGCCCGCCCGCTCCCAGGCGTCGGCCCAGCTATGGTCGAACACATATTCGCCCTGGCTGTGGCTCTTGCCATAGGCGGGCGCCGCCGCGGCGATGCGGCCGTCCGGCCCATCGACCACGATCGGCAAAGGCTGCCAGCCGCTGCCTTCGCCGACGCTGCCGGATCGCTCCAATGCGACAAGAAAATCCCAACTTATGAATGGGTTACCTCTTCCTGCGCAAGCATCCCATTGGTCCCGATCAAAATCCGCGACGCCCGCCGCGATCCGCGCTACGACCTCAGTCATGAGGATGCTCGAAGATGATCTGGTCGGCATGAATCGCCGCCCGCGCGCGATCGGCGGCGCTGCGCACGGTCCATGTCAGCACGGGCAGTCCCCTGGCGCGGGCGCGGCGGGACAGGCGAGAGGGCAGGTCGCGTATATCACAGGCCAGAAAATCGGGTTTCGACAGCCAAAGCGCAAGGGCGCGTTCGATCGGGCCGCGCATTCGCCCCTTGCCCTGTTGCGTCACGACAAGGCCGAGATACTGTCCAACTCGCTGTCGCACGAACCAGCGCACCGCCCATGGGTTGAAGGACATGACAGCCACCGGCGCATAGGGCCATGCGGCCAGGTCGCGCGCCACCGCTGCGCAAATCGGCCGGACATGCCGCCCCTCCGCCTTGATCTCTACCAATAGCGGCACCCGTCCGCCGCACCGCGCCAGCAGCGCCGCCAAGCGCGGGATCGCACCGCCATCGGGCAGGGTGACGCCGTCAATCGCCACGGCGTCCAGCGCGGCGAGCGCCTCTTCGCGCCCGGCCATCCTGCCCAACGTCGCGTCGTGAAAGACGAAGGCGACGCCGTCGCGGCTCGCCCGCACATCACATTCGATGCCATGGCCGGCGGCGATGGCGGCATCGAACGCCGCCATCCCATTCTCGCTCACGCCGCCACCGTGTAATCCACGATGGGCGAAGGAGCGATCGGTCGGAAAATCAGGCCTGCGTTTTGACAAGCACGATCGCATCGATCTCGACCACAGCACCCAGCGGCAGCACCGGCACGCCGACCGCGCTGCGCGCATGTTTGCCCGCTTCGCCGAAGACTTCGACCATCAGTTCCGACGCGCCATTGGCGACCTTGGGCTGGTCGGTGAAGGACGGCGCGCTGGCGATGAACGCGCCCAGCTTGACGATACGTTCGACCCGGTCGAGCGATCCCAGCGCCGCCTTCATCTGGGCGATCAGGTTGAGGCCGCACACCCGCGCAGCGGCGACGCCGTAATCCAGATCCTTATCTTCGCCGAGGCGGCCAGTCATCAGGCCGTCGGGCGCCAGTGCGATCTGGCCGCTGATATGCAGCAGGCCGTTCGCTTCAACCGCAGCGACATAGGCGGCGACGGGGGCGGCGGCCTGGGGCAGGGTGATGCCCAATTCGGTCAGGCGGGCTTCGATGCTCATGATGGGACTCCTTGGATGATGCCTGTGTCGGTCGGGGCTGGCCCTTGCGCCAGCTTCTCCCTGATCCATTGTTCGGCCGCCGCCCAATCGTCAATCCGCACATGGGCATGGGTGGCGTCGGCCACATGTCCGGCGATTTCCGGTTCGCCCACCATGTGCAGCCGCCACACGTCCGGCGCATGGGAGGCGACCGATTTATGATGTTCGGCCAGATCGTCGATGAACAGGGTAACGCTGGGCTGGCGCTCCGCCACGATAGCGGCCAGCGGTTGCCCCTTGCCGCCCTGATTCCAGTGGACCGGCAGCGTCAGGCCATGGGACGCGAGTTGCGCGGAGCGGGCTTGCTGGTGCCGTTCGGTGATGTTGGTCAGCACGACGATGTCGGCGATGCGTGACAGCCGCTGGATCGTTTCGATCGCGCCCGCGATCGGTGTCTGCCGGTGCATTTCGGTGTCGAAAAAGCCCAGCAGCAACTCCCATACCAGCGCGCGTTCGACCACCGCGCCGCTATCCTTGTGCCGCAGCGCCTCGGCGAAGCCGCGATCATGCATGTCGAAATGCACGTCATGCGTCTCGTCCAGCCAATGACGGAACGGCACGACCATGTGCAAAAGCACCTCGTCGCAATCGGTGATGATCAGCGGGCGGGTCATCGGCTCAATCTCTCCTGCGCCGCGATCAGCGCGGCGGGCGTGGTGTCGATCGCATCGGCGCAGGCGATCAGGTCCGGCTCATGGTCGGCCAGGAAAGCCAGCACCGCGCCCAATATCGCGGGATTGTCGATCCCCGCGCGCAGCGCGTCGGCATCCAGCCCCGTCAGCGACAGCAGCCGCTCGGCCCGCCCTACGTCGCTCAACGTCCACCCCAGCGCCATCAGCGCCAGGGTCGCGGCATCTGGATTGCTATCCTGCTTGCCATTGCCTGTGTCGGGTCGCATGATTGGCTTTCGGGGCGGGGTGGGTGTAGATGCGCCCCAAATTCATTTTCGGACCGCGGGTGACTGGTGGCAAAGCGCGTGCTCGTTGTCGAGGACAACGAACTCAATCTCAAACTTTTTTGCGACCTGCTGCGCGCGCACGGGCATGAGGTGCTTGCCTGTCGCGACGGGCGCGACGTGCTGGCCCAGGCGCAAGACTTCCTGCCCGACCTCGTCATTACCGACATCCATCTGCCCCATGTCAGTGGTCTCGACCTCATCGTCTCGCTCAAGGCGGATGATCGGCTGTCCGGCGTCCCGATCATGGCGGTCACCGCCTATGCCGGGCATGGCGACGAAGACCGGATTCGCGCCGCCGGGGCGCAGGCCTATGTCTCCAAGCCGATATCGGTGCTGCGCTTCGTCGAGCAGGTGAACGCCCTGCTGTAGCGCTCCCGACAGCGTCGTCACCGCGTTGTCATATGTTTTTCACGGACGTGACTTCGTTTCGAAGCCTTGCCGTCATGCCCCTCTGTCAACTCGCTGCCCAAGGCTGCGGCGTCCCGCCGACGGCCCTGCAACAAACCAGGGGTAGATATCCATGTCTCATCTGACCGACGAGGCGCGCGCGGCCTCTCGCGCCGCGCAGCCCACCATCGATATGGGCGCAAACAGCTTGGAAGCGATCGTCGCCGCCAATCCGGGCCGCCGCTCCGTGCTGAAGAACGGCCTGCTCGGCCTGTCGATCCTGCCCATGCTGGGCACGCTGGCCGCCTGCGGCGACGATGATGACGATTCGAGCACGCCCACGCCGACCCCAACGCCGACCCCGGCGCCCAGCTACGGCATCAGTTTCGCCGCCGTCGCCGCCAACATGAACGACACCGTGACCGTGCCGACCGGCTACACCGTCGATATCCTGCTCAAGGCCGGCGATTCGGTCGAAACCGGCACCCCCTATTCGGGTAGCTTCCCGACGCCTGCCGACGCCGAAAAATGGGCCGGCGGCAACCATGACGGCATGGAATATTATGAACTGTCGGGCACGGACGCCAACGGTGGCGGCCTGCTGGCCCTGAACTTCGAATATCCCGATTTCAACATCCTGATGGACGGCAGCTACGACGCCGCGACCGCGACCGCCGACCAGAAGGCGCTGGCGCTGTCCGCCGTCGGCATCGGCGTGGTAGAGATCGCCAAGGGATCGGACGGCAAATGGGCGGTGAAGGCCGGCTCCAAATATAACAAGCGTTACACCGGCAACAGCAGCTACAAGGCCAGCGGCCCCGCATCGGGCCTGCTGTCGGGCACGATCAAGGGCATGTTGAACAATTGCTCGTCGGGCCGCACCCCTTGGGGCACCTATCTGACCTGCGAGGAATCGACCGACAATTATCTCGATCCGACGCAGCCTGAGGAAGATTATGGCTGGGTGGTCGAAATCGACCCCTATCAGGAACTGGACGTGCCGACCAAGCGCACCGCGCTTGGCCGTTTCGACCATGAAAACACCGCCTATATGGCCAATGGCGATAGCCGCGTCGCTTTCTATATGGGCCATGACGGCACGCCGGGCTGCATCTACAAATTCGTGTGCGACCGCGCCTTTTCCAGCAGCAACCGCGCCCAGAACCGCGACATGCTCGATCATGGCACCCTTTATGTCGCGCGCTTCAACGCGGACGGCACCGGGCAATGGCGCGCATTGGTCCAGGGCCAGAATGGCCTGACCGTCGGCGCATCCGACCCCGGCAATGTCAGCCAGGGTCCGCAGACGCCGGAAATCGTCGATTTCCGCAACCAGGGCGATGTCCTGGTCAACACCATCTCGGCCGCGCGCGTCGCAGGCGGCACCGTGATGGATCGGCCGGAATGGATCACGGTCGCGCCCGATAACAGCGCCGTGTTCGTCACGCTGACCAACAACAGCAGCCGCGCTGTGGTCGATGCCGCCAATCCGCGCACCAAGAACCGTCACGGCCATATCGTGAAGTTCAAGGAGGAGGGGAATTCGCCGCTCGCCATGACGTTCAGTTGGGAAATCTTCCTGCTGGCGGGTGATCCGAGCCTGGCCGGCTTCGGCGACAAGCTGGAAGGCGACATCAACGGCGACACCTTCTCCAGCCCCGACGGCATCCGCATCGACCCCCAGGGCCGTCTGTGGGTCCAGACCGACCACAGCGTTCCCGGCACGTCGGGCAAGCCTGACACGTCGATCGAGGATGTGTTCGGTCAAAACGCGATGTTCCACATCGACCAGACCACCAAGAAGTCGTCGCGCTTCCTGGTGGGGCCGAAAGGCTGCGAGATCACCGGCCTCGCCTATACGCCGGACCTCAAGACCTTCTTCGTGAACATCCAGCATCCCACCGGCGACTGGCCGATAGCGGGGCAGGAGCCGCGCTCCTCGACCATCGTCGTGCGCCGTACCGACAGCCAGCCTGTCGGCAATTAGGCACGACCAAATCCCCTTCCCGCTTGCGGGAGGGGTTGGGGAGGGCCTGTCATGGTCCTCCCTCTTTGCTTCCCGAAATCGGGCCGATAGCAACAGAAAAAGGCCCGGTCCCACGAAGGGAACGGGCCTTTTTCGATTTCGAAAACCGAAAGATCAAACGCGCGGGCCTGGACCCGCAGCGGCTTACTTGATCTTGGCTTCCTTGAACTCGACATGCTTGCGCACGACCGGGTCATACTTACGGAAGCTGAACTTCTCGGTCTTGGTGCGCGGGTTCTTCTTCGTGACGTAGAAGAAGCCAGTGTCAGCCGTGCTGACGAGACGAATCTTGACGGTTGCCGGCTTGGCCATGGCCCTATTCCCTGGTCGTAAGTGCGTAAAAAGATAAAGCGGCCAATGCAGACCGCTCCGTTTCAGCCGTGGCCCATGGGGTAGATTCGGATTCATGTCAAGGCTGGGCATCCTATCGCGCGCTCGATCTACGCACTTTACACGCCTTTAACCAATCGGGCGCATGATCGTTTGTGGGGCGATAAGACGGGGGCTTTCCCATGCGACATGATCCGATGCTGGCCATATTGGCGGACCTGATGCGCCGGGTCGACGGGCTGGCGAACCAGCGCGGCCATCTGTCGGCTCCGCGCCTGCACGACGAACTGGACCAGATTCGCCACATCGCCCGCGCCTTCCGCCTCGACACGGTCGAAGGATTGGCCGGTACGCTCGAATCGGCCCTGTCGCTGCATGGACTTGGCCCGATCATGCTGTCCTATCTCGACCTGATGCGCGATGCGATCGCGCAGGATATGCCCGCCGCTGACATCGTTCCGATAATCCCGCAGGCGATGCCGTCCGCCACCATCCACGCCCTGCGCGCCTGATTCGCGCCGCCGATGGACGCCCTGCTGATCGCCCTGCTCGGCTGCGTGCTCGGCGAAATCGGAGACAAGAGCCAGTTGCTCGTCCTGGCGCTCGCCACCCGCTATGATCGCAACGGCGCGGTCATCGCCGGGATTGTCGTCGCGGCCACCGCCAACGCCATCATCTCCGCCTTTGCCGGCGCCTGGATCGGGCCGATGCTGGGCGCGGACGCCCGGCTGCTGTTCATGGCGTTGTCCGTCATCTTCCTGGGCGCAGGCCTGTTCTGGCCGGCCTCCGCGCCCGATCCGCTTTCTGGCTGGCCGACTGGCGCTTTCCTGACCACCGCGCTCGGCCTCTTCATCCTGGGCTTTGGCGACGGCCCGCAATTTCTGATACTGGGCATCGCCACCCGCACGGCCGATCCGATGCTGGCCGGAATCGGCGGCGCACTCGGCGTCATCGCCGCGCTCGTCCCCGTCGTGCTGCTGCGCGCGCGCATCCTGGCGGCGCTGCCGCTGCGGGCGATCCGCTGGACCGGCGGCGCGCTGCTGCTGCTGGCCGGGGCCGGCATGGCGCTGTCAGCGACCGGCCTGCTCTGATCGACCGGCTCCATCACGCTGATCGGATATTCCCACCCGAAAAAATGGCACCATCTGGGCGCGCGTTCATTATATATCCGAAATCATTTTCGCGAACAGGAGGATAGTGCATGACCGCGCCCGATCTGAAGACCCCGACCGACCTCAAAAGCAACGCAACCAAGTCCGTCGCCGAAGCGCTCAACGGCGCATTGGCGGACAGCTACGCGCTGTATCTCAAGACTAAGAATTTCCACTGGCACGTCTCCGGCCCGCATTTTCGCGACTATCATCTGATGTTCGACGAGCAGGCGACCGAGATATTGGGCACGACCGACCTGATCGCCGAGCGCGTGCGCAAGACCGGCAACGTGACCCTGCGCTCGATCGGCGACATTGCCCGGCGCCAGACCGTCAAGGATAACGACGCCGAGTTCGTAGCCCCGGCGGACATGCTCAAGGAATTGCGCGACGACAATCTGGCGCTGGTCGAAACCTTCCGCGCGGTGAAGGCCGCCGCGACCGAAGCGGGCGACAACGCGACCGAAGGCATTGTCGACGACTGGACCGATCAGGCCGAACAGCGCGCCTGGTTCCTGTTCGAAGCGGCCCGCGGGGCGTGATTCGTCTTTGAACCAAAACAAAAAGCCCGCCGGCGCAAAACGGCGGGTTTTTTTGACCGTAGGAAACGGGTCGAGTGAAGATCAGTCCTCGCCAATCACCGTAATGGCCACTATCTCGACCGCTTCGGCCTTTCCTGCAAAATCGACCTTCTCGCCGACCTCCGCCTCCATCATCGCGCGGGCAAGCGGGGAAGAGAAGCTGATCCGCCCTTCATGCGGATCGGCTTCGTCATCGCCGACGATGGCCACAGTCTTGTCCTGTCCGTTCAACCGATAGCGCACCCGCGTCCCGAACGCGACCGCATCGCCATCGGGCGCCGCCTGCAATTCCGCCGTCGCCAGCCGCGTGCGCCAATAGCGCAGCACCCGCTTATGTTTCTTGCCGGCCTCTTCTTCCATGGCGCCGCTGTCGACGCTCTCCAGCGCCTGCACCTTCTCCCGCGTCAGTCGCAGCCCCCGCGCCGTAACCCAATTGGGACCGGCCGGCAGCGGCAGCTCGAACTTGGGCTCCATATGCTCGTCATCGCTCTCGCGACGAAAGGCCACGCTCATGCAAACTCTCCAAACACAAATAGGCCTGCGAAGGCGGAAGCCCGGTCCAAATGCATGAGACTGGGCTCCTGCCTCGGCAGGCCTATGATTTTATCGTCAATCTTCGTCGAATAATCCGGCGAGCTGCTCCACCATGGTTCCACCCAATTGCTCGGCGTCCATGATCGTCACCGCGCGACGATAATAGCGGGTCACGTCATGACCGATGCCGATCGCGACCAATTGCACCGGCGATCGGTTCTCGATCCAGTCGATCACCTGCCGCAAATGCCGCTCCAGATAGGTGCCGCTGTTCACCGACAGGGTCGAATCGTCCACCGGCGCGCCGTCGGAGATCACCATCAGGATGCGCCGCTCTTCGGGCCGCGCGATCAGCCGGCTGTGCGCCCATAGCAGCGCCTCGCCGTCGATATTCTCCTTCAGCAGCCCTTCACGCATCATCAGGCCCAGATTCTTGCGCGCCCGCCGCCATGGATCGTCGGCCTTCTTGTAGACGATATGGCGCAGGTCATTGAGTCGCCCCGGCATCGGAGGACGCCCGGCGGCCAGCCATTCCTCGCGGCTCTGCCCGCCCTTCCACGCCCGCGTGGTGAAGCCCAATATCTCGGTCTTGACCCCGCACCGCTCCAGCGTGCGCGCCATGATGTCGGCGCTGATCGCCGCGATGCTGATCGGCCGGCCACGCATCGATCCGCTATTGTCGATCAACAGCGTGACGACGGTGTCGCGAAACTCGGTGTCGCGCTCGATCTTGTAGGACAGCGAATGGGTGGGATCGATCACGATCCGCGCCAGCCGCGCCGCGTCCAGCATCCCCTCTTCCTGGTCGAAATCCCACGACCGCGACTGCTGCGCCATCAAACGGCGCTGCAAGCGGTTGGCCAGCTTCGTCACAGCGCCCTGCAAACTGACCAGTTGCTGGTCCAGGAAGCCGCGCAGCCGCAACAGCTCGTCCTCGTCGCACAGCTCTTCGGGGCTGACGACCTCGTCGAACCTCAGCGTATAGGCCTTATAATCGAAACCGGGCGGCAGGTCGGACAGCGGCCGGTTGGGGCGGACCGGCATCATGCCTTCTTCGCCCATATCGTCCGCGCCTGCATCGCTGTCGGCGTCGAACTCGTCGCTATAGTCTGTGTCGCCCTCTTCGGTGTCGCCGCCCTGGTCCTCGGCGCGCGCCTCGGCGTTCATGTCGCTGTCGCCCGACTCGTCCTGGCCGCTATCGCCTTCTTCCTGCTGCTCTTCCTGCTCGTCGCTCTCTTCCTGCGATTCAGGCTCCTCCGTGTCGGGCGGCACATCGGCGTCGATCAGTTGCAGATGCTCCAGCATCGCCGTCGTCAGCCGTTGGAAGGCGCGCTGGTCGTCGATCGCCAGGCCCAGCGCGTCGAGATCGGCGCCCGCCCTGTCCTCGATCCACTGGTCGACCATGGCGACGCCGGCCGCAACGTCCCTGGGGATCGCCTGGCCCGTCAGCCGCTCACGCACCTTCAGCGCCAGCGCGGTCGAGAGCGGCACCTCGTCGGCGGATCGCGCCCGGCGGATCGCGTCGGACTTCAGCCGCAGGTCGAGCGCATGGTTGAGGTTGGCGCGCACCCCCGCCATCGACCGCGAACCGATCGCCTCGACCCGCGCCTGCTCGACCGCGTCGAAAACCGCGCGCGCGACGGCTTCTCCGGGCGCTGAGTGGGCGTGCACCTTGGCATTATGATGACGCAGCTTGAGCGCGGAGGCGTCGGCGAAACCGCGCGCCAGCGCCACCTGATCGGCGGGCAAAGCGCGACTGGGCGTCGGCACCTTGATCGCCTTGCCCGCGGCGTGGGGCGTGTCGGCGGTGAAGCCGACCTCCACTTCCGCGTCGCGCGTCATCGCCCGCGCCGCGCCGGACAGCACATCCTTGAAGGCGTCGAGGGGAGAGCGTTCCGTCATGCTTCCAGCAGCGCATCGCACAAGGACGCGCGGGCGGCCGCATCGATGCCCAGCACGTCGCGCAGATAACCATCGATACCGCCATGCATAGCGTCGAACTGCGCGAACAACGCCTCCAGATAGGCCGCGTCGGCGATCAGCAACGGTTCCACCACATCGGCCCTGACCTGCTGCAGCTTGCTCAGATGATTCTCGCCCTGCGCCAGCCGCCACGCCCAGTCGGCATGGCTGTTGGTCAGCAGATAATCCTCGACGATGTCGTCCCGCGCCACGCCCAGCGCCGCCAGAATCATCGCCGCGCCTGCCCCGGTGCGGTCCTTGCCGGCCGAACAGTTGATCAGGATGGGCAGCCGCCCGCCCAACATCTGCGCGAACATGGCGCGATAGGCTTCGGCATGGTCGGTCGCGATCTCATGATAGACATTCAGCATCGCCGCCCGCATGTCCGCGGCGGTCGTCCGATCTTCGCGTACCAGGTCCATCAACACGCCGGTCGCGCCGCTATAATCGCGGCAATAATAATCGACGTCGGCATCATGCCAACTGGTCGGTTCCGACCTGCGTTCGCCGGGACGGCGGAAATCACAGATGGCCCGGATGCCCAGCGACTGCAATTGCGCGCTGTCCTCCGGCGTCAGCAGCGCCATCGTGCCCGACCGGTAGAGCATACCGCGCCGCACCCGCCGGCCGTGCTGCGTCGGATAGCCGCCGAAATCGCGCAGGTTGAATGCGCTCGCCAGCGGCAATCCGCGCCGCTCCATCATCGCCCCGCCGCTCATGGCCGTTCCGCCTCGCCGACGCGCGGCACCGCGATCGTTTCGATCTGCGTCTCAACCTCGCTCATCAGCTTGTGGACCGGACATTTAGCGGCAACCGCGATCAGTTTGTCATGCTGCTCATCGCTCATCGGCCCCGTCACCGCGATGCGGGTGGTCAGCTTGTACATGCCTTTGCGCTCCTGGCTCGCGTCGCGGACGACGCCGACATGGATGTCCTCCACCGGAATGGCGTTGCGCTGCGCATACCAGAGCATCGTCATCGCCTTGCACGCGCCCAGCGCCGCATCATACAGGTCATGCGGGTCCGGCCCGGCGTCATCGCCATCGGGCGCGGACATGTCCGCGACGATCTCATGCCCCCGGATGCTGATCCGGTGTGTCGTGCCGTCCCCAATGCCACCTGCTGGGTCGATCCGTTCGACGACGATCATGGGAAACTCCCGCCTTTAAGGCCGGCGCGAACGGTCAGTTCGCCCGGCTCGCCACGCTTTCCGGCAGATCCTTGCCGAACACGCGCTGATAATATTCGGCGACCAGCGCCCGCTCGGCTTCATCGCATTTGTTGAGGAAGCTCAGGCGGAAGGCGAAGCCGACATTCTTGAAGATCAGCGCATTCTGCGCCCAGCTTATCACGGTGCGTGGCGACATGACGGTCGAAATATCGCCGTTGATGAAGCCCTGCCGCGTCAGTTCGGCGACCTTGATCATGTTTTCGACTTCCTTGCGGCCGCCCTCATGATCATATTCGCCCGACTTGGCGAGGACCACCTGCGCCTCGGTCGCGGCGGGCAGATAATTCAGCGCCACGACCAGATTCCAGCGGTCCATCTGGCCCTGATTGATCTGCTGCGTGCCATGATACAGGCCGGTCGTATCGCCCAGGCCCACCGTATTGGCGGTCGCGAACAGGCGGAAATGCGGGTTCGGGCGGATCACGCGATTCTGGTCCAGCAGGGTCATCTTGCCATCCGTTTCCAGCACGCGCTGGATCACGAACATCACGTCGGGGCGCCCCGCATCATATTCGTCGAACACCAGAGCGACGGGGCGCTGCAACGCCCAGGGCAGCAAGCCTTCCTTGAACTGCGTCACCTGCTGTCCGTCCTGCAACACGATCGCGTCGCGCCCGACCAGATCGATGCGGCTGATATGCGCGTCCAGGTTGATGCGGATGCACGGCCATTTCAGGCGGGCGGCGATCTGTTCGATATGGCTCGACTTGCCGGTGCCATGATAGCCCTGCACCATCACGCGCCGGTTGAACGCAAAGCCCGCCAGGATCGCCAGCGTGGTGTCCGGGTCGAACACATAGGCGGGGTCCAGGTCCGGCACGCGCTCGTCGGCCTGGCTGAACGCCGGGATCTTCATATCGACGTCGATGCCGAACACGTCGCGCGCATCCACTTCGCGGTCGGGCGCGTCCAGCAGCGTTTCGGCGCGGGTGTCAGGCTGGACGTTGGAAATATCGGTCATCGGGTCATCATCTTCCTGCGAGTCATCTCCGCCCTAAACGATCCATGAAGGCGATGTCGAGAGAGTGGCGGCAAGGCGCGCCCGGATCAAGCTGCCCATTCCGCCAAATTGGCTTCCGCGCCGATCAGCGCCAGCCCATGGGCGATGGAGGTCAGTTCGCCTCCGGTCGCCAGCCTGTCCTGCCCGAAACGCGCGCGGAAAATATCGCGGATCGCCGGAATGAGCGACGATCCGCCGGTCAGAAACACCCGGTCGATAATATCAGGCGCGACATTCGCCTTGGCCAGCGCCTTGTCCACAGTTTCCTCGATCCGGGCGATGTCGGGCGCGATCCAGCGTTCGAAATCGGCGCGCGTAACCGCCTGCTCGATCTCCAGCCCGCCGCCCGAAAAGCGGAAGGTGGCGCTTTCGCTCTCGGACAATGCGCGTTTCAGCGCGCCGACCGCATCATAGAGCGGATAGCCCAACTCCTTCTCGATCACGGTCATCATCCGCCCGATCGCCACCGGCTCCTTCGCCGTCTTCTGCAACCGCGCCAGTTCGTCCATCGTGCGCCGGTTGCGCATCAGGGCGAGGCGCGACCAGTCGGCGAAATCGGCGAAATAGCTGCGCGGTATCTCCAATTCCTTGCCGAAACTCTGATAACTGCCGCCCTTGCCCAGCATCGGCAGCACCAGATGGTCGAGGATGCGATAGTCGAACCGGTCGCCCGCCAGCCCGATGCCGGTCGATCCCAGCGGTACGCAGCGGCGCGCCGCACCCGGCGCCTCGACCCGGACCAACGAAAAGTCGCTGGTGCCCCCGCCGAAATCGGCGACCAGGATCGTCGCCGCCCCGGTCAGACGGCTGGCATAGCTGAACGCCGCGCCCAGCGGCTCATAGACATAATGTATTTCCGTGCCGAACCCGGAAAACATCGCGTCGTAGCGCTTGCGCGCCAGCGCCTCGTCGGGGCGCGATCCGGCATATTCGACCGGCCGCCCGACGACGATCCGTTCGGGACGCTTGTCGAGTGCGCCGCCGGCATGGCCGATCATCCGATTGAGGAACATCTGCCCCAGTTCCTCGAAACGAAACCGCTTTTCGAACACATTGGCGGTTTCGAAGATCGGGCTGGCGGCCACCGACTTGAACGATTGGAGGAAGCGGCTGTCTTCGGGATATTGCATATATTCCGCGATCGCCCACGGCCCTGCCTCATGCGCCATGCCGCCCTTGACCGCCTCGTCATGCCAGAAACAGAGCGCTGACCTGAACACCGCGCCGGTCGCTTTCGTCCCGGCAAATTCGACCAGTCGCGACTCCCCGCCGTCCGCCAGCGCGGCGACGCTGTTGGTCGTGCCGAAATCGAGGCCCAGCGCGCGCGGCACCTGCTGCATGAACATCTCCGGTTTTTTGAAAGGCCGCGCGCTATGACAGCCCAATCGGACTGGGGCAAGGCTGCGCTGTGCTACATCACGCGGCTCTGGTATAAAGGTGAACGGCGCTTGCTTTGGTCCACCCTCCTCGCAGTCAGATTTCCTATCATGTTACGATAATGTCAAAACATGTGGAAAAGTGCGAAGTTAAGCGAAAACCGAAGCCTTCTTCAAATGCCCATAGGCTTCTATCACGCTTTGCAGCGCGCTTTCGTGGGTGCGGTCGCCGCCATTATGGTCGGGATGATAGCGGCGCAGCAATTGCGTGTAGCGGGTGCGCAGCGCCTTGCGATCGGCGTCGATCTCCAGCCCCATCAGCGATAGCGCCTTGCGATCCTCGACCGACAGGAATTTGCCGTCCTGTCGCACCTGTGCGTCGGCTCGCGCCTTGGCCATGCGCTCTTTGAACTTCGCCCCGATCGCATCGAGCGGATCGACGAAATCGGCCCATTTGGGCGAGGGACTATGCGCATTGGCGGAAAAGGCGCGCGTCTCCCGTTCCCACCCGGCATAGGGGCGCTGCGCCGCGGCGATCTCGTCGGGGGTCATGCCGGTGAAGAAATTATAGCCTTGGTTGAACGCCTTGACATGATCCAGGCAGAACCAGCGCCAGCGCGGTCCTTCCTCGCCCGGTCGCGCGCTCCCTTCCGCCGGTGGCGCGCGGAATTCGCCCGGTTCGGGGCATCCTGGCGCGGCGCAGGGGCGGTCGCCTTCCACCCGGCCATGAAAACGGTTGAAACGACGTGTCGAGAAAGGATCGGTAGACAAGGAAGTCCTGATGCAAGTGGCGGCAAAGCAGCCTATATAGGGGATATGACTACCGACCTCAAAGGCCCCGTTGCCATAGAAATCGAGGCGCGGCTGCGCGCCGCCCTGTCACCGGACCATCTCGTCGTCATCGACGACAGCGAAAAACATCGCGGCCATGCCGGCCATGACGGATCGGGGGAAAGCCATTTCACGGTGGAGATCGTGTCGGATCGCTTCGCCGGCCAGACCCGCGTCGCACGCCAGCGACTGGTCAACGCCGCACTCGCCGACCTGCTGGCGGAAAAGGTCCACGCCCTAGCCATCAAGGCGCGCGCGCCCGAAGATGCATGAGACTTTAGGTCGCGCCGCGGCGTTCTCCCTGCTTCGTGCAAGCAAGGAGCGCCGTCCGTCATGGCCTATGATTTCTGGTACTGGCCCACTATCCCCGGCCGAGGCGAGTTCGTCCGCCTGACGCTGGAAGCTTGTGGCATCCCCTATCGCGACCGCGCGCGGGAGGAGGGTGCCGACGCGCTGATCACCGACATGGCGGGTCATGCGCGCGGCCCCACCTTCGCGCCGCCCTATCTTGGCGTTGATGGGTCCACCATCGCCCAGACCGCCAACATCCTGTTCTACTTGTCCGAACGGCATGAATGCGGCCCGTCCGGTATGAAAAGCCGCTATGGGCTTTCTCAGCTTCAACTTACCATCATGGACTTTGTGGCGGAAGCGCATGATGTCCATCACCCGATCGGCGTCGATATCTATTATGAGGATCAGAAGCCGGAATCGCTGCGCCGCGCGCATGGCTTTCGCGGACAGCGCATCCCCAAATTTCTCGACTATTTCGAACATGCCCTGAAATCTGAAGCCGGCCACTGGCTGGCGGGCGCGCGGTGGAGCTACGCCGACCTGTCGCTGTTCCATCTGGTCGCAGGCTTGCGCTATGCTTTTCCCCTGCGCATGGCGACGCTGATGCCCGGCTATCCAGAACTCGGCGCGCTGCACGACAGGGTTGTGGCGCTGCCCGAATTGCAGGACTATCTATCCAGCGACCGGCGGTTGCCCTTCAGCCAGGAGGATGTCTTCCGCCATTATCCCGAACTGGACGCCCCATGACCGCAGACGATCTCATCCTCCAGACGATCACCCCCACCAGTCACAATCTGGGCGATTTCCGGGTGCATCGCTCCCTCCCGGTCAAGGGCCGCACCATGGTCGGTCCCTTCATCTTCTTCGACCAGGCAGGACCGGCGAAGATCGGCGCGGGCCATGGCGTGGACGTCCGCCCGCACCCGCATATCAACCTCGCCACTGTCACCTATATGTATGAGGGCGCCTTCCTCCACCGCGATTCGCTCGGCACCGAGCAGTTGATCGAAGCGGGGGCGGTCAATCTGATGACTGCGGGCAAGGGCATCGTCCATTCGGAGCGTTCGCCCGATGCGGACCGGGCCAAGGAATCGAAGCTGTCCGCGATCCAGACCTGGCTCGCCTTGCCCGACCGTTATGAGGAGATGGACCCGGCGTTCGAGCATGTGGGCGAGGGCGGGATGCCCGTGATCGATGACGGCCATGTCCGCGCGCGCGTCATCATGGGATCGCTCTGGGGCGAAACGTCGCCGGTCACGACCTATGCCCAGACCATCTATGCCGATATCCAGCTATCGCCGGGCGGCCGCATCGCCATCGATCCGTCCGCCGACGAGCGCGCCATTTACGTCTCTGGCGGCGACGCCATGCTCGACGGCCTGATGCTCGTGCCGCAGACGCTCTACGTCCTGCGGCCCGGCGCGTCGGCGACCCTGATGAGCGTCGATGGCGGCCGGGTGGTGCTATGCGGCGGCGAAGCTTTCACCTCGCCCCGCCATGTCTGGTGGAATTTCGTGTCGTCCAGCCAGGACCGGCTGATGCAGGCGCGCGAAGATTGGGAGGCGATGCGCTTCCCACTCATCCCCGGCGACGACCAGGAATTTATTCCCATTCCGCAGGGCCGCCCGAAAACGGTCAGCTATCCCTGAACAGCAAAGGGGCGGGCCGGCCCCGTTCGTTTCGAGCGACGTCGAGAAACTTTCGCGCTACATGGCCTTACTGAACAAAGGTCAGCGACAGATTTTCGGCATTTTTGGGAATATCGATCCGACTTTCATTGATCGACGCTTCTTCGCCGGGCTTCAGCCTGCTCTTGTCCGCCTTGGTGGTCCAGCTGAACACCAGTCGATTCTGCCGGTCGCGTAATTGCACCAGCACCGGCGGCACCGGCAGCGCCTGCGCGCCGCTGTTCACGATCCGCGCGCCGAAGGCGAAATATTCTTCTCCGGTCGGCAGCTTGCGCCGTTCGGCGGGCTTGGACAGGTAGAAGAGCAGGTCCGGGTCGCCCTCTTCGCCGGCAAGTCCCATCGACACCATCCAGGCGGGCGGTCCGAAATAGACGAACGCCCCGCCCGCCGCCGCGACGACCAGACAAAAGCCTATGGCGGCATAGGTCCACAGCTTGAGCGGATTGCGCCGCGCCTTGAAAGGCGGCGCAGGGATGAAGCGGCTCTCCTCGACCGGATCGGCCGGCGCGCCGGCATAGATGTCGTCGAACCGATTGTCCGCCGGAGCCGCGATCGGCGGCGCTTCTTCCGCAGGGGGGGCGTCCTCTGCCGTGGCAGGCGCAACCGCCGCCATGTCGGGATCGGGGACTGGGAACGGTGTCGCATCGACAGGCGGTGGCGGTGAAGGGGCCGGCGCTGGCGCGACAACGGGCGCGGCGATCGGCACAGGCGGGGTATCCCGCTCCGGCAGGGCCGCCGGTTCCTGGAACCAGCTATGTTTGCACGCGGCGCACCGGACCTGGCGGCCGCTCGTACCGACCGCACTGTCCGGCACGACATAGCGCGTCGCGCAATTGGGGCACACCAGGATCATGATGCTTCATAGGCATGGCAGGGACTCGCGCGCAAGCGGTCAACGACGGCCGGTGCAAATCGACCGCGACTCGCGGCGATATGCGGCGTGGGCTTTACGGCGGGCGGGCCGCTGTGCCATGGCTGACGCTTCGATACGTAGGGAGCGCGACGGCGCGAAATTTCAAGACATGTCGGCCATCGTCCAGTTCGAAAATGTCGGCCTGCGCTATGGTCTGGACAGCGAGACGCTTTCCGACGTCAGTTTCTCGCTTGCCGGCGGCGGCTTCTATTTTCTGACCGGCGCATCGGGCGCGGGAAAGACTTCGCTGCTCAAATTGCTCTACCTCGCCCAGCGGCCCAGCCGCGGCGTCATCCGCCTGTTCGGCGAAGATGTGGTCACGCTGCCGCGCAAACGCCTGCCCGGCTTTCGCCGCCGCATCGGCGTGGTGTTCCAGGATTTCCGGCTCGTCCCCCATCTGTCCGCCTATGACAATATCGCCCTGCCGCTGCGGGTGTCGGGGATGGAAGAAGGGGAGATCGACGCCCCCGTGGTGGAGATGCTGAACTGGGTCGGGCTGGGCGATCGTGGCCAGGCGCGCCCCGCCACCCTGTCGGGCGGGGAGCAGCAGCGCGTCGCCATCGCCCGCGCAGTGATCGGCCGCCCGGAGATACTGGTCGCGGACGAACCGACCGGCAACGTCGATGCCGACATGGCGCGTCGCCTCATGACCCTGTTCGAAGCGCTCAATCGCCTTGGCACCACCATCGTCGTCGCCACCCATGACCTGCCGCTGATCGCGCAGGTGTCGGGCGCACAGATGATGCGGCTCGACAAAGGGCGGCTTGCCGACCCGACGGGCACGCTCCGCTATCCGCCCAATTCGCAAGGCCGCGCCTGATGGCCACCCGTGTCGATCGCCGGGCCGCCGCGGCCGCGCGCCATCGCTTGTTACCCGGCGGCCGACTGGCGGGACCGATGCCCTGGATCATCGCGATCATGATGTTTCTGACCGTGCTCGCCGCGGCCGCCGCCCTTGGCCTGGGCGCCGCTGTCCGGTCGATGAGCGCCGACCTTGCCGGCCGCGCCAGCGTGCAGGTGGTGGAGGCGGACGGGCAGGCGCGCGACCTGCTCGCCGCCCGCACCTTGCGGGCGTTGCGCGGGGCTGATGGCGTCCGCGCCGCCGATCCGGTCGATCCGGCCAAGCTGGCCGATCAGTTGCGCCCCTGGCTCGGCGACGCGGCGAGCAGCGGCGACCTGCCGGTGCCGGCGCTGATCGACGTCATGCTGACCCCCGGCGATGCCGACGCCAAGCTAGATCGGCTGCGCCGACTGCTCGGCGGCCTGTCGCCCAAGCTGCGGATCGAACCCCATGCCGCCTTCCTCCTGCCGCTCGCCGGACTGCTGACGGCGCTTGGCTGGCTCGCCGCCGGGATCGTCTTGCTGATGATCCTGGCGACCGGCGCGGTGGTGGTGCTGGCGGCGCGGGGCGCGCATGACAGCCATCGCGGCACGATCGACGTGCTGCACCTGATGGGGTCGACCGACGTGCAGATCGCCCGCCTGTTCCAGCGCCGCATCGGCCTCGACGCGCTGATGGGCGGGGCGCTCGGTTTTTCCTTCGCCGCGCTGGTCATCCTGCTGATCGGCCTGCGGCTGTCGGCGACTGGATCGGACGTCGTCGGCGCGGTCAGTCTCGACCCGCGGGGCTGGCTGCTGCTGGCGGCGCTGCCGATTTTCGGCGTCATATTGGCGACTCTCACGGCGCGCTGGACCGTGCTGCGCGCGCTGGGCCGGGCGCTGTGATCGTCCGCTTCCTGGCGGTCGCGCTGCTGGCCTGGATGCTGGGCTTCGTCTGGTTCGCGGTTCTTTTGCCCCAGCCGCTCGATGGCCGCCGGACCGACGCCATCGTCGTGCTGACCGGCGGCGCGGGCCGCATCGATCGCGGCATCGCGCTGTTGCAGGGCGGCGCGGCCCAGCGGATGCTGATCTCCGGTGTCGACCGATCCGTCCGCCCGGTCGAACTGGCGGCGGAATATAGGACGCCCGAAGCGCTGTTCAGCTGCTGCATCACGCTGGGCCGCGAGGCGATCGACACCCGCTCCAACGGTCTGGAAACCGCGCGCTGGCTGAAACGGCGCGATTACAAGACCGTGCGTCTCATCACCACCGACTGGCATATGCGCCGCGCCGCGCTGGAACTGCGCCAGGCGTTGCCGGAGGGCAAAGTCTCGATCGTCTATGACGCCGTGCCCAGCCGCCCCAGCCTTTCCATTTTGGCGCGCGAATATAATAAATATCTCCTCCGTCGCATCGCCGCGTTGATCGGCATCTGAAAGACATCCATGCTGACCGCGCTGCGCTCTCTCCTTTTCATGCTGGCTTTCTACGTCGGCAGCCTGTTCTTCGTGCTGGCGGCGATGGCGCTGGGGTCTCTCACGCCGAACATGGTGCAGCGGATCGCGGCGGGCTGGAGTCGCTACCACCGCTGGTGCGCGCGCTGGCTGTTGGGCCAGACGGTGCGGGTGGAAGGAAATCTGCCGCGCGGCCCTTATCTCTATATCATCAAGCATGAATCGATGTTCGAGACGATCGACGTGCTGTGCCTGCTTGATAGCCCCGCGGTTGGCGCCAAACGGGAATTGTTCGACATTCCGCTCTGGGGCCGGATCGCGCGATTATACGGTTTGATTCCTGTCGAACGGGCGGCTGGGGCGAGCGCACTGCGCGTCCTTCGGGCGGCGGCGAAAGACCGGATCGCGCAGGGGCGGCCGATCTGCCTCTTTCCCGAAGGCACCCGCGTCCCCCATGGCGAAGCGCCGCCGCTGCGGGCTGGATTTGCAGGCCTTTACAGCCTGCTCGGCCTGCCGGTCGTGCCGATCGCCATCGACAGCGGGCGGGTGTCGCCGCGCGGCAAATTCCTCAAACGATCAGGCGTCATCACCTATAAGGTGGGGCAGATCGTGCCCATCGGCCTCGATCGCAGGGAGGCCGAGCGGCAGGTCCATGCCGCGATCAACGCGCTGAACCCGCCGTCCGCCCTGGATCAGTGAGAGCGGCCGAAGTCGGGCTTGGCGTCGTCCTGGCCCTGTTCGATGATCGACCGGCGGATCGCGCGGGTGCGGGTGAAGAGATTGAACAGCGCGTCGCCGTCATTCCAGCGGATCGCCCGCTGCAAGGCTGACAGATCCTCCGAAAAGCGCTGGAGCATTTCCAGCACCGCATCCTTGTTCGCCAGGAACACGTCGCGCCACATGGTCGGATCGGACGCCGCGATCCGGGTGAAGTCGCGGAAACCACCGGCCGAATATTTGATGACTTCGGACTGGGTGACATTTTCCAGGTCGCTGGCGGTGCCGACGATGGTGTAGGCGATCAGATGGGGCAGATGGCTGGTCACCGCCAGCACCAGATCGTGATGCGCCGGGTCCATCGTCTCGACGTCCGCGCCGACCCGCCGCCACAGCTCGGATATCCGCTCCACCGCCGCCGGATCGGCATCGGCGGGCGGGGTGACGATGCACCAGCGGCCCTTGAACAGGGTGGCGAAGCCGGCCTCCGGGCCGCTATTTTCGGTGCCTGCAACCGGATGGGCCGGGATGATCGTCCGCCCCGGCAAGGCAGCGTTCAACTGCGTCAGGACGTCGGCTTTGCAGGAGCCGACGTCGCTGATGATCGCGTCGGTGGGCAGGTCATCGGCGATCTCCGCCGCCGCCGCGCCCATGGCGCGGACCGGCACGCACAAAACGACCAGATCGGCGTCCGTCACCGAAGCGCCCGCCGTATCGGTCACATCGTCGCACAGGTCGATCCGCCGGGCGATGTCCCGCACCGCCGGGTCGGCGTCATGGCCGGTGACGCGCACGGTCGGCATGTCCGCCCGGATCGCGCGGGCGAGCGAGGAGCCGATCAGCCCCAGGCCGATGATCGTGACGCGGGCGAAGGGCAGCATCGCGTCAGGCCGCTTCCGCCATGGCGCGCAGCTTGGCCGCGACGGCGCGGGTCTGCGCCTTGGTGCCGATGGTGATGCGCAGGCCGTTGGGCAGGCCCTGTCCGGGCAGCCAGCGGGTGGCATAGCCTTCGTCCCACAGACCCTTCATCGCGGCTTCGGCGGTCAGCTTGCCGTCGAACAGGATGAGGAGGAAGTTGGTCTTGCTGGGCACGACGCGCAGGCCGTGGTTGGACAAGGATGCGACCTCACCCGCCAGCCATTCGCGCCAGCGGGCGGTGTGGGTCCGGCTGAAGGCGACCCATTCGGCGTCGTTGATCGCGGCGACGGCAGCGGCCTGGCCGGCGGTCGTGACGTTGAACGGCGCGCGGATGCGGTGGAGGATGTCGATCACGTCCGCACTGGCATAGCCCCAGCCGATCCGTTCGGCCGCCAGGCCGTGGATTTTGGAGAAGGTGCGGGTGACGAAGATATTGGACGCGGTCCTGGCCAGTTCGAGGCCGCCATCATCCTCTTCCGCGTCCAGATATTCGGCATAGGCCTGGTCGAGGACGAACAGGATATCGGGCCGCAGCCCGGCGTGGAGGCGGGCGATCTCTTCGCGGCTGGTCATGGTGCCGGTCGGATTATTGGGGTTGGCGAGGAAGACCACCCTGGTCTTGTCCGTCACCGCGGCGAGCAGCGCATCGACGTCGGTGGCGTAATCCTTGTCCGGCGCGATCACCGGGGTCGCGCCGACGCGCCGCGCGGCTATGTCGTAGACGGCAAAGCCATAGCGGACATAGAGAATCTCGTCGCCCGGCCCGGCATAGGCGGAGGCGGCGATATGGAGCAGTTCGTCGGAGCCGGTGCCGTAGATGATCCGTTCGGGATCAAGCCCATGGACCGCACCGATCGCCTCGCGCAGGCTCGTCGCGCCCGGATCGGGATAGGTGGCGAGGTCGGCGGTGGCGGCGACGAGGGCGGCGCGCGCGGCGGCGCCAGTGCCCAGCGGATTTTCATTGGCCGACAGCTTGATCAGCGGGCGGCCGTCATCGGTGGCGGACTTGCCCGGCACATAGGCGGAGATGCCGAGAATCCAGTCCTTGGGCGCAGGTTTAGCAGCGGGGTTCGCAAGTGTGTCTGTCATGGTGCGCGGCTTTAGCGGCTTCCGCGCCAAAGGCAAAGTGGCAGGCCATGGTGCTTTTTTGGCGCGACGGCCGAAGTTCACACCGTCGTCGGGCTTTTCCGGCGAAAAGCTATCGCGAAGCCTCTGCGAAGCTTCGCCCAAGTCACGCCAGGGTAACGAATGGGTCACACCAGCGCGCCTGTTGCGCGTCTGTGAACTTTCTCGACGCCCTCAATCCCCCAACCAACCGGATAGTATCTCGCCCTTATGCCCGTCGGGCGCCAGCGCCGCGCGCAAAGCGTCCAGCAGCGGCGGCAGCGCCTGCGTGAAGGCGTAGGGCGGGTTGACGATAAAAAGGCCCGCGCCGTTATAAATGCCGGGTTGCTCGCTATCATATAGCCAATGCTCCACCACCAGCAATTTCGGGATGCCGAGCTTGCGCAACTGCTGCTTCCACTTCCAATGCGTGGCGTGGTCTTTCAGCGGATACCAGATCACCGTCACGCCATGCGCCCATTTGCGATGAGCCGCGGCGAGGGTGGCGGTGATGCGCGCGCGTTCGTCCGTCTGCTCATAGGGCGGGTCGACCACCACCACGCCGCGCGCGGTGCGGGGCGGCACCATAGCCAGCCACAGTTCGTAGGCGTCGCGTTCATGCACCGCCGCGCTGGCGCCCCGCATCACGCCGCGCAGGGTGTAAGCGTCTTCCGGGTGCTTCTCGTTGAGGATCAGGACATCCTGCGGGCGCAAAAGCTGCGCCAGAAGCCGCGGCGAGCCGGGGTAAAGCCGCGGTTCGTGCCCCAGATTCACCGCCTGCACGGCGGCGCGATAGTCGTCCAGCAAGGGATTCGGGTCTGCAAAGGCCCGCAGCACGCCCTGCGTAGCCTCGCCAGTGCGTTGGGCTTGGTCGCCGCCAAGGTCGTACAGTCCGCAGCCGGCATGGGTGTCGATCAGCGTGAGCGCGCCCGGCTTGTGCTGCAAGGCCCGCACCAAGGCGATCAGGAGGCTGTGCTTGACGACATCGGCGCTATTGCCGGCATGGAAGGAATGGCGATAATTCATTGTGATTCAGATCCTGACGCCCTGCCTTTACGAGCTACTGGGCCTTGTGCAAAGCGAAGCGATGGCAGCGCCGATATGGGCCGGAAGCGGACCTGGGATGGCCATTCCAGCTTGCCCCATAGCCGTGTCTCTCAGGCAGCGACAGAAGGAGGCGAGCCGTCAGATGCTATACGTTTTACCGCTCCGATTGACAGCGCGCGGTCGCGGTCCTAGCGCCGCTCAGATCATGGCCAGCGTTCCCATCAGCGAAGACAGCCGGTTCGGCCTGCGGCGGCAGGCCCGCCTGACCACCCCGTTGAACCTGTCCAGCGGCGCGCGGCTGGGGCCGGTCGACATCGCCTATGAAACCTATGGCGCGATGAATACGGACAAGTCCAACGTCATCCTGATCTGCCATGCGCTGACCGGCGACCAATATGTGGCGTCCGACCATCCCGTTACGGGGAAGCCCGGCTGGTGGTGGCGGCTGGTGGGGGCGGGCAAGCCGGTCGATCCGGCCCGCCATTTCATCATCTGTTCCAACGTCATCGGCAGTTGTATGGGATCGAGCGGCCCGGCCAGCATCGATCCGGCGACGGGCGACCCCCACGCCATGCGATTCCCGGTGCTGACCATCGCCGACATGGTGCGGGCGCAGGCGGCGTTGCTCGACCATCTGGGGGTGGAGCGGCTGAGCGCGGTGATCGGCGGTTCTATGGGCGGGATGCAGGCGCTGACCTGGCCCACGCTGTTCCCCGACCGGGTCGAAAGCTGCATAGTGATCGCCTCGACCGCGCGGCACAGTGCGCAGAATATCGCCTTTCACGAGGTCGGGCGGCAGGCGATCATGGCCGATCCGCACTGGCGCGGCGGCGACTATTATGCCGATGGGCAGGTGCCGAGCGCCGGGCTGGCGGTCGCGCGCATGGCGGCGCACATCACTTACCTGTCCGAAGCAGGGCTGACCGAGAAATTCGGGCGGCGCTTGCAGGGGCGCGACACGAAGACATTCGGGTTCGACGCCGATTTCCAGGTAGAAAGCTATTTGCGGCATCAGGGGCTGAGCTTCGTCGATCGGTTCGACGCCAACTCCTATCTCTACATCACGCGCGCGATGGATTATTATGATATTGCCGACGATCATGGCGGGTCGCTGGCCAAGGCGTTCACCGCCAGCAAGGCGCGCTTCTGCCTCGTCAGTTTCGATACCGACTGGCTCTATCCCACCACCGAATCGCGGATCATCGTCCATGCGCTCAATGCGTCGGGGGCGCAGGCCAGTTTCGTCGAACTCTCCAGTCCGTTCGGGCATGATGCCTTCCTGCTGGAATGTCCCGAACTCAACCGGGTGGTGGACGGGTTCCTGAAGGGCGGCCGGGCATGAGCGAGGCGTTGCGGCCGGACCTGGCCCTGATCGCGCGCACCGTGCGGCGGGGCGCGCGGCTGCTGGACGTGGGCTGCGGCGACGGCGCGCTGATGGCGGCGCTGCGCGACAATGCCCAAGTCGATGCGCGCGGGTTGGAGATTGACGGGTCCAACGTCGCGGCGGCGGTGGGGCGCGGCCTGTCGGTGGTGCAGGGCGATGCCGACACCGACCTTGGCTATTATCCCGACGCCAGCTTCGACTATGCGATATTGAGCCAGACGCTGCAGACGACGCGGCGACCTGACCTGGTGGTGGAGGAATTGCTGCGCATCGGCCGTCAGGCGTTCGTTTCCTTCCCCAATTTCGCGCATTGGCGCGGTCGGATTTCGCTGCTCTGGGGCGGGCGGATGCCAGTGACGCGACTGTTGCCCGACACTTGGTATGATACGCTCAACATCCATCATGTGACGGTCGACGATTTCCGCGCGCTGGTGAAGGAGCGGGGCTGGACCATCGATGGCCAATGGTTCCTGAAGGGCGACAGGGAAACCACCCACGCCAACGCCAACCTGTTCGCCGAACATGCGGTGTTTTTGTTGCGCAAATAACTTAACGGCCGGCTTCCGTCAGACGCAGGCCGAAGGAGGCTGTTCGGCCGCGCGGCGTATGGCGCTGAAAATGCGTCAGTCCCGACGTGAGGGCGGCGGCGTAGACCGGGCGGTCGGGCGATTTGCGCCCGCTGGCCTTGAGCACCGCATCGACGTCCACCGGCTTGTCGAAGGCCACGCCGAAATGGCGGTCTGCGGTCCATACCACCCGGCCCGGCATCTCCGTTTCGCCGCGTGTGACGACGATTCGGGCGCCGACGCCCGGCGATTTGCCCTGAATGCGCGCGCCCCCCACCGAGATGTCCCGGATGCGCACGACCTGTGTCTGTCAACGGCGGAGCAAAAGTCGGCCATTCGGCGGCGTAAAACCAGGCCATCGTGTTACATGCCGGGGGGAGTGGCGTGAGGGCGTAGCCCGAGGGCCACTCCCCCCGGCATTGGTGTAATTTTCAG
>NZ_SEOO01000125.1 GCF_004152865.1 Sphingobium cupriresistens | reverse complement strand
CAAACCTTCCCGACTATGCTCTCGCCGGGCAATACCAGTCCATGCCACCATTCACTCCATCTTGTCGCAAAGACGGCTGAATCACAACATGCTGGTATTGCTCAACAACTTTCGGATCGGGCTCTTACAAGAAAATTCGTCGCCGGGTCGGACTTCCGACGCCATACAATTGCTAAATGGAACGTCCCATCATCGCCGCGCACGAAGTCAGTAGGATACGCAGAAAGTGGCCCTTCCTGATCGTGATCGGCCAAAAATGCCGAAGCATTCACCCTGCTCCATTTCGTTCCATGAAGGACGTTGATTATCCATTTGCCGTCACCGCTCCCGCCCGATCTATAAATAAAGATCAGACGCCCTGAATTGTCATGGTCGAAACGCGGGTAAGTAGTTCTATTTTCCTCTGTGCCGACCATTTTTTGCAGTACAAAACTATCCACGCTATTGGGGGATGTCGCACGAGCGTAGATTAGCGGAGATACATGCATATTGCCGGCGATATGCAATCTGTCTTGAGCATCAAATGCCATAGCAATGCCGTTATGACTATCCCAGCCCGCGAAAACAGATCCGATTCGACCTACACAAAGCCGCTTCGTTTTGGGATCATATTTCGCAACACTCAACCGTCGATCAGCATCGTAAAAGCCGAAATAGATATTCCCTTTATGCTTAATCGCAGGATAGGTAACATTAACGCCAGACCAAGCGTCACCAAGCCGCACCATATTCCAGCCCGCTACGGAACTGTCAGATTTCGCCTCTGCACAACGTACAGGCTGCGCATTTGCTGAAACCACATGCGACAACGGCAAAACCATCGCCAAAAGACCAAACCCTGCTTCACTGCGCATTTTCATAAAGGCATTTCCACTTCGCATCTGCGATAGAAACCTCCGACGGTCGTGTCCCACGGGGTGGTGTAGGAAGGTTTCCCTGAGAGGGTGGCCACCGTCGATCTTCTGGTAGGGTTCGGATGCGAACTCGAACCTGGAGAAGAAGACGATGACCGATGACAGAATGGCCC
>NZ_SEOO01000124.1 GCF_004152865.1 Sphingobium cupriresistens | reverse complement strand
TAGAGCGGTTTCCACTCATTCCGGTTCATATCCGCACGATTTGAAGTAATTGGCGCATTCGTCGGGCTGGAAGATATCGACGAGCTTTCCTATCAGGCCCCAAAGCCCGCTGACGGTTCGCTCGCCTGCTTTGCGCAGCATTGCCTTCAGCCGGGAGAACGCCTTCTCGATTGGGTTAAAGTCCGGGCTGTAAGGTGGAAGGAAGCGCAGGGTTGCACCTGCGGCCTCGATGAGCACTTGGACCGACGCGCGCTTGTGGCTCGACAGGTTGTCCATGATGACGATGTCGCCCGGTCGCAGTTCCGGCACGAGCACTTGAGCTACGTAGGCTTCAAACCAGTTGCCGTTGATCGGGCCGTCGAGCACCATCGGCGCAATCATGCCGGTCATGCGCAGGCCGGCCACCAGCGTGGTCGTCTTGCGATGGCCATGCGGGAAGCCCATCCGCAGACGCTCGCCTTTGGCGCAGCGGCCATGGCTGCGGGTCATGTTGGTTGCTGTCCAGGTCTCGTCGATGAAAACCAGGCGTTCTGGTTCCAGATCGAGCTGACCGTCGAACCAGTGGTGACGCTGTTTCAGGACGTCGGGACGGTCTTGCTCGATTGCGTGCCCGGTCTTTTTTTCCGCGTGATGCCGTGGCGTACGAAAAAGCGATGCAGCGTGCCGATCCCGACCGGGGCGCCCCGCTCGATCAACCGAGCCTGAACTTCGACAAGGGTCATGTCGCCCTGTTCGGCAAGCAGTTCACGGATGAAGCCGCCATGCGCCTCGATCCTGCCCGAATGCCGGTCTCCGCCACGTGGCTTGGCAACAGCCTCACCGTGTTCCAGCGCGCGTTGCCGCCAGCGGATCGCGCTCGATGCGCTGACACCAAACCGATCAGCCGCAGCCCGACAACTCAAACCCGCATCAATCGCAGCAATGACCCTGTCCCGCAGGTCCTGTGAAAGCGTTCGTGCCATCCATGCTGGCCTCCTGTCACCAGCAGACAGCGTGAATCACATCAGCGCAGCGAAGGGAACCCCTACCGATTCAGTTCGTGTGGAAACCGCTCTA
>NZ_SEOO01000123.1 GCF_004152865.1 Sphingobium cupriresistens | reverse complement strand
AAACCTTCCCGACTATGCTCTCGCCGGGCAATACCAGTCCATGCCACCATTCACTCCATCTTGTCGCAAAGACGGCTGAATCACAACATGCTGGTATTGCTCAACAACTTTCGGATCGGGCTCTTAGGCCTAAATCTGTGAATGATAAGGCATGCCTAGGGTCAGGAGCCATCGATATAACAGGCATAATCTGATTCAGCCTCCGTAAGGAGACTGGCTATGAGCGAACTGTATTGGCTGACGGATGAGCAGATGGCTCGCCTCCGCATCTGCTGCACCGTTCTTCTGCCGCTTTACAAACCGCCGCACATAATGAGGGGCAATCACCCTACCAGCATGTAGGCATGGTACAGGCTTCCAATCAGTTCAACGTCACCCGCCGGAACAGGTGCTGAAATGTCGGGTGAAGAATTTGCCTGCCTCTGATTTGCTATATTGCGCCCCGGCGTCGCAAACGAATTTCTCTGAACCAGTATAGCCCATCGCCTCAACGGCGCGCAAGGCGCTATCGGCCTTGAACACAGGTGATCCACAGGCGAGCGCTTTAGTCGCGGCATAGCTGTTCGCCATCGCAGGCTGTTTCAAGATGCTCGATAGCAAACCCAAGTCATGAACGGCGTAATGGCAATTTTTCTGTGGTGCACCGAGGAAATATGTCGTCATCCCGCTTGCCTTGGCATCGAAACCATATGTCAGCAGCGCCCCTATGCCTCCTGGACCTGCCGGACCGAGAAAAGTGACGAAGGTAGGCAGCTTCTCTTTACTGCTTGCTTCGCCGCCGATGAAAAGCTGGTTGAGTCCATAGGATGCATAATCCTTCAAAAAGCCCAGATCCTTGTTGGCGTTAGCCAGCCTCAACAAGTCGCGCACGACGTGCAAATGCTGATTCAACGCGCCGCGGCGAGACACTTCGGCATCCCTGCTTGTGACTGAATGATACCAAGCGCATTTAAGCTTGCCGTCAGAACAAGCGTGCATGTTTGCCAAGCCACCATCCTGAATGGGGGTATGCGCGGCGACAAACAGGATGAGAACGCAGCGACAATCAAGATGAGAATCGGCTGCTGGTGTGGCGACGAAGGGCGGAGGGCGTAGCCCGAAGCCCGTAGGCGCCACACCAGCAGCCGATGGCCC
>NZ_SEOO01000122.1 GCF_004152865.1 Sphingobium cupriresistens | reverse complement strand
GGCAGGGAGCGATCCCGTTGACGGTGGAAGCCATCTGGCTCAGAATGCATGCAGCGCCGATGTTTGTCGGCGCATAGATATCTGTTGGCCAAAACCCGCCGCTGCTTCCTGACCTAGGACGTTATCGGACCGGATATGTTCAGGCGGCCCATGCTCGATGAACAGGTCGGCCAACACGTCGATCACGTCGTTGGACCGGAACCGTCGCAGCGGCACCATCGCCAGACATTCGCGGCTGAACTCGTCGATGATATTGAGCATCCGGAACTTGCGTCCGTTGCGCGTCTTATCCTCGACGAAGTCGTAAGACCACACATGCCCGCGATGCTGTGGCCGCAACCTTATACACGACCCATCGCCCAGCCAGAGCCGACGTCGTTTCGGTTGCCTCTTCGGCACTTTAAGACCCTCCCGCCGCCAGATGCGTTCCACTACCGACAAGCTGACCTGCCAGCCTGCATGGCCGAGCAAGGCATGGATACGGCGATAGCCGTACCGGCCATAATCCCTGGCCAGCGCGATGATGTCGGCCGTCAGATGCCGTTCGTCGGCATCATCCTTGGGACGATGTCGCTGCGCTGAACGATGCTGAACCAGAACACGGCAGGTCCGCCGCTCCGATACCGGAAGAACCCGGCGGACCTGCTCGATCGCTTCACGGCGACGGGAGGGACTCAAAAAGTCAGCTTCGACGCCTCTTGCAGGATCGCCTTGTCCAGCGCCAGATCCGCAACCAGCTTCTTCAGCTGCGCATTTTCCCGCTCCAGATCCTTCATCCGACGCACCTGGTCGACCTTCAGGCCACCATATTCCTTACGCCACCTATACAGCGTCTGTTCGGCAATCCCGATCTGCCGACAAGCCTCGACGGCGGTCCCGCCTCGACCGACAATCACATCCACCTCACGCAGCTTCGCGATGATCTGCTCCGGCGTAAATCGCTGACGTCCCATATATTTCTCCAATTCTTATGCCCTCTCGGGCTCTCTCCAGAATTGGACCAATTTTCTCAAGGCAGACCAAACCGACCCACGCGGCTGGGGCGGTTGCCAAGAAGGAATGCACGCTGGTTTCGACATTCAACAGGCCCGATGGTTCGGGTCATGCAGGGCCGATTTCGATGAGCGGAGATAGCGGGGAAATCAACCT
>NZ_SEOO01000121.1 GCF_004152865.1 Sphingobium cupriresistens | reverse complement strand
GTCGCGTTAACGGCAGCCTTGGAGTTGGATAGGTCGTAGGACCATTGCGACAGCCACGAGCGCAGGGTTGAGAATCGCGCCAAACCAGCGGGTCCCACGTTCACCGTGCGTGGATTGCCAAGATAGGATGCCCCCGGCGCGCGTCCATTGGGGTCGATCGTCGGATCAATCCAGCGCACGTCGCACATCGTGCGGTGCGTGACGAAGGCGCGTTCGGTTTCGCCGTCGTTGCGACGACGGAGCGTGGCAAGCATTTCCTCGGCCCAGGCGGTAATTCTGCGATTGCGGGCCCGCTGCCTCTCGCGGAAGGCGGCGATGAAGTCAGCGGTGAATGGTGGTTTGTTCGGGCAGTCCGGACTATAGATATCGAATTCGAGATCGCGCGTGTCCGGGTCGAATTCGTCGATGACGGAGGGGTCAAGCCATTCGGTCAGCACTTCCGCCCGGCTGAGGTGGGCGGCGATGAGGACTATTCCGTCAACCCGCTGCAGCCGCGCTGCTGTCAGGTCATAAAGGTCGCCGGCGGGCGTGTGGGTGATTGTCGGATGTTCAGACTGGGCCGCATAAAACAGCGATAGCGAGCCGCCGCCCGACCATCCCACCAGGATCACCTTTTCATAACCCAGCGACTCGCGCGCGTGGCGCACCCACTGGCCCATGTCGTAGGCGACCTTTTCCATAATCAGCGCACTATCGTTTCTCGGGTAGCGACTCGACGCGCAAAGTACGTGCAACCCCGCATCGGCAAGCGCCTCAGGCATTGGGAGCAGCTGGACCGTGGCTGTGGGGTGCATGAACAAATAGACCGCCTTAGATGGCCGCGCTCTCTGCCGGAACAGCTGGCCTTCCAGCTCGGTCGTGCCCTCGGCGCCCGCAAAACTGTAGGTCTCCGTCATCCCCGGTTGATCGCGGAAGCGAACGATTTCGGGAAGGCGATCCCATAGCGCCTTTGTCGGCAATCCTCTCTCCATGGCCATATCCTTAGTTATCTAACTATAATTGCGTATTACCGTACTCCAGTCAAGCCCAAGTTGAACAGTGCCGGCGGAACACGCAGGGAACGCGAGCTGGTAAGTATTTGATTTTGCTAGGCGTGGGTTTGGGGGCAAAACCGGATGTGCTAACAACATTTTGCCTGTAACTGGCCGTTT
>NZ_SEOO01000120.1 GCF_004152865.1 Sphingobium cupriresistens | reverse complement strand
ATACCAGCCTGCGCTGAGCCTGACTCACGTGGGGGATTCCCAAACTGACGAAATTCTGAATCAATGGCGGCCTGCATTTGGAGGGCGTGACCATGGGATCAGCGATCGGCTTGCGGGATGATTTTGACGGGGCGGCGTTGCGGCGATTGTCGCGCACGACGAGGAGCGCGAACCAGGCGCGGCGGCTTTTGGCATTGGCCGAGATTTACGATGGTGGCAGCCGGACAGCGGCGGCGCGGATCGGCGGGGTGGGGCTGCAGATCGTGCGTGACTGGGTTGTGCGGTTCAATGCCCGTGGTCCTGATGGCCTTCTGGATGGCAAGGCGCCCGGCAAGCAATCGCGGCTCAATGATGCTCAGCGACAGGCGCTTGTCGAGACGGTCGAACGTGGTCCGATCCCGGCGATCCATGGTGTCGTTCGCTGGCGCCTGATCGACCTGGTCCAATGGCTTCACGACGAGTTCGCGGTGTCGCTCGATGAAACGACCGTGGGGCGCGAGCTGAAGAGGCTGGGCTACGTCAAGCTCACGGCGCGACCCCGCCACCATGCCCAGAACGAACTTGCCATGGACGCCTTCAAAAAGGGGGCTTTGCCGCCGAGCTGGCAAAGGTCAAAGCAACCCTCCCGAAGGGTACGCCCATAGAGATCTGGTTCCAGGACGAAGCCCGCATCGGTCAGAAGAACAAGATCACGCGGCGCTGGGCCAGACGCGGGACGCGGCCATCGGCACCAAAGGATCAGCGGACAAAATCGGCGTATATCTTTGGCGCTATCTGCCCGGAACAGGGCAAGGGCGCAGGGCTGGTGCTGCCCTTCTGCAATACCGAAACCATGACGCTGCACCTGACCGAGATATCGCTCGCCGTCGCCCCTGGCGCTCACGCGGTCGTGCTGATGGACCAGGCTGGGTGGCACATGACCGGAAAGCTCGTCGTGCCCGATAACATCAGCATCATCGCTCTGCCGGCAAAATGTCCTGAGTTGAACCCCGTCGAGAACATCTGGCAGTTCATGCGCGACAACTGGCTCTCCAACCGCGTCTTCGCCTCCTACGACAACATCATCGACCACTGCTGCGAGGCTTGGAACAAGCTCGTCGATCAGCCTTGGCACATCATGACCATCGGTCGCCGCAAATGGGCGCGTGGGTCATGATCAATGCAGGTTGGTAT
>NZ_SEOO01000119.1 GCF_004152865.1 Sphingobium cupriresistens | reverse complement strand
GGGCATGGCCGCCCTTGCCACACCAATGATCGAGGAGGCACAGCCGCTACAGATTACACCCAAGGCCGCCTGAAAATGCAGCCCAGTGGCCACACCCGATTTTACACCACATTGACGGACGCGACCGGGGCTAGCCCCGGCAGAATGAGATGAGCCGACATTGTCCTCATCTCCTTTGCAGACGCGGAGACGGGGCCGATGATCCGACTTGGAGAATTGATGATGATCCTCGAACTACATCGGCAGGGTGTATCGATATCCGCCATTGCCCGACGCACTGGTCGCGATCCCAAGACCATCCGAAAATATATCGAACGGGGCATCGAGGCCCCGGTTTACGGCCCTCGCATGCTGGGTCGACCGAACAAACTGGCACCCTATCTGGAATTTTTGCGTGAGCGAGTGACGGCCTTTCCCGATCTGACGGCGGCGCGCCTGACGCGGGAAATCCGTGAGCTGGGATATATGGGCGCCTATACCGCGGTAAAGCGGTTCCTGGCAGCAATCCGGCCGGAAAACGGCCCTAAGCCCTTTGAGGTTCGGTTCGAGACGCCGCCTGGCGTGCAGGCACAGGTCGACTTTGCCCGGTTCGTCGTCGAATTTACCGATGAGCCCGGCGTCAGCCGGATCGTCTGGCTGTTCAGCCTGGTGCTGGGACATTCGCGCTTCCTGTTTGCGCGCTACGTCATGCATCAGGATCTCCAAAGCCTATTGCGCTGTCATATGCAGGCCTTTGAAGCGCTCGGCGGCGTCCCGATCGAGATCCTCTACGATCGCATGAAAACCGCTGTGACCGGGGAAGATGATCAGGGCCACATCATCTACAATCGATCATTGCTGGCTCTGGCCGGGCATTATCGCTTCGTGCCGCGCGCCTGCCGTCCCTATCGGGCCAAGACCAAGGGAAAGGTCGAGCGGCCATTCAGCTATATCCGCAAGGACTTCTTCCTGGGCCGGAGCTTCCGCAATCTGGACGATCTCAATGTCCAGCTGATCGACTGGCTCGATACCGTCGCCAACGTCCGTGTCCACGGCACGACGCAGCGGATTATTGCTGAAGCCTTCGCCGCCGAGCAGCCTGAGTTGCAGCTGCTTCCGGCGGGCCGCTTTGACGCTGTTCTGAATGCGTATTTCGCAAAAGTCGGACAGCCGCTTCGCTAAATCCCGGACAAGCGCTTCAGTAAATCCGGGACAGCTGGTGTAGGCAGTAGATGCCTGGTTACTGTCAGGGTTGAGTGATTTCGATATTTG
>NZ_SEOO01000011.1 GCF_004152865.1 Sphingobium cupriresistens | reverse complement strand
GCGAAAGACTGGGAGCGATCCATCGCCTCATCAACAGCTTGGGCCCTCATCGCCTCAATCCGCATGCTCACACGCAGAACCGCAAGGTATTGTCAGAATTGAGAAACTTCCGAATCCGGCTCTAAGGTCGCTTTGATCCTTGGCAAATATCTGGGCGACGTCATTGACGGCATCTTCCTGAGCCTTGCAGGCGTTGGCCTGCGCCCATGTCGGGACTGGAAGTGAAAGTGCAAGTGAAGAAATGATGTGTAGTACTCGCATGAGTCTTCTCCCACCTATTATGGCAGAAAAGGCTGATCCTTTATTTATATACTAACAATGGGAGTTTGAACCGATTTCATCGGATCCACGAGCTATTGATCTTCATATTCCAGAATGGATCAATCTATCTTTTGCGCGTCAATTCGCGCATCGCCGCGTCGATACCCTGAATCGTCAGCGGATACATGCGATCGTTCATCAACTCACGGATCATCTTCGTCGACTGGCTATAGCCCCAATGGGCTTCGGCCGCCGGGTTGAGCCACACGCAGGCGGGATAGGTGTGGGTGACGCGATGAAGCCATACCGCGCCGGCTTCCGGGTTCATATGTTCGACAGATCCGCCGGGCTGGGCGATCTCATAAGGGCTCATCGCCGCGTCGCCGACGAAGATGACCTTATAATCATGGCCATATTTGTGGAGGATATCCCAAGTCGAAATCCGCTCGGCAAAGCGGCGGCGATTATCTTTCCACACGCCTTCGTAGAGGCAGTTATGAAAATAGAAAAATTCCATATTCTTGAATTCACCCGTGGCGGCGGAGAAAAGCTCCTCGCACAGCGTCACGAACGGGTCCATCGATCCGCCGACGTCCAGAAAGAGCAGCAGCTTGACCGCATTATGCCGTTCGGGCCGCATCCGAATGTCGAGCCAGCCCTGCCGCGCGGTGCCGCGGATGGTTTCATCCAAATCCAGTTCGTCCGCCGCGCCTTCCCGCGCGAAGCGGCGCAAGCGGCGTAGCGCGACCTTGATATTGCGGGTGCCCAATTGCTTGGCGTTGTCGAGATTGGCGAAGTCCCGCTTTTCCCACACCTTAATCGCGCGCTTGTGCCGGGATTCGCCGCCGATCCGCACGCCTTCCGGGTTGTAGCCGCCATTGCCGAAGGGGGAGGTGCCGCCAGTGCCGATCCACTTGCTGCCGCCCTGGTGCCGGCCCTGCTGTTCGTCCAGCCGCTCTTTCAACGTCTTCATGATCTCGTCCCAGTCGCCCAGGGATTTGATCTTTTCCATTTCCTCAGGACTGAGGAATTTCTCGGCGACCAGGCGTAGCCAATCTTCGGGTATATCCGCCTCGACCCCGTCCTGGCCCAGCACGCCCTTGAAGACCTTGGCGAACACCTGGTCGAACCGGTCGAGCAGCCCTTCGTCCTTCACATAAGTGGCGCGGGCGAGATAATAGAAATCCTCCGGCCGCCGCGCGATGACGTCGCGTTCGAGCGCTTCGAGCAGCAGCAGATGCTCCTTGATGCTGGCTTGGATGCCGGCGGCGCGGAGCGCGTCTAGAAAATTGAGCAGCATGGATCGCTTGTCGTCCACCGCGCGCAGCGATGCAAGCCGCCGTCGCTGCAAAGTTGTTCGAATATTAAGTGTTGCAGCGCATGGTTAATCCGTCACTATCCACGGCACAAAGATGAGCAGGGGCGCGCTTGGAAAACAGGGACTTGTTGGCTGATCTTGGAGAAAGGTCGGGCGACATCGCATTGCAGTGCAGCGAGACGGCCGGATATTTGAGCGAGTTGAACCGCCGTATCCAGGGCGATTCGGCGCATCTGGCGAAATTGCAGGCCAATATGGAAACGCTGGCCGCGAGCCAGAATGAGAGCGTCGCCGCGGCGCAGGAATTGAGCCTGACCGCCCGACGCGCCGGCCGGATCATCGCCGATGGGCATGACGTGATCGGCCTGTCACTGGGCGAGGTGGCGGCGTTGGTGGAGCATGTCACCGGGCTGGAGGGGCATTTGCGCCAATTCCTTACCGTGATCGAGGCGGCGGGCGATATTTCGGAAGAACTGGGCGCGATCGCGCGCCAGACCCGGATGCTGGGGGTTAACGCCGCGATCGAGGCGGCGCGCGGAGGCGCGGCGACTCAGGGCTTCGCCGTGGTCGCGGACGAGATCAGGCGGCTGGCGGGGCAGGCGGGCGAGTCAGCGGCGTCGGCCGGCGACAAACTGACCCAGTTGGACCGGGATGCGCGCCACCTGATCGGCGGGGTCGAGGCCAATATCGTGCGCGGCCGGGGGGCGGGCGCGCATATCGACCGACTGCGCCTGGGCATGGCGGAGATCGCTTCGCTGGTCACCCAGTTTGGCGAGCGGTCGGGCGCTATCGTCGCCTGCACCGACGCGGCCGATGGCGACGTCAATGCGCTGCGCCATGGGCTGGCGGCGTTCAGCCGGTCGGCCAGCGACAGCGCGGCGCGGGTCGACAGCGCACGCGAGCAACTCGAAGGGCTGGAGGGTATGGCCAACGCCATGCTCAACACCGCCGCGCATGGGCCGCAGAAGACACGCAACAGCCGCTATATCGCTTTGGCGGAGGATGGCGCGGAAGAGGTCGGCGCGTTGATCGAACAGGCGTTGCAAAAGGGGGAGATCAGCCCGTCGCAGCTGTTCGACACCGATTACCGCGCGATCGAAGGATCGGCGCCCACCCAATATCTCAACGGCTTCACCAATTTCGCGGACGGGATGTTGCGGCCGGTGCTGGATCGCCGCACCAGCGAGGACAACGCGATCGTGGGCTGCTGCCTGCTCGACATGAACGGCTATCTGCCTACCCATATTAGCGCGCGCTGCCAGCCGCAGCGGCCAGGCGCCCCTGACTGGAACATGGAAAATGCCCGCAACCGGCAGATTTTCATGGATAGCCAGACCCGTCGCGCCTTGCAGGAGGAGGGCGACTTCTTCCTCTACACCTATCGGCAGGATCTGGGCGAAGGCCGCTACCGCGCGCTGCGCAGCGTGTTCGTGCCGCTGATGTTCAGCGGGCGGCGCTGGGGACTATATGAGGTGGGCTATCTGATCTGAGGGTTTCGCGCCGCCGTTGTGGATGCGCGACACCAGCACGAAGGAGATGATGATGAGCATATACCAACTGCCCAGCTTGGCGACGCTGACCATCTGCCAGCCATGGCGCTGGTCGGGATAGGTCCAGGCGTTGGCGAAAGTGCCGATATTTTCCGCAAACCAGATGAACAGGGCGACGAGGAAGAAGCCAAAAAGTAGCGGCATCCGCCGCGGCGCGCGCCAGGGCGTAAAGATGATCCAGGTGCGGCCAAATAGCAGGACGGCGGCTGCAAACAGGGCGAGCCGGATATCGGGCAGCCAATGATGGGCGAAGAAATTGACGTAGATGGCGCCAGCCAACAACATCGTTGCCCAGACCGGGGGATAATGGAGGAAGCGGAAATCGAAAATGCGCCAGATACGGGCGATATAGCTGCCCACCGCCGCATACATGAATCCTGAAAAGAGCGGTACCGGACCGACATGAAGCAGGCTGGCCTCCGGATAGATCCACGAACCGGCATGAGTCTTGAACAATTCCATGATCGTGCCAATCAGGTGGAAGGCGAAGATGACCTTCGCCTCGTCCCAGCTTTCGAGCCGGAAGCCCAGCATCGCGGCCTGAATGAAGAGCGCCGCCAACGTCAGGAAATCATAGCGATGGAGGTATGCGCCGGACGGGTAGAAAAGGTGCGTAGCCAGCAGGAGCGCCAGCATCAAGCCGCCGAACAGGCACGCCCAGCCCTGCTTGAAGCCGAAAAGAAGAAATTCGAACGCCCATGCCGCTGGACCGGGCGATATGCTGATCGCTTCCAGACGGCCGCGGATACGGGCGAAGCGGGTCGCGTCTGTCGGCTGATTCATCCCGGCATGTTAAAGCCGCATTTTGACAAGATCGAAAGCGCCTTCAGCGCCCCTTCTGCGCCAGGCGGCTGACCGTCACCTCGCCATTGGCGGCGTAGGTGGCGACGGCTTGCGCCTCGGCGGTCTGGGTGTCCTTGCCGTCGATGATGGCGGCGATCTGATGCGGGCTGGGCACCCTGTCATAGACGCCATAAATATCGGTCTGGCCCACCATGTGAATCGATAGCTTGTAGCCTGCGCCGTTGGCGGCGGGATCGAAGGCCAGCACGGTGCCGCTATCATCGACGGGCACGATGATCGCGCTATCGCTGCGCCCGGCCTGCTGGAGCATGTCGTAGCGGCCGTCGGCAGTGGCGGCCGTGCCGCGGATGCAGAGCGCATCCTTGCCATCGCGCGGGATGCGGACATCCCGCGGCGCGGCTTCCTCGGTTGGCTTGGGCGGAGTCAGCCGGGCGTCGGCGGTCGGCGCGGCGGGACAGGCGGAGAAGCTGGCGGGGGCGGTGGCGTGCAAGCTGGCGGGGTCATCGACCGTCAGGTTGGCCAGCATGCCGTCTAGACCGGCCAGCACTTCGCCGCGACGCTCGGTCGGGCCGGTCACGCGGATCTTGACGATCCAGCGCCCGGCATGGACGAACCCGGCGGCCGTGGTCAGCGCGCCGTCGGCTGCATCGTCATAGACCGCGCGGATCGCGCCGTCCGCCCGGCCGGCGACGGGCGCGCTGGCATAGGCGGTGCGGCGGGTCTTCGCGCCGAACCGCTCCATCACCGCCTTGTCAGTCATATAAGCGGCCAGCGAGGCGTCGGCATAGGTTGGCAGATAGACGTAAAGGGTCGCCTGGATGGCGCCATCCTCCGACAGATATTGCGCATAATTGTCGACCGCGCGGCCGCCATTGGACGCTTCGCCGCTCTTGCTGAGCGAGAGGCCGGCGACGGTATGGGGCAGGGCGATGCCGGCGGAGGCGGCGCGGATGGCGCTTTCGGTCGGGGTCCAGGCTTCGGCGTCGGCGGCATGGGCGATAGTCGGAATGGAAAGGCACAACGCTGTCGCGGAGACTATAGCGGCTATGAGTCCTTTGGTGCGCTTCGGCATTGTCATCACTCTCCAGGTCGATACCGTCTTTGCGCGGCATTGAACTATGAAGGAGAGGCTACAGACTAAACCGGGGGGCGCAAGCGTCTATTTTGCGCGCGTGGCGCTCTGGGCCTGTTTCAGGGCACAGGCGGGATTTGCGCAGGATAATGGGGCAGGTCGGGATCATGATGCGCCCAGCCAGGGGCGGCATCGGTCCAGATCACCGCCTGCGGCCCGATCAGCGAAGGATCGTCGAGCGCGCCGGCGCGGATGAAGGTAAGATGCGGGCGCGATTCGGCCAGGCTGAACAGTGGCGTACCGCAGGTGGGACAGAAGCCGCGCTTCATCGCGTTGCCGCTGTCGGCGACGCTGTCATGCCAGCGGACGTCGCCACTGGTCGTCATCTTGTCCGATGGGAAGCCGACGTTCACGGTCGCCGATCCGCCGCCCAGATATTGGCACAGGCGGCACCAGCACATGCGCGCGGCGATTGGTTCGGCGTCGATGATGATGCGGACGGCGCCGCAGAGGCATCCGGCGGTGTGGGACATAGATATTCCTTAGCACAACGGAGGTTGGCGGTGATCCTGCGTTACCGCCCCTGTCGGCGCGCCATGAAGGCGAGGCGTTCGAACATCATGACGTCCTGCTCATTTTTGAGCAGCGCGCCGTGGAGCGGCGGGATCGCCTTGGTCGGATCGCTGTTCTGGAGAACGTCTAGCGGCATATCCTCGTTCAGCAGCAGCTTGAGCCAGTCGAGCAGTTCGGAGGTCGAGGGCTTCTTCTTGAGGCCCGGCACCTCGCGGATATCGTAGAAGATATCCATCGCCTTGCTGACCAATATCTTCTGGATGCCGGGGAAATGGACGTCGACGATTTGCGCCAGCGTGTCGCGGTCCGGAAATTTGATATAATGGAAAAAACAACGGCGCAGGAAAGCGTCGGGCAGCTCCTTCTCGTTGTTCGACGTAATGATGACGACCGGGCGATCGGCCGCGGCGATCGTCTCGCCCGTCTCATAGACGTGGAAGGCCATGCGATCGAGTTCCTGCAACAGATCGTTGGGAAATTCGATGTCGGCCTTGTCGATCTCGTCGATCAGCAGCACGGGCAGCTTGGGCGAGGTGAAGGCCTCCCACAATTTGCCCTTTCGGATGTAGTTGGCGATGTCGTGGACGCGCGCGTCGCCCAACTGGCCGTCGCGCAGGCGGGCGACGGCGTCATATTCATAGAGGCCCTGATGCGCCTTGGTCGTGGACTTGACGTTCCATTCGATCAACGGCGCGTCCAGCGCCTTGGCGATCTCCTGGGCCAGGACGGTCTTGCCGGTGCCTGGCTCCCCTTTGACCAACAAGGGGCGACGTAGCAGCACGGCGGCGTTGACCGCGACCTTCAGGTCGTCGGTGGCGACATAATCCTGCGTGCCTTCAAAGCGCATATTGCTATTCCATTCGGTTGCCGATGACAACCGGACTAGGCAAAGCGATGGGCAGGCGCAATCGTAAAAGGGGAAATTAGGCCTGTCGGGCGCGCACGTCGGCGCGGGCGGCAAGCAGATCCCACAGACCGCGATGCTGGTTCAGCAACTGGCGCGCGCCGAACTGGATCGCCCGGTCGATGCCATCGTCGCCGCCGATCGCGCGGGCGACATCCAGCGTCGCGTTACGATCGGGCATGGCATAGGGATGGGGCTCCAGGCCTGCGCGCAGGGCCGCCATGTCGAGGACCTGGCGCACCGCGCGCCAATCGAGCACCAAAGCCATTGCAGCGCCCATGGCGCAACCGCGGCGGTCGGACTGGGCCAGCATGTCGAGCGCATGGCGCTGCTGGCTGACGGCGGTTTCACAATCGGCCTGACCTGCCGTGCTGGGCGCGGGACCGGTGGCGACCGTGACCTGGGTGAGATAGGCGCGCTCGCGAGCGAAGGCGTCTGCCGTCTCGATCAGCCATTGGCGTGCGGCATTGTCGGCCGAACGGGTCGCGGCATGATCGATCACGCCGGGATGACGGCCGTGGAGCATGCAGAGATAATAGGTCGCGTCGGCCAGGTCGGACAGCGAGAGCAGCGCGTCGCGCGCTACACCGGTGCCGGCGCGATTGGCATAGGCATGAGCGGCCGTTCCATCGGCGGCGACCAGCGCCTCCAAAATTCGCGCTATGTCGCCAAATTGATAGCGCGGTGCCGCTTCGCTCATGCCCAAATCCCTATTACGCCCGCATCGGCAGGCTGCGATCCCAAGGCATAGTAGGCCGGAGTAAACGTCCGGTTTACGGAATCAGAAAGGGCGACTGTGAAAGCCGCCCTTTTCCGTCAACGATGGTTAATTACTATTTACCGATCAATTTAGTTTTTGTCGCCGAATCGTTTTTACGGAAAACCAGTTTCCACTTTTCCGAACGATGCTTTCGTTACTGATCGAGGAAAGACCGCATCTTGCGCGAGCGCGACGGATGCTTGAGCTTGCGCAGCGCCTTCGCTTCGATCTGACGAATACGTTCGCGGGTGACGCTGAACTGCTGGCCGACTTCCTCCAGCGTGTGGTCGGTGTTCATGCCGATGCCAAAGCGCATCCGGAGCACGCGCTCCTCACGCGGGGTGAGAGACGCCAGGACGCGGGTGACAGTTTCCTTCAGATTCGCCTGGATCGCGGCGTCCACCGGTATGATCGCATTCTTGTCCTCGATGAAGTCGCCCAGATGGCTGTCCTCCTCGTCGCCAATCGGCGTTTCGAGGGAGATCGGCTCCTTGGCGATCTTCATCACCTTGCGGACCTTTTCGAGCGGCATGGAGAGGCGCTCGGCCATCTCTTCCGGGGTAGGTTCGCGGCCTTGCTCGTGCAGGAACTGTCGGCTGGTGCGGACCAGCTTATTGATCGTTTCGATCATATGGACCGGGATACGGATGGTCCGCGCCTGATCCGCGATCGAACGGGTGATCGCCTGCCTGATCCACCAGGTGGCATAAGTGCTGAACTTGTAGCCGCGGCGATATTCGAACTTATCCACCGCCTTCATCAGGCCGATATTGCCTTCCTGAATAAGATCAAGAAATTGCAGGCCGCGGTTTGTATATTTTTTAGCGATAGAGATGACCAGGCGCAGGTTCGCCTCGACCATTTCCTTCTTGGCGATGCGCGCTTCGCGCTCGCCCTTCTGCACCATGTTGACGATGCGGCGAAACTCGCTGAGCGACATGCCGGTCGCCTGGGCGATTTCGCTCACCTCATTGCGGATGCGATCGACCGCCCGCCCTTCGGCGGCGGCGAAGGCGGCCCATTTCTTGTCGAGGCCCTGCACCTTGTCGAGCCAGGCGTCGTCGAGCTCATGATTCACATAGCGGTCGAGGAAATCCTTGCGGCTGACTTTATGGCGTTCGGCCAAGCGCAGCATCTGCCCGCCCAGCGCGGTCAGGCGCCGGTTATAGGCATAGAGCTGATCGACCAGATATTCGATCTTCTGCTGGTGGAACTGGACGCTTTCGACCTGCGCGGTGAGTTGCTCGCGCAAATCATGATAATCATCCTCGGCCTTCTGACTCAGCACTTCGCCCACCGCCATCGCGACCATGCGGGCTTCTTGTGCGGCGGAAAAGGCGCGGAAGATTTCGGTGATGGTCGCGAACTTTTCAAGCGCCATCGGCTTGAGCGTCTCTTCCATCTGGGCGAGGGAGAGGGTGTTGTCCTCTTCCTCTTCTTCCTCGACGCGGCGGGCGCGGGGGGCGCCGTCCTCATCCTCGTCGGCGTCGGCGGATTCCTCCTCCGGCTCTTCTTCTTCCTTGAAGCTAGGGCCAGCGGTCTTCTCGCTGATCTCGCCATCATCATCCTCGGCGCCTTCCTCCAGGCTTTCCGGGGCAGGGTCCTTGGACAGCATGGCGTCGAGATCGAGAATCTCGCGCAGCTGCATTTCGCCATTGTTGAGCGCGGTCGACCATTCGATGATCGCGTTGAAGGTCGTCGGGCTTTCGCACAGACCCAGAATCATCGTGTCGCGGCCCGCCTCGATCCGCTTGGCAATGGCGATTTCGCCCTCACGGCTGAGCAGTTCCACCGCGCCCATTTCGCGCAGATACATGCGAACGGGATCGTCGGTGCGATCGACCGTTTCCTTCTTCTTTTCGGTGATAAGCTTCGGGCCGCCATCATCATCGCCCGAATCATCTTCGGCGTCGTCGGCATCCTCACGCTCGCGCTGCTCGTCGCCGTCTTCGCTCGCTTCCTCATTTTCGACAATGTTGACGCCCATGTCGTTCAGCGCGGACATCACGTCCTCGATTTGCTCGGAGGACATCTGGTCCTGCGGCAAGGCGTTGTTCAACTCGTCATAGGTGATGTAGCCGCGCTTTTTCGCGCGCGCGATCAGCTTCTTGACCGAGGCTTCGTTGAGGTCGAGCAGGGGGGCGTCGCCGCCTTCATCCCCGCCATCGCCTGCACCCGCCGCACTCTTGCTGTTCGCCTTGGTCGCCATTTATTCGCCTTAACTCCGCCGCTCTCGCAAGAACGATCTCATCAAATAATGTCTTCGGACTGGCCGAGTTCCGCCAAGCGGAGAAGATGGTTGCGATGAGCAACCAGCGCATGATTTTGCGCCAGCAAATTCTCTTCGCTCACATCCGCCTTCACCCGCTCGGTCGCTACGGCCAAATTCCGCTCAAGCTCTGGTCCCTGTGTCATTACCCGAACGGCCTCCTCAAGATCGCGTGCGACGCGATCAGGATCGGTGGTCGTCCTGTCGGGAGTGAGTTTGAACGCATCGGCCCGGAGCATCCCCTTAGCCATATTATACAACTCACCTTGCCCCAATATGGTAAGGAGGGCCTGTGTTTCAACTGTTTCTTTGCGGAAGGACGTGCTGATCATCACGTCCAGCAATTGCGCCAGCAGCGAATCAGCGATTTGCAGCGCCGACAGCATCTCGCGATGGGGCAGAATCTGTTCGGGATGGCGCAGCAGACTGGCCAGGACGGCGCGTAGCAGTCGCTGTTCCAGGCCATTGGCGCCGATCGCGCGGACTTCAAAACCGGCCGCGGGAATCGGCGCTTTCCAGTTGCCGCGCTTGTCACGTTGCCAGCGGCCGCCATCCCCGCCGCCGCGCGCCTGCCTTTGCGCCGGGGTGTTATCGCGCCGGGCGAAGAAGCGCGCGTCATAGCGTTCGCGAAATTCATGGGCATAATGGGCGCGGACGTCGGGATGGGCGATCGCATCCGTTATGGCGCGTAGCCGCTGCTTGAGCGCGGCCTTCTGTTCGGGCGTGTCGAGCGGCATGGCGCTCAGTTCATGGCTCCATAGCCGTTCGATCAGCGGTTCGGCCGCCTTGAGCACCGCTTCCATCGCCTGCGGGCCGCTCTCGCGCAGCAGATCGTCGGGGTCTTTGCCCGGCGGCAGGGTGGCAAAGCAGAGGCTATGGCCGGGGCGCAGCAGCGGCAGGGCGCGGGTGGCGGCGCGGATCGCGGCCTTTTGTCCCGCCGAATCGCCGTCGAAGCAGAGGATCGGCACTTCGACCATTTTCCACAGCCGCTCGATCTGATGTTCGGTCAGCGCGGTGCCAAGCGGGGCGACGGCATCACCGAAGCCGGCCTGCGCCAGCGCGATCACGTCCATATAGCCTTCGACCACGATCACCCGTTCGGTCTGGCGGCTGGCGGGGGAGGCGCGGTCGATATTGTAGAGGGTGCGGCCTTTGTCGAACAGCGGCGTGTCGGGGGAATTCAGATATTTCGGCTCACCCGCGCCCAATATGCGGCCGCCAAAGGCGATGACGCGGCCACGAATGTCCCGGATGGGTAGCATCAGGCGCCCGCGGAAGCGATCATAGCGTTCGCGTTTCCTGGCGTTGCCCTGCTCCAGTGCTTCAGGATCGATCAGCAGTCCGGCCTCAACCAGCATCGGCTCGCCGAAATCCTTGAGCGCGCTCTTCAGACGGCCGCGCCCGTCAGGGGAGAAGCCGAAGCCGAAGGCCCGGCGTGTCGCATCGCTGATGCCGCGCTTTTGCAGATAGGCGCGGGCTTCACCGCCGTCGATGCCGCCCAGTTGCTCCTCGAAAAAGCCCTGCGCGGCGGCCATGGCGTCATGCAGGCCCTTGGCCTGTTCGGCGCGCTTGGCGGCGCGCGGATCGGGGGCGGGGACGTCCATGCCGGCGGCCTGCGCCAGTTCCTTGACCGCCTCCATGAAGGGCAGGCCGCGCTGGTCGGTCATCCAGCGGATCGCATCGCCATGCGCGCCGCAGCCGAAGCAATGATAGAAGCCCTTCTCGTCGTTGATCGTGAAGCTGGGCGTCTTCTCATTGTGGAAGGGGCAGCAAGCCTTGTATTCGCGGCCCGCTTTGGTGACCTTGATCGTGCGGCCGATCAGGGTGGACAGCGACGTGCGCATCCGCAGTTCGTCGAGGAAAGCGGGGGAAAGGCTCAATCTCTCCCCTCCCGCTTGCGGCAGGGGTCGGGGGAGGGCATGTTTGCAATCACCCGTTCGATTTCCTCAATCACGCCTTCGATATTGCCCAGAACATCATTGTTCCAGAAACGGATCATGCGAAAGCCCTGTGCTTCGATGTAGCGCGTCCGTTCCGCATCAACCTCATCATTATGCTGTCCGCCGTCGACTTCGATCACCAGGCCGATGGATCGCGCCACGAAATCGCAGATGAATTGGCCGATGGGAACCTGACGGTTGAAACGGATGCCGGAGATTTTTCGGGCACTGATGACGTGCCATAGGGCGCGTTCGACGCCCGTGGCATTATTACGCAGTGCGCGCGCTTTCGCGGTGGGGCGGGCGTAGCCTTTGTCCATTGATGTGGAACATGCCCTCCCCTAACCCCTCCCGCAAGCGGGAGGGGAACTATCAATGATAGCTTAGCCCAGCGCCGCCTTTACCATTCCACTCGCCTTGCTCATGTCGATCACACTGCCATGGCGTTCCTTCAGCACCGCCATCACCTTGCCCATGTCCTTCACGCTTGCCGCGCCGACCTCGGTCTTGATCCTCTCGATCGTCGCCTTCGTCTCGTCCTCGCTCAGTTGCGCAGGCAGGAAGCCTTCGATCACCTCCAGCTCCGCCTGTTCTTTGGCCGCCAGTTCGTCGCGGCCGCCGTTCCTGAACATCTCGATCGATTCGCGGCGCTGCTTGACCATCTTCTGCAACACTTCGACCACGATGGCGTCGTCGTCCGGCATGGTGGAGGCGGTGCGCAGTTCGATGTCGCGGTCCTTCAGCTTCGCCAGAATCAGGCGCACGGCCGCCAGCCTGTCCTTGTCGCCAGCCTTCATGGCGGTGACCTGGGCGCTCTTGATGGTATCGCGAATCATCGACGCATTAATCCTGTTGCTTGCGGAAAGGAGCAGATATAGCGCCAAAAGAGATTTTTAACAGACGTTGACCTTGCGGGCGTGGGGGCATAGGTGACCGGCCGTTTAACCCGCATCAGACGGGTTCCCGCAAAAGCATAAAGGACCGACCGCCATGGCTGACGCCAAAACCCTTACCGTGCCTAAAGGAGCGACAGGGGTCGTGGTTTTCGCCGATGGGTCCGCGGTGTTCGGGCGCGGCTTCGGCGCGATCGGCGAGGCTGTGGGCGAACTGTGCTTCAACACGTCGATCACCGGCTATCAGGAGATCATGACCGATCCGTCCTATGCCGGGCAGATCATCAATTTCACCTTTCCCCATATCGGTAACGTCGGCACCAACCTGGACGATGTCGAGGCGGACAATCCTTACGCGTTGGGCTGCATCGTGCGCGAGGACGTGACCGCGCCGAGCAATTTCCGCAATGTCATGGCCTTTGACCAGTGGATGGCGGACAATGGCCGTATTGGCCTCGCCGGTGTCGATACCCGCGCGCTGACCCGCCTGATCCGCGTCAAAGGCGCGCCCAATGTCGTGATCGCCCATGATCCCGACGGCCAGTTCGATATCGCCGCGCTGGCCGCCAAGGCGGCGGGCTGGCCGGGGCTGGAGGGCATGGATCTGGCCATCGAAGTCACGGGCAAGGAGACGCGCCTGTGGAAGGATGGCGGCTGGACGCTGGGCAAGGGCTATGATGTCGACGCCACCGATGCGCTGGAGACGGTCGCGGCGGGCTATCCCGCGGTGGGCGAGGATGGCGAGCCGTTGCTGTTCGCGGAACAGGATCTGCCGACTCCCGCGCCGCGTCCGCATGTTGTGGCGATCGATTATGGCGCGAAGAACAATATCTTCCGCAATCTGGTGAAGGCCGGCGCGCGCGTCACCGTGCTGCCCGCGACCGCGACGTTCGAGCAGGTGATGGACTTGCAGCCCGACGGCGTGTTCCTGTCCAACGGACCGGGCGATCCGGCGGCGACCGGCGCCTATGCCGTGCCGGTGATCGCCGCGCTGCTGACCGACAATGTGCCGATCTTCGGCATTTGCCTGGGCCATCAGTTGCTGGGTCTGGCCGTGGGCGCCAAGACGATCAAGATGCATCAGGGTCATCGCGGCGCGAACCATCCGGTCAAGCGGCTGGACGATGGCCTGGTTGAGATCACATCGATGAACCATGGCTTTGCCGTGGATGCCGCCACGCTGCCCGCCAATGTCCGCGCGACCCATGTGTCGCTGTTCGACGGCAGCAATTGCGGGATAGAACTGACCGACAGGAACGCTTTTTCGGTGCAGTACCATCCCGAAGCCTCGCCGGGACCGCAGGACAGCTTCTACCTGTTCAGGAAATTCGTGACGGGCCTCAAAGGGTCGGTTGCGGCATGAGCCTCAACCTCCCCCCCGTCGATGAAGCCCGCCTCGCCGCCGAGTGGGAGGCGGACAAGGACGTGCTCGCCAACCTCGCCGCCAATGGCGACGTAGCGCGGATCGCGCGGCCGGTGGATGTGTCCTTCCGCGGCAGCGAAAAGGATTTCGAACGGCTGCTCACCATCGCCAGCCAGTTCGGCTTTGTCGAACTCGACCGGGAAGAGGATGAGGAGGGCGACCTGTACCTGTTCCTGGAATGCGTGCAGCCCGTCGACGAGCAGTCGATCCGCGCGCTGACTCGCAAATGCCTCCAGATCGAAATCCTCTGCGGCGTCGAATATGACGGCTGGGGGTGCGAGGCGCAGACAGGGGCGGTGCATTGAGCCAACGCTTCGAATACATAGCAGCAGCTATACTAGATAGTGCGTGTGGGTTGTCAAACGGCCTGTCTTGTCCTCGGCAAGATATTCAAGTTTTCTTGTTTGAAAATTGGAATATTGAAGTTAGCGATGACGAAATTTCGAACGCGATACGCCTTCTGAACATGTGCGATTTATCATATATTGAAGATGATGAGTTTGCAGGAGCATTCATTACTATTGGCCGTAAGCGCTTTGAGAAATTTATTGACCGCGTCGAGGATGATAGGCGTCGCTATGACAATATCGTATCCTCCGCTCCAGATGAAAATATAGGAATCAACCGAGCAGAGTCTGGAACTTATCGATATTTGGAGCTGTATAATAAATATGCAGTCCTTAGAAAGTACCACGCATTTGGATCGGATTGGCTCCGTCAGGCACTGTCAAATTTGCGAGAATCATCCATTAACGAGCGATCTGATGATCTCGTAGTAAAAATTCAGGCGGACAGCCAAGAAATCGCTGAAATTCGGGACCGTGCATCGGAACTAAGGCGACGTATTCGAACTGGTAACGAACTTGGAGAAATTACTCCTGAGCAGGCTTCCGCTCTCTCGATAGAAATTGGCCAGTTAGAGCAAGCGCTATCAGGAGAATATGTCCGATCTGCCGAACTGGCGTCTAGAAGTAAAAAGACGCTCGGCTGGGTGTCAGAAAAGGCTGCGGGTACTTTCGTGGGCGAAGCCGCAAAATTACTTCTTAAATTAATTCTAAGTTTCTTGGGAATGCAATCATAATGCCCAAACGCACCGACATCTCCTCCATCCTCATCATCGGCGCTGGCCCGATCATCATCGGCCAGGCGTGCGAGTTCGATTATTCGGGCACGCAGGCGGTGAAGGCGCTCAAGGAAGAGGGCTATCGCATCATCCTGGTCAATTCCAACCCGGCCACGATCATGACCGACCCGGAATTTGCCGACGCAACCTATGTCGAGCCGATCACGCCGGACATCGTGGCGAAGATCATCGAGAAGGAGCGGCCGGACGCGGTGCTGCCGACCATGGGCGGGCAGACCGCGCTGAACACGGCGCTGGCGTTGTTCAATGACGGTACGCTGGAGAAGTACGGCGTGCAGATGATCGGCGCGGATGCCGAAGCGATCGACAAGGCGGAAGACCGGATCAAGTTCCGCGACGCGATGGACAAGATCGGGCTGGAATCAGCCCGCTCGCGCATTGCGCACACGATGGAAGAGGCGCTGGAAGGGCTGGAGTTTACAGGGCTTCCCTCGATCATCCGGCCGAGCTTCACCATGGGCGGCACCGGCGGCGGCATCGCCTATAATCGCGATGAGTTCATGACGATCGTGCGCGGCGGGCTGGATGCGTCGCCGACCACCGAGGTGCTGATCGAGGAGTCCCTTCTCGGTTGGAAGGAATATGAGATGGAGGTCGTGCGGGATCGCAACGACAATTGCATCATCATCTGTTCGATCGAAAATGTCGATCCGATGGGCGTCCATACCGGCGACAGCATCACCGTTGCCCCGGCGCTGACGCTGACCGACAAGGAATATCAGATCATGCGCAACGCATCGATCGCGGTATTGCGGGAAATCGGCGTCGAAACAGGCGGTTCCAACGTACAGTTCGCCGTCAATCCGAAGGACGGCCGTCTTGTCGTGATCGAGATGAATCCGCGCGTGTCGCGCTCGTCGGCGCTGGCGTCCAAGGCGACTGGATTCCCGATCGCCAAGGTCGCGGCCAAGCTGGCGGTGGGGTATACGCTGGACGAGATCACCAACGACATCACCGGCGCGACGCCTGCGTCGTTCGAACCGACCATCGACTATGTCGTGACGAAGATCCCCCGCTTCGCGTTCGAGAAGTTCAAGGGCGCCGAGCCGCTGCTGGGCACGGCGATGAAGTCCGTCGGCGAAGTCATGGCGATCGGCCGTAACATCCATGAGTCGATGCAGAAGGCGCTGCGCGGGCTGGAAACCGGCCTCAGCGGTTTCAACACGGTCGATCACCTGGTCGGCGCGCCCAAGGACGACATCGTCGCCGCGCTCGCCCAGCCGACGCCGGACCGGCTGCTGGTCGCCGCGCAGGCATTGCGCGAAGGGCTGAGCGTTCAGGAAATCCACAATATCGCCAAGTTCGATCCCTGGTTCCTGGAACGGATCAAGGAAATCGTGGACGCGGAAGGCGAAGTGCTGGCCAATGGCCTGCCGCGCGACGCGGACGGGATGCGGCACCTCAAAGCCATGGGCTTTTCTGACAAACGGCTCGCCTGGCTGGCGCTCAAGTCCGCCAATCTGGCGGGCAACGAGCGCGGCATCGCGCGCGGTTCGGGCCTGATCCATGAAGCCGTCAAGGCGATGACCGGCGGCGTGACCGAGGACGAAGTACGCAAGCTGCGCCACAAGCTGGGCGTGCGCCCGGTGTTCAAGCGCATCGACACCTGCGCCGCCGAGTTCGAGGCGAAGACGCCCTATATGTACTCGACCTATGAAGCGCCGATGTTCGGCGAGGCCGAGAATGAATCCGCGCCTACCGATCGCGAGAAGGTCGTGATCCTGGGCGGCGGGCCGAACCGGATCGGGCAGGGCATCGAGTTCGACTATTGCTGCGTCCATGCCTGCTTCGCGCTGAGCGAAGTCGGCTATGAAACCATCATGATAAACTGCAATCCTGAGACGGTTTCGACGGACTATGATACGTCTGACCGCCTCTATTTCGAGCCGCTGACGGCCGAGGATGTGCTGGAAATCCTGAACGTCGAAATGTCGAACGGGACACTGAAAGGCGTGATCGTGCAGTTTGGCGGCCAGACGCCGCTCAAGCTGGCGCAGGCGCTGGAGGATGCGGGCATCCCGATCCTGGGCACCAGCCCCGACGCGATCGACCTTGCCGAGGATCGCGAGCGTTTCGCGGCGCTGATCGACAAGCTCAAGCTGCGCCAGCCCGCCAACGGCATCGCGCGCAGCCGCGAGGAAGCGATCGCGGTCGCCAACCGCATCGGCTATCCCGTCCTGATGCGCCCGTCCTATGTGCTGGGCGGCCGGGCGATGGAGATTGTCGACGGACAGGCGCAGTTGGAGGAATATATCACCACCGCGGTCAAGGTGTCGGGCGACTCGCCGGTGCTGATCGACCAATATCTCCGCGACGCGATCGAGGTCGATGTCGATGCGCTGTGTGATGGGGACGATGTGGTCGTGGCCGGCGTGTTGCAGCATATCGAGGAGGCGGGCGTCCATTCGGGCGACAGCGCCTGCTCGCTGCCGCCATACAGCCTGTCGGACGGGATCATCGCAGAGATCGAGCGGCAGACCGAAGTGCTGGCCCATGCCCTGTCGGTGCGCGGCCTGATGAACATCCAGTTCGCGGTGAAGGACGGCATTGTCTATCTGATCGAGGTCAATCCGCGCGCCAGCCGGACCGTGCCCTTCGTCGCCAAGGCGATCGGTACCCCCATCGCTAAGATCGCCTCGCGCGTGATGGCCGGCGAGAAGATCAAGGATCTGCCGAAGATCGACCGCAACGCGATCAGCCATGTGGCGGTCAAGGAGGCGGTATTCCCCTTCGGCCGCTTCCCCGGCGTCGATCCGGTTCTCTCACCGGAAATGAAAAGCACCGGCGAAGTCATGGGAATTGATAGCAATTTTGCTACCGCTTTTGCCAAGGCGCAAATTGGGGCGGGCACCATGCTGCCGACCGAGGGCACGGTGTTCATCTCGCTCAAGGATAGCGACAAGCCGGTCATACTGCCCGCCGCGCGCAAGCTGGTGGACATGGGGTTCAGGCTGATCGCGACCGGCGGCACCGCCCAATATCTGGGAGAGCAGGGCATCGCCGTTCAGCGGGTCAACAAGGTCGCCGAAGGCCGCCCGCATATCGTGGACAAGATCAGCGATGGCGACGTGCAGCTCATTTTCAACACGACCGAAGGCTGGCAGTCGCTCAAAGACAGCAAGGCGATCCGCATCAGCGCGCTGCGCCACAAGGTGGCCAGCTTCACTACGGCCGCCGCCAGCGTCGCTGCGGCCGATGCGATCGAGGCTTTACGGGGTCATGCCCTTGAAGTGCGCTCGCTCCAGTCCTATTATCCCCTGTCGCAAGCCTGATCCCCTGCACAAGGAAGCATGCTGCGGGCGACCCGACGTTCGGGTCGCCAAAGGGAAGTTTTGACGAAGGATTTGCAAATGGCGACCGTCGAGAAGATGCCGATGCTGCAGATGGGCTATAACAAGCTCACCGCGCAGCTCCGCGAGTTGAAGGCCGAGCGGCCTTTGATCGTGGACGCCATCGAAGAAGCGCGCGCGCACGGTGATCTGTCCGAAAACGCCGAATATCACGCCGCCAAGGAGCGGCAGGGCCAGGTCGAGGCGACGATCAACGATCTGGAGGACAAGCTGTCCCGCGCCCAGGTGATTGACCCGACGACCCTGTCGGGCGACAAGATCGTGTTCGGCGCGACCGTGACGTTGCTGGATGAAGACGACAAGCCGGTGAAATACCAGATTGTCGGCCAGGCCGAAGCGGACGCCAAGCAGGGCATGATCAGTTATAACAGCCCGCTGGGCCGCGCGCTGATCGGCCGCACGGTGGGCGAGGACGTGGAAGTGTCCGTGCCGTCCGGGGACAAATTCTACCAAGTCGACAAGATCGATTTCATCTGACCGTGAAGCTGCCGGCTGGCCGACTGACCAATGGGATTGGGGCGATTACGGTCGCCGCCTTCCTGCTGCTCTATCTGACGGGGCAGGTCGATAACGCCGCGATCGTCGGCGGCTTCATTCCTGCGCGCCTGGGCGATCCTGCGCTGCTTGACGGCATGGCCGCGGCGCCCGCCTGGCTTACGCCGCTCAGTTGCACCTTCATCCATGCCGGCTGGCTGCATATCGGCTTCAACATGCTGATGCTGCTCTTCTGCGGGCGGCAGGTGGAGCATGTGCTAGGGTGGGCCGGGACGCTCGCCCTTTATGTCATCGGTGCCTATGGCGCCTGCCTGGCGCAATGGGCGATCGATCCGGGTTCCACGAACCCGATGGTCGGGGCCAGCGGCGCCATTTCCGCCATCATCGCGCCTTATGCGTTGCTCTACAGCCAGCAGCAGGTGCGCGCCATCGGACCGATATCGTCCAATCTGGTGCGTGTGCTGTGGCTGGCGGGCGCGTGGATCGCGGTGCAGTTGATGATTGGGCTGGCGAGCGGCGCGGGGATGAGCGAACTTGGCCAGATCGCGATCGCCGCGCATATCGGCGGCTTTCTGGTGGGGCTGGCGCTGACCCGGCCCCTCCTGCGCTGGCGCTTCAGAAAGAAGCCGCGCGCGCTGCATTAAGGTTAAAAAATCTGTCCGTTTGGGCTGAGCCTGTCGAAGTCCCTGCTCTTCCTTCTGAAAAGAAAAGCCCTTCGACAAGCTCAGAGCGAACGGAGGGCGATCAGGCGGCCGGAAGTTCCGGTTCCAACAGGCGGTGCAGATGCACGATGACATAGCGCATTTCCGCATCATCGACCGTGCGCTGCGCCGCGCTGCGCCAAGCCTTTTCTGCGGACGCATAGTCAGGGAACACACCGACGAGATCGACCTTGCTGAGGTCCTGAAATTCAAGGGTCTGCGGATTCGTCACGCGACCCCCCATCACCAGATGCATTTTGCTCATGGCGTTATCTATTCTCCTTATGCGTATCGCGATGCCTTAGCATCGTCACCGCGATACGCCAAGAAGAGCAGAGGCCGGATCGATTGCGTTCGCCGCAATCGTGATTAGCTTTTGGGCAATCGCGCCTTGATCGCGTCACTCAATGCATCGACTTTCGCCGCGACCAGCGTAGTCACCTCATCTGCCAGCCTTGAGGCTTTCGCCGACAGGTCGGCAGACGCGACGCTGTCGCGCGCATCGGCGGCGACATCGCCGGCGGCGTGGAGCGCGTGGGTCGCGCCCTGCTTCACCGTTTCGGCGCCCTCGGCAGCGGCGGCGCGTGCGACGGCTGCGGCCTCCAGGAAGCGCGAGCCGGCGGTCATGGCCAAGCCCGGCAGCGCCTTCATGGCGGCGCGGCTTTTGGGGAACATCCAGGCGACGACCGCGCCGACCGCGACGGCGCCGGCCACGGCGACGATCGGATGTTCCTGCACGATCTCATTGGCGCGGGTGGCGACGCGCTGGGTCTTGTCGCGCGCTTCGCCATAGGCTTCGCTCGCTTTATCGCGGCTGGTCTGGATCAGTTCGCCCGCGCTTTCGCGCGCCTTTTCGCCGGTGTCCTTGATCCGGTCGGTGGCGGTTGTGGCGGCGTCGTTCGCTGCTTCGCGAACGCGGGTCAGTTGAGCGCGGATATCAGCCATCGTCAGTCTCCGAATTGTCTACCTGGGTGTCTTGGAAGCGAACGTACAGCCGCTGGAAAAGTGCCGCCAGCGGACGCCGCGCCAGAAAGAGTCCGAAGGCGGTGGCTGCTGCGGCGATCGCAACGGGCCGCTGTTGCGCCTGAGCGGCGGCATTGGCCACGCCGTTCAACACGGAATTGCTGGCCTTGTCCTTCACATCCTGTTTGAGCCGGGCGGGCGCGACACGCGCCTTGGCTTCTTCCGCGGTGATGGACAGTCGTCCGCGCGCGGCGTCCGCACGCTGGCAGGCCTGGCGATAGCGGGCTTCCAGGTTCATGGCGCGATCGCCTTCTTCATCCGCGTGATACAGTTCTTGGCCGCGAGCAGCAGCAGCGCGACCAGGATCAATGCGCAGCCTACAACGATCAGCGTGGCCCAGATCGGCGCGATAACCTGCGCCAGAGCAATGGTCAGGCCCACCAGCAGGGCGACGATGCTGGCGAAGGCGAGCATGAGCCCCACGAAGCCGAAGATGGCGGCGTTGCGCACGCCAGTACCAATGATGCCCGCCCGCAATTTCTGCTTGTCTGCTTCAGCCGCGGCATAGGCGCGGGCGTCGACATAAAGGCGCGCGATGGTTTCGCGTACGCTTTCTTCGGGCGCGCCGTCGGGCTGCCCATCGGTGTGCGGCGTCACCGCCGTATCCGCTGGCTCGTCAATCAATTGGGCCTCCATCCCGCCGTGCAGGATCGTGCGTCGGTCAGGAAATACGCGGCTGTGTCAGGCCTTGTCGTCCGACCCCTTGGCCAGGCGCATCAGCACGAAGCCGACGACCGCCGCCGCGCCGATCGCGACCGCCGGGCTTTTGCGCACGAAATCGCGCGCTTCGCCCAGCAACTGGTCGACATCCTTGGCATCGAGCGTGTCGGCTGCGCCGGCGACAGATTCCGCAGCCTGGCGGGCGTAATCGCCATATTGCGGGCCGAGCTTGGAATCGACGGTGCCGGCCGTGTCAGCGATCAGCTTGGCCAGGCTTTGCATGGCGGTGCCGGTCTTCCCTTTGGCGACGCCGGCAGCCGACTTGGCGGTTTTGCCCGCCTGTTCCTTGATCGGGTCGATATGGGCTTTCCAATCAACTGCGTTCAGCGTGTCCGCTGCAGCCTTGGCGGCTTTTTCAGCCTGAGCCTTGATCGGGGCGATCTGCGCGGTCCAGCCATGGGTGGCGGCGCCATTGCCCGGCGTCTTGGCGGCAGGCGCCTTGCGCGTGGCGGCCTTCTTGACCGGCGCGGCCTTCACTGCGGGGGCAGAGGGAGTCGCGATAGCGGACTTGGCGGGCTTCGCCTTGACGGGCTTGACGGCTGCCGTCTTCTTCACGCGCTTGATGGGCGGGGTTCCCGGTGTGTCGGCCATGGTCCTCTAGTCTCCCTTTCAAATCGGCATCGCGGCCCAGAAAGGCCGTGGGGTCACCGAACAAATGCATCGCGGCGGCCTACAGTTCCGTTGCCGTTACATTTTCGACCATCGGCATTTTTTGCGCCTGCGCAAGCCCCTGCATTGCCATTGGCGGAGGCGCTGGCTAAGCGGATCGCACATTCCCGGCCACCGGCCGCCCGTTACGACGCTAAGTGCAGGAGCGATCATGACCGCCATTCTCGATATTCACGCCCGCCAGATTTTCGACAGCCGGGGCAATCCCACCGTCGAAGTCGATGTCATGCTGGAAGACGGCAGCTTCGGCCGCGCCGCCGTGCCTTCGGGCGCTTCCACCGGCGCTTATGAAGCGGTAGAAAAGCGCGACGGCGACATGAGCCAATATCTGGGCAAGGGCGTCCTTCAGGCTGTCGCCGCCGTCAATGACGAAATTGCCGGCGAACTGATCGGCCTGGACGCCGAAGACCAGGGCGAAGTCGATGCCGCGATGATCGCCCTGGACGGCACGGAAAACAAGTCGCGCCTCGGCGCCAACGCGATCCTGGGCGTGTCGCTCGCCGCCGCGAAGGCTGCGGCCGATGCGCGCGGTCTGCCGCTCTATCGCTATGTCGGTGGCGTGTCCTCACATGTGCTGCCGGTGCCGATGATGAATATCATCAATGGCGGCGAACATGCCGATAACCCGATCGATTTTCAGGAATTCATGATCATGCCGGTCGGCGCGGAAAGCATCGCCGACGCCGTGCGGATCGGATCCGAAATTTTCCATACGCTCAAGAAGGGCCTGCACGACAAGGGGCTGGCGACGTCGGTCGGCGACGAGGGCGGCTTTGCCCCCAACATCGCATCGACCCGCGACGCGCTCGACTTCATCATGCTGTCGGTCGAAAAGGCGGGTTACAAGCCGGGCGACGACGTCGTGCTGGCGCTTGATTGCGCCGCGACCGAATTCTTCAAGAGCGGCAAATATGAGATTTCGGGCGAAGGCCTGTCGCTCTCACCGGTCGAAATGGCCGATTATCTCGCCGCGCTGTGCGCCGACTATCCGATCAAGTCGATCGAGGACGGCATGAGCGAAGATGATTTCGAAGGTTGGAAGGCGCTGACCGACCTGATCGGGGACAAGGTGCAACTCGTCGGCGACGACCTGTTCGTCACCAATCCGGCGCGTCTGTCGATGGGCATCGGCAAGGGGCTGGCCAACTCACTGCTGGTCAAGGTCAACCAGATCGGTACGCTGACCGAGACATTGGCCGCCGTCGACATGGCGCACCGCGCCCGCTACACCGCGGTCATGTCGCACCGGTCTGGCGAAACCGAGGACGCGACCATCGCCGACCTCGCCGTCGCGACCAATTGCGGGCAGATCAAGACGGGTTCGCTGGCGCGTTCCGACCGGCTCGCCAAATATAACCAGCTCATCCGCATCGAGGAAGAACTGGGCGACATCGCCGTTTATGCCGGGCGTTCGATCTTCCGCTAAGCATCAGGAGACTCGGCTGGCCGCAAACGACGCATTTTTTGCTTGCGGCCAGCCTTTTCCTGTGATTCTTCTGGTCCATGGCGCATATCGCTAAACTTCGTCTCCTCCTCTGGTCGGCCATCGGCCCCGCGATCGCGCTGCTTCTGCTGCTGTTCTTCGCGGGCTATGTCGTGCTGGGCTCCAATGGCGTGCTCGCCTGGGGCGATTATTCGCGTCAATTGCATGAGGCGAAGGCTGAATTGAAGCATGTGCAGGAGGCGCGCGCCGAACTGCGCAACCGGGTCGATCTGCTCAATCCGCGCCGGGTCGATCCTGACCTGTCGGACGAACTGATCCGCCGTCAACTGGGCGTGATCCATCATGACGAAGTGGTCGTGCCGCTAAATTGAGCTGAGACATCATGCGCAGGCTTATGAAATGATTTTGCGCTAAAAATGCCGTCTCGGTAATTTTGCTGCAAGCCCTTCCAGAGCGCCCGCGCACCTATTCCCTTCCGCCATCAATTTTCGGACGCGGCTATTGGTTATGCCCGGATTCCGCGGGGTCCGCCGTTGCAATATATGCAACTCTGCCGCTATATCGGCCTTCCTTCCATCCTACCCCCACGCAAAAGGATAAGAGCCTTGGCGAAACCAACGACGCCGCGTCCTTCACGCGCAACGGCAAAGGCGGCTGCACCCGCTGCCGGCGCGGACCATAACCGGCCTCGCCCCCAGACCCCGACCGATTACAAGGCCAGCAAGGACGAACTGCTGGAATTTTATCGGCAGATGGTCCTCATCCGCCGCTTCGAGGAAAAGGCCGGCCAGCTTTACGGCCTGGGCCTGATTGGCGGATTCTGCCATCTCTATATCGGCCAGGAAGCGGTCGCGGTTGGCATTCAGTCCGCGCTCAAGCCCGGCAAGGACAGTGTCATCACCGGCTATCGCGACCATGGCCACATGCTCGCCTATGGTATCGACCCCAATGTCATCATGGCCGAACTGACCGGCCGCGAAGCCGGCATTTCGCGCGGCAAGGGCGGTTCGATGCACATGTTCAGCGTCGAACATAAATTTTTCGGCGGCCATGGCATCGTCGGCGCGCAGGTGTCGCTGGGCGCGGGCCTGGGCTTTGCGCATAAATATAATGGCGATGGCGGCGTGTGCGTCGCCTATTTCGGCGACGGCGCGGCCAACCAGGGCCAGGTCTATGAATCCTTCAACATGGCCGAACTGTGGAAGCTCCCGATCATCTTCGTGATCGAGAATAACCAATATGCCATGGGCACCAGCGTCAATCGATCGTCGGCGGAAGACCAGCTTTATCGTCGCGGCGAAAGCTTCCGAATTCCGGGGCTTCAGGTCAACGGCATGGACGTGCTGGCCGTGCGCGGTGCGACCGAAGAGGCGCTCAAGTGGGTGCAGGAGGGCAATGGCCCGATCCTGCTGGAAATGAAGACCTATCGCTATCGCGGCCACTCCATGTCCGACCCGGCCAAATACCGGTCGCGCGAGGAAGTGCAGGCGATGCGCGACAAGTCCGATCCGATCGAAGGCGTGAAGAAATATCTGATCGAGGCCGGCGTCAGCGAGGACGACATCAAGGTGATCGACCAGGATATCCGCAAGACCGTCGCCGAAGCGGCCGATTTCGCGGAAACCTCGCCAGAGCCTGAACTGTCCGAACTCTATACCGACGTGCTGGTGGAGCAATATTAATGGGTATCGTAATCAAGATGCCGGCGCTCTCGCCGACGATGGAAGAGGGCACGCTGGCCAAATGGCTGGTGAAGGAAGGCGATGAGGTCAAGTCCGGCGACATCCTCGCCGAGATCGAGACCGACAAGGCGACGATGGAATTCGAAGCCGTGGATGAAGGCAAGATCGGCAAGATCATGATCGCCGAAGGCACCGAAGGCGTGAAGGTGGGCACCGTCATCGCCGAGATGGCGGGCGAGGGCGGCGAAGAAGCTGCGCCGGCGCCTAAGGCCGAAGCGCCCAAGGCGGAAGCCGCGTCAGCGCCCAAGAAGGCTGAAAGCGGCACGTCCAAGCTGGCGAGTGACGTCAAGGCCTCGGTCCAGGATCCCGCGATTCCGGAAGGCACCGAGTTCGTCAAGACGACCGTGCGCGAAGCGCTGCGCGACGCCATGGCCGAGGAAATGCGGAAGGATGAGCGCGTTTTCGTGATGGGCGAGGAAGTCGCGGAATATCAGGGCGCCTATAAGGTGACCCAGGGTCTGCTGGACGAGTTCGGCGACAAGCGCGTGATCGACACGCCGATCACCGAATATGGCTTTGCCGGCATCGGCACGGGCGCGGCGATGGGCGGCCTGCGCCCGATCGTGGAGTTCATGACGTTCAACTTTGCCATGCAGGCGATCGACCACATCATCAACTCGGCCGCCAAGACCAATTACATGTCCGGCGGCCAGATGCGCTGCCCGATCGTGTTCCGCGGTCCCAATGGCGCGGCGAGCCGCGTCGGCGCGCAGCACAGCCAGAATTACGGCCCTTGGTATGCCGCCGTTCCCGGCCTGATCGTCATCGCTCCCTATGACGCGGCCGACGCCAAGGGCCTGCTAAAGGCCGCGATCCGATCGACCGACCCGGTCGTCTTCCTGGAGAATGAACTTCTCTACGGCCGCAGCTTCGACGTGCCCAAGCTGGACGATTATGTCCTGCCGATCGGCAAGGCGCGGATCATGCGCGCCGGCAAGGACGTGACGTTGGTCAGCTATTCGATCGGAGTAGGCCTGGCCCTCGAAGCCGCCGAGACGCTGGCGGGCGAAGGCATCGACGCTGAAGTGATCGACCTGCGCACGCTGCGCCCGCTCGACACCGCGACGGTGCTGGAAAGCCTGAAGAAGACCAACCGCCTCGTTGTGGTGGAAGAAGGCTGGCCGACCTGCTCGATCGCGTCGGAAATCGCCGCCGTCGTCATGGAGCAGGGCTTCGATGATCTCGACGCCCCGGTGCTGCGCGTCACCAACGAAGATGTGCCGCTGCCTTATGCGGCGAACCTGGAAAAGGCCGCGCTGATCGATGCGAGCCGCGTCGTCGCGGCGGCCAAGAAGGTCTGCTACAAATAAGACGGAAGGGCGGCTCTAACGGCCGCCCTTTTTCTATCAGCTACAGGCGGCGGTGGCCGATGTCGCCAGGCCGCCGGCATTCTTGATTTGCTGGTCGGTTCGTTCGCGCACATTGAAGGCGCTGGTGTAGCGGATCACCTTCGCGCCGAAGATCGAGTTGGTGATCAGCGGCTGATAATTATAGGCCACTTCCACGAACATGACGGCGGTGCTGCTGGCCGCCTTCACCTTTTTGTCGGCGGTCGTGCCCGGTCCCATGCCAAATTTCATGCTGGCGTCGGTCTTGCCATTGTTGGCGACGCCATAGCTGGATGTGAAGCTGCCGCTGCCCCAGCAGCGCTGCCAGCGTATATATTGTCCCTCGCTCGATCCGCTGAGACCGTTCGGCTCCAGGTCCGACAGGAATATCCGGCCATTGGCCTTTAACGCCAGGCTATTGGTCGATAGTTCGGCGCCGGTCATGATTTCGTTGACGTCCGCTTCGTCGATAGACGTGCGCACGCGGGCGGCGTTGTCTGCGACCAGCATCGCCACCTGGCTGACGCGCATATGCGCCAGCGCCAGGTTCGCGCATTCCAGTCCCGACATGCACAGCACGACCAGCACCGGCAGCGAGAAGGCGAATTCGATCAGCGCCAGGCCGCGATCGTCGCGGCGCAGGCGGCGCGTGAGCGCCGAAAGGCGCGGGGGCATGGTCATCATGTGCATTTGATCGTCGGTTTACTCTGGTTCGCCCAGGGCTGATTGCGGACAATGGTGGTCGCGGTGGCGGACTGGGTCGCGCTCCAGCCCAGCATCTTGGCCATCGGGAACAGGCGCGGCATCGACACGGTCACTTCATAATAGACGATGTCGTCGGCGCTGCCGAGGCCGGTCGATCCGCCCGCCGCGTCATAGGCGCCATTGCCATTGGCGTCCTCATAGCAGTCGCCCACATTATAGCTGCCCAGCGGCGCGGTATCGGTGGTGATCTTTTCCGGCTTTCCCACGCGTGAAAAATTATAATAGCTTTTCTTGATCGTGGAGGTTGTGCCGTTCTTCGAATTGATCGCCGCCATCTGGGCATCGATATAGGTTTCGATCTGCGTGCTGTTGAGCGTGCCAACCGATGCGGCGCGGGCCGCCTTCTCCAGTACGCCGCGCGTCACCGCGCGCAGATAGGATTGATAGCCCAAATCGCCGATCGCCATGATGGACAGGATCAGCGGTCCCGCGACAAGACCGAATTCCAGCAAAGTGGCACCGCGCGCATGATCGCGCAGCCGGGCGAGGACATGGGCGACCCGGCCGATCATTGGGAAAGCCTCAATCCGCCGATATTCTTGGCGATATCCTTGAACTTCTGGCGCAGCGTGGACGGATTATAGGCCATGAACCAGTGGTTGCCGCTGTTGGCGCATGTCTGTAACTCGGTATCGAGCATGGCCGAATCGAGCGTGCCCGCTGGTGGCTTGTCCTTGAACCCGACGACCCAGATGGTGATGCCCTTGCCCTTGATGGCATTGCACATCATTTCCAGCCGCCGCTTGTGGATGGCCTTAAGCCCGGTATCGTCCGTGCTCGTGGCCGCGACCCGCCCGTCCAGCGCCTGATAGCCATAGGCGCCATAGACGGACTGATAAGCCATCAGGTCGCCATCGGTCATGAAGATGATATGACGCGAAATGTTGAAGCCGTTGGGCGCGTTGGCATTTTCGCTGGCGAAGATACCGCTGGGAGACAGGAAGCGCGCGCCCCACATCATGCCGATGTCATGATAGGTGCCGCCGACCGCGATCAGGCCATCGACATAGCTATTGAAACTGCTGGTCATGCCCGTCGGGGTCGCCGTACGACTGGTATAGCTCGCCAGCTTGCGCGCCTTGCTGGGGCACGCGTTCCAGCCGCCAGAGCCAGATCGATAATCATAATCCCGATTATCATTCAGCCAGCGGCCGGCGCGGGTGAATTCCACGTCAGGCCAATGCGGACGCCATTTGGTCGCCTTATTGGTCGGCGCGGTGTCAATTTGCAGATCATAGGCGCCCGATGGTATGGAGGACGTTGATGTCGTCGCGGTGATACTGCTGTCCGTATCGCGTTCCTCGATGCAGCCCGCCCATGTGTTGGTCGCCGACACGGTCGTATTGTTGGCGTCGGTGGTGGCGCCAGTCACGGAAGTTGGGTTGGTCGTCGCATTCCCGGTGACATAGTTCGACACGTCCAGCGGATATTGGCCATACTCCCATTGGTAGAATGTCCGGTCTGAGCCGGCCGTGTATGTCGTCGCATAAGTTTTGGCGACGATGTTTTCGCGCCGGACACATTTGCGGTTGTTGTTGCCTGAAGGAGTGTTGGTGGAACCGTTGAAGCTATCGTAGCTGTATGTGGTGGTGGTCGTGTTGGATGGCGCGCTGCCTGTGGTGGCAGGGCTAGATCCGTAGTTGCCGCTCCAACTTGTGCACCCGGAAGCAGACAAGGTCGATGATGTCGATGCATTGTTAGCGTTGCTGGACGACGTATAACAATTATTGAGGCCATATCGCCGGTAGCAGGTCGACGGCGTCGATGATGTCTCATAATAATAAATGGCTCGCCGCGTCTGGTAGTTCCAGGTTTCGCCGGTCGTTCCGCCGACAAGCGCGCTCGACGGCAGCGAATAGCCCACATTCGCGGTCGAACTGTACGGCATGAAGCCGTAACGGATACGTCCGGTCGTGTCCGACCCCGCGCCCAGCGTGTCGTAGAAATCCTTCACCGCCAGCTTGAGCGCGGCCAACCGCGTCATGACGGTGCCGTCCGTGTCGGTCATGTTGCTGGACATGGAGCCGGTGGTGTCGAGCACCAGCATGACGTCGGTATTGCCGATGTCGAACCGGCTTTCGCACGTCACGGCGAGCGGCAGGGTCTGATAGCCGAAAATCTTCATGATCGTGGTCGGCATGGTCGTTTCCGCCGTCACCTGCACCGTGGTGGTTTCGCCCGGCTTGCTGCGGATGACCGGGGTGAAGGTTGCGGCCTGGAACGTATTTTGCGGGAAGTTGAAGTCGAAAAACTTGCGCGCTTCGGCGATATCGGTCGTGGACATGGTCGCCCCGGTCATCGCGCGGCGGCCCGCCAGCGCGGCGGAATCGCAGGCCTGCTGCATCCGGGCGCGCGCCATATAGGCGCGGCTCATGTCCAGCCCGCCGCCGATCAGCGCGGCGAGCGGGATGATCGCCGCGGCGACCATCGCCATGACGTTGCCCGCCTGGTTGCCCGCCAGTCGCTTCAGGAAGCCGTGTCGATACTGGTTTACCTTGCCCATTTGCCTGCAATCACCCATGTCGCGCCCAAGGACCCCCCACATCCGGGTTGGGCAGCCTTTCCGCCTATGCAGGCGCACTCGTTAGAATGTGTATGAGGAAGATGGTTAAAGGACCGATAACCTGCGTATCCCCTGTCAGGACAGGAGTCGCGCGATGAGCCTGGACGAAGACGCCGTGCCGCCGTTGGGCCTGTTGCTCGCCGCCCATGCCGGTGGCGCACAAGCGTCGCGGCATCGCGCGCTCTGGGCGTTCGATGCGCGGCTGGCGAAGGTCGCGCGCACCACCAGCGAGCCGATGATCGGTCAGATGCGGTTGGCCTGGTGGAATGACGTCATCGAGGATTCCACAGGCATTAAGGGGCAGGGCGAGCCTGTGGTGGACGCGATGCGGGCGACGGGGGCTTGTGGAGCGCCGGGACTGGTGGGGGTGATCGACGGCTGGGAAATATTGTTGGTCGAACCGGACATCGATATGAAGGGCCTGCGCGATTATGCATCGGGGCGGGGCGGCGGATTGTTCCGGGCGCTGGCTGATGCCGCCGATGCGCCGGACTGGCTGGCGGCGGCGGGGCAGGTGTGGGCGCTGTGGGATCTGGCCGGGCATGTCGGGGACAAGGCGCTGGGGCAAGCGGCGCTGGCTTTGGCGGTCGAAATACTGCCGTCGGTTGAGGGCGTGCGCTGGCCGCGGGGATGGAAGCCGTTGCGGATCGCGTTTACTATGGCGCGGCAGGATGTGTTGGCGGGGCGGGGCGCGCCGCTGGGGATGCCGCGGGCGCTGGCGGGGCGGTTGCTGCGGATCGCGCTTGTCGGACGCTAGTCGGTCGGGATAGGCTGGCCGCCTACGGACTTGAGGAGGGCGGCATGGGGCGATTGCTGGCGGGTGGCATGGCGGCGCTGCTGCTGGTCGCGGGCGGTCTGTTCTGGTGGCAGGGGCGGGCGGATACGGCGCCGGTGCCCCAGCTTGCCTCCGCCCCGCCGCCACCGCCGCAGATAGAACCATTGCCGGAGGGCGACCCCGATGCCGTCGGCGATGCGCCGCCGATGCCTGGCGAGGCCAGTCCGCAGAACCGCGAACAGAAGCGCTTCGCCCGTTATGACCGGAACCGCGATGGCGTCATCACGCGGGTCGAGATGATGGGCAGCCGGACCAAGGCGTTCAAGGCGCTGGACAAGGATGGCGACAATCTGTTGTCCTTCGAGGAGTGGGCGGTGGCGACGGCGGATCGGTTCGGCGCGGCGGATGCCGACAAGGACGGCAAGCTGACCCCCGCGGAGTTCGCCGCCACCGCGCCCAAGCGGGCGGCGAAGGCGAAGTGCAAATGTTGACCTCAACGGGAATGGGGTAATCAGGCGATCTCCATCTCCCCCATCCAAAGGCCGAAGGACGCGCGGGCGCGGGAGGTATAGGCTTCCTTGCGCTGCTTCTTCTTTACGTCGTCCAAAGTCGGGAAAAGGCCGAAATTGACGTTCATCGGCTGATAGTCGGCGCTCACCACATTGCCGGTCACATGGCCGAGCAGCGCGCCCAGCGCGGTGTCCGCGGGTGGCGGGGTCAGGGCGCGGCCGAGCAGTTCGGCCGCCGCGAAGCGCCCGGCGAGCAGGCCGATCGCGGCGCTCTCCACATAGCCCTCGCAGCCCGTCATTTGGCCTGCAAAGCGGATATGCGGCGCGCTCTTCAAGCGCAAAGTCGGGTCGAGCAGCTTGGGGCTCTGGATGAAGGTATTGCGGTGCAACCCGCCCAGCCGCGCAAACTCCGCCTTCTGAAGGCCGGGGATGGTGCGGAACAATTCAGCCTGCGCGCCATGTTTCAGCTTGGTCTGGAAACCGACCATGTTCCAGAGCGTGCCGGACGCATTGTCCTGCCGCAACTGCACCACCGCATAGGGCCAGCGGCCGGTGCGCGGATTGTCCAGCCCCATCGGCTTCATCGGGCCGTGGCGCAGCGTTTCCGGCCCGCGCGAAGCCATCACCTCGATCGGCATACAGCCCTCGAAATAGGGGGTGCTGGCCTCCCACTCCTTGAACTCGGTCTTTTCGCCATCGAGCAGCCCCTGGACAAAGGCCTGATACTGGTCCTTGTCCATCGGGCAGTTGATATAGTCCTTCCCCTCGCCGCCGCCGGGGCCGATCTTGTCCCAGCGGTTCGCCATCCAGCACTGGTCCATGTCGATGCTGTCATGATGGATCACCGGCGCGATCGCGTCGAAGAAGGCGAGATGCTCCATGCCCGCCGCCTGGCCGATGCTGGTGGCGAGCGCGGGCGCGGTCAGCGGGCCGGTGGCGACGATGGTCATGCCCTCTGTGGGCAACGTGTCGATCCGCTCGCGCACGATCTCCACATTGGGATGATCGGCGAGCGCGCGGGTGACGGCGCCCGAAAAGACATGGCGATCGACCGCCAGCGCGGAGCCGGCGGGCACCTTAGCCGGTTCGGCGCTGGCCATGATGAGCGAGTCCAGCCGCCGCATTTCCTGATGCAGCAGGCCCACGGCATTTTTGTCCGCATCGTCGGAGCGGAAGCTGTTGGAGCAGACCAGTTCGGCCAGCCCCTCTGTCTGGTGCGCGGGGGTCATGTCGCCGCTTCCGCGCATTTCCGACAGGCGCACGCGGATGCCCGCCTGGGCCAACTGCCACGCCGCCTCCGTTCCGGCGAGGCCGCCGCCGATGATGTGAACCTGATGATGGGACATGATGCGTGTGACTTTATGGCTGTTTGGGGGACGCGAATGGTGCGGGCGTCCGTGGGACATATCGCCGCTTTGGGCAAGGTCTATAGCCGATGGCGGGCGAGTAGGACAGGGCGGGGTGAGGGACTTTTGGCGCGGCGGGCGATTGGCGAAGACTGCGAAGTTCACACCGTCGCAGGGTTCGCTTTTGCGCGGGTGCGGCTACGCAGGGCGGACTTCGCAATAGGAGGGTTTTTGCGAAGTGGTGTTCTTTTGGGTTGCGACGGGATGGCCTTATGCCTTGTCCAGCAAGGACTGGATCGCCACCGGATCGGCGTCGATCAGCGACAGAAGAACGCGGGCGGGCGCGTCCGGATGGAGGCGATTCTGCTCCCAATCCCGCACAGTACCCACCGGTATGCGATAGGCCTTGGCGAAGGCGCCTTGCGTCAGCTTGGCAGCCTGACGGATCGCCTTCACATCCGGCCCAGCGACAATATGCCCGCGCGCGCCATCGCCCTTGGCTTAGGCGATGGCATCGGTGAGGCCCGCCATAATGCCGTCGAAATCTTCAGTCTTCATCGTAACGCCTCCTTCAATGCGGCCGTCATCCGCTTAAACGCCTTTTCCTGTGCGTCGGTCAACGTAGCGTCCGCGCTCTTGTGGTACGGTAATTTCGACCCTTGGTTGAGAAATATGCTCTGCTGCACAACCTTCCATACGCCGACCGGAAAAACTTCGGCCTAAGTGACTTCTTCGTTATGACTGCATTTGGCCTAGAAAAAGAAGATCGCCAAGCATCGACCGACTCGCCTCCAAAAGAGTGGCTGGAGGCAATGCGGCCGGAAAATCGTTAAATGAATGAGAGATCATTTGAGCGATCGCTCGCCCGGAGCCTAAATAGCGACAGGTGTCTTCAAACCCCCACCAACGCCCCATCCCCATAATAAGCCGCCTCGTCCAAAATCCCCTCGCGCTTGGCCACGATCACGCCGACCAGCACCTGGCCCGCGACGTTGACCGCGGTGCGGCCCATATCCAGAATCGGGTCGATCGCCAGCAATAGCCCCACGCCCTCCAGTGGCAGGCCCAGCGTCGAGAGCGTCAGCGTCAGCATCACGATCGCGCCGGTCAGCCCGGCGGTCGCGGCCGATCCGATGACGGACACGAACACGATCAGCGCATAATCCACGAAATGCAGCGGGATGCCGTAAAAGCCCGCGACGAAGATCGCCGCCAGCGCGGGATAGATCGACGCGCAGCCGTCCATCTTGGTCGTGGAGGCCAGCGGAATGGCGAAGGCGGCATAGCCCTTGTCGACGCCGAGGCGCTCGGTCACGGCTTCGGTGACGGGCAGGGTGCCGACCGAGGAGCGCGACACGAAACCCAGTTGGATCGCGGGCCAGGCCTTGGCGAAATAGGGGCCGGGCTTCAGGCCATTGGCGACCAGCAGCAGCGGATAGACGACCAGCAGCACCAGCGTGAGGCCGAGATAGATGGCGGCGGTGAAGGCGCCGAGTTGCGCCAGCGCGCTCCAGCCATAGGTGGCGATGGCGGTGCCGATCAGCGCGGCCGAGCCGATCGGGGTCAGGCGGATCACCCAGCCGAGCAGCGCGCGCACCACCGCGAGAGCTGAACGGACGAAGCCGAGGAAGGGGTCGGCCTTTTCCCCGACCTTCAGGGTGGCGAGGCCGACCGCGATCGAAATGACCAGCAGTTGCAGGATGTTGAAGCTGATGCTGGTGGAGGCGCTGCCGTCGGTGATCTTGGTGCTGCCCGACAGCGCCAGGCTGTTGGCCGGAACCAGCCCTTTGAGGAAATCGAGCCAGCCGCCCATATTCTCGTTCTTGCCCATGGCGAGCGCCGTGCCGTGCAGGCCTGCGCCGGGCTGGACGATCACGCCGATCGCGATGCCGATCGCGACGGCGATCAGCGCGGTGATGGCGAACCAGAGCAGGGTCTGCCCGGCCAGCCGCGCGGCGTTGTCCAGCGCGCGCAGATTGGCGATCGACGCGACGATGGCGGCGAAGACCAAGGGCGGCACGATCGCCTTCAAGAGCGAGACGAAGATCGACCCGACCGTCTTGAGCGCGGTGGCCAGCCAGTTGAGGTCGCCATCCGGCCCCGCGCCGATCTGGCGGGCGACGAGGCCCAGCAAGAGGCCAACGACCATGCCGGCCAGAACCTGAAATCCGAAACTGCGATAAGGAAGGGCCATGTCTGTTTCCTCTGGGCGACCGGCCGCCTATATCGGTTGGCGGTCGGCCGATTGCGCGCAAGCAATTCTTGACGTGTGTATAACAGGGATAAGGTGGCCCTCTTTCCGCTGTGGTGGATCAACGCATTGGCGCGACCGATCCGCTATGCCAGACAGGCGATATCGATCCATCGGGGAGTTGCAAACTATGATGATGCGCGGCGCATGTTCGGCTTTGGCGCTGCTGGCGTTGCCGCAGGGCGCGATGGCGGCGGCGGATGCCGGGGCGGCCAAGGCCATTTTGATGCGATCGGTCGCGATCAAGACGGTGCAGGGCGAGGGGCAGGTGCCCAAACTGGCGGCCTATTATGCGGGGGTGCTGAAGGCCGCGGGCTTTGCCGATACGGACATCGTCATCACGCCGATGGGCGAGACGGCGACCCTCGCCGCGACGATAAAGGGGAGCGACCCGACGCTGAAGCCCATGGCGCTGATCGGCCATATGGATGTGGTCGCGGCGGACCGGGCGGACTGGACCCGCGATCCGTTCGTGCCGGTGGAGGAGAATGGCTACATTTTCGGGCGCGGGGCGGAGGATAATAAATATGACGTCGCGATGATGGTCGCGACCATGGCGCAGTTGAAGAAGGAAGGCTGGAAACCGCGCCGCACCGTCATCCTGCTTTTGTCGGGGGACGAGGAAACCGACATGGTGACGACCAAGGCGCTGGCGGGGCAATATAAGGACATCGAACTGCTGCTGAACGGCGATGGCGGCGGCGGGCTGCTGAACGACGAGGGCAGGCCGGTGCTGTACCAGTTGCAGGCGGGCGAGAAGAGCTATGCGGATTTCGAATTCGCCTTCACCGATGCGGGCGGTCATTCGAGCGCCCCGACGCCGGGCAATCCCATTTATCGGATGGCGAAGGCGATCGACGCGATCGCGGCCTATCAGTTCCCGCCGATGCGGAACGCACTGACCAGGGCGTCGCTGGCGCTGTCCGCCGACCGGATCGGCGGCGACGTGGGACAGGCGATGCGGCGCTATGCCGATACGGGCGATGCGGCGGCGGCGGAGCTGCTGTCGACCCGGCCGGAATTTGTCGGGCAGGTGCGCACCACCTGCGTCGCGACGATGGCGAGCGCGGGTCATGCGCCCAATGCGCTGCCGCAGAACGCGAAGGTCGTTGTGAATTGCCGCATCTTCCCCGGTGTCGCGATCGACGAAGTGAAGGCGCAACTGGTCAAGGTGGTGGCCGATCCGAGCGCGCGTGTGAAGACGCTGGGCGATCCGCTGGCCAGCGATGCGTCACCCCTGCGCGCCGACATGATGAAGGTGGTGCGCGACGCGGTGATGGCGCGGGCGCCCGACATTGCGGTGATGCCGGGCATGTCGGCGGGGGCGACCGACAGCCTTTATTTTCGCGCGCTGGGTGTGCCGAGCTATGGCGTGTCCAGCCTGTTCATGAAGGCGGAGGATGGCTTCGCCCACGGGTTGAACGAACGGGTGCCGGTGGCGGGGATTAGGGAATCGCTGGAGCAGTGGGACGCGGTGGTGCGCGGGCTGGCGAAGTAGGGGACGGGCTTACCCTCTCTATCCCGTTCGGTTCGAGCAGCTTCGAGCGAAGTCGAGAAGCGTCCGTCGAGAACAGTTCTCGACAAGCTCGAACCGAACGGGGGTAGGTGTCGGGTAGGCGCTTAACCCCGCACCGCAATCCCGTTGGCGGCCGACAGCACCGCCTGCACCGACGCCGTCGCGACATCCGCATCGGTGCCGACGCCGAACACGGTGCGGCCGTCGGGGGCGCGGCATTCGACATAGGCGGCGGCGTTCACGTCGCTGCCTGCACCGATCGCATGTTCGGTATAGTCGGCGATTTCGAGCTGCACGCCGAACTCGTCGCGCAGCGCGGCCAGCACCGAAGAGAGCAGGCCGTTGCCCCGCCCGGAAATGGAGCGTTCCACGCCTTCATGCACGATCTTACCAGTGAAGATGCGATCGCCCGCCACGCCGCTCTCATGATAGTCGATCAGGCTATAGGCTTGCTCGCCCGACAGGCGGTAATGGGTCTGGAACGCGCTCCAGATGTCGGCGGCGTTGAGTTCGCGGCTGCTTTCGTCGGCCATGGCCTGAACGACCTTGGAAAATTCGGCCTGCATCCGCTTGGGCATCTTATAGCCCTTGTCCTGTTGCAGCACCCAGGCGACGCCGCCCTTGCCCGATTGCGAATTGACGCGGATCACCGCTTCATAATCGCGGCCCAGATCCTTGGGGTCGATTGGCAGATAGGGCACGTCCCAGATCAGGTCGTTGCGCGCTTCCTGCGCGGCGAAGCCCTTCTTGATCGCATCCTGATGGCTGCCGGAAAAGGCGGTGAACACCAGTTCGCCGGCATAGGGATGGCGCGGGTGGACGGGCAACTGGTTGCAATATTCGACGGTCTGGATGACCTCGTCAATGTCGCTGAAGTCCAGCAGCGGGTTGATGCCCTGCGTGTACATGTTGAGCGCCACGGTCACGATGTCGCAATTGCCGGTGCGCTCGCCATTGCCGAACAGGCAGCCTTCGACACGATCCGCGCCGGCCATCAGGCCCAGTTCCGCCGCCGCGACGCCGGTGCCGCGGTCGTTATGCGGATGCAGCGAGATGACGACGCTGTCGCGCCTGGAGATGTTGCGGCACATCCATTCGATCTGGTCGGCATAGATGTTGGGCGTCGCGCATTCGACCGTCGCGGGCAGGTTCAGGATCAGCGGACGATCGGGCGTGGGTGCAAGAATGTCCATCACCGCCTCGCAACATTCCAGGCTGAAATCCAGCTCCGCGGTGGAGAAGGTTTCGGGCGAATATTCGAAATGCCAGTCGGTGTCCGGCTGCTTGGCGGCATTGTCGCGCAGCAGCTTGGCGGCGTTGACGGCGATCTCCTTGATCTCCGGCCGGCTCATCTGGAACACGATGTTGCGCCAGGCGGGCGACACGGCGTTGTAGACATGGACGATCGCCTTGGGCGCGCCGCGCAGCGATTCGAAGGTGGTGGCGATCAGGTCGGCGCGCGCCTGGGTCAGCACCTGCACGATCACGTCGTCGGGGATTGCGCCGTCGCGGACCAGCCCGGAAATAAAGTCGAATTCGGTCGCGCCCGCAGCGGGGAAGCCGATCTCGATTTCCTTGACGCCGACCTTGAGCAGCAGGTCGAAGAAGCGGCGCTTCTTTTCCGCATTCATCGGGTCGATCAGCGACTGGTTGCCGTCGCGCATGTCGGTCGACAGCCAGCGCGGCGGCGCGGTGATGACCTGCGCAGGCCATTGGCGATTGGGCAGGTCCACCTGCGGGAAGGCGCGGTATTTCTGCGAGGGATCGGTCAGCATCATGGGATCAAACTACTTCTTTGCCAGCGGCGCGCGGGTCGGCGCTTTCCGGTATACGACTTGACTGCGATGAATGCCCTTAGGCGGATCGGTGCTGCCCATAGTCGAAAGGCAGCATAAAAACCACGCCTAAGGGCGTGTAAGTCGTAGCAGGGTAAGAAGGCTGACGCTCTGCATGATGCGTCCCCTTACCCCTTTTGTGGGGGAGGGGTAAAGCTCATAATTGGGCGCGGCTGAAAATGGCGTCGATGCTGAGGTCTACCTTGTCGGATACGAAGGGGCGGCCGAAGCCCATGCCGAACTGGCTGCGTTCGACCGTCATGGCGCCGGAGAAATGCATGGTGGACAGGCCCGGCGCTTCGTCCGGGCCGGACGCCTCTTTCAGGGTCGTGCCGACCAGCCGGACGGAGAGAGTGACGGGACGGTTCTGCCCGTGCATTGTCAGTTCGCCGGCAATGGGCGTGGGCGCATCGCTGCGCGCCAGCGGGGCATTTTGCGCGATAAAGCGGATGGTGGGAAATTTCGCCATGTCGAAGAAGCTGTCGCCCTTCAGCATCGCGTCGGTGGAGGCGTCGCCGGTGGTCAGCCTTTCGACCGGGAAGCTGATGTCGACGGTCGCGCGGTCGGGCTGGGCAGGGTCGATCACCACCGCGCCTTCGGGCGCGACGAAGTCGCCTTCATAGCCGCCGACCAGCGCCTTCACTCGGAAATGCGCCTTGGTCGCCACGCTATCGACCTGATAGCGGCCGGGTGCATAAAGGGCTGGCGGCGCGGCGGCCGCCGGCACAAGCGCGACGATGCTCAGCAGCAGCGCGGCTTGTGCCGGACGGCGCACGGCTTACTGCTTTTCGAAGCCGGCGATGATCTTCAACTCGATCGCGTCGCCGACGACCGGCACGCCATAGCCCATGCCGAAGTCGCTGCGCTTGATCGTGCCGGTGGCGACGAAGCCGACATTTTCCTTCTTGCTCATCGGCTGCACGCCAGCGCCGTAAAATTCGGCGTCCAGCGTGACGGGCTTGGTCACGCCCTTGATCGTCAGGTTGCCGGTGATTTCAGCGCCGCTCGCGCCTTCGGGCTTGACGCTGGTGGACACGAAGGTCGCGGTGGGAAATTTGGCGGCATCGAAGAAATCGGCCTTCATCAGATGCTCGTCCAGCTTCGCCACGCCGGTGCGCAGATTGGCGATGGTGAATTCGACCGACACCTTGGAAGCGGCCGGGTTGGCCTTGTCCAGCGTCAGCGTGCCGGTCGGTTCGGCGATCGTGCCGGCATTATTGGTGAAACCCATATGGTCCCAGGCGAAAACGACCTGCGTATGGCCGCCATCGACCTTATAGGCGCCGCCGGTGACCTTGGCGACGTCCTTGGTGCCGGGCGCAGCGGTCGGCATCTGGGCGACGAGTGCGGTGCCGCCGGCAATAGCGATCAGGGCGGCGGCGGGGATGAGGAACTTCTTCATGAGACAGACTCTCCAAAACGATCAAGGGGCGCAGCTTGAATAAGCCACGCCCCTCGATTGTTCCAGAGCCGTAACCGGAAACGGATCGTTCCCTTTTCGGCCGCAAGATGGAAGCAGGAGAATTGAGCACAACGCCGTTCGTGCTGAGTAGAGGCTGAGCTTGTCGAAGCCTCCTATCGAAGCATCCTTCGATACGCCATTTCGACTTCGCTCAATGGCTACTCAGGACGAACGGTTTTTGTGACCGTCAGTTCTTTTCCTGGTCCACCAGCTTGTTGGCGCCGATCCAGGGCATCATGGCGCGCAGCTTGGCGCCGGTTTCCTCGATCGGGTGGCGCTGGGCCGCGATGCGGCTGGCCTTCAGCTCCGGCTGGCCAGCGCGGTTATCGAGGACGAAGTCCTTGACGAAGCGGCCCGACTGGATGTCGGCCAGCACGCGCTTCATTTCCTTCTTCGTTTCTTCGGTGATGATGCGCGGGCCGGTCTTGATATCGCCATATTCGGCGGTGTTCGAGATCGAATAGCGCATGTTGGCGATGCCGCCCTCATACATCAGATCGACGATCAGCTTGAGTTCGTGCAGGCACTCGAAATAGGCCATTTCCGGCGCGTAGCCGGCTTCGACCAGCGTTTCGAAACCGGCCTGGACCAGCGCGGTCGCGCCGCCGCAGAGGACAGCCTGCTCGCCGAACAGGTCGGTTTCGCATTCTTCGCGGAAGTTGGTTTCGATGATGCCGCTGCGACCGCCGCCCACACCCGAAGCGTAGGAGAGGGCGATGTCATGGGCGTTGCCGGTCGCATCCTGATGGACCGCGATCAGGCAGGGCACGCCGCCGCCGCGCTGATATTCGCTGCGCACGGTGTGGCCCGGACCCTTGGGCGCGATCATGATGACGTCCACGTCCTTGCGGGTTTCGATCAGGCCGAAATGGACGTTGAGGCCATGGGCGAAGGCCAGCGCCGCGCCGGGGCGCAGATTTTCGTGGATGTCGGCGGCGTAGATGGCGGCCTGATGCTCGTCGGGCGCCAGGATCATGAGCACGTCGGCCCAGGCGGCGGCTTCGGCGTTGGGCAGAACCTTGAAGCCTGCGCCTTCGGCCTTCTTCGCGGACGGCGAACCGGCGCGCAGGGCGATGGCGACTTCGGCGACGCCGCTGTCGCGCAGATTCTGCGCATGGGCGTGACCCTGCGAACCGTAACCCAGGATGGCGACCTTCTTGCCCTTGATCAGGCCGATGTCCGCGTCGTGATCGTAATAAACCTTCATGTCTCTTCCCTTTTCATATCCTGACCCTCTCCCTTGAGGGAGAGGATACGAAGACTTGGGCCGACAGGCCCTAGTCGAAGTTGGTGAGGGGGAACCACCGGGTGTTGGCGCTTGCGTCGCCCTCACCCTCCCACCGTTGCGCGGCGGGCCCCTCCCTCTCCACGTGGGAGAGGGGTCAAATCCTCAGTTCGCTTCCTTGCCGCGGATCAGGCCGACGACGCCGGTGCGGCCGACTTCGACCAGGCCGATCTGGCGCATCAGGCCGACGAAATTGTCGATCTTCTCGGTCGTGCCGGTGATTTCGAAGATGAAGCTTTCGATCGTCGTATCGACCACCTTGGCGCGGAACACGTCGGCCAGGCGCAGCGCCTCGATCCGGTCCTCGCCCACGCCCGCGACCTTCACCAACGCCAGTTCGCGCTCGACGAAGGGGCCGGCCTCGGTCAGGTCGGTTACCTTGTGCACCGGCACCAGCCGGTCGAGCTGCGCGATGATCTGGTCGATCACCTTGGGCGGGCCGTTGGTGACGATGGTGATGCGGCTGACGCCATGGTCCTGCGTGATGTCCGCCACGGTCAGGCTGTCGATATTATAGCCGCGCGCGGTGAACAGGCCCGCAATGCGCGCCAATATGCCCGCTTCGTTCGAAACGGTCAGCGACAGGACGTGCCGCTGGCTGAGTTCTTCCTGGATATGCATCAGATGCTTGTCCCGTTATCCGTAACTGCCGCGCCATCATGATCGTCATGGCGCTGCGAAATCATCGCGGTGAAGGCATAGTGCCAGCCGCCGTCCTGCCGATGGGCGAGGCGAACGGGAAAGCCCGTCACCGCGTCGAACATGCGGACCAGATGTTCGCCCACATAGCGGGGACCGGCCAGCAGCGTGCCGATATGCCGCCCGTTAAAGTCGAACCCCTCGTCCAGATGCACTTCCCATTCCTCATTGTCCGGGACGGCATGATCGGTGGTCCAGCCGACGATGTCGGCCGTGCCCGCGATCCGTTCGAAATCCCAAGGCTCCGTCACATGGATGCGGAGCTTCAGATGCTGCGTCACAGGACGGCCATCATACCAGCGCCTTCGCCTCGTCCGACATCACGCCGGCAATCTGGTTGGGATCAAGCAGCATGTCGGTATGGGATGCGCCCGACGGGATCATCGGGAAGCAGTTGGACATTTTCGCGACGCGGCAATCGACGATCACCGGACCGTCGGTTTCCAGCATCTGGCGGATGCCGGCCTCCAGCTCCTGCGGCCCCTCGATCCGGATGCCGGTCCAGCCATAGGCTTCGCCCAGCTTCACGAAATCGGGCAGGCTGTCCGAATAGCTGTTGGAGTAACGGCTTTCATAGGTCAGTTCCTGCCACTGGCGAACCATGCCCATATATTCATTGTTCAGGATGAAGATTTTCACCGGGAGGCGATACTGGCTGGCGGTGCCCAGTTCCTGGATGTTCATTTGAATCGAGGCGTCGCCCGCGATGCAAATGGTGATACTGTCGGGATTGCCCATCTGCGCGCCGATCGCAGCCGGGAAGCCATAGCCCATGGTGCCAAGGCCGCCGGACGTCAGCCACTTGTTCGGCGCGTCGAAGCCGAAATGCTGCGCCGCCCACATTTGGTGCTGGCCGACTTCGGTGGTGATGATGACGTCCTTGCCGGTTGCCTGCGTCGCGGCATAGAGGTTCGCGATCGCGCGCTGGGGCATGATCTCGACGCCGTTTTCGGCATAGTCCAGGCTGCGCTTCGCACGCCAGCCATCGATCCGCGACCACCATTGCGTCAGATCGACTTGTCTGTGATTGCGCTGCTTCCAAAGGGCGATCATGTCTTCCAGCGCGCTGGCGATGTCGGCGACGATGGGAACATCGACATCGACGATCTTGTTGATCGAGCTGCGGTCGATATCGATATGGACCTTGCGGCTGCCCGGCGCAAAGGCGTCCAGACGGCCGGTGACGCGATCGTCGAACCGGGCGCCGATGCACAGGATCAGGTCGGCCTGGTTCATCGCCCAATTGGCTTCGAACGTGCCGTGCATCCCCAGCATCCCCAGCCATTGCTCGGACGACGCGGGAAAGGCGCCCAGGCCCATCAGCGTCGATGTGACGGGCGCGCCGGTCAGCGCCGCCAGTTCGCGCAGCAAGGCGCTCGCCTGCGGGCCGGAGTTGATGACGCCGCCGCCGGTGTAGAAGACCGGGCGTTCGGCCGCGGCGAGCATTTCGACCGCCGCGTCGATTCCCGCCGCGTCCGCCTTCGTCTGCGGACGGTAGCTGGCATGGACCTTCAGTTGCGGCTTCGCATAGGGCGCGGTCGCGATCTGGACGTTCTTGGGGATATCGACGACGACCGGGCCGGGGCGGCCGGTGGTGGCGATATGGAACGCCTCATGAATCACTTCTGCCAGCTTGCCGGGCGTCTTGACCAGATAGTTGTGCTTGGAACAGTGGCGCGTGATGCCGATCGTGTCGGCTTCCTGGAAGGCGTCGGTGCCAATCAGTTGCGTCGGCACCTGGCCGGTGATGACGACCATCGGGATCGAATCCATCAGCGCGTCGGTGATGCCGGTGACGGCATTGGTCGCGCCGGGACCGGACGTGACCAGCACGACGCCGGGCTTGCCGGTCGATCGGGCATAGCCCTCCGCCATGTGGGTCGCGCCCTGTTCGTGGCGGACCAGCACATGCTTGATCGTGGGATGATTGTAGAGCGCGTCATAAATCGGCAGCACCGCGCCGCCGGGATAGCCGAACACGACCTCGACACCGAGATCGATCAGGCATTCAACCAATATGTCCGCGCCGCTCTTTTCGGCCACGATAAAATCCTTCTGTTCTAGGTGCAGGGCGACGTCCTTTGCGACAGCACGCCTGCGATGGCAAGGAGGCTGCCTCTAGTGGACATAAAATGACGGGTCAACCCCTATCGTTGTAATTTAATTACTAATTCGTCGGTAATTTTGGCATCTATCTCTCGTTCCTCGCGCGGCCAAGTCGGCGGGGGCTGGTTCGTGAACCAGGTATATTGGCGCTTGGCATATTGGCGGGTGGCCAGGGTCGCCTTCGCGATACAGCTGTCCAGATCGCTGTCTCCGCGCAGATAGGCGGCGATCTCCGGCACGCCGATCGCGCGCATCACCGGCAGGTCGGGGTGGAGGTTGCGGGTCAGCAGCGCCTCCACTTCGGCGATCGCGCCAGCCTCGACCATCTGCGCGAAACGGCGGTCGCAGCGGTCGACCAGCCAGTCGCGCGGCGGGCGCAGGATCATGGGGGCCAGGGTGATGCGGCCCGCGATGCCGCCTGCCTTATGCTGCTGCCATAGCTTGAGCGGTCGGCCGGTGGATCGCACCACCTCCAGCGCGCGGGCGACGCGGGTGGCATCGGCCGGAGCGAGGCGGGTGGCGGCTTCGGGGTCTTCGCGGGTTAGCGCGGCATGGGCGTCGGCGACCGGCAGGGCGCGCACGGTGGCGCGGATGTCGAGGTCGATCTCCGGCACCGGGGCGATGCCGTCCAACAGGGTGCGGATGTAAAGGCCGGTGCCGCCGACCAGCACCGGCAGCTTGCCAGCCTCATGGGCCGCATCGATCTGCGCCTTCGCCTCGGCCGCCCAGCGCGGGGCGGTGCAAGCCTCCACGCCATCGATATGGCCGAAGAGGCGATGGGGGACGTCGCCCATCTCCTGCGCGCTCGGCCGTGCGGACAGGATGGCGAGGTCGGCATAGACCTGGCTGGCGTCGGCATTGATGACGATGCCGCCGGTGGCTTTGGCGAGCGCGATGGCCAGCGCGCTCTTGCCGCTGGCGGTGGGTCCGGCAATAAGCGCGACGCGCGGGCGGGATTCGCTCGAAGATGGTTCAGGAGTGTGCATGTTCGTCGCGACCTTAGTGGCAAGTGATCGAATCGGGCAGGGGGATATTGCCGCCGCCGCTGATCGGTTGCGCAATGCAGGCTGCGAACCGGGCGATGTCGCATGGCTGGACGAGGGCAAGGCCGCCGATCTCTTCTTCACGATCGATCCGGTCGCGGCCCGCGCGGCGCTGACCGGCGTGGGCGACAAGGTGGACGTGATCGTCCAGCCGGTAGAGGGCCGCGCAAAGATGCTGCTGATCGCGGACATGGATTCGACCATGATCACCGTCGAGTGCATCGACGAACTGGCCGACTATGCGGGCATCAAGCCGCAGATCGCCGAAATCACCGAGCGGGCGATGCGCGGCGAACTGGATTTCGAGGGCGCGTTGCATGGCCGGGTCGCGCTGCTCAAGGGCCTGCCCGACAGCGCCATCGACCAGTGCAGGGAAGAGCGCGTGGTCGTCATGGGCGGGGCCAAGGCGCTGGTCCGAACGATGAAGGCGCGGGGCGCGAAGACCTTGCTGGTGTCGGGCGGCTTCACCCGCTTCACCGGGCCGGTGGCGGACGAGATCGGTTTCGACGCGAACGTCGCCAATGTGCTGGAGATCGCCGACGGCGCCTTGCTGGGCACCGTGACCACGCCCATCGTGGACGCCGCGCGCAAGCGGACGGAACTGGAGGCGGCGATCGCGGGCGGGATCGACCGGGCGCTGACGCTGGCGGTGGGGGATGGCGCCAACGACATTCCGATGATCCAGGGCGCGGGGCTGGGCGTCGCCTATCACGCCAAGCCGGTGACGCGTGCCGCCGCCGCCGCCGAAATCGTGCATGGCGACCTGTCGGTGCTGCTCTATGCGCAGGGCATCCCCTCGGCGGAATGGGCTGAGTAGGGCAGCGTGTTCCCGCCTACGCGGGAACACCTTCGTCTGCTTATGGCGGCTCGCCGCTGATCGGCCACGCTTCATCGTCATTTCGTTCGAGTAATGGATTTTATTCCGTGCCCGCACGTTGGGATCGAGCCGCATGGGTCGCGGCGAGGAGTCTAACGGCGCAAGGCGGCCTGCCGCCCAGGCGTTCAGGGAGTTTCTATGCACTATAAATATCTGGCTTTGGCCGCTGGCGGGCTATTGGCGCTCAGCGCTTGCGCCAAGAATGAGGCGCCGGTCACGGCCGCGCCGCCGGTCGGACCCGGCGCCATCGCCGGCACCGTCGCGGCCGATCGCGATGGCGACGGCTATGTCGATGGCTATTATACCGCCGATGGCATCTACCACGCCGTCCAGGGTCCGCCCTGCCCGCCGCCACCGCCACCGCCGCCGACGCGCCGGGGAGAACGCGGCTGATCCACGCGGTTTTTCGGGCGCGGCGAGTTCGTCGCGCCCCTTCGCTTTCGCTGCTTGCCTGTCTGCTGGCCGCCGCCGTAATTCCCCACGGGGTGCAGGCGCAGGGCGCCGCGGCCGACAAGGCCGCCCAATCGAGCGTCGCCGCCGAAATTCGCGCGGGCGTCAGCGGCAAGCTCAGGGATTTCTACAGCCCGCGCGGTTTCTGGCCGCTCTGGGTTGAACAGGATCGCATCGGGCCGCAGGCCGACGCGCTTCTGGCGTTGATCGCGGATAGCGAGGCCGATGGCCTGAGCCCGCGCGACTATGACGCGCGCGACCTCAAGCGCCTGATCGACGTGGCCGACACCGAGGGCAATACCAAGGCGCTGGCCCGCGCCGACCTCGCTCTGTCGCGCGCCTTCGCCGCGCTGGTCGCCGACATGCGCCGCCCGGCCAGGGGCGTGAAGATGCGCTATATCGACCAGGAGGCGGAACCCAAACCGCCCAGCCCGGCAGATGTCGTGCGCGCCGCATCGCTGGCCCCATCGCTCACCGACTATATCCAGACCGCCGGGTGGATGAGTGCGCTCTATATGCGGTTGCGCAGCGCGCGGGCGCATTATCTCGACACATGGGGCGGACTGCCCGCGGTGCAGATCCCCGAAGGCGTCAAGCTGCGCCCCGGCGGCAAGGCGCCAGAAATCACGCTGCTGCGCCATCGGCTCGGCCTGTCGGACGGCGTCGCCTATGACAAGGCGCTGGCGGCGAAGGTGAAGGCGTTCCAGACCGACCATGGCCTCAAGCCCGACGGCGTCGCCGGCGCGATGACGATTGCGGCGCTGAACGACGGGCCGGACCGCTACGACCGGCTGCTGGCGCTCAATCTGGAACGGGCGCGCGTCCTGCCCGGCCCATGGACCCGCCATGTCGTGGTGGACGCCGCATCGGCGCGGCTATGGTATTATAGCAAGGGCGCGCTGGACGGCACGATGAAGGTCGTCGCCGGGACGAAGGAAACGCAGACGCCGATGATGGCGGGGATGATCCGTTATGCGACGCTCAACCCCTATTGGAACATTCCGTCCGACCTGGTGGAGCGCAAGGTTGCGCCCAAGATCCTGAGCGGCGCGTCGCTGAAAAGCCTGCGTTATGAAGCGCTGTCCGACTGGAGCGCCAACCCCGCGCCACTGGCGCAGAGCGCGATCGACTGGCGGGCGGTGGCGGCCGGGCAGAGCGAAGTGCGCGTGCGCCAGTTGCCGGGCGGCAACAACGCCATGGGGCGGATCAAGTTCATGTTCCCCAATGACCTGGGCATCTACCTGCACGACACGCCCCAGCGCGACCTGTTCGCCAAGGAGGATCGCCATTATAGCAATGGCTGCGTCCGGCTGGAGGATGCGCAGCGGCTGGGGCGCTGGTTCTTTGGCAAGACGCCGACGACCGACAGCGATGCGCCCGAACAGCATGAACCGCTGCCCCAGCCGGTGCCGGTGTTCCTGACCTATCTGACCGCCGTGCCGACCGCGCAGGGGGTGCAGTTCCTGCCCGATGTCTATGGGCGGGACGGGGAGTAGGACGAATTTGTAAACCCGTTCGCCCTGAACTCAGCCCGAACGGGTGCTGGCTTTAATGTCCGATCCCAGCCACCATCCACAGCGCCATCGCGATCATCATCACATTCTCGGTCAAGGACACGAACCCCAGCGGCACGGTGCTGCTACCGCCGACGCAGGCGCATTTGAGCTCGCGCTTTTCGACATAGACCGCCTTGAACACCGATACCGCGCCGATGCCGCCGATGAACAGGGCGACAGGGATCGAGAGCCAGTCGAGCGTCCGCGTCAGCATCAGCACGCCCGCGCCCAGTTCCAGGAAGGGATAGACGAGGCCATAGGGCGGCAGGCGACGGGCGAGCAGGTCGTAGTTCAGGAACATGGTCGCGAACCGGTCCACATCCTGCAATTTCAGCATGGCGAGTAGCATCATCGCGATCGCGACGAACCGCTCCAGCGTCATGAAGGACAGCAGCGGCAGGAAGGTCAGCCAGTTGACCGCCAGCGCCAGCAGCGCCGCCACGGCGAACACCGCCAGCACCGGCACATAGCTGGTCGCGTTGGGGTCTTTGACCTTGAGGCCGAGATAGCGGCGCAGATCGTCATGGCCGCCGATCCGCTGACCGTCGATGACGATTTGCGGCGTGGTCTTGACGTCATGCTGCGCCTTGAATGCGTCGGTTTCCGCGCGGGTCTTCAGCCAGTGATCGTCCACATCATAGCCATGGCGTTTAAGCAGCCAGCGCGCCTTGACGCCATAGGGGCAGATATGGCCGGGCATCACCATGCGATAGATGCTGGCGCTGCGTTCGCCGGTTTTGGGGTCGGGGCTGGTCATCTTGGCATCCTTGGTCATGGGACGGATGCGCCCCATATAGGGGCCGTATCATGGTACGGAGTCAAGAGATGAGCATGACGATTTCCACACTGGCCCGATCGGCCGGGGTACATGTGGAGACGGTGCGCTATTACCAGCGGCGCGGCCTGCTCGACACGCCAGAGCGGGGCGAGGGCGTGCGCCGCTATGGTGACAGTGATGCGCGGCGGCTGGGCTTCATCCGCTCGGCGCAGGGGGCAGGCTTCACATTGGAGCAGATCGGCGAGTTGCTGCAACTGGACGCCGGACAGGACCGGGCGCGGGCGCGGGCGCTGGCGGCGGATCGGATCGCGGCGCTGGACGCTAAGATCGCCGAATTGCAGGCGGCGCGGAGCGCTCTGGAGCGGTTGGCGCGGGAATGTCATGCGAGCGAGGAAGGGCCGTGCCCGATCATCGCGGCGTTCGAGGGGTGAGAGTGGAATAACAGGCGGAGTAGAGTCTACCTACCCAAAAGCGCCGCGCCCTTCTGCCAACCGCCCTCAGCGCTTCTTGCGGCTCTTCTTCTTCGCCGGCGCCTTGGCCGCACTTGCGCAGGGCCAGGCCTTGCGGATCGCGGCGAAGACCTGGGAGGAGGCGGATTTCTTGCGGTCGATCGGGTTCTTGCCCAGATAATCCACCGTGGCCACGCGCAACTGGTTGATCGTCACGTCGCCGGGGATGCAGCTTTTCAGTTTGTTGGCCTCCCGCGTCGTGTTGAACGCATCGACCGCGCCGCTGATATAGCCGACGCATTCATAGGATTTTTCGAAATAATCCTTGCCATCCTTGTCGGTCGTGCAGACGGCGTAGAGTTCGTCGCCGCTGTAGAAGCCGGCCTGCGCCGCGGCCGGCAGGCCCGCGCCGGTGGCGAGGAGGACGGCGTAGAGAAGATGGCGGGGCTGCATGGTCATCTCACTCCATTCCCGCCACCAGACCGTCGATCGCGCCCTGCAAGATATAGCTGGCGGCGAGCTTGTCGACCAGTTCGTCGCGGCGGGCGCGGCTGGCGTCGGCTTCCAGCAGGGTGCGGGTGACGGCCTGGGTCGACCAGCGTTCGTCCCACAGCAGCACCGGGCAGCCCAGGTCCGCGACATTATGGGCAAAAGCGCGGCTCGACTGGCTGCGCGGGCTATTGGTGCCGTCGAGGTTCAGCGGCAGGCCGATGACGATGCCCTTCACATTCTGCTGCGTCATGAAGGCGGCCAGGCCGATCTTGTCCTTGCTGAACTTGCCGCGCGTGACGGTGTAGGCGGGGCTGGCGATCGACCATTCGGCGTCACACAGCGCCAGCCCGATCGTTTTCGTGCCGACATCCATGCCGATCAGCCGTCCGCCCTGCGGCAGCGCCGCGCGGAAGGCCGCGCGATCCGTTGTAACCAGTGTCATGGCGTTCGCCCTGCCACGTCTTCAGACAAGAGTCACTTGCCGGTGAAAGCCGCCAGTCGTTTCTGCGCATCCTCGCGCACATTGCCCCAGAAAAGGCTGTAATCATAGACGTGGTAATTGTTGCCCGGCAGGGTGAACGGACCCATGTCGACCGGCTCGCCGATCATCAGCACGCCGCTGGTGTCGCAGCGCGCGGGGACGATGCCGGTGAGCAGCTTGGGCGGCTGGCCCTGTTCGCGCGCGTCGAGCGTGCCCTTGTTGGCGCTGGCCGGGGCCGCGCCGTTGAACGCGCCGGTGATCGGGTTGGTGCAAAGCATGTGCGTGCCCTTGCGGGGCTTGCCGGTATAGCCGGTCTTGCGCTCGAAGCTTTCGACCACGGCGGAGGGATCGGCCGGTTCGGCATAGCTTTGCCAGCTGACGATGCAATGCGCCTGGTCCTGCCGGCCGCAGGCGGGCAGGCCGAGCGCGGGCAGATCCGCCTCCACCGATACTGGCCAACCCACGGCATAGACGGCGGCGATGCGGTCGGCGACCGGCTTGCCCGCCACCTGTTCGCGCAGCAGTTGCAACAGGTGGCGCGACCCCTGGCTATGGCCGGCCAGGATCAGCGGGCCGGTGGGATTGGCCTTCAGGAAGGCGGCGAAGGCCTGGGCCACGTCGCGATAGGCGGCGGCCAATGCCTGGTCGCCGGCCGGCTTGTCGGTCAGGAAGGCGCCATAATTGGCCTGGCGATAGCGCGGCGCCCAGACCGCGCCCGCGGCGTTGAAGGCGCTGGCCTGCCCCATCACGAAGCGGCGGGCGGTGGCGTCCGCTTCCTTGTCGCCGATCCGGGCGTTCCAGTGCGCGTCGCCAAAGGTGGTGATGTAGCTGGTCGGGTGGATGAAGAAAATGGCGGCCTTCTGGCTCGTGTTGGGCGTGGTGACCCCGGCGGGAGTCCAGAGCGCGACATTATCCTTCACGATGTCGGGCCGCGCCAGCCACATATCGGCGCTGTCATAAGCGTTAGCGGGCAGCGGCTGGAGCTGGGTAAAGGCTTCGCGCGGGACCATCACCAGGCGGATGATCTGCATCCCCCATATGCGGTAGATGAGCAGCGCGGCGATCACCAGCACGACCAGGGTCGCGATGATATAGAGGAATTTGCGGGCCACCCATGCTCTCCGAAATTGTCGCCCTTGTCTGGCGCATGGGGCAGGCGCGCGCAAGAGGCGCTAAAGCGGCCATGCGGGCGGAGCCTGTGAAACGCGCTTGAAGCGGACCGGCGCGGGTGGTAGCGGCGGCCCATGTCGATAGACCTTCAAACCGTGAAAAAGATCGCCAGCCTCTCGCGCATTTCGGTGACCGACGCCGAAGCCGAAGCCATGGTGCCCGAACTCAACAACATCCTTGGCTGGGTGGAGCAATTGGGCGAGGTGGACGTCACCGGCGTAGAGCCGATGACCGCCGTCATCCCCAACCACCAAAGGCTGCGCCAGGACGTCGTCACCGACGGCAATGTGCGCGACAAGGTGCTGGCCAATGCGCCGCAGGCCGAACATGGCTTTTTCGCGGTGCCCAAGGTGATCGAATAATATGAGCAATCTGACTGATCTGACGGTCGCGGAAATTCGCGACGGCTTCCGCGCGGGCGATTTTTCGGCCCGCGAAGTGGCGGAAGGCTTCAACGCCAATGTCGCCGCCGCCAAGGCGCTGAACGCCTTCATCGTGGAAACGCCGGACAAGGCGCTGGAAGCCGCCGATGCCGCGGACAAGGCGAAGGCCGCGGGCGAAACGCTGGGCGCGCTGGCCGGCGTGCCGATCGGCATGAAGGATCTGTTCTGCACCCAAGGAACGCAGACCACCGCCGCGAGCCACATGCTGGAAGGCTTCGTGCCGACCTATGAATCGACCGTGTCGGGCAAGCTGTGGGCCGCGGGCGCGGGGATGCTGGGCAAGCTGAACCTCGACCAGTTCGCGATGGGATCGTCCAACGAGACGAGCTATTATGGCAATGTGATCTCGCCCTGGCGACGCAATGACGGCGGCAATGCCGCCCTCGCGCCCGGTGGGTCTTCGGGCGGTTCGTCTTCGGCGATTGCCGCGCGGCTGTGTCCGGCGGCGACCGGCACCGACACCGGCGGATCGATCCGTCAGCCCGCCGCCTTCACCGGCATTTCGGGCATCAAGCCGACCTATGGCCGCTGCTCGCGCTGGGGCATCGTGGCCTTCGCCTCCTCGCTCGATCAGGCCGGGCCGATGGCGCGCACGGTGCGCGACAATGCGATCCTGCTGGAGACGATGGCAGGATTCGATCCCAAGGATTCGACCAGCCTCGACCTGGCCGTGCCCCAGTGGGAAGCGGGATTGTCGAGCGACCTGCGCGGCAAGACGGTCGGTATTCCCAACGAATATCGCCCCGATGGCCTGAACGAAGAAATCTCCGCCATGTGGGATCGCGGCATCGCCTGGCTGAAGGATGCGGGCGCGAAGGTGGTCGACGTGTCGCTGCCGCATACCAAATATGCGCTGCCGGCCTATTATATCATCGCGCCTGCCGAAGCCTCGTCCAACCTCGCCCGCTATGATGGCGTGCGCTATGGCCAGCGCGACCTGCCCGATGGCGCAGGCTTGCAGGATATGTATGCCGCCACCCGCGCCGCCGGTTTCGGGCCGGAGGTCAAGCGCCGCATCATGATCGGCACCTATGTCCTGTCGGCGGGCTTCTACGACGCCTATTATACGCAGGCGCAGAAGGTCCGGGCGCTGATCGCGCGCGATTTCGATTTGGCGTTCGAACAATGCGACCTGCTGCTGACCCCGACCGCGCCAAGCGCGTCGTTCGCGCTGGGCGAAAAGCAGGCCGATCCGCTGGCCATGTATCTGAACGACGTCTTCACCGTGCCGGCGTCGCTGGCCGGACTGCCGGCGATGGCGGTGCCGGGCGGGCTGGACAGCCAGGGTTTGCCCATCGGCCTCCAGATCATCGGCAAGGCGCTGGACGAGCAGACGGTTCTGAACGCGGGTCTGGCGATCGAGGAACGGGCGGGCTTTACCGCGCGGGCGGACAAGTGGTGGTAAGGTCTGAGCGACGCAAGACATGATGGCATGGGGGCGAGACGATGAAGTCAGGCGGTTTCTATGAACGCAACGCGATCGTCCTCATGGAAGCGCATAATGCGCTCAATCTTGCGTTCGGTGCCATATTGAGCGCTTATGTCGGCAATTCCCTGGCCAATATCGACCATCATTCCTACAATCATGCCACCCTGGCCCGCTTCTTCATCTTGATCGCCATTTCCATCCTGGGATTGTGCGTCGGCAACACGGTCATGCTGCGGGGCGATTTCACCATGGGCGCGATGTTCGCCCTGGTCGCCCTGATCGCAGGCCTTTACGCTTTCCGTGCGGGCGGGGAATTGGGTTTCGAGGTGGTCGTCCTGCGGGTTCTCAGCGAATGCTGGATCGGCGCTTTGCTGATGAGCAACACCGTATTGACGATCATCAACTATATTAATCACCGGAACAGAAGCAGACGGAAAAAATGAGCAGCTATCGCATCCAGGGCGCAACCGGCGAGTGGGAGGTCGTGATCGGCCTGGAAGTCCATGCGCAGGTGACGTCGAACGCCAAGCTCTTCTCCGGCGCCGCCACGGCCTTTGGAGCGGAACCGAACACGCAGGTCAGCCTGGTCGACGCGGCCATGCCCGGCATGTTGCCCGTGCCCAATCAGGAATGCATTCGTCAGGCGGTGCGCACCGGCATGGCGATCGACGCGCAGATCAACAAATGGTCGCGCTTCGACCGCAAGAATTATTTCTACGCCGATCTGCCGCAGGGCTATCAGATCAGCCAGCTCTATCACCCGATCGTGGGCGAAGGGCAGGTCGAGATCGTGCTGGACGAAAAGAACCCCGACACCAGCACCAAGGTCATCGGTGTCGAGCGCATCCATGTCGAGCAGGATGCCGGCAAGCTGATGCATGACCAGCATCCCACCAGTAGCTATGTCGACCTCAACCGGTCGGGCGTGGCGCTGATGGAAATCGTGTCGAAGCCCGACATGCGTTCACCCGCCGAAGCCGGGGCGTATCTGGCGAAGCTGCGGACGATCCTGCGCTATGTGGGTAGCTGCGACGGCAATATGGACCAGGGGTCGATGCGCGCCGACGTCAACGTGTCCGTGCGCAAGCCCGGCGAGGAATTTGGCACCCGCACGGAGACGAAGAACGTCAACTCGGTGCGCTTCGTGATGGCCGTGGTCGAGCATGAGGCGAACCGCCAGGTGGACGTGCTGGAAGCGGGCGGCAAGATCGTGCAGGAAACGCGGCTGTATGATCCCGACCGCAACGAGACGCGGTCGATGCGGTCGAAGGAAGATGCGCATGATTATCGCTACTTCCCCGATCCCGACCTGCTGCCGCTGGAACTGGACGATGCGTTTCTTGAGGCGTGCCGGGCTTCGTTGCCCGAACTGCCCGACGTCAAGCGCAAGCGGTACGAGCAGGCGCTTGGCCTGTCCGCCTATAACGCCGCGACGCTGACCGCGGACGCCGACACGGCGCGCTGGTTCGAGACGCTGGTGAGCGAGGCCGCGCGCATCCAGGGCAAGGGCGAGAGCGACGTCGCCAAGGCGTCGGCCAACTGGCTATTGTCAGAACTCTATGGCGCGCTCAACCGGCTGGGCAAGACGTTGGACACCAGCCCGGTCGGCCCGACCGACGGCGCGGAACTGCTGGCGCTGGTCGCCGATGGCACGATCAGCGGCACGATCGCCAAGCAGGTGTTCGAGATCATGCTCGAAACCGGCGACAAGCCCGGCAAGATCGTCGAGGAAAAGGGGCTGAAGCAGACGTCCGACACTGGCGCGATCGAGGCGGCGGTGGCTGAGGTGCTTGCCCGGAATGGCGACAAGGTCGAGCAGTATCGCGGCGGCAAGGAAGCGCTGTTCGGCTTCTTCGTGGGACAGACGATGAAGGCGATGCAGGGCAAGGCGAACCCACAGGTCGTCAACGAACTGGTGAAGAAGGCGCTGGCGGGCTGATGCTCCGGCGTCGCACCGCCACATTCTGACTTGAGTAGACGCTGAAATTGGCTTTCATGGTCCTGGGCGCGGAGGGACCATGAAATTTCTATCATGCTTAGCATCGGTCGCGCTGGTTCATGCTGCAAGCGTGGAAGCGCGACCTAATTCGGCCGAAGGGGATACGGTTTCGGCGTCAGCCGATGCTGCCTTGAAATCCGGGCACGTCGATAGTGGAACCATCACGACATCTATCGATTTTCCGCTTGAATCTGCAGTTGGTCCGGTTCGCGCCGGTCTGTTGTGTCTTCCCAAAGGCACGGTACGCGGCAAGGATTTCGTACGATCACAGCGAGATCTGGCGAGGATGGTGCGACAGGCCGCGTCCGAACAGGATGGCACCGGCCGGGCGTTTGCCGATTTGCAAATCCATTTCCAGGGACTTCGGGTCCAGCTGTGCGCCAAGTCATGGGGTGTCTTTGGTATGGGCGATACTCAGGCGCTTTCGGGCAAGGCGGATTTTGTTTTCGCTTGGTCGCGCGGACCCGGCACGCCTGCTGAAAAACAGGTCTTCCGGCTTCAAATCGACCTTAGCAAGAATGACGCGATGCCGCCTGACGACATCATGCGGGAAGCGCTGAACCGGCTTCTGCTCCAGATCAGCCAAGGTTCGCAGTAGCCGCCCACAGAAAAGGGGCGCCGCCGGGGGGCCGGCGACGCCCCTCTTTTATGTCCGGCGCCCTTGGGGAGGGATATTGCCGGAGCGGAAGGGACGGACCGGGAGGGTCTGTGGGGTGTGGCCCGTCCTTTCCTGTTCAAGACGTCACAGGACGAAGTTAACCGTCGCCCGAAATGAGATGGCGACGTGATTTTGTTGTTCTTCCGCGCCGAATTCACCGCCCACGCGGAACGTGTCGGTGCCGCCATAGAGGCGCGCGCGGCCGGTCCAGCCATTGGTGCGGTCTTCGGCGACCAGGGTGAACTGGTCGCCATCCTTGAAGGACGCGCTGGTGTCGCCCAGCGACCCGCCCACGATCTGTCGACGCCCGCCTTCCAGTTCCAGCCGGACCCAGCCATCCGCCTTGTCGAGGCTGCCGAAGTCGTAGCCTGCGGTCACTGTGCCGTTGGCGGTCAGTTCGTCGCTGGTGCGGCCCAGAACGGTCAGGTTGAACGCATCGCCGCCGCCGCTTTCGCTATAGCCATTCTCCTTGAGCCGGTAATAGTCGATGCCGACCGCGGGACGCAGGCCGAAACGGCCCATCTGCCACTGATAGGAAGCCCCGGCCGTGCCGGACAGCAGCGTGCCGTTCCAGTTGCCGTCCGCCGTGCGCACGACATCGCCGCTTTCGAAATGGCGGCTGCCGTCGAACTTGATGCGCGCTGCCGACAGGCGGGCGAAGCTGAGCAGCGGACCCCATTGGCCGCGCCAGTGCGCCGCCAGTTCGAACTGGTCGGAATCGACCGCATTGTTGGAACTGCCGCTGCTGTCGCTGCCATGGATATAGGCGAAGGAACCGCCGAACGCGCCAATGTCGCTCAGATATTCCAGGCCGCCGCCCGCGCCCCAGCCGTTGATGTCGTAGGAGGCGGTGCTGCCCACGCTTTTGGCGCTGCCAAAGGCGACCTGTTGCAGCCAGAAGCCCAGACGGCCGTCCTTGGTGCGGTAGATGCCATTGGGGTCGGACAGGATGCGGGCGGTCGCGCGCGATCCCGACGTAACGGCTTCGAAGGTGCCGCCGGCATGGTCGGGCAGCATCTGGCGCAGATTGGCGGTCAGCGTCGATCCGTCGGTCACCGCCAGATAGGCATCGGCCACGTCGGCGTCATTGTCCAGCGCGTTGAAGATCGCCGAATAGGCGCTGGCGGTCGATCCGCTCAGGCCCAGTTCCGATACTGTCTTGGCCGCGATCGACAATGTGACGGTGCCAGCCGTGCTGTCCCCCGCGACGCTGCCCTTGAACATATAGGGCAGCAGCGTGGTGGCGCCGAGCGTCGGCGATCCGGTGAGCGATCCGGCGCGCACGATGACATAGTCGCCGGCCGATCCGCCCACTTCGGTCAGGTTGACCTTCACCTGCGAGCCGGTGGCGAATCTGGCCGCGCCGGCGACGTCATAGACGGTGTTGACGCCGGTGGCGGCGTCGATGGTGACGCCGATCGTGGAGGTGCCGCTGGCGGCGAGCGAAGCGAGCGCCACGGCGCCGCTATTGGTGGCGTTCAGCGTGCCGCCGTTCAGCACTGCCGCCATATTGCCCCCATTGCTGATCGCGCCCGTCAGCGACGAGGCGCCGCCCAGCGTCAGCGTGCCCGCGCCGCCGCCGAAATCGACGCCCCCGGTGACGGCGGCGGCGTCCGCCAGCGTCAGATTGGCATTGCCCGCGCCAAAGGCGATGTCGCCGGTCAGGCTGGACGTGCCCGACAGCGAGACGCTGTCATTCCCCGCGCCCAGGCTGAGGTCGCCGGTGATCGCGCCGGCCGATACGGTCAGCACGTCGTTACCCGATCCCAGGCGGATGTCGCCGATGATGCTGGGGGCGGTGGCGGTGGAGGAGGCCAGCGCCTGCGTCACGGTGACGCCGCTGCCATTGGCGCTCAGATCGATCGCGATATTGGTCGCGCCGCCGTCGGCGGATATCGCGCCTGTATTGCTGAGGCTGGATAGGGTGCCGGACGAATCGAGAATGGCGATGGCTGTACCATCCTCGTCGCTCGACGCGCTCGCGCCGACCGTACCGCTGACCTTGATCGCATCCACCGAAGCGCCGGCGTCGATCACGATGCCGCGCGCGCTGGTGTTTTCCAGCGCCGATCCGGTGGCGCCCACCGCGCCGCTCACCTCGATCGTGCCGGTGCTGGCGCCCGATCCGAGCCGCAGCGCGGTGGCGTTGCTGTCATAGGATATCGCCGCGACCGTGCCATCGACCAATATGCCCTTGGCGATGGTCACGTCGCCGCCCAGGCCGCCCACGACCAGGCCGTTGGCGTCTACGCCGTCATAGATGCCATAGCCGGCGATCGCGCCATTGACAATCAGGCCATAGCCTGAACTGTCGGCCGCCACCGCGCCGATCGTCGTGGCGCTGTCGGCCGCGCCGACCTGCACCGCTGCGGCCGATCCATAGGTGACGACGGACGCGGCGCCTTCGGTGCTGTCGGTCAGGCCGTCATCATCGATGTCGGTATCGTCCTCGTCATCATCGTCGCTGGCGGTCGGCGGCACGTCGAAAATGACGCCGCCGGTGACATTGCCGGCAATGACCACGGCCGATCCGCCCTGGAGCAGGTCGTCGGCGTCCAGATCGTCCGTATCGGTCGGCCGGGTGGTGCTGCGATAGCCGGTGCTGACGATCGTGCCCTGGATCTTGAGCGCGCCGTCGATATCGCCCAGCAGCGCCGCGCCGATGCTGTTGGCGCCCAACACCGACGTCGATCCACGCAACGTCACGTCGCCGGTGACGTCATTGGCCAATACGCCATGGCTGTTGTCGCCAACGACCGAAATGGCGCCGCTGGTGGACAGGTCGCCCGTCAGTGCGCCGTCCAGGCGGATGCCCGCCGACTGGTTGCCCTCGATCGTGATTGTCCCGCTATGGGCGATGTCGCCGATATGGCCTGCGCCGGACTGGATCCAGATGCCCTTCTTGTTGGCGCCTTCGGCGAACGCGCCGTCGATATCGCCATCGTCGTCTTCATCCTCTGCGCTATAGTCTTCCGTCAGCGTGATGGTGCCGCTGTTGGTGATATTGCCGGTCGTTCCCGGCGCGATCAGGATGCCGGTCACATTATCGGCGTCGTTGATGGTGATGGCGCCGGTGTTCGACACGTCATTGTCGCTGTCGACCGTGACGGCGGCGCCGCTGGTGAGCGTGATGGAGCCGGCCGAACCGATGGTGATGTCGTCGGCCGCGCCGCTGGCTATGGTGGAGGTCTTGACGGCGGTCGTGGTGGCGGTGCTGATGGTGGTCTCTGCTGCCGCGTCGGCCACGGTAAGGGCCACGAGCACGGGCGCGATCGCCGTGCAGGCCAATAGATGTCGCATGATGTCTCCTCTGCGTGTCGCGCTGTATCAAGTGCGCGCGTGCGCATGGGACGACGCCAGACCGTGGCTTCCGTCAGGCGATGCGATGAATGGTTGTTCAGAAAGCGAAATCGACCCCGACACGGATGGTGCGCGGGCGCAGCGGCGTATAATAGTCAGTGCGCAGGTCGAACGGCGTGCCTAATGAAAAGCGATTGCCATTGCTATCGAGCAGGTTGGTCAGCGACAGGGAATATTGCACGGGACCGCGCGTCAGGCTGGCGGACAGGCTGGTGTCCACATAATCGCCCTGGGTCTGACCCAATATCGGGCCGACACCCAGCCGCGACTTGCCGACATAGCGGGCCGAACCGGACAGATGGAAGCGCATGGCGTCGCCCACTTGCGCATTATAATCGACAGCGATCCGGCCGCCCAGATTGGCGACATTGGGCAGGGTCAGCGACCGGCCGTCATAGGATAGCGCGCGAATATAGTCGTTGGGCTGGGTCAGGCGACTGTCATTATAGATGATGCTGCCGTCGAGCGTGATCGCCGGGGTCGGCCGCACGACGATGCGCCCTTCGACCGTATAGATGCGCCCGTCGCCGATATTGGCCGTGGTGGGCAGGCCGATGCGGTCGGTGACGTCGGCCTGGATGTTGCGCCAGTCGGTATAGGCGATGTTGGCGCTCGCGGCGAAGAGGTCGCGGCCCGGCACGCCCTTGCGCGCGCCGATCTCCACGGTGGACACGCGGTCGTTCTGGAATCGGCGCACCCGCTGGTCGTCGACGGCCAGGCCGCCGGGGCGAAAGCCCTGCTGAAAGCGGGCGTAGAGCGTCACGTCGGGGATGGCGTCGGTCAGAATCGAGGCCGAGGGCAGGAAGATCGTTTCGCTGCGGTCGGCCTGCGCCTCCGCCCGCGCCAGTTCGCTGTCGGAAAGCGCGGCGACCGGATCGAGCGCCTCGCCCGACAGGCGGCTGTTGGTCAGGCGCCCGCCAAAGGTCGCGATCAGCCCCTTGACCGGCTCGAAGGAGGCTTCGCCGAACAGGGTCGCTTCCTTGACCATGTTGCGCACGCCGGTCGCCGGTGCGGCCATGCCGCGGCCGAACATCGCGACGCCGGGGATGATGACGGGCTGCATCTCGGCGGTGCCGAAGGAGGTGAGCGATCGATTGAGGTCGGACGTGCTTTGCAGATAGGAGGCGCCCAATATCCAGCCCAGCCCATTGTCCAGGTCACGCACCAGCCGGTTTTCGGTCGTGAAGATGGCGACCTTGTTGCGCTGGCGGAACAGGGCGGGTGGCCCGCCCGGCTGGGTCGCGTCATAGCTTTCGGCCAGGACATGGCGGACATAGCCGGTGGACGACACGAAGCGGAGATTGTCCCACTGTTTCTCGATCCGCAGGTTGCCGAGCAGATAGTCCGATTGATATGGCTGGGCGACGGCGGAGGCGCGTTGCAGACGCCCGACCGACCGGGTCGCATATTGGGCGTCGTCGCCGTCTATATGCTGGTAGACGCCATTCAGGTCGATGGTCCAGTCGGCGTCGGGCGCGAAGCGCAACGCGGCGCGGCCGCCATAGGTCCGGGTGCGGTTGACGTCATCCTTGCCGCGATTGACGTCGTCGATATAGCCGCCATCCTGCACCCCATAGCCCACGACGCGCAGCGCCAGCTTTTCCGACACGATCGGCAGGTTGAGCGTCGCACTGATGTCGCCGCCCGGATCGCCATGCTGGGTGGCGGACAGGCCGGCCGACATTTGTCCGCCATATTGGGCCAGATTGGGGGCGTTGGGCATGACGCGAATGATGCCGCCCAACGATCCCGCGCCATAGAGCGTACCCTGCGGCCCCTCCAGCACCTCGACCCGGCCGACATCATAGAGCTTCAGGTCCGGGTCGGGCGCGGCATAGTTCAGGCGCATGTCGCCCAGATATTGGCCGGTGGTCGCCTGGGTCGGTCCGGCGACCCCCGAATCCGCGATGGCGCGGATGAACAGCTTGTTGCGGCCCGCGCCCGCATGGGTGGAACTCAGGCTCGCGACGCGCGCCAGCAAAGTGGCGGTGCCGCCCGCCGCCTCCGCCGCGCTGAACAGGCCGCCATCCAGCGCCTCCACCATGCCGGCATAGCGGGGCAGGGGCGTGTCGCGCTTGGAGGCGGTGACGATGATTTCTGCGGCGGGCTGTTCGGCGACCGGGGCGGCCTGGATCGGGGCGGGCGCGGCGGATGGCGAGGGGCGCACGACGCGGGCGCGCACGATGCGCCAGCCATTGTCGCCAATCCGCTGCGCCTTCGCGCCGCTGCCCTTTAGTAGCTGTTTCAGCGCGGCTTCCGCGCTCATCCGGCCCTGCACGGCGGGGGTGCGGATGCCGGCCAGCGACTGGTCCGACATGCCGATGCTGGCGCCGGTTTGACGGCCGAGCGCTATCGCCGCCTCGCCCAACCTGCCGGGGGCGATGCTGATAGCCTGTCTTTCCGCCCCGGATGCGGGCGTTGCCGTCGCTAAGACGATCGCGATTGCGGGGGCGGTGACGATAAGGAGGTCAGCTCTGCGGCCCATTCCCTTCCTTAGTCGGCCCTTCCTGCAAGAGCCAGCCATCGCCCCGCCGCACGGCGGTCAGCCCCATCAGCGGCGCGGCCTGCGCAAAGAACAGCGCCGGATCGCGGTCCAGCCGGATCGTGCCGGTAAAGCGCATCGCCCGCGCGCCCGGCGTCGCGGTCAGCGTGACGCCCAGCGATCGGCCGATATCCTGGCTGATGTCGCCCACGGCGGCATTGGCATAGACCAGCCGGCCCTGGCGCCAACTGGCGACCGCGGCGGGGGCGATGTCCATGACGCGCAGGCCCTGCGCATCTTCCGCCAGCGCGCGGCCGGCGGGCAGGGCGATCGCTTCGGCCTGCGGATTGTAGATCACTTTGCCTTCGGACACGCCGATGCGGGTCGCGGCGTCGGTATGGACGATGTTGAATATCGTGCCGGCATCTTCGAACACCGTATCGCCCACGGTCACGCGGAACGGGTTGGCGGCGTCATGGCGCACGGTGAAGGCGGCCTCGCCCGTGTCGAGCGCGGCGAAACGCGCATCCTTGCGATCGAAGCGCATCGTCGTGCCGCCATTGAGTGCGACGCTGGTGCCGTCGTCCAGTGCGATGACGCGGGTTTCGCCGGGGCGGGTGGTGACGCTGTAGATATCGCTGCGGTTGAGGACAGCGATCGAGACAGTTGCAACCAGTGCGGCGGCAATCGCGCCGCCGCCGATCCAGCGCAGGGGACGGCGCGTGCGCACGCCCGGATCGTTCGCCGCGACCGGCATTACGACGGGTTCGGGCGGCAGGATGCTGTCCAACTCGCTGTCGGCCAGCATCATCGCGTCATAGGCCGACGCATGGGCAGGATCAGCCTCCAGCCATGCGGTGAAGCCGTCCCAATCGGCAAAGTCGGGATCGCGCGTGCGGACGACCCAGCCCAGCGCTTCCTCGTTCATCATGGCTCCAGCCCCGTTTCTTTTGCGCCCCGTACTAGGGCAGACGCCGCCAGCCTGCTCATTCCGTATCCAGTGTCTGCTTGAGCGTCAGCATCGCCCGATAGGCCTTTTGCAAGTCCTTCTCCACCGTGGTCAGGCTAACCCCCAGTTCGTCGGCGATCAGGCGCTGGCCGACTCCCTCGATCCGGAAGCGGCGGAACACCATTTCGACCCGCGGCCCCAGGTCGCGCAGCACCGCGCGGGCCTGGTCGAGTTGTTCGTTGAGGACCATGCGGTCGTCGACGGCGATATCTTCGGTCGGGTCGGCCATCACGCCGCCCGCGCCCTCCGCCCAATCCTGTTCGCGCCGCTCGCGCCGGGTGGCGGAGCGATAACGGTCCAGCATCAGATTATTGGCCATGCGATAGAGATAGGGCAGCGGATCGGACACCGGGCCAAGATCCTTGGCCTCCAGCTTCATCCACATATCCTGCAACAGATCCTCGGCATCTTCGCCCGCCCCACGCGCGCGCAGAAAGCGGAGCAGGGCGGCGCGGTTGGCCATGAAGATTGCGGAGAGGCCGGTGGCCATGCCTGTGGTGGTCCAGTGTAAGCGGTTCTGGCGCGTTGCCATAGAGGGGCGGGTGGGGTCTTGGCAACGGCCAAGCTGTTTACCTGTCGGCGTCGCTGGGTTAGCGCGGACCGGCACGACAAGAGGATCGGCATGACGGATGGTGTAGACAGGGCGGCGTGTCAGGCCGCGGGGATGGACGCCAACAGGCTGGAGGCGCTGGTCGGCTTTCTGGACCGCACCTATCTGGCGACCGGCAAGCTGCCGCACATGCAATTGTTGTTGTCGCGCGACGAACGGCCGCTGGTGGCGGTGACGCGCGGCGCGGCGCGGGCGACCGGCGAACCGCTGCGCGACGACGCGCTGTTTCGCATCGCGTCGATGACCAAGCCGGTCACGTCCGTGGCCTTCATGATGCTGGTGGAGTCCGGGAGGGTCGCGCTCGATACGCCCGTCACCGACGTCATCCCCGAATTTGCCGACCTGCGCGTGGGGCAGGCCAATCGCGCCAGGCCCAAACGGGCGATGCTGATGATCGACCTGCTGCGGCATACGTCGGGCCTCACCTATGGCCTGCAACGCCAGACCCCGATCGACGCGCGCTATCGCAAGCTGGGCCTGGACGAGTTCCAGCAGAAGCGGACCTCCGACCAGTTCGTCGCGGACCTTTCCACCCTGCCGCTGGAATTTTCGCCGGGCGAGCGTTGGAATTATTCGGTGTCGAGCGACGTGCTGGGCGTGGTGGTCGAGCGACTGTCGGGCATGGATCTGGAGACGATGTTCCGCACCCGCATCTTCGATCCGCTGGCCATGGTCGATACGACTTTCGTCCTGCCCGATGACAAGGCGGACCGTATGACGGACGCCTGGCGGCTGGACGAGGCGGGCGGCCTTGCCATCGCGGACATCGGCGCGCGCAGCGGCTGGCGGCGGACGGGGCGTTTCCTGTCGGGCGGCGGCGGGCTGGTCTCGTCGGCGGCGGACTATCATCGCTTCGCCCGCATGTTGCTGCGCGGCGGCGAGTTGGACGGCGTGCGGCTGCTGGCGGCGGAGACGGTGGAGCAGATGCGCAGCAACCAGTTGCCGGGCGGTGGCGACCTGTCCACCATGTCCAGCGCGATGTTCAGCGAAGCGGATTATCAGGACGTCGGCTTTGGCCTGGGCTTCGCCATGGGCATGGAAAGCCAGGAATATTATTGGGGCGGCGTCTTTTCGACCTATTTCTGGATCGATCCCCTCGCACGGCTGATCGGCATTTTCATGACCCAGCATCTGCCATCCAGCACCTATCCGGTGCGCGCCGAACTGCGCGTCGGTGTGGCAGGGGCGGTTCTACGGCGATAACGGCGCAAGGTTCCAGCGAAAACGGCTGAAAACAGCCGATATTTCTTGCTGCGCTGCAAAAATGTGCATGGCGCGGCGCGGGGGGCTGTGTCATCATCGGGTCCGACTCAGCGAAGGGGGACCGCGCCTGTGAATCTCAAGGGCCAGACCAAGCTTCCCATACCCGCACCGCGGCAGGTGGACCCGGAAGTCCTGGCCCATGAAATTGTCGAGCGCCTGACCTATCGCATCGGCAAGAATGCGGCCGCGGCCAAGCCGCATGACTGGCTCCACGCCGTCATCCTGGCGATCCGTGATCGGGTGATCGACGCCTGGATCACCTCGACCCAAAAAACCTATGAGGAAGAAGGACGGCGGGTTTATTATCTGTCCCTGGAATTTCTGATCGGCCGGCTGATGCGCGATGCGGCGTCCAACATGGAAATGCTGGATGACATGCAGGCGGCGCTTGCCTCTCTGGGGGTCGATATCGACATCATCGCCGCGCTGGAACCGGACGCGGCGCTGGGCAATGGCGGGCTGGGGCGGCTGGCGGCCTGCTTCATGGAAAGCATGGCGACAGTCGACGTGCCGGCCTATGGCTATGGCATCCGCTATGTGAACGGCATGTTCCGGCAGGAGATCAGCGACGGCTGGCAGGTCGAACTGCCAGAAAACTGGCTGGCGCACGGCAATCCGTGGGAGTTTGAGCGGCGCGAGGCGAGTTACGAGATCGGCTTTGGCGGACGGGTCGATCCGGCCGAGGGCGAGGATGCCGGGCCGCACCAGATGCGCTGGCGGCCGGCCGAGCGCGTCATCGCCACCCCCTATGACACGCCGATCGCGGGCTGGCGCGGCAAGCGCATCAATACGCTGCGCCTCTGGGAAGCGCAGCCGATCGATCCTATCCTGCTCGACAAGTTCAATGCCGGCGACCATATGGGCGCGCTGGCCGAGAGCAACCGGGCGGAATCGCTGACCCGCGTCCTCTATCCCGCCGACAGTTCCGCGGCGGGGCAGGAATTGCGGCTGCGGCAGGAATATTTCTTCTCCTCCGCCTCGTTGCAGGACATCGTCCGGCGGCACATCCAATATTTCGGTAGCATCCTGACCCTCCCGGACAAGGCGGCGATCCAGCTCAACGACACCCATCCCGCAGTGGCGGTGGCGGAGCTGATGCGCATCCTGCTGGACGATCATGGCGTGGATTTCGCCGAGGCGTGGGACATCACCCGGCGCACCTTCAGCTACACCAACCACACCTTGCTGCCCGAAGCGCTGGAAAGCTGGCCGGTGCCGCTGTTCGAACGACTGCTGCCCCGGCATATGCAGATCGTCTATGCGATCAACAGCCGCCTGCTGGGGGAGGCCCGGCGATCCGGGCAGTTCACCGACGATGCGATCGGCACGATATCGCTGATCGACGAAGGCGGCGACCGGCGCGTGCGCATGGGCAACCTCGCCTTCGCCGGGTCGCACAGCGTCAATGGCGTGTCGGCGCTGCATACCGATCTGATGAAGGTCACGGTCTTTGCCGACCTGCACACACTCTATCCCACGCGGATCAACAACAAGACCAACGGCGTCACTTTCCGCCGCTGGCTGATGCAGTGCAATCCAGGTCTGACCGGCCTCATCCGCGAGGCGATCGGCGACCGTTTCCTGGACGACGCGCAAGCGCTGCGCGATCTGGACGCCTTCGCCGACGACAGAGCGTTTCAGGAGAAGTTTCTGGCGGTGAAGCGCGCCAACAAGGGCTCCCTGTCGGACTTGCTGCGCAAGCGGTTCAATGCCCGGATCGACCCCGCCGCGCTGTTCGACATCCAGATCAAGCGCATCCACGAATATAAGCGGCAGTTGCTCAACATCGTGGAAGCCGTGTCGCTCTACGACCAGATCCGGTCGCACCCGGAAAAGGACTGGGTGCCGCGGGTCAAGCTGTTTGGCGGCAAGGCGGCGTCCAGCTATCATAATGCGAAGCTCATCATCAAACTGGCGGGTGACGTCGCCCGCGCGGTTAATCACGACCCGGCGGTCCAGGGGCTGCTCAAGCTGCAATTCGTGCCCAATTATAATGTGTCCATGGCGGAGGTGATGATCCCAGCCGCCGACCTTTCCGAACAGATTTCGACCGCGGGCATGGAAGCGTCCGGCACCGGCAACATGAAGTTCGCGGTCAATGGCGCGCTGACCATCGGCACGCTGGACGGCGCCAATGTCGAAATGCGCGATCATGTGGGCGCGGATAATATCATCATCTTCGGCCTGACGGCGCAGGAGGTGAACGACCAGCGCGCCAGCGGCTATGTCCCGCGCGATGTGATCGGTCAGAGCCGCGAACTGGGGCAGGCGCTCGATGCGATCGCCAGCGGCGTCTTTTCGCCCGACGACCCGGACCGCTACAAGGGGTTGGTGCAGGGATTATATGATCATGACTGGTTCATGGTCGCGGCCGATTTCGACAGCTATTCCGCGGCCCAGCGGCAGGTCGATGCGCTCTGGATGGACCAGTCGCTCTGGGCGAAGAAGGCCATTCACAATGTCGCGCGCATGGGATGGTTCTCGTCCGACCGCACGATCCGCGAATATGCGGCCGACATCTGGAAGATCACGTCATGAGCGTAAGCGAGGGATAGGGTGGCGTTGACGCCGGAACAGATCGACCGGCTGGTCACGGGCCTTGACGACGATCCCTTCGCCACGCTTGGCGTGCATCCGGCGAACAAAGATTTCACCGCCTGCCTGTTGATGCCCGAAGCGGTCAGCGTGACGGCGCAGACGCTGGACCGCAAACCGGTCGGCGATCTGGCGCAGGTCCATGGCGACGGGCTGTTCTTCGGCAAGGTCGCGATCCGCAAGCGCCAGCCGCTGCGCTATGTCGCCACCTTTGGGGATGGCGGCAGCTATGCGTTGGTCGATCCTTATGGCTTCGGGCCGGTGCTGGGGCCGATGGACGATCATTATCTGGCGCAAGGATCGCACGGCCGCCTGTTCGACAAGTTGGGCGCCCATTTCATGACTCATGAGGGGGTCGAGGGCACGCATTTCGCGGTCTGGGCGCCCAATGCGCGGCGCGTGTCGGTGGTGGGCGACTTCAACCGCTGGGATGGGCGGCGCGGTCTGATGCGTCGTCGCGTCGATGCGGGCCTGTGGGAGATTTTCCTGCCCGAAGTTGGGCCTGGCAGCGCGTACAAGTTCGAAATCATCGGCGCGGACGGCGTGCGCCTGCCGCTCAAGGCCGATCCCTATGCCTTCCAGAGCGAATTGCGGCCCTCCACCGCATCGATCGTCGCGCCGCCGCTGGATCACAAATGGGGCGACGACCGGCATCGCCAACATTGGCGCACCACCGACGCGCGTCGTCAGCCCGTGTCGATCTACGAAGTCCATGCCGGGTCATGGCAGCGCGACGACGCGGGCGATTTTCTCAGTTGGGACGAACTGGCCAACCGCCTGATCCCCTATGTCGTCGGCATGGGCTTCACTCATATCGAATTTCTGCCGATCAGCGAATATCCCTATGATCCCAGTTGGGGATATCAGACGCTGGGCCTGTATGCGCCGACTGCGCGGTTCGGCGATCCGGCGGGGTTCGCGCGCTTTGTGGACGGGGCGCATCGGGCGGGGGTCGGCGTCATTCTGGACTGGGTGCCGGCGCATTTCCCGACCGACGAACATGGGCTGGCGCATTTCGACGGGACAGCGCTCTACGAACATGCCGACCCGCGCAAGGGGTTCCACCCCGACTGGAACACCGCCATCTATAATTTCGGCAGGCGCGAAGTATCGCAATATCTGGTCAACAATGCGCTGTTCTGGGCCGAACGCTATCATGTCGATGGCCTGCGCGTCGACGCGGTCGCCTCGATGCTCTACCTCGATTATTCGCGCAAGCCCGGCGAATGGGTGCCCAACGACCATGGCGGCCGGGAAAATGTGGAGGCGGTGGCCTTCCTTCAGCAGATGAACAAGGCGCTGTATGGCGCGCAGCCCGGCATCGTGACCATTGCGGAGGAATCGACCAGCTGGCCCGGCGTGTCGAAACCCGTCCACACCGGCGGGCTGGGCTTCGGCTTCAAATGGAATATGGGCTTCATGCACGACACGCTGCGCTATCTGCAGCGCGACCCGGTGCATCGCGCCCATCATCATGACGATATCACCTTCGGTCTGCTCTACGCCTTTACCGAAAATTTCGTGCTCGCGCTGAGCCATGACGAGGTGGTGCATGGCAAGGCCTCGCTGTTGCACAAGATGCCGGGCGACGATGCCCAGAAATTCGCGACGCTGCGGGCCTATTATGGCTTTATGTGGGGCTATCCCGGCAAGAAGCTGCTGTTCATGGGGCAGGAATTCGCCCAGCGCGACGAATGGAGCGAGGAGCGCCCGCTCGACTGGGATCTGCTCGACCATGGCCCGCATCTGGGCGTGCAGCGGCTGGTGAGCGATCTCAACCATCTCTACCGCTCCCGCCCGGCGCTGCATGAGCGCGATTGTGAGCCGGAAGGGTTCGAATGGGTGCTGGTGGATGGCGCGGCGGATTCGATCTTCGCCTGGCAACGGCGCGCGCCCGGCGTCCGGCCGATCGTCATCATCAGCCATTTCACCCCGATGCTCCGCCATGGCTATCGCATACGCCTGCCGTCGGGCGGGCGCTGGCGGGAAATAGTGAACAGCGACGCGGCCGATTATGGCGGCGGCGGCGCGGGCAATATGGGACAGGTGCAGGCGGACGAGGAAGGATGGGCGAACATCACCATCCCGCCCTTTGCAACCTTGATGCTGGAATTGGATTATTGAACACGGACGGCGCGTGCAGGCAGTCATGTGCAGGCGATAGCGGGCAACGCAAGGAGAGGCTTAATGCAGACGAGACATCAGCCGATCGCGCGTGACGCCATGGCCTATGTGCTGGCCGGCGGACGTGGCAGCCGGTTGGCGGAACTGACCGACAAGCGCGCGAAACCCGCCGTCCATTTCGGCGGCAAGGCGCGGATCATCGATTTCGCTTTGTCCAATGCGCTCAACAGCGGCATCCGCCGCATCGGCGTTGCGACCCAATATAAGGCCCATTCGCTGATCCGGCATCTGCAACGCGGCTGGAACTTCCTGCGCCCTGAACGCAATGAAAGCTTCGACATCTTGCCCGCCAGCCAGCGCGTGTCGGAAAGCCAGTGGTATGAAGGCACCGCCGATGCGGTGTTCCAGAATATCGACATCATCGAAAGCTATGCGCCCGAATATATGGTGCTGCTGGCCGGCGACCATGTCTACAAGATGGACTATGAGCTGATGCTGCAACAGCATGTCGACAGTGGCGCGGACGTCACCGTCGGATGCCTGGAGGTGCCACGGATGGAGGCGGTCGGCTTTGGCGTCATGCATGTCGATGAGAAGGACGTCATCACCGACTTCATCGAAAAGCCCAAAAACCCGCCGGGCATTCCCGGCCAGCCGGACATGGCGCTGGCGTCGATGGGCATCTACGTCTTCCAGACCAAATTCCTGATCGAACAGCTTCGCCGCGACGCCGATGATCCCAAGAGCAAGCGCGATTTCGGCGGCGACATCATCCCCTATATCGTCAAGCATGGCAAAGCGGTGGCGCATCGCTTCTCCAGCAGCTGCGTCCGCGCCGAAAGCGAGCTGGAGCCTTACTGGCGCGATGTCGGCACGATCGACGCCTATTGGCAGGCGAGCGTCGACCTGACCGACGTAGTGCCCAGCCTGGACCTCTATGATCGCAGCTGGCCGCTCTGGACCTATTCGGAAGTCACGCCGCCGGCCAAGTTCGTCCATAACGAAGATGGTCGCCGGGGTTCGGCCACATCCTCGCTGGTGGCGGGCGGGTGTATCGTGTCCGGCTCCTCGCTGCATCGCAGCCTGCTGTTTTCGGGGGTGCGCACCCACAGCTTCTCGTCGGTGACGGAAAGCGTCATCATGCCCGATTGCGAGATCGGGCGCGGGGCGCGGCTGCATAAATGCGTGCTCGACTCCGGGATCATCATCCCGCCGGGGCTCATCATCGGCGAACATCCCGAAGAGGATGCGCAGCGTTTCCGCCGCACCGACAGCGGCATATGCCTGGTGACGCAGCCGATGATCGACCGGCTGGTCGCCTGACCCGCGCCATGACGATCAAGCTGCTGTCGGTCGCATCCGAAATCTATCCGCTGATCAAGACCGGGGGGCTGGCCGATGTCGCGGGCGCGCTGCCCGGCGCGCTGGCGGGGCAGGGGGTGCAGGTACGCACGCTGGTGCCCGGCTATCCTGCTGTCATCGCCCGGCTGGGCAAGGCGAAAGCGGTGCGCCGCTACGACGCCCTGTTCGGCGCGCGCGCCAGCGTGCTGGCCGCGACGGTCGATGGCTTGGATTTGCTGGTGCTGGACGCGCCGGACTTTTTCGCGCGCGAAGGTGGCCCCTATGGCGATCACGGCGGCAATGACTGGAACGACAATTGGCGGCGCTTCGCCGCGCTGTCGCGCGCAGGGGCGGACATCGCGGCGGACGGGGTGAAGGGCTGGCGGCCCGACATCGTCCATGTCCATGACTGGCAGGCGGCGATGACCGCCGCCTATATGCGTTTCGGCCCGGCGGCGCAGGTGCCCAAGGTCGTGACGATCCACAATTTGGCCTTTCAGGGGCGATATAGCGCGGGCATCTTCCCCGACCTTGGTCTGCCGCCCGAAGCCTGGGGCGTGGACGGCGTCGAATATTATGGCGGCACCGGCTATCTGAAAGCGGGCCTTGTTTCGGCCGACGCGATCACCACGGTCAGCCCAACCTATGCACAGGAAATCCGGTCCGCGGTCCATGGCATGGGGCTGGATGGCCTGATCAACGGCCGGGTCGACCGGCTGCACGGCATATTGAATGGCGTCGATACCGACATCTGGAACCCGGCGACCGACGGCCTGATCGCCAAGCCGTACAGCGCGCGCGCACTGGGCGGCCGGGCGGCGAACCGCCGCGCGCTCGAACGGCGCTTTGGGCTGGACCATGACGGCGCGCCGATCTGCATCATCGTCAGTCGCCTGACCTGGCAGAAGGGCATGGACATGATGATCGACGCGGCCGAACATCTGGTCGCGATGGGCGGCAAGCTGGCCGTGCTGGGATCGGGCGATCATCCGCTGGAAGGCGCGCTGCTGGGCGCGGCGGACCGGCATCGGGGGCGGATCGGCGTGCAGATCGGCTATGACGAGCCGCTGTCGCACCTGATGCAGGCGGGTGGCGACGCTATATTGATCCCCTCGCGCTTCGAACCGTGCGGCCTGACCCAGTTGTATGCGCTACGCTATGGCTGCGTGCCGGTGGTGGCGCGGGTCGGTGGGCTGGCGGACACGGTGATCGACGCCAATGAGGCCGCGGTGGGCGCAGGCGCGGCGACGGGCATCGTCTTCATGCCGTCCGATCCGCTGGCGCTGCATGGCGCGATCAACCGGCTGATCGATCTGCACGGCGACAAGCTGGCGTGGCAGGCGATGCAGCGCGCCGGAATGCGCGCCGACTTCTCCTGGCGCCATAGCGCGGCGAAATATGCCGACCTTTATCGTGCGCTGATGGCGGAGGCGGCGTGAAGCCGGGCGTGTTGGTGGGGCCAAGCGGCACCCGTTTTTGCGTCTGGTCCCCCGACGCGGCCCAATTGTGGCTTTGCCTGTTCGATAGCGACGATGGCGAGGTCCGCCTGCCGATGCTGCGCGATGCCGATGGCTGCTGGCATGTCGAAGCGGCCCACGTGGGCGCGGGCGCGCGCTATGGCTTGCGCGCCGATGGTCCCTATGATCCGGGCGCGGGCCTGTGGTTCGATCCCGACAAGCTGCTGCTCGATCCCTATGCGCCGGCGATCGACCGGGCGTTCCATTATGATCCGGCGCTGGGCGCGCGGCGTGGGCAGGGGGGCGACACCGCGCCGCTGGTGCCCAAGGGCGTCGTGGCGGCGGCCGTCGAGCCGCCGCCTCCGGAACCGCCCCGCTTCGCGTCAGGCGGGCTGATCTACGAAGTGCAGGTGCGCGGCTTCACCATGCTGCATCCCGATGTGCCGGAAGCGCAGCGCGGCACCATCGCCGCGCTCGCCCATCCGGCGGTGATCGCGCATCTCCAAAGCCTGCATGTGTCGGCGATCGAGCTGATGCCGATCAATGCCTGGATCGACGAGCGGCATCTGGGGCCGCTCGGCCTCACCAACGCCTGGGGCTATAATCCGGTCAGCTATTTCGCGATCGATCCGCGGTTGGCGCCGGGCGGCATGGCGGAGTTGCGTGGAGCCGTGGCGGCGCTGCATCAGGCCGGGATCGGCGTGATCCTCGACATGGTCTATAATCATGACGGCGAAAGCGACTGCCAAGGGCCGACCCTGTCGCTGCGCGGGCTGGATGCGCGCGGTTATTTCCGCCATGAAGCCGATGGGCGGCTGGTCAACGACACCGGCACGGGTAACAGTATCGCCTGCAACGCGCCGGTTGCGCGCCGCCTGATCCTCGATTCGCTGCGCTACTTCGTGGCGCAGGCCGGGATCGACGGTTTCCGTTTCGACCTTGGCCCTGCGCTGGGGCGGATGGCGGACGGCTTCGATCCCCACGCTCCGCTGCTAGATGAGATGCGCGCAGATCCATTGCTGGCGGACCGCATAATGATCGCCGAACCCTGGGACATCGGGCCGGGCGGCTATCAACTGGGTAATTTCGGCGAGGGGTGGCTGGAATGGAATGACCGTTATCGCGACGACATGCGTCGTTTCTGGCGCGGCGATGGGGGAACGCTGGGGGCATTCGCGACGCGGTTGGCTGGGTCATCAGACATTTTCAGCGATGGCGCGACCCGCAGCGTCAATTTCCTGGCGGCCCATGACGGCTTCACCCTGGCCGACCTGACCGCCTATGAACAGCGGCGCAACGACGCCAATGGCGAGCAGAATCGCGATGGCCATGGCGAGAATTTCAGCTGGAATAATGGCGTGGAGGGACCGAGCGACGACCCGGCGGTGCAGGCCGCGCGGATCCGCGACGGCAAGGCGCTGCTGTCCACTTTGTTCGCATCACGCGGTATGATCATGCTGACCGCAGGTGACGAGTTTGGCCGCAGCCAGCACGGCAACAACAACGCCTATGCGCAGGATAATGCGATCGGATGGATCGATTGGGACGGGCGCAATCGCGATCTGGAGGCGCATAGCTTCGCGCTGGCGGCGCTGCGAGCGCAGCTGACCGATCTGCGCGGCGTGGTGCTATTGTCCGACGCTGACGTCGAATGGCTGGACGAAGATGGGCGGGCGCTGACCGTCGGCCAGTGGGAAGACCCCTCACGCCGCCGCCTGACGCTGCGCTATCGCGCGAGCGGGGTCGCGATCTGCGTCAATGGCGCCGCGCAACCCTGCCGCTTCCATTTGCCCGATGATGCGGTCGAAGTGGCGGCGCGCGCGGTGGTGATCAGGCGACCGGCACGCTGAACAGGTCCGGTCGCCGCAGCCGCAACGCCATCAGCGTGATCGCCAGCTTGCCGTCGCCGATCCGCTTGTCGGCGAACCGCGTCCAAAGATCGTCCAGCGGCAGTTCGTGGACGGTGATATGTTCCTGCTCCTCGGCCAGCCCGCCGCCCGCGGCGATACGGTCCTCCGCGCGATATTCGGCCAGATAATAGTCGATCTTCTCGGTCACGACGCTGGGAATGCTCCAGATTTGTCCGAGATGAAAGAGATCGCCCAGCCGGACGCCCGCTTCCTCCAGCGCCTCGCGCCGGGCGCAATTGGCGGGTTCATCCTCCAATATGCCGGCGATCGGCTCCAGCATGTCGGGCAATCCCGCCAGCATGACCGGGGTGCGCGGCATCGACACGACCAGCGCGACCCGGCGATCGGGATCATAGGGCAATATGGCGACGGCGCGGCGCATCTCCACGACATGCCGATCGAACGCCGCGCCATCGGGTGCTCGCATCGCCACCAGCAGCAGGTTGAGCCAGCCCTGATAGATCGGTGTTGTCGAAAGGATGATGGTCATCGGCGCGCTCCGGTTCCGCCTCGCCTTAATACAGCGGCGGCAGGGCGCCAATGAAGATGCGCCCATCACGGGAAATGGTGAGTCCAGCTGGGTTCGAACCAGCGACCTACTGATTAAAAGTCAGTTGCTCTACCGACTGAGCTATGGACCCCCGAAGCGGTGGAGGCTGCCCTAAAGGCGGCGGGGCGGATGGTCAACACTTTGGCGCGGCTTTTTGCAGTCGCGCATGAAGATGGCGGACGGTGATCGCCAGATGCGGGTCGCGCCAGTCCGGTGCCACCGCCAGCAGCGGGGTCAGGACGAAGCTGCGGGTGCGATAGGCGGCATGGGGTATGGTCAGCGTCCGGCTGCGCCATCGGCCGCCCGACCAGAGGATGATGTCGATATCGAGGCTGCGCGCGCCCCAGCGGCGATAGCGGCGGCGGCCCAGCCTGTTTTCTATGCGCTGAAGCATTGCCAGCATCGCGGGCGGGGACAGCGCGCTTTCGACCAGAATCGCACTATTGGCGAAGCGGCGGGCCGATGGGCCGAGCGGCGGGGTGGAGAGCGTGGGCGCGATGCGCAGCACCCGCGCCTGTTCGCCGATCAGCGCTATCGCCTCCGCCAGCAGCCGCGCGGGCGCGCGGCGGGAGGACAGCGGCCGGTTCGATCCCAGCGCCAGCACATAGAGGTGGCGCGCGTCTATCGAACGCCATCCCTGGCCTGCGCCTTCATCTGGGCATAGGCGGTCTCGCGCGCGTCGCTGGGTAGGGACAGCAGATAGAGCGCCGCATCCTTATAGCGGAGGAAGGGGCGATCGTCCGCCATGACCGGGACGGTCCGCCCATTATATAAGCGCTTCAGCAGCCTCTTTTGCGGCCGGCTGAGATCGTCAGGCTGATCGATCGCATCCATTCAGATATCCTGCGCGATCCGGCCGTAAAGCTCCGGCCGACGATCGCGGAAGAAGCCCATGCCGGCGCGGTGGGTGCGCGCCTTGGCCAGGTCCAGCGTCGCCACCAGCGCGCCCTGATCCTTTGCGTCCGCTTCGGCGGCGAAATCGCCCCATTCGTCGGTGATGAAGCTGTGGCCGTAGAAGAGCTGGCCTTCCTCGTCCCCGATGCGGTTGGCGGCGATCACCGGCATACAGTTGCTGACCGCATGGCCGATCATCGCCCGGCGCCACATGCGGCTGGTGTCCAGATCGCTGTCATAGGGTTCGGAGCCGATCGCGGTGGGGTAGAAGAGCATCTCCGCCCCCATCAGCGCCATGCAGCGCGCGGTTTCGGGATACCATTGGTCCCAGCAGATGCCGACGCCGATGGTGCCATATTTGGTCGACCACACCTTGAACCCCGTATTGCCGGGGCGGAAATAATATTTTTCCTCATAGCCCGGACCGTCGGGAATATGGCTCTTGCGATAGACGCCCATAATCTCGCCCGCGTCATCGATCATCGCGAGCGAGTTGTAATGATGATGGCCGTCGCGCTCGAAAAAGCTGGTGGGGATATAGACGCCCAGTTCCTTCGCCAGCTTGCGCATTTCCTGCACCGCGGGATGGGTGTCGGTCGGCTGGGCGCTGGCGAACAGCGCTTCGTCTTCAACCCGGCAGAAATACGGCCCTTCGAACAGTTCGGGCGGCAGGATGATCTTCGCGCCGCGGCTGGCGGCCTTGCGCACATGGTCCGCAACCTTGGCGATATTCTCGCCCATATCGTCGGAAAAGCTGAGTTGCAGCGCGGCTACGGTCACTTTGGTCATGTCTGTCCCTGAATCTATCAGACGGATGGCATTTGCTGGCTGCAACAATGGAAGCTGCCGCCGCCGGACAATATGGCGTCACTGCGCAGCCCGACAATATCCCGGCCCGGAAAGAAAGGGCGGAAGGCATCGAGCGCAGCCTGATCATTGGGCTGGCCATAGATCGGCACGATGACGGCGGCGTTGCCGACATAGAAATTCATGTAGCTGGCCGGGATCGCCTCCCCATCCACCAGCACCAGGCCGGGGGAGGGGACGTCCACCACGTCGACGCCATGCGCCTTCGCGCGGCCGCGGGCGTCGGCGTAGAGGGCGGCGTTGGGATCGTCATCGGTCGTCGCGATCGGCAGCGCCAGCTTGCCCGGCGCGACGAAGCGGGCAAGATTGTCGACATGGCCGTCGGTATGATCGTTCAGCAAACCGTCGCCCAGCCACAGCATGTCCGACAGGCCCAGCGCGCCGGCAAGCAGCGTCTCGATCTTGCCGCGGTCCAGGTCCGGGTTGCGATTGGGATTGAGCAGGCATTGTTCGGTCGTCACGAACAGGCCGGTGCCGTCGGTGTCGATCGCGCCGCCTTCGAACACCCAATGCTGGGTGGAAACGGGCATATCGGTGGTCGCAGCCAGCCGCGCGCCGATATCCTCGTCGCCCGGCATCCGGTACTTGCCGCCCCAGCCGTTGAAGCCGAAATCGACCAGTGCGCGACTTCCTGCGCCGTTCAGCACCGCGATCGGCGCGGTGTCGCGCAGCCATACGTCGCCCAGCCTGTGGACGATGACCGATACGCCCGGCGCCACCAACGCGCGAGCGGCGATCGCGTCGGCTTCATTGGCGACGACCAGGCGCACCTCCTCGCCCTTGCCGTCGGCATGGAGGGCGCTGGCGAAGGCGGCGATCTGTTCGCGCGCCTCCTCCAACGCGCCGGGCCATTCGGCGGGGTTGGTCGGAAAGCCGATCCAGGTCCAGTCATGCGGCGCCCATTCGGCGGGCATACGGAAAGTCATGGCGTTTATCCTTGCTCGGCAGGGCGCCGATCCGTGATAGCGGGGGTTGCGCGCGCTCCATAGCGTGCCAGATAGCGTGTGGACAGAGGGCGAAGATCATGAAGAGACAAGTTTCGATCCTTGCCGCGGCGCTGCTGCTGGTGCTGCCGACCATTAGCAATTCGGGTGAGTTGCCCGACTGGCTGACCGGCGAATGGCTGCAACAGAGAGACGATCGCTGGACCGAGGAGGTGTGGACCCTGCCGCGTGGCGGCACGATGATCGGCGTCGGGCGAACAGGGCGCGGGGAAACGCTGCGCTCTTGGGAGGTCATGCGCATCGTGCGCGCGGCCGACGGATCGCTGGCTTTCCACGGTGCGCCCGAAGGCGGGCCAGCAACGATCTTCCCGGTCGTCGCGGAAGGGGTGCGGGATATAAGCTTCGCCAACCCGAACCATGATTATCCCCAGCGCATCCGCTACTGGCGCGAGGGGCGGCTGCTGATGGCGGAAACCGCCAGGATGGATGGCAGCCAGGCGCAGAATTGGACCTATTCCCCGGCCGGGGAATAGGTCGCTTCCCTCTACTTCCCCACGCGATCCTTGTCGCGAATGGCGCGGAATTCGTCGCCGTCCACCCAGTTGGGCCAGTCGGTCGTGGTCGCCAGGTCGCGACCTACGCTGTAATAGAGCTTCAGGTCCGCCAGCACCCCGGTCCAGTCCCAATTGGGATCATATTCGTCCTTGGGGCCATGATAGCGGTTCTTGGTATAATCCTCCGCCGCGGCCAATCCCGCAGCGGCGCCGCCCTTCACCAGATCCTCGCCGCCCTCGAAATAGAGCATCGGCAAGCCGTGCTTGGCGAAGCTGAAATGGTCGGAACGATAGTAGAAGCCCTTTTCCGGGGTAGGCTCCAGCGTCGATACCCGGCCTTGCGCGCTCAACGCCCGGTCCAGATAGGCGTCAAGCTGCGACTTGCCCTTGCCGATCACCACGACATTCCTGGCGAGGCCCGCGACGCTCAAGGCGTCCATGTTCACGCCGCCCACCGTCTTGGCGAAGGGGAAGACCGGATTGTTGCCATAATATGCCGATCCCAGCAGCCCCGATTCCTCGGCCGTCACCGCCAGGAACACCTGGCTGCGGTCGGTCGGCCCGGCCTGCACATTGGCCTGCGCCAGCGCCACCAGTGCCGCCGTGCCGGTGGCATTGTCCACCGCGCCATTGCAGATGTCGTCGCCGTCGGGCGCCGCCTGGCAATGGCCGAGGTGATCCCAATGCGCGCTGTAGAGGACATATTCGTCCGGCCGCGTCTTGCCCGGCAGCAACGCCACGACATTTTTCGACATATGTTTGCGCAGGTCGTTGTCGAAGGACACATTGGCCTTCACGCCCGTCAGCGACACCGCCTTGAAGCCCGGCTTTTTCGCCGCAGCCATCTGCGCGTCCAGGTTCAGGCCCGCGCTGGCGAACAGGGCGGCGGCCTTTTCCTTCTGAATCCAGCCGATCGCCTGGCTCTGTCCGGCATTGCCGTTGGCGCTGTCGGCGACATGCTGCGCTCCGGTCCAGCTCGATTGCACGACATTCCAGCCATAGGCGGCCGGCACAGTGTCATGCACGATGATCGCGGCGGCCGCGCCCTGCCGCGCGGCTTCCTCATATTTATAGGTCCAGCGGCCATAATAGGTCATCGCCCGGCCATTGAACGGGCCGGACAACCCCGGCGTCTCATAATCGGGATCATTGACCAGGATGATGACCGTCTTGCCCTTCACATCCAGCCCGGCATAGTCGTTCCACCCCTTTTCGGGCGCGTTGATGCCATAGCCCACGAACACCACCGGGCTGTCCTTGATCGCGATCTTCGGCTGGGTGGTGCGATAGGTGCCGATCACCATTTCCGGGCCATAGGCGGCGGTGACGGCGCTCTTGCCCCCGGTGAAGCTGAGCGGCGAGACATTCTTCGCATTGATCTCGACCAGCGGCACGTCCTGAAACCAGCTGCCCTTGTTGCCGGGCTTGAGGCCCAGCTTGCCGAATTCCGCGGCCAGCAGCGCCAGCGTTTTCTCCTCGCCGGGCGAACCTGGCGCGCGGCCCTCATAGGCGTCGGAGGACAGCTCTTGCACCAGTCGCTTCATCGTATCGATCGACGGTTCTGCGGTAGCTGCGGCAGGCGGCGTGGCGGATGCCGCGGTGGGCGGGGTGTCGGCGCCGTCGGTCGCGCAGGCCGACAGGGCAAGAACGGCGGCGATCGCCGCGATGGAGCTACGCATGGAAGTCACCCTTTATTGTACGAATGATCAAGTGATGCCACCGCGCGGGAAGAAGGGCAAGCAAGGTGGTTGCTAATGCAAGCTGGAGGGCGCGGCAAGCGCAGCCAACTCGTCATCTATGACGGATTGGAGCATAGCCTGGTCGACAGCGACGCACGCGCGGACATGCTGCAGAAGAGCGCCGACTTCCTGCTGGCGGCCGGAAATGACGGGCAACGGGGGCGACCTTTTCCCTTGTAGCGTTAGGGCAAAGAAGAAGGGCGGCTCCTTTGCAGGGCCGCCCTTCTTTGTAGCTATGCTCGGAAAACCGATTAACGCGAATAGAATTCGACGACCAGGTTCGGTTCCATCTTCACCGGGTAAGGCACTTCGTCCAGCGTGGGCACGCGGACATAGCTGACCTTGGCGGCGCCGTCGGGGGCGACATAGTCGGGGATGTCACGCTCAGGCAGGTTCTGCGCTTCCAGAACCAGCGCCATTTCCTGCGCCTTCTTGCCCAGGGTGATTTCATCGCCCGGCTTCACCAGACGCGACGCGATGTTGCACTTCACGCCGTTCACATAGATGTGGCCGTGGGACACGATCTGACGGGCCGAGAAAATGGTCGGCGCGAACTTGGCGCGGTACACGACGGCGTCCAGGCGACGCTCCAGCAGGCCGATCAGGTTCTGGCCGGTGTCGCCCTTCATGCGGCTGGCTTCGAAATAGTTCTTCTTGAACTGCTTCTCGGTGATGTCGCCATAATAGCCCTTGAGCTTCTGCTTGGCGCGCAGCTGGATGCCGTAGTCGGACATCTTGCCCTTGCGGCGCTGGCCGTGTTGACCGGGACCATATTCGCGCTTGTTGACAGGCGACTTGGGGCGGCCCCAGATATTCTCGCCCATGCGACGGTCGAGCTTGTACTTGGCGCTGGTGCGCTTCGTCATAGATAATTCCTAGTAATTGCTAACAACGTGATTCCCGGTATCGCCTACGTCCGTTTTGCGTTTGATCGCTCAGGGGCAGGGCCACCGCTTCACCGGGATGCGGAGCCAATTGCGAAGGCGCGCCTATGACCAGAAGAGGCCGGCGAGTCAAGTCTCGACACGATGGCGGCGGCAGCTTAATTCCGCAGGCATGACTCCCGAACATTTTTCCACCATGGCGCAGGTGCGCGCCGGCGTCGACAATCTCGATCGCCAGATCGTCGCCCTGCTGGCCCAGCGCTTCGCCCATATGCGCGCCGCCGCCCGGATAAAGCCGAACCGCAGCGCCGTGCGCGACGAAGCGCGCAAGGCGGAGGTGATCGCCAATGCCTGCGCCGAGGCGGAGGCTTTGGGCGTGCCCTGCGACCTGATCGCGGGGATGTGGGAAGAGCTGGTCGAAGCGTCTATCGCTTATGAAATGGCGGAGTTTGACCGGACGCGGGGGTAAACTGCCCGGAAGGGGGGCATTCAGCGTTCGCGTGGCCGGTTCAAATGCGACAGCACGCCACGCAGCGTCCGTACCTCCAGATGGTTCCAGCCCGGCTTGGTCAGCAGGTTGCGCAGCGTCAGTCGGGTCGCGCCGGCGCGGTCGGGCGGGAAGAAATAGCCGACCTTCACCAGCAGCGCATCGAGCTGCTCGATCATGCCCTCCAGTTCCGCCTGTGGCGCAGGTTCGCCCAGATCGGTGATGGTGGGCTGTGCCAGATCGGCTTGTTTCGACCATTCATAGGCGCACAGGATCACCGCCTGCGCCAGATTGAGCGACCCGAATTCCGGGTTGATCGGCACGGTCAGGATCTTGCGCGCGACCGCGACATCCTCCGTCTCCAGTCCCGACCGCTCCGGCCCGAAGACATAGGCGGCGCGGCCCTGCGCTGTATGGATTTCGCGCGCGGCCTCCTCCGGTGTCACGACCGGCTTGGTCACGCCGCGCTTGCGGACCGTGGTGGCATAGACATGCGCGCAGTCCGCGACCGCATCGGCCAGCGTTTCGAACACCTGCGCCTTATCGAGGATGAAGTCCGCGCCGGCCGCCGCCGGGCCGGCATCGGGATTGGGCCAGCCGTCGCGCGGGGTCACCAGCCGCATGTCGGTCAGCCCGAAATTCAGCATCGCGCGCGCGGCCTTCCCGATATTCTCGCCCAGTTGCGGGCGGACCAGAACGATGACGGGGGGGACGATGACGGGGGGGAGGGGGGCAACTTCGTTCATATTTCCGTTCATCCTGAGTAGGGGCTGAGCTTGTCGAAGCCCCGTATCGAAGGATTTGCGCGCCGCCTGTCGGATTGCGTCCCAATCCCCGACGATCAACGCTTCCTTCTTTTTTCGCGACCAGCCCTTAATTTGTTGTTCGGCGGAAAGCGCTTCGTCTCGTGTGCCGAAATCCTGGCTCCAGACCAGAGCGACCGGGCGACGGCTCTGCGTATATCCAGGAATGTCCCCTGAATGGTGCTGTGCGACACGTTGCTCCAGATTATCTGTATGCCCCAGATAATAGCTGCCGTCTGCGCATCGCAACATATAGGCATGGAACGTCATTCTATGGTCCTTCGATACGCCATTTCGACTTCGCTCAATGGCTACTCAGGACGAACGGCGGAGGGAAGAGAAGCCTTCGACTTCGTTCGAACCGAACGGAGAGGGATCAGGTAGGAGCTGCTATTCCCGCCCGACTTCCTTCACCGTTCCTGCAAATTCCTCGAAATCCTTGGCGTCGGTGAAGTCCTTATAGACGCTGGCGAAGCGGATATAGGCGACGCTGTCGAGGCGTTTGAGCCCTTCCATCACCATTTCGCCGATCGCGCGGGCGGGGACTTCGCTGTCGCCGCTGGTTTCCAACTGGCGCTGGATGCCGGAGATCAGCTTTTCCAGGCGGCTAGGGTCGATCGGCCGCTTGCGGCAGGCGATGCCGATGGAGCGGGCCAGCTTGTCGCGCTCGAACGCTTCCTTGCGCCCCTCGCTCTTCACCACCCAGATGTCGCGCAACTGGATGCGCTCGAAGGTGGTGAAGCGCGCGCCGCAGGCTTCGCACTGGCGGCGGCGGCGGATGGCGTTGCCATCTTCCGTCGGCCGGCTGTCCTTCACCTGGCTGTCTTCATGGGCGCAGAAAGGGCAGCGCATGGGATTATATCACTCCGTTCGGGCTGAGCCTGTCGAAGCCGTCGCCTGAGCGAAGCGAAGGTACTTCACTTCGTTCAGTGAAGCCCTTCGACTTCGCTCAGGGCGAACGGTGTGTGGGTCAATAAATCGGGAAGCGCGCGGTCAGGCCCAGCACCTTTTCCCGCACATGCTGCTCGACCTGGCCATCGCCTTCGTCGCCATTGCGCTTGAGGCCTTCCACGACCTCGGCGATCAGGCGGCCGATTTCGCGGAATTCTTCCTCGCGGAAGCCGCGCGTCGTGCCCGCTGGCGTACCCAAACGGACACCCGACGTGACGAACGGGCTGGCCGTGTCGAACGGGACGTTATTCTTGTTGCAGGTGATATAGGCGCGATCGAGCGCCTTTTCCGCGGCCTTGCCGGTGGTGTTCTTGGCGCGCAGGTCGACCAGCATCAGATGATTGTCGGTGCCGCCCGACACGATCGACAGGCCGGCATCGGCCAGCGTCTCGCTCAGCGCGCGGGCGTTGGCGACGATCTGATGGGCATAGGCTTTGAATTCGGGCGTCAGCGCTTCCTTGAACGCCACCGCCTTGGCCGCGATGATGTGCATCAGCGGGCCGCCCTGCATACCGGGGAAGATGGCGCTGTTGATCTTCTTGGCGATCGCTTCGTCATTGGTCAGGACGATGCCTGAACGCGGGCCACGCAGCGACTTGTGCGTCGTGGTGGTGGTGACATGGGCGTAAGGGACGGGCGAGGGATGCGCGCCGCCCGCGACCAGGCCGGAGAAGTGCGACATGTCGGCCAGCAGATAGGCGCCAACCTCGTCGGCGATTTCGCGGAAGCGCTTGAAGTCCCACACGCGCGAATAGGCCGTGCCGCCGCAGATGATGAGCTTTGGCTTGCATTCGCGCGCTATGCGGGCGACCTCGTCCATATCGATCAGATGATCGTCCGCGCGCACGCCATAGGCGACCGGCTTGAACCACTTGCCCGACATGTTGACCGGCGACCCGTGCGTCAAATGGCCGCCCGACGACAGGTCGAGGCCCATGAAGGTGTCGCCCGGCTGGAGCAGCGCCAGGAACACCGCTTGGTTCATCTGGCTGCCGCTATTGGGCTGGACGTTGGCGAAGTTGGCGCCGAACAGCTCTTTCGCGCGTTCGATCGCCAGCGTCTCGACCACATCGGCATATTCGCAGCCGCCATAATAGCGCTTGCCCGGATAGCCTTCGGCATATTTGTTGGTGAAGATGGAACCGGCCGCTTCCAGCACCGCCTTCGACACGATGTTCTCGGACGCGATCAGTTCGATCTTGTCCTGCTGGCGCTTCAGCTCATTGCGACAAGCGCCGAAGATTTCCGGGTCCGCGCTGGCGAGGGCTTCGCTGAAGAAGCCGTCCTGGCGGATGGCGGGGGCGAGGGTGTCTGTGCTCATCGAAACTTCCTTTCAGAGCGCGGGCTGGGACAGTTTTTCGACGCGGCCGGCATGGCGGCCACCGCCGAAATCAGTGGTGAGGAAGGCGGTGACGCAGGCTTTCGCCATGTCCACGCCGGTCAGGCGGGCGCCCATGGCGAGGACATTGGCGTCATTATGTTCGCGCGACAGGGCGGCCGACAGCGGCTCGCCCACCAGCGCGCAGCGGCAGGCCGGGTTGCGGTTGACCGCGATCGATATGCCGATGCCCGATCCGCACAGCGCGATGCCGCGCTCCGCCGCGCCGGACGCGACCGCTGTCGCGAGCTTGTAACCATAATCGGGATAATCGACGCGATCGGCGGTCGCGGGGCCAAGGTCGGCGACCGCATGGCCCTCGTCGCGCAGCCATTGGGCAAGCTCCGCCTTCAGGTCGGTGGCGGCATGATCGGAAGCGATGGCGATTTTCATAAGGCGCGGCCCCTGCGTTCCTGGGGTGATTCGTTCTGCGCGCCTCATAGGGGGACAGGACGGCAATTGCCACCGTCGAGCTTGGCGCTTAAGGCAACGCCCATGGCTGGCACGATTTTATCCATATTGATGCTCGCGGGCATGTTGCTGACGGGCGGCGGCGTTTACGCGATCGTGAAGAAAGGCGACCGCAAGCGCGGCGGCCTGATGATTCTTGCGGGGATGGTCATGTTCGGCAACGTCGCGATCAGCGCTATTCCGGGGCCGGACCTGTCGGCGCTGGAGCAGAAATAGAGCGCTGCGCCAGCGACGCCAGCAGGTCGGTCTGCGTCACCAGTCCTTGTAATCTCTGGTCGGCATCCACGACGATGGCGGCATGGCGCGCGCCGCTGCTCAGGGGGCCGATGAGCCGCGCGACCGGCGTGTCGGCATGGACCAGCAGCGCGCGGCGGGCGATGTCGCCGGCGCGCTCACCCTCTCGGCTCAGGTCCAGCGCGCCGATGATTCCCTGCACCCGCCCTGCATCGTCCAGCACCGGCAGCGACAACAGGCCACGCATAAGCATCAGCGCACGCACCTGGCGCAGCGGCTGGCTGGCGGGCACATGGATCACGTCGCGCGCCATGATCTGCGCGCAGGGCACCGCGCCATGCAGCCGTTCGGCCGCGCGCAGTTCGGCGTCCGCCAGCAACTGGCGCAGGTCCGCCTGGTCCACGTCCAGCGCATCGCCATAGCCCTGCACCGCGTCGGCCACGTCCTGCGCGCTCGGACCGGCGCGCAGCAGCGGCGCGGGATCGGCGGTGCCGTGCGGGGCGGGCGCTTTGGGCGGCACATGGGGATAATTGTGACCGGCGATGCGATGGAACAGGACCGCCACGACCAGCAGCAGCAGGGTGTTCACCCCCACCGGCACCAGCGCGAACAGATAGCTGCTCGCCACCCCCTTTACGCCCAGCGCGGCGGACAGCGCCACCGCGCCGCCGGGCGGGTGGAGGCAGCGGAGCAGCGACATGATGGCGATCGCCGCGCCCACCGCCAGCGCGGCGGCGAAGGTGGGATCGGGAACGGCCTTCGCCACGAAGATACCGACCAGCGCGGAAATGACGTTGCCGCCCAGCACCGGCCAGGGCTGGGCCAGCGGACTGGCGGGAACCGCGAACAGCAGCACCGCCGACGCGCCCATCGGTGCGACCAGCAGCGGATGGGCCAGACCATTGCCCAGCATCAGCCCGCACAGCAGCCCGGTCACCGCGATCCCCCCGATCGCCCCACTCGCCGCCTTTAGCCGCTCAAGGAAGCCCGGTCCCGGCGGACCGGCGGGGATGAAGGCGCTGTAATAGCGGCTCCAGATCAGGCGAACGTCATGTTTCGGCGCATCGGACATGGCGCAAGCCGCTATCGTCAGCCGGACGGCGCGCCAAGCGGGAAATTATGGGCCGGGGTAAAGGGCGCTTTGGGCGGTGGCTGGGCGCGGCTTGCGCTACCCGGTATCCTGCGTCCTGCATGTCTGGTAGGATCGAGGCCATGCTCAACCGATCGGCCTCGACCATCCTGACAGCGCTTGGCTGCCTGATTGCGACCTCCAGCCTTGCCGCCCCAGGCTATGCTGCGCCGCCAGCGCCGCCGCCGGCCGTTTCGCCCGTGCCGCCTGCTCCGGCGGAGATCCGCGGCCTGTCCTGTACCGCCGACGACCGATCCGTGCGGGAAATCGTGATCGATTTCACCGCTGGCCGGTGGCGCGAAGGCGGCCAGGGCTGGACCAAGATCGCGGCGCAGGACGATGCGACGATCACCCTGGTCCAGCAGGGCGGAGGGATGTTCAGCGGCCTCCTCAGCGACATGCGGCGGCTGGAGCGGCTGGACCGGTCGACCCTGGTCCTGTCGACCGAACTGCACACCGGCCTGATCGACGAAGTGCGCGCCTACCGCTGCAAGATCGTCGCGCCCTTCGATGCCAAGCGGCAGATATAGGGGAGGACGTAAAAGCGGTTGGCCGCAATCGACCAGCATCGGACATCTTCCCCCTCCCGCTGGCGGGAGGGGAATGGCGGAAATCCACCCCTCCCAGCCTCACATGACACAAAAAAAAGGCCGCCTAGCGGGCGGCCTTTCTCGTTCGTCGACTTCCCGATCGCTCAGCGGATCGGGGAGTCCGGTGACAGACGCATGTCGAGATAATTGTCGACCGATTTCATCAACTGGTCGAGTTCATGCTCGAAGAAATGGTTCGCGCCGCGAATTTCGTCATGATGGATGGTGATGCCCTTTTGCGTGCGCAGCTTGTCGACCAGCTTCTGCACCGCGCTGGCGGTCACCACTTCGTCAGACGTGCCCTGCACGATGATGCCCGACGAGGGGCAGGGCGCGAGGAAGGAGAAATCGTACATGTTGGCGGGCGGCGCGACCGAGATGAAGCCGCGGATTTCCGGGCGGCGCATCAGCAATTGCATACCGATCCATGCGCCGAATGACATGCCCGCGATCCAGGTGGTCTGGGCTTCGGGATGAAAACTCTGCACCCAATCGAGCGCGGCCGCCGCGTCGGACAATTCGCCGATGCCATTGTCGAATGTGCCCTGGCTGCGGCCGACGCCGCGGAAGTTGAAGCGCAACACGGCGAAGCCGCGCTTCACGAAGGTCTTGTAGAGCGCCTGGGTGATGCGGTCGTTCATCGTGCCGCCGGCCTGCGGATGGGGGTGCAGGATCATGGCGACCGGCGCGCGCGGGCGGGGCGGGGGGCTGAAGCGGCCTTCGAGGCGGCCTTCGGGTCCGGGGAAAATGACGTCGGGCATGGCACCTGTTATCGTTCTGGGCCACCATGCCCGGATAGGCTGGCGGCGAATGGATGCGGATCGCACAGACAGTCGCATAGGCAAATGCTATTGCTGGCGCTGCGCGGCAGACCGCCTATATAGAAGCCGCCGCCATTTCCGCAATCAATGAGTAACGCCGCTTGGCCGCCGACCGCCTTTATCTCGATCATGCCGCGACCACGCCGATGCTGCCCGCCGCGCGCGACGTGATGATGGAAGCGATGGCGAACTGGGCCAACCCGTCCAGCCCCCATGCCGACGGCCGCGCCGCCCGCGCCAAGCTGGAGGATGCGCGTGCGCGCATCGCCGCGGCGCTGGGCTGGAATGGCCATGTGATCTTCACCTCCGGCGCGAGCGAGGCGATCGCCATCGGCCTGCTGCGCGCGAAGGCCGGGCGGGTCGTCACATCGCCGGTCGAACATGACGCGGTGCTGCGCGTGACGAAGGGCGCGGATCGGCTGGCGGTCACTTCAGCTGGTCTCGCCCTTTCTCTTCGTCATTCCCGCCTTCGCGGGCATGACGATCAAGCAAGGGTAGGAACACTCCTCGCCATCCAGCACGTCAACAATGAAACCGGCGTCATCCAGCCGCTCGACCGGATTGATCGCGACGGCGCGATCCTGTTCGCCGATTGCGCCCAGAGCGCGGGCAAACTGCCGCTGCCCGACGCGGACATGATCGCGATCAGCGCGCATAAATTCGGCGGTCCGCCCGGCATCGGCGCGCTGCTGATCCGCGACCTGGCGCTGATCGAGCCGAGCGGCGGGCAGGAACAGGGCTATCGCGCCGGGACCGAAAATCTGCCCGCCATCCTTGCCATGGCGGCGGCGCTGGAGGCGCGGGAGGACTGGCTGCCCCGCGCAGCCGCCCTGCGCGCCCGGCTGGACGCAGGGATAGAGGCGGCGGGCGGCATCATCGTGGCGCCCGATGCGCCGCGCCTGCCCGTCATTGCCAGCTACCGTATGCCCGGCCTGTCGGCCCGTGCGCAGTTGATCCAGTTCGACCTGGCCGGCATTTCCGTCTCAGCAGGCAGCGCCTGTTCGTCCGGCTCGCTCAAGACCAGCCATGTGCTGGGTGCGATGGGCTGGGACGAGGCGGCCGCGGCGGAGGTCGTGCGCGTCAGCTTCGGCCCGCAAACATGCGACAGCGACATGGACAGGTTTATCGCAGTCTGGAAAAGTATGGCGGAACGGGCAAGTCAATGATTTACCTGGATTATCAGGCGACTACCCCACTCGCGCCCGAAGCCTTTGACGCGATGGCGCCGTTGCTGCGCGACCAGTTCGCCAACCCGCACAGCGCCCATCGATTGGGCCGCGCCGCTGCCGCGCAGGTGGAGGCGGCCCGCAACGCAATCGCCGGGCTGCTGCCGCCCGGCGGCCAATTGATCTTCACCTCCGGCGCGACCGAGGCGCTCAACATCGCGATCCAGGGCGCGCCGCCGGGCGGCATGGTCACCATCGCGACCGAACATGCCGCGGTGCTGGATACGGCAGAGGCGATGCGCCGGACCGGGCGGGATGTGACCGTCCTGCCGGTCGGGCCGGACGGCATCGTCGATCTGGAGGCCGCCGCCCGCGCCATCGTTCCAGGTGTCGCACTCGTTGTCGCCATGCTGGTCAATAACGAGATCGGCGTGATCCAGCCGGTCGCCGCCCTCGCCGACCTGGCGCACCGCGCGGGTGCGCTGTTCCTGTGCGATGCGGTGCAGGGCTATGGCCGCATCCCGATCCCGTCCGTCTGCGATATGGTCGCAATCAGCGCGCACAAGATCCATGGTCCCAAGGGCGTGGGCGCGCTCTGGCTGCGCGACGGTGTGCGGCCCACGTCCTTGATCCATGGCGGCGGACAGGAAGGCGGGCTGCGGTCCGGCACGCTATCGCCTGCGCTCTGCGCCGGATTCGGCGTTGCGGCGCGGTTGATGCGCGAGCGGGCGGACAGCGACCGCGCCCATGTGGAAAGCCTCGCCGCGCTGGCCGCCACATTGTTTGCGGACTGGACGCTCAACGGGTCGCAAACGGCGCGTTATCGCGGAAATCTGAACCTGCGCCGCGACGGCATAGATGGCGCGCGGCTGTTGTCGGATTGCCGCAATGTTGCTTTTTCGCTCGGTAGCGCTTGCGCAAGCGGGTCCGGGCGGCCTAGCCATGTCCTGCGCGCGCTGGGGCTGACCGATGCCCAGGCGCGCGGATCGGTGCGGATCGGCTTTGGCCGCTACACAAGCCGGGAAGAGTTGGAGAGGGCGGCAGAAGCATTGAATGAGGCGGCAGCCGCACAAGCGGCGCCGTAAAAGGGAGCGCACGCATTAGCATGACCAGGGTCACCTTCATCAGCGCCGATGGCGAGAGACGACAGGAGGTTGACGCGCCCGCCGGATCGGTGCTGCTCGATATCGCCCAGGCCGCAGGTCAGCCGCTGGAGGGCACATGCGAAGGGCAGATGGCCTGTTCAACCTGCCATGTCGTCGTCGATGCAGAGGATTTCGCGCGCCTGCCGCGCGCCAGCGAGGATGAAGAGGATATGCTCGACCTCGCCGCCGCCGCCACCCGGACCAGCCGCCTGTCCTGCCAGATCATCATTGACGACAAGATGGACCGGCTGACGGTCCGTATTCCCGGTGAATTCAACAATATGCAGGGCATGTGACCGTGAAGAATTTGACTGCTCTGGCGACGCTGGCCTTGCTGGCGGCGCCTTCGATCGCCGCTGATAAGAAGACGACGTCCGCCAAGCCGCCCGAACCGACCGGACGGCTCGATTCTCTGTTGCCGCCTGCGCCGCGCTATCTGGTGCCGCAATCGGCGCTGACGTCGGTGCGCAACCCGGCGGAGATCGAGAAGGAGACGGGCGGTCGGCTGGGCGTCGCGCTGGTCGATCGGAGTGGCGCGCTGCTGCTGGGCTTCAACCGCGACGAGCGGTTCGCCATGTGCTCGACCTTCAAGGCGCCGCTGGCCGCCGCCGTGCTGATCGGCGCGGAAGGCGGCAAGTTCGGGCTGGAAGGCGAAATCCCCTTCAGTGGCGACGACATCCTCGATTACGCTCCGGTGGTGAAGAAGAACAAGAAGCGCGGCCGCATGAGCATGGGTGAACTGGCCCAGGCCGCGGTCGAGGTGAGCGACAACAGCGCCGCCAACCTGCTGCTGCCGATGCTGGGCGGGCCGGAGGGGCTGACGGCGTTCATGCGCGCCCATGGCGACGCCACGACCCGGCTCGACCGCACCGAACCGACGCTGAATGAAAATGCGGAGGGTGATCCACGCGACACCACCACGCCGGCCGCCATGGCCGGACTGATGGGCCGGCTGTTCTTCCGCGACATGAAGCCGACCAGCGTCGACAAGCTGCGCAGCTGGTTCAACGCCAGCAGCACCGGCGACAAGCGGATCAAGGCGGGGCTGCCCGCAGGCTGGACGTCGGGCAGCAAGACCGGGACATGCGGCACCGCCTATAATGACGTGGCGCTGGTGAAGGCGCCCAATGGCGACGAATATGTCCTGGCCATCTATCTCGACCGGCCAACGGTGGACGCGAAGAAGGCCGAGGCCGCGATCGCCGAAACCGCGCGCGCCGCGCTCGATTTCGTGGGCAAGGCGCAGAAGAGCGGGCTGGAATAATATGTGGCATGTTCCCGCGAAGGCGGGAACATGTATAGCCTAAGCCCCCTTGCCATCCCGGTCCCCTTTCGCCATATGCCGCGCCGGGAGTCGGGCGGACGTGATCGTCGCGAACCTGGTCAGGTCCTGACGGAAGCAGCCACAGTGATTTCGTCACGGGTCGTTCCGGCTCCCACCCTCCACCTTCATCCAGCTTCGACAATAGCCACCCGAACGGCTAGACGATGACTATGTCCGATTCCCCGCAGCCCTATCGCGTCCTGGCGCGCAAATATCGACCGCGCAGTTTCCGTGAACTGATCGGGCAGGATGCGATGGTCCAGACGCTGGGCAATGCGATCAGGCGCGGCCGGCTGGCCCACGCCTTCCTGATGACCGGCGTGCGCGGGGTGGGGAAGACCTCCACCGCGCGGCTGATCGCCAAGGCGTTGAATTGCATCGGCCCGGACGGGCAGGGCGGGCCGACCATCGACCCCTGCGGTGTGTGCGAACCTTGCGTCGCCATTGCCGAGGGTCGGCATATCGACGTGGTCGAAATGGACGCCGCCAGCCACACCGGCGTGGACGATGTGCGCGAGATTATCGAGGCGGTGCGCTATGCCGCCGTGTCGGCGCGCTACAAAATCTACATCATCGACGAAGTCCATATGCTCTCCAAAAACGCCTTCAACGCGCTGTTGAAGACGCTGGAGGAGCCGCCCGCCCATGTGAAATTCCTGTTCGCCACGACCGAGGTGAACAAGGTGCCGGTGACGGTGCTGTCGCGCTGCCAGCGCTTCGACCTGCGCCGCATCCCGGCGGAATTGCTCGCGGGCCATTTCGCGCATGTGGTCGAGGCGGAAAGCGTCGCGGCGGAACCCGATGCGCTGGCGCTGATCGCGCAGGCGGCCGAAGGGTCCGCGCGCGACGGCCTGTCGATCCTCGACCAGGCGATCGCCCATGCGGAAATGGGGGACGGCGATCCCATGGTCAGCGCCGCGCAGGTGCGCGACATGCTGGGCCTTTCGGACCGCGGATCGGTGCGCCGGCTGCTGGGCCTGCTGCTGGAAGGCGATACGGGCGCGTTGCTGGGCGCGGTGCGCGACCAATATGCGCTGGGCGTCGAGCCGCTCGCGCTGATGCGCGGGCTGATGGAGCTGGTCCATGCCGTGACCCTGGCGAAGGCCGGTCGCGACATCGCCAGCCCCGGCCAGTCGGCCGAGGAGCGGGAGGCGCTGGCCGATTGGGCGGCGCAACTGGGCTTCGCGCCGCTGCATCGCCTGTGGCAATTGCTGCTCAAGGGGCATGACGAGGTGGCCAGCGCCGTCCTGCCGATCGAAAGCTGCGAAATGGCGCTGCTGCGCGTCATGCACGCCGCGACCATGCCCGATCCGGGCGAACTGGCGCGGATGCTGCGGGAGGGGGCGCCCGCCATGGTTGCGCCTGCTTCCGGTGGAACGCCTGCCGCGCCGTCCTCCGCGCCCGCCGCGCGGCTGCCCGCTACGATGCAGGAAATCGTCGCGCTGATCGACCGGCAGAAGCCGTTGCTGGCCAATCATCTCAATGATTGCGCCGCGCTCGTCTCCCTTAGCCCGCCTGATATCGCCCTTCGCCTGACCCATGCCTGGACGCATGGCGACTTCAAGCGTGACCTGGAGCAGGCGCTGAACGCCGCGACATCCGGAACGCGATGGGTCGTGACGCTGGCGGAGAGCGGCGGCGATCAGACGCTGTTGGAGCAGGAGCAGGCGGGCAAGGCTGCGGCGCGCGCCGAGATATTGGAAACCCCGGTGGTCAAGGCGGCGATCGCCGCCTTCCCCGAAGCGGAGTTGGTCGAAACCGACCGGCCCGAACAATGGAGTGCAGGACAATGAAGGACTTGAACGAAATACTGGGCATGGCGAGCCGTGTTCAGGAGGAATTGCAGCGTGCGCAGGACAATCTCGACAAGCTGGAGGTCGAGGGCGCAGCCGGTGGCGGCTTGGTCAAGGTGCGGGCGTCGGCCAAGGGCCGCATCCTGGGCGTGTCGATCGACGACACGTTGATGGCTCCATCCGAAAAGCCGATATTGGAAGACCTTGTCACCGCTGCGTTCAATGATGCGCGCAAGAAGGCGGACGAGATCAGCAATGCCGAAATGGGCAAAATGACCGCCGGCCTGCCGCTGCCCCCCGGCTTCAAGCTGCCGTTCTGATGCCGGACGCGATGGATCGATCACCTGCGGTTCATCGTTTCGTCATTATGACAGCTCGCAATTGATTGCTGCGACGGGCGTCCCCATAAAGGCGATGAACCGTAGAGAGGCCGCTTCCTTCGGCCCCGGAGATTGAATGACTGTGCAATATCCCCTTCTGCCGCTGCGCGACATCGTCGTCTTCCCGCAGATGATCGTTCCGCTCTTCGTCGGTCGCGACAAGAGCGTCGCTGCGCTCGAAGCGGCGATGGAAGGTTCGAAGGAAATCTTCCTCGTGTCGCAGCTCGATCCGGCGGAGGACGATCCGGGCCGTGATTCGCTCTACGACACCGGCGTCGTCGCGGTCGTACTCCAGTTGCTCAAGCTGCCCGACGGCACGGTCCGCGTGCTGGTGGAAGGCAAGCACCGCGCCCAGCTGGATTCGATGGAGGCGCACGAAACCTACCTCGTCGCCAATGTCGATGATGTGGAAGAGATCGTCGCGGAAGGGCCGGAAGCCTCCGCGCTGATGCGGTCGGTCGCCGAACAGTTTGAAAATTACGCCAAGCTCAACAAGAAGCTGCCGGCCGAGACGCCGGTGCAGCTGCGCGAGATCGAGGATGCCGGTCGCCTGGCCGACGCCGTGTCGGCGAACATCAACGTCAAGGTGTCCGACAAGCAGTCGCTGCTGGTCGAGGCGGATCCGGTCAAGCGCCTCGAAATGGTCTTCGCCTTCATGGAAGGCGAACTGGGCGTGCTCCAGGTCGAAAAGAAGATTCGTGGCCGCGTGAAGCGCCAGATGGAAAAGACCCAGCGCGAATATTATCTCAACGAGCAGCTAAAGGCGATCCAGCGCGAACTGGGCAACGGCGAGGGTGAGGAGGGCGACGAACTCGCCGAACTGACCGAGAAGATCGCCAAGACCAAGCTGAGCAAGGAAGCGCGGTCAAAGGCCACGGCGGAGCTGAAGAAGCTCAAGGGTATGCAGCCCATGTCGGCCGAAGCGACCGTTGTGCGCAACTATCTCGACGTGCTGCTGGGGCTGCCCTGGGGCAAGAAGGGCAAGGTCAAGAACGACCTTAAGAAGGCGCAGGACATCCTCGACGAGGATCATTTCGCGCTGGAGAAGGTCAAGGACCGGATCATCGAATATCTCGCCGTGCAGGCGCGCACCAATAAATTGAAAGGCCCGATCCTGTGCCTCGTCGGTCCGCCGGGCGTCGGCAAGACCTCGCTCGGCCGTTCGATCGCCAAGGCGACCGGGCGCGAGTTCGTGCGCCAGTCGCTGGGGGGCGTGCGCGACGAGGCCGAAATTCGCGGCCACCGCCGCACCTATATCGGCTCGCTGCCGGGCAAGATCGTCACCAACCTCAAGAAAGCGGGGACGATGAACCCGCTCTTCCTGCTGGACGAGATCGACAAGCTGGGCCAGGATTTCCGCGGCGATCCGGCTTCTGCCCTGCTCGAAGTGCTGGACCCCGAACAGAATAGCAAGTTCCAGGACCATTATCTGGAAATCGACGTCGATCTTTCGGACATCATGTTCGTGACGACCGCCAACTCGCTGAATTTGCCGCAGCCTCTGCTCGACCGCATGGAGATCATCCGGCTGGAAGGCTATACCGAGGACGAAAAGGTCGAGATCGCCCAGCGTCACCTGATCGCCAAGCAGATCGACGCCCATGGCCTCAAGGGCGACGAGTTCGTGGTGACGGAGGACGCCGTGCGCGACCTCATCCGCTATTATACCCGCGAAGCCGGCGTCCGCACGCTGGAGCGCGAAATTGCGCGTCTCGCCCGCAAGGCGCTGCGCAAGATATTGGAGGGCGCTTATGACAAGGTCGTCATCACGCCCGACAATCTGGCCGATTATGCCGGCGTGCGGAAATTCCGTCATGGCATGGGCGAGGACGAGGATCAGATCGGCGCGGTGACGGGCTTGGCCTGGACCGAGGTGGGCGGCGAATTGCTGACGATCGAGGCGGTGACAGTGCCCGGCAAGGGCATGATCAAGACCACCGGCAAGCTGGGCGAGGTCATGAACGAATCGATCCAGGCGGCCTTTTCCTATGTCCGGGCGCGTTCACCCGGCTATGGGATCAAGCCCAGCGTTTTCAACCGCAAGGACATCCATATCCATCTGCCCGAAGGCGCAGTGCCCAAAGATGGTCCGTCGGCCGGCATCGGCATGGTGACCTGCATCGTATCTACCCTGACCGGGATTCCCGTCCACAAGGACGTAGCAATGACCGGCGAGGTGACGTTGCGCGGGCGCGTGCTGCCGATCGGTGGCCTCAAGGAGAAGCTGCTGGCCGCGCTGCGCGGCGGCATCAAGACGGTGCTGATCCCACAGGAAAACGAGAAAGACCTAGCGGAAATTCCCGCCAACATCCGCGACGGGCTGGAAATCGTGCCGGTCAGCCATGTGGATGAGGTGCTGGCGCGTGCGCTGGCGTCTGTTCCCGAAGCGATCGCCTGGACCGAGGAGGACGACCTCGCCGCCCAGCCGAGCAATGCGCCCGGCCGCGACAGCGATCCCGCGCTCCGTCACTAAGCCAATCCGAAACCGGCGGTTTGCCGTCGGTTTCGGCATATTTCGCGCAGGTGGGCGCAAATTTCTATCGAAGCGGAGGGCTTTGTCGCTTTCCCTTTGACAGGCGCAGAAATCCGCGCCTTATTGCGCCGCCTACGCCGCGATTCCTAATCAACCAACAGCACAAGGGGGTTCCCAAGGCATGAACAAGCAGGATTTGATCAGCGCAGTCGCTGAAAGCAGCGGCCTCAGCAAGAATGACGCGACGAAGGCTGTGGAAGGCGTGTTCGACGCCATCACCGGCGCTCTGAAGAAGGGCGACGAAGTGCGCCTCGTCGGTTTCGGCACTTTCTCGGTTTCGCAGCGCAAGGCTTCGACCGGCCGCAATCCGCGCACCGGCGAGACGATGACCATCAAGGCTTCGGCGCAGCCGAAGTTCAAGGCCGGCAAGGGCCTGAAGGATTCGGTCAACTAACGGACGTGGCGCCTGTCATCTGGCGGGCGCCCACCGTTTGACGACCTACCGGCATCGCGGCCGGAAAGTTTTTCAGGAGAGTGATGCGGCGACAGGAAGCGATCTTCCGCGACGCAAGATGCCGTAAGGTGAAGGGACGAAGAGGCGCCATGCCTTTTTGTCCCTTTCTTTTTGCCCACCCGGCCTCGACCCGCTCGTCTGCCGACGATAGGAAGGCCGCATGACGGGACGCGCGGGCAGATATATCTGGATCATTTGCGGGCTTGCGATGCTCTCCGCCTGCGCCGGCGGCGACTATCGGCCGGTGCGCGATACGCCGGTCAGGATCGGCCCGCCCTACAAGGTGCGCGGCACGACCTATGTCCCGGCGGCGGAACCGACCTATGACATGCTGGGCTACGCCAGTTGGTATGGTTCGGAATCGGGCAATCGCACCGCCAATGGCGAACGATTCCGCGCCAAATGGATCACCGCCGCGCACACCAGCCTGCCGCTGCCCAGCTATGTCGAGGTGACCGCGCTCGATACCGGCCGGACCATCCTGGTTCGCGTCAACGATCGCGGCCCCTTCGCCGGGCGCGGGCGGGTGATCGACCTGTCGCGCGGCGCGGCCGAACAACTGGGCATCCGCGCCCAGGGCCATGCCGCTGTGCGCGTCCGCTTCGTCGATCCACCCGAAAAGGATAGGGAACGGCTGCGCAAGGGGAAACCCGCGTCGGATCGGCCAAGGGTTGCGGAGAGGACGCTGGTCAATTTGAGAGCGCAGTTGCGCGCTGTCGGCCTTTGACGGCAGGTAAAAATTGCCTGCGGCATTTGTTCGCTTGACGGCCGGTAATGGGCCGCATATGTGGCCAACTCTCGCGGGCCGGAAGGCCCTGTGGCGATCGTAGCTCAGTTGGTTAGAGCGCCGGTTTGTGGTACCGGAGGTCGCGGGTTCGGATCCCGTCGATCGCCCCATTTTCTGATTTTCCCCCTGATCCGAGGGGATCGTCTCGCGCCGGGACGGTCATGCCTTTCCTATCATCGGATACGCAAAAGCGGTTCCCACTTGTCCGCGCGATGCTCTATAGCGCCCCCATGACCGATGCGCGCGACAAGGGGCTGACCCTTAATCCCAAATATGACGATCATGGCCTGATCACCGCTGTCGTGACCGACGCGGCCGACGGTGAAGTGCTGATGGTCGCACATATGAATGCGCAGGCGCTGGCGCTGACGGTCGAAACCGGCCTCGCCCATTTCTGGTCGCGCAGCCGCCAGGCGCTGTGGAAGAAGGGCGAGACGTCCGGCCATATGCTGGCGGTGCGCGACATCCGCATTGATTGCGATCAGGACGCGGTCTGGGTGAAAGCGGTCCCGGCCGGCCCGACCTGCCACACCGGCGCGCGGTCCTGCTTTTTCCGTCGGGTCGGGCCGGATGGCCTGACGCCCGTCGATCTTGCGGCTGATCCGTCCATCAATGCCGCGGGCTAGCCTCGCGCTGCTTTTTCTGCTGGCGGCGTGCCAGCGCGCGCCGACGGCCGCCAACGCAGCCGCATCGGATGCTGGTGGTGCGCCGGCGTCCGGGCTGGAACGGGCCGCGATCGAAAGCGGGGCGATCACCGACACGGGCAAGACGTCGCCCGTAGGCCTATACCAGCGCAGCCATGAGGCAGGGCGCGACCTGCTTTGCGTCATGCCGGCCAAGGATGCGGCCTTCCGCTTCGGGCTACAGGCCAATTTCGGCGAGGACCAGAGCTGCCGCGGGCAGGGGACGGCGCGGCGGGCAGGCGACAAGCTGATCCTGCATTTCAAGGGCGGCGACCGCTGCATTGTGGTGGCCCAATATGATGGCGACCAGGTGGCGCTGCCGGGCGTGGTCGACATGGCCTGTGCGGACCTGTGCAAGGGCCGCGGTACGCTGGAGGGAGTTAGCTTCCCACGCATCGCCAATGACGCCGCCAGCGCCCTGCGCGCGCGCGACAGCGACGGCAAGGCGCTCTGCGAGGGATAGCGGCCTTGGAGCGATTGCTAATCCGATGGAATCATCTGATGACTCGGACATCGCGTAAATCCAATAATCTGGAGTGGCTGGTCCGATGCAATCGGACCGCGAACCGCTCTAGTGGCCGATATAACGCCCCGGCCGGTGGTTGACGATCAGCACCGCATTGATGGCGGCGGCGGACAGGATCGACAGGCCGAACCGCTCCACGCTCAGGATCGGCAAGGACGCCAGCAGGATCGCGATGTCGCACAGCATTTGCGTCCGCCCCGCATTCCAGCCGCGCGACCGTTGCAGGATCAGCGCGACGACCCCGACGCCGCCCACGCCCGCGCCATGGCGGGCGATCGCCAATATGCCGAAGCCGATGATCGACCCGCCGAACAGGGCGGCGAAGAAGGGGCTGATTCGCGCGATGTGCAGCGCCGCCGGCATGGCCAGCCCCACGCCCATGATCGCGACATTGGCGAACAGCGTCTTCAACCCGAACGCCACCCCCATCGCCCGGCCCGCGAAGAGAAAGAAGGGAATGTTGATGAGCAGGAACAGGAGCGCGGGCGACCAGTGGAGCAGATAGGATAGCAGCAGCGCGATCCCCGCCATCCCGCCGGTCACCAGATTGGCGGCCTTCAGCATCATCAGCCCCAGCGCGATGAAGGCGCAGCCGATGGCGATGGCATAGCCGTCCTCGGCCAGGCTGTGGGGGCGGGGAGAAGGGGCAGTGATGGTCATGTGGGCAAGGTTCCTGGGATCATGCCCGGCCATCCTCTTGCCCATTTTTCGGCGTCATATGTGCTTATGCGCCGCTGATAGCGGGACGGCGCGTCCCGTTCAACCGCCGGTATCGACCTGCGCCGGCCCAAAGGCGTCGATCGCCTGGAACAGCCGAGTCAGCGCCTCGCGCTCTTCCGCGTGGATCTCCGGCCGCCACACTTCGAACAGCAACACGACGCGGGTGTCGGCGCTGCGGTTCCACGCCTCATGCTCGACGCTGTCGTCGAAGATCAGCATCTCGCCCTGGCGCCAGTTGCGCGTCTCCGCGCCGACGCGCAGCGTGCAATCGGGTGGCGTCAGCAGCGGCAGGTGGCAGATCAGCCGGGTGTTGAGCAGGCCATGATGCGGCCGGATATGGGTGCCGGGCTTGAGCAGCGACCATAATGCCATCGGCGATCGGCCTGCGATCACCGGCATGGGCGCCAGCGCCAGTGCCTCCATCACCGCGGGGCAGCGCGGCGCATTTTCCGCGACCGGCGCGCCGCCCTGCCAGAAATAGAGCGCGCCCCAACTGGGATCGTCGCGCAGCGGATTGTTGGGCGCAGGCCTGTTGGTGGCGGTCTGCACATAGGGGGCGAAATCCGCCTCTTGCGCGCGCACGGCGTGCAGTTCCGCGACGATCGCATCGGTCATCGCCTCCATCGGCGCGACCCAGTCGAACTCCTTCCGTTCGTAGAAGGCGCGCTGGGGCAGGCCGGGGAAATAGAACATGCTGGGTTGTTGTAGATAGACGTCGCGCTTGCCCAGCAGCAGGTCGGTGGCGTGGGCGATGCGGGGCAGGGGCGGCAGGTCGGCAATCGCGGCGGTCAGATGATCCTCGAACCGCTGGCTCGACCGGGCGACGTTGGCCTGCGCCTGTTGCAACAGCGGTTGGAGCTGCGGCGGCGCGCCGGTTGCGGCCGCCTGCGCCAGCGCCGCGCGGAACCAGCTTATCGATCCGCGCTCGTCGTCGCGCCGCAGCGCATTCCGCCCCATGGCGAGCAGCGCCGGCAGGTTGCGCAGATCGCCGTCCAATATGCGCCGCAGCGCCGCCGCTTCGCCGTCCAGATCTCCGGCGCGACTATGCGCCTGCGCCAGCAGCATCGCGGGCGGATCGCCCATCTCGCGCAGCGTCGCCAATGCGCCATCGGCATCGCCGCGGCGCAGGGCGGCCACCGCCGCCTCCTGCAGTCTCGTCTCTCTCGCCGGATCATTCATGCCACCGCCATATCCGGCGGCGATGCGGCGCGAAAGCGGCTTATTCGGCGGCGGCGGGGATCAGGCCCGGTGCGCGCCGTTCCAGCATGATCGCCAGCAGGAAGACGGCGAGGCCGCCCAGCGCCAGCGCGGCGCCGATCCAGCCCGTCGAAACGAGGCCATAGCCTGCCGCGATCGACAGGCCGCCCAGCCACGGTCCCAATGCATTGGCCATATTGAAGGCGCTATGGTGCAACGCCGCCGCCAGCGTCTGCGCTTCGCCCGCCACGTCCATCAGCCGCGCCTGCAACGGCGTGCCCAGCCCCCCGCCGATGCCGATCAGGAAGATGTTGAGGCTGAGCGTCCAGATATTGCCGGCCATTAGCGGGAACAGCGCCAGTGACGCGGCGCTCCACAGCAACACGCCGATGACGGTGCGGTTGCGCGCCTTGTCCGCCAGCCAGGCGACGACCAGATTGCCCAATGTCATGCCTATGCCGAAGATCGCCAGGATCAGCGGCACGTAGCTTTCCGACACATGGGTGACCTCCATCATGGTCGAGGCGACATAGGTATAGACGGCGAACAGACCGCCAAAGCCGATCGCGCCGGTCAGCAGGGTCAGCCAGACCTGCCCCCTGGCCAGCGCCGTCAACTCGCGCATCGGGCTGGCTTTTGTGTCGCCAGCGTCGCGCGGGGCGTAGAGCGCCACGAGAGTCACCGTCGCCACGGCCAGCGCCGCCACGACGAAAAAGCCGGAGCGCCAGCCCAGCACTTGCCCCATCCAGTTGGCGACGGGCACGCCGATCACCGTGGCCACGGTCAGGCCCGACATGACCTTGGCGATCGCCAGCGTGCGCTGTTCGATCGGCACCAGATTGGCGGCGACCAGCGCCGCGACGCCGAAATAGGCGCCATGCGGCACGCCGCTCAGGAACCGGAACAGCAGCATCCAATGATAGCTGGGCGAAAGGGCGGACAAGCCGTTGGCGAGCGCGAACATCGCCATCAGGCCGATCAGCAGCGTCCGCCGCGGCAGGCGTGCGCCCAGGGCGGCGATCACCGGCGCGCCCGCGACCACGCCCAGGGCATAGGCGCTGATCGCATGGCCGGCGGTCGGCAGGTCGATGCCCAGATCGCGGGCGAAGAAGGGCAGCAGGCTCATCGACGCGAATTCGGTGGTGCCGATGGCGAACGCGCCGACCGCCAGGGCGAACAGGACAAGCGCGGGATGCGTCTGATGGGGAAGCGCGGTCTGGGAAGCGCCCATGGCAAGCTCCATGCTGCAATGCAAAAATGTACGGAAGCATCGCAAATGGGCCTAGTGACAGCGCTGGTCAACCCTGCATTCGTATGAGTTTTCTGCATCTGCGTCGCCGGTTGGCGCAATTGGTGCGGCGGTGCGCAAGCCGCTCGCCTGACGCGATGGATCGTCTATAGGCTCCGTACATGGACAGACATGACGGACAGGACGGCGACAGGGCGGCGCTGCTGGGGGCGGGGGCGGTGCTCGCGTCGCTCATCTCGGTCAATTTCGGCGCGGCCTTCGCCAAGACGATATTTCCGCTGCTCGGCGCGGCCGGCGTCGCGGCGCTGCGCATCAGTCTGGCGGCGGTCTTGCTGTGGCTGTTGCGCAGGCCGTGGCGGTGGTCCGTGCCTGTGGGCGCAGGTTGGTGGCTGGCCGGCTATGGCGCGACGCTGGGTCTGATGAACCTGTGCATCTATCTGGCGTTCGAGCGCATACCGCTGGGTGTGGCCATCGCGATCGAGGTGGTGGGGCCGCTGGCGGTCGTGCTGTTCGGGGCGCGGCGGCCGCGCGATTTCTGCTGGCTGGCGGCGGCGGTGGCCGGCCTGCTGCTGTTGCTGCCGCTGCGCAGCGACGCCCCGCTCGATCCGGTCGGCGTCGCCTTCGCCTGCGCGGCCGGCCTGTGCTGGGCACTCTATATCGTGGCGGGCAAGCGGGTGTCGGGCGTCGTTGGCGGGGATGCCGTCGCCTGGGGGATGCTGGCCGCGGCGATCCTCGTCCTGCCGCTGGGCGTCGCCCATGCAGGCGCGGCGCTGCTGTCGCCCGGCGTCCTGCTCGTCGGACTGGTCATCGCCATCCTGTCGAGCGCCTTGCCCTATTCGCTGGAGATGGAGGCTATGCGGCGCCTGCCCGCCCATGTCTTCGGGCTGCTGGTCAGCGCGTCGCCGGCCGTCGGGGCGCTGGCCGGCTTCATCATATTGGACGAGCGGTTGACCCCGCTCCAGTGGATCGCGATCCTCTGCGTCATGGCGGCGTCAGCCGGGAGCGCCCTGACGGTCGGGCACAAGCCCGCCATCGAAGACGCGCCGCAATAAGCGGGTTTACCCGCTCACCTGCGCCTGGCTGACGTCCAGCATCTTGCCATCAGTAATCACCACCATGTCGCCCAGCTTCGTTACGCCGAACAGCTTTTCGGCGAACTCTTTGGGCACGCCGATGCAGCCATGGGTGCCGCGGCCCCATTGCACGTCGCTGCCGTGGATGAAGACGCCGTCGCTGGTCAGCCGCTGCGCGAAGGGCATGGGCGCATTGTCATAGGTGCGCGAAAAATAATCGGCATGTTTCGCCATGATCGGGAAAGCGCCCTTGGGGCTGGGCTTGTCGGTCGCGCCGTAGAGGATCACCGCCGCGCCGATCTCATAGCCGGCGCGGAACACCGACAGGGTCTGCGCGCGCAGGTCGACGGTGATGATGACGGGGCCGGTCGCCGGCGCGCCCTGTTCGTCCCAGGCATAGTCGCCATGGCGGAACGGCCCGTCGATTTTGAGCACGCGCTTGACCCGCAACGCGCCCGGATCGACCGCCATGCCCTGGTCGCTGCGCCGCTCGATCGGCTTGGCGGGGGCAGGGACGGAGGGAGGGGAGGGTGTAGCGGCGGGCGCGGCCGCCGTTTCGGACGACGCATGGCCTTCCAGCGCCGGCCGATCGATCGACGCGAACACAACCAGGCCGGTCAACGCCACTATCCCGCCGATCGCCAGCTTCGGCCCGACCTGTTTCAGGAAACCCGCCATCTCTATCCTCATGCCTCCATGCCCGGCCAGCATAGGCGCCAAAGGTTAATCCTAGCCTTCCCGCGCCACTTCCGCCGCTGCGATCGCGGTCAGGTTCAGGATGCCGCGCGAGGTGACGCCGGGCGTCAGCACATGGATCGGCTTGCTCAGGCCCATCAGCATCGGCCCGACCGTGGGCGAACTGGAGGAGGCCGACAGCGCGGTCAGCGTGATGTTCGCCGCGTCGAGGTTCGGCATGACCAGCAAATTGGCCGGCCCCTCGAACCGCGAATCGGGGATCAGCCGTTCGCGCAAGGCCTGGCTGAGCGCCGCGTCGGCATGCATTTCCCCATCCACCGCCAGTTCGGGCGCGGCGTCGCGCACGATCTTGAACGCCTTGCGCATCTTGCGCGCGCTGTCGGTGTGCGACGCGCCGAAATTGGAGTGGGACAGCAAAGCCGCCCGCGGCGTCAGCCCGAAATGCTGGATCTCCGTCGCCGCCAGCAACGTCATTTCGGCGATCTGTTCCGGCGTCGGGTCCGGCACCATATGGGTGTCGGTGATGAACAGCGCGCCCGCGTCCAGGATCAGGCCCGACAACGCATAGACGCGGCTGTGGCCGGGCGTGCGGTCGATGATGCGCAGCACATGTTCGACCTGCCCCCAATATTCGGACCGCCCGCCGACCAGCGCGGCGTCGACCCGCCCGGTCTGCAACAGCATCGCGGCGGTGATGGTGGGGCGGCGATAGACGTGGCGCAATATTTCGTCGGCCGGCACGCCGCGGCGCGACGCGACCGTGCGATAGGCCTCGACCAGTTCGCCCATCACCAGATGGTCGGTTTCCGGATCGATCACCTCGACATCGCGGTCCAGGTCGAAGCTCAGCCCCAGTTCGGGCAGCTTCTGCGCCAGGATGCGGCGGCGCGCGACGATGGTCGGGCGGACGATGCCTTCGTCCAGCGCGTCGCGAATGGCGCGCAGCACGCGATCGTCCTCGCCCTCGCCATAGGCGATGCGGCATCCGGTGCCGCGCGCGGCTTCGAACACCGGCAGCATCAACTGGCCCGACCGCGCGCTCTGGCGCGACAGGCTGCGCTTGTAATCCTCTAGGTCCAGCGTCTTCTTCGCGACGCCGCTCTCCATCGCCGCGCGGGCCACCGCGACCGCTATCTCGCCGATCAGGCGCGGGTCGAAGGGGGTGGGGATGATATAGTCGGCGCCGAACACCAGCCTGCGCCCGCCATAGGCTTGCGCGACGCTGTCATGGGCGGGCATCCGGGCGAGGTTTGCGATGGCGTCGGCCGCGGCGACCTTCATCGCCTCGTTGATCTGCGTCGCGCCGCAATCCAGCGCGCCGCGGAAAATATAGGGAAAGCACAGGACGTTGTTGACCTGGTTGGGATAGTCCGACCGGCCGGTGGCGATGATCGCGTCGGGACGCACTTCGCGCGCGGCCTCCGGGCGGATTTCCGGTTCCGGGTTGGCGAGCGCGAAGATCAGCGGATTGGCGGCCATCAGCGGCAGCCATTCCGGCTTCAGCACGCCGGGCGCGGACAGGCCCAGGAACAGGTTCGCGCCCGGCAGCACGTCGGGCAGGGCGCGCGCATTGGTGGTGCGGGCATAACGCGCCATGTTGGGCAACATGCCCTCACGTCCCGAATGGATGACGCCATCCTTGTCGGTCATGGTGACGTTTTCGATCGGCAGCCCCATCGACACCAGCAGGTCGACGCAGGCCAGCGCCGCTGCACCCGCGCCCGACGTCACCAGCTTTGCGTCGGCCAGCGTTTTGCCCTGCAGCACCAGAGCGTTGCGCACGGCGGCGGCGACGACGATGGCGGTGCCATGCTGATCGTCATGAAAGACCGGGATGTTCATCCGTTCCTTCAGCCGCGCTTCGATCGCGAAACATTCGGGCGCCTTGATGTCTTCCAGGTTGATGCCGCCGAAGGTCGGCTCCATCAGTGCCACGGCTTCCACGAACTTGTCCGGGTCGGTCGTATCCAGTTCGATGTCGAACACGTCGATATCGGCGAATTTCTTGAACAGGACGGCCTTGCCCTCCATCACCGGCTTGGACGCCAGCGCGCCGATCGCGCCCAGACCCAATACGGCGGTGCCGTTGGAGATGACGGCGACCAGATTGCCGCGCGCGGTATAGTCCATCGCCTTGTCGGGATCGGCGGCGATCTCCACACAGGGCGCGGCGACGCCGGGCGAATAGGCCAGCGCCAGATCGCGCTGGTTCACCATGCGCTTGGTCGGCTCTATGCGGAGCTTACCGGGCTGGGGATAGCGATGATAGTCGAGAGCGGCGCGGCGGGTGTTATCGTCCATGGAAATGCGCCTTAGTGACTGCGTTTCGCTAGGGCAACCGCCGATAGCTCCCAAGGGGGGATGGGGGCGTATAGTCCGACAAGAAAATCGACGAAGGCAGTGATGGCGCGCGGCGGATTGGCTTGCGGTAATTGCACCGCGAACAGTGCGACCTCGTTCGACCCTTCATGCGTCGGCACGATCTGGCGCAGTTCGCCCTGCGCCAGCGCCGCGCTGATATCCCAGAGCGATCGCAGCGCGATGCCGCCGCCCGCCAGCGCCAGTTCGCGCACCAGTTCGCTGCTGTTGGTGCGCACATGGCTGTGTTCCTCGACCACCACTGGCCCCTTCGGTCCGACCAGCCGCCAAGGCATTTGTCCGTCTGCGGCCAGCAGGCGATGGCCTTTCAGATCCGCAATCGTCTCCGGCACGCCGAACCGGTCCAGATAGGCGGGCGCGGCGCACAAGATGCGGCGATTGGTCGCCAGTTGGCGCGCGGTCAGGGCGGCCCCCGGATCGGCCGTGATGCGGATGGCCAGGTCCGCGCGGCTTTCGATCAGGTCGCTGAAATCATCCGACAGGTCGATGCTGAGTTCCACCCTGGGATGCGCGTCGATGAAGCGCTGAAGATAGGGCGCCAGGTGCATCCGCCCGAAGGATGTTGGTGCGGTGATGCGCAGCGGCCCGCTCGCCACCGCCGACGCGCCCGACACGCGCCGCTCCGCCTCGTCCAGCGCCGCCAATATGCCGCGCAGGTCGGCATGGAGCCGCTCGCCCGTCGGCGTCAGCGCCAGCCGCCGCGTAGTGCGATGCACCAGCTTGGCGCCCAGCCGCTCCTCCAGCCGCGCCAGCCGCTTGGACATCATCGCGGGCGAGACATGCAGCCGCCGTCCAGCCGCCGCCAGTCCGCCCTCGTCCACCACGCATACGAACAGTTCATGATCGGGATCCATCATATTCGTTCACCACAGGAATGACTGTATTCGTATAATAGCGTATACACGGCATAATGGGAAAGGTCTATCAAGGCGGCCAATCAAGGAGTGGACATATGAACGACCGCATGATCGACAAGGCCGGCCTGCATGTCGCGCAATCGCTGGCCGATTTCATCGACAGCCGCGCGCTGCCGGGCACCGGCCTCACGCCCGACGCCTTTTGGACTGGCGCTGCCGCCATCTTCGCCCGCTTCACGCCGGACAACGCCGCCCTCCTGCGCAAGCGCGACACGTTGCAGGCGCAGATCGATAGCTGGCACGAACAGCGCCGGGGCCAGCCGCATGACGCCGCCGCCTATCAGGCGTTTCTGGGCGAGATCGGTTATCTGGTCCCCGAACCCGCGCCTTTCGCCATCGGCAGCGAGAATGTCGATGATGAGGTCGCGCGCCTGGCCGGGCCGCAACTGGTCGTCCCGATCCTCAACGCCCGCTTCCTGCTCAACGCCGCCAATGCGCGCTGGGGCAGCCTCTATGACGCGCTCTACGGCACCGACGCGATACCGGGTGCGGCCTCCGGTAAAGGCTATGACGCCGCGCGCGGCGCACAGGTCATCGCCTGGGCCAAGGCGTTCTTGGACGATGCGATCCCGCTGGCGAGTGGTAGCTGGGCCGACCTGTCCAGCGACGCCATCATCCTGCGCGATCCGACCCAATATGTCGGCGCCAGCGAGAAGGGCCGCCTGTTCCGCCACAATGGTCTGCACATCGAAATCGTCTTCGATGCCACGCATCCGATCGGCGCGACCGATCCGGCCGGCATAGCCGACGTCATCCTCGAATCCGCGCTGACCGCGATCTGCGACCTTGAAGACTCCGTCGCCGCCGTCGATGCGCAGGACAAGGTCGCGGCCTATGCCAACTGGCTGGGCCTGATGCGCGGCGACCTGACCGAGACGTTCGAGAAGGGCGGCGCGACCATGACCCGCGCGCTCAACCCCGACCGCGCCTATACCGCGCCCGACGGCGGCAGCTTCACCCTGCCGGGGCGCAGCCTGTTGTTCGTCCGCAATGTCGGCCATCTGATGACCAGCCCGGCGATCCGCCTGCCCGATGGCGACGAAGCGCCCGAAGGCATATTGGACGGCATCATCACCAGCCTGATCGCGCTCCACGATTTGAAGCGCGACGGCGGCAACAGCCGCGCCGGCAGCGTCTATATCGTCAAGCCCAAGATGCACGGGCCGGAGGAAGCGGCTTTCACCAACCGCCTGTTCGACGGAATCGAGGATATGCTGGGCCTCGCCCGCCACACCATCAAGGTCGGCGTCATGGACGAGGAGCGCCGCACCTCGGCCAATCTCGCCGCCTGTATCGAGGCTGTCCGCGACCGCATCGTCTTCATCAACACTGGCTTCCTCGATCGCACGGGGGACGAGATGCACACGTCGATGCAGGCCGGTCCGATGATCCGCAAGGGCGAGATGAAGACGAGCGACTGGATCGCCGCCTATGAGGATCGCAACGTCCAGATCGGCCTGGCCTGTGGTCTGTCGGGCCGGGCGCAGATCGGCAAGGGCATGTGGGCCGCGCCCGATCGCATGGCCGACATGCTGGAGCAGAAGGCGTCGCACCCAAAGAGCGGCGCGAACACAGCCTGGGTTCCCTCGCCGACCGCAGCGACGCTGCACGCGACCCATTATCACCGCATCGACGTCTTCGCCCGCCAGGCGGAGCGCAAGGCGGAGGGGATCGCGCCGCTGGACAAGTTGCTGACCATCCCCGTCGCGGTGGGCCGCAACTTCTCGGACGAGGAGATCGCGCAGGAACTGGATAATAATGCGCAGGGCATATTGGGCTATGTCGTCCGCTGGGTCGATCAGGGCGTCGGCTGTTCCAAGGTGCCCGATATCCACGATATCGGCCTGATGGAGGACCGCGCGACGCTGCGCATTTCCTCGCAGCATATGGCCAACTGGCTGTTGCACGGCGTCTGCACGGCGGAGCAGGTCGATGCCGCGCTCCAACGCATGGCCGCCAAGGTCGACGCCCAGAACGCCGGCGATCCGCTCTATCAGCCGATGAGCGGCCGCGAAGCCGAAAGCCTGGCCTATCAGGCCGCCCGCGCCCTGGTGTTCGAAGGGGTCGAACAGCCCAGCGGCTATACCGAACCTTTGCTCCACGCCTTCCGCGCGGAACAGAAGGCGGAGGCGCTGGAGGACGCATAACATTTCCAAACCTGTTGTGGCGGTTCCCATGCTGCGTTACGCCCTCACCGGCGGGCAGCATGGGAGCCATCATGACGATCCTCGTCCACCACCTCAATAACAGCCGATCGCAGCGCATCCTCTGGCTGCTGGAGGAACTGGGCGAACCTTATGAAGTCCGCCGCTATGAGCGCGACCGCAAGACGATGCGCGCGCCCGAAAGCCTGCGCGCCATCCACCCGCTCGGCCGTTCGCCGGTGGTGGAGGTGGACGGCCATCGCCTGATCGAAACCGGCGCGATCATGGAGCATCTTGTCGCCCGCGCCGGCAACCGCTTCGGCCCGCCCGCCGATGCGGACGGCGCGATCCGCTATCGCCAATATATGCACTATGCCGAAGGATCGATGATGCCGCCGCTGCTGGCGTTGCTCATCATCGGCAAGCTCGGCCTGTTCGGCCGCCCTGCGCGACCGACGGTGCAAAGGATGCTGGACGATCATCTCGACTGGCTCGAAACGGAACTGGCGAGCCGTCCCTATTTCGCTGGCGACGCCTTCACCGCCGCCGACATGATGATGAGCTTTCCGCTGGAAGCGTCGCGTGCACGCGGCGGCCTTGACAGCAGCCGTCCGCATCTGATCCGCTGGCTGGAAGACATGCAGGCGCGGCCTGCCTACACGGCCGCGCTGGCAGCCGGCGGCCCCTATGCCTATGCCTGACCCTATTGTCTCTTCAGCATGATATTCAGTTTCCGCTCGAAGGTGGCGGGATCTATTTCGAAATGGCGCTCGCCCTTTATGCTGGGATCGAAGCTGATCGGGCCTTCGCGCGGCAATATATAGCCGACCCGCTGCTTGCGGAAATTGCCGATGCGCGACTGGCATTCGGTGATGTAGTTCATCGCCATCACCCGGCATCCGGCGGGCGAAAAGATGCTGTTGTGCAGCGCACTGGAAAATTCGCCGATCACATCGTCGGCCGACGCGAAGAGCGCGATCTGCTGTTCCAGCGTCAGATTTTCCGGGCTGATACTTTCAAAGCCGTAACTGGCCGCGATATCCTGTAGCGCCTGGCTATTGGCCAGAATACGATAGGACTGGACGCGCCGGTCCACGAAGATGCGCTTTCGAGGGATCCCTTCCTGGCGATAGGGCGTCGTCAGCAATTCCAGTTCGTCTTGGACGACATCGGAATAGACGAAGCGACTGCCCCAGCCGGGGATCAGCAGCCGGCGCACGGTCAGCACATCCTGTAGCGCCTTCGTTTCGACGTGGAAGTCGGGCAGCAGCAGGCTGATCCATTTGAGCGCATAGGAAGGCGCGTTGGAGGGCAGGATGATCGGGATGGCGGCCAGCGATGGATTGTCACGGTGCGCCGCGCGCATGACCAGCAGGCGGGGCATCACCTCCAGCAGGAAATGGCCGTAAATGACGCAATTATAGTTCCAGACCGTCCAGGCGGTGTCGATCGTCCTATGCTCTCGGTCGTGTCCCAGGAGGTGGTGTAGGAACCGTCAATCCACGGCAGGATCGGGATCGGGTTCGGGTCAGGCAGCCAGAGCTGGCAGGCTGACAATGGGGTTATGGCTCACCGCGCCGATTGTTTCC
>NZ_SEOO01000118.1 GCF_004152865.1 Sphingobium cupriresistens | reverse complement strand
GTTCCCGGCCCAATATCTCCACCGCCGTCCCTCGCTTTGGCTCAGGACGTCCATAACGACGTCCTTATGGACGTCTCTTACGCGCTCACATCACAGCAAGGCAGGCGGCCTCAACCGGTCGGTTACTTGCCTTCGTTCCCCAAGGCGATTGGGATTGGCGCGATTGCCGCATCGATCGCTCACTCGAACCGCCAAACAAGAATTGAAGCGGAGCTTCGTCATGAAGCAGCCGGGTTCGGCAGGAAGAAGCGCGAAGGCAGTAGCGGCTCCGATGTCCGTACACTGCAACATGGAAGTATATAGCGACCGCGGATGCTCCAACCGTCTGCCGCAAATTTATCTTAAATCACGCCAACGGAACCGGTGAAGGTCACTCTTCGTGCCGATGCGCAGGGCGTTGCGGGTCTGTCGCCAGGCGCCAAATCTGACGCCCTTCGATCCGGTGCTCCCGTCCGTCCCAGTCAAAGAAGATGCAGATTTTGATTGAGAAGGCCAGATCAGGATCGGTCGCATATTCAAGCGCTGCGTTCAGTGACAGGCCTGCTATTTCAGGCTGATAGTCCGTTTCGCCCTTGCGCTTGATCGCGATTACAGCAGGGGCATTCCAGGGTACAAGTTCGTCCATCGTTTCCACGTTCAAATATACGTTAACAGATTCCTTCCTCTCCTTGTCGATTTGCCCCGCCATGGTGTTGCGCAGGTGTCGCCGTTTCAATTGAGCATTTCCCGTTGCACCCTTACGTGGGGCGCGACAGGAAAAGCGTCCGATCTGGCATGTATCACACGGATAAGTACAATGGTAAGGTTGTATTTTGATGTTTCATATATCATGTGGTTGCAATGATCACGTCGCAGCAGATGCGGGCCGCACGAGCGCTCCTGAACATCGACCAGCGCGAGCTGGCACAGTTGGCCGGAGTATCGGTGCCAACCATCCAGCGGATGGAAGCGTCTGTTTGAATCAGGCATCACAGAATATGGTCGCGACCGTAGGTTAGCGAAATGCCTTTCCAAAATCACAAGAATAGGGTGCGCTGATGCTACTGCGGGCGGTCGATAGAAAGATCGACGGTTGCCCGGTTCGCGTCATGACGGAGGGCGGCAAGACGATCGAACCGCCGGGCTTTATGGGCGCTCTTGCGAAGAAATCTCCAGTTCGCTGAAGCCTCGTAACCGTCCGATTGTTACCGCGGCTTATGGGCCTTGAAGCGCGCGGCGAGCTCGGGATCGTTGATAAAGTCATCGAGGAATTGGTGCCAGGCCTTGGTCGTGAGACGTGCTTGGCTAAGCATGT
>NZ_SEOO01000117.1 GCF_004152865.1 Sphingobium cupriresistens | reverse complement strand
GGTCGTGTCCCACGGGGTGGTGTAGGAAGGTTTCCCTGAGAGGGTGGCCACCGTCGATCTTCTGGTAGGGTTCGGATGCGAACTCGAACCTGGAGAAGAAGACGATGACCGATGACAGAATGGCCCTTGTTGAGCTGATCGAGCAAGGGGCTGACAGCGATTTGGTGCGCGAGATGCTGGCTTTTGCCGCTGAGCGCATGATGGATCTGGAGATTGAGGCCAGAACCGGTGCGCCCGCCGGCAGTCGCAGCCAGTCGCGACTGAACCACCGCAACGGCTACCGCGAACGGGGATGGGACACCCGTGCCGGTCGGATCGATCTGGCGATCCCGAAGCTGCGCAAAGGCAGCTACTTTCCGAGCTTCCTGGAGCCGCGCCGCACCGCCGAGAAGGCCTTGGCAGCGGTGATCCAGGAGGCCTATGTGCACGGCGTCTCGACCCGTTCGGTCGACGATCTGGTTAAGGCGATGGGCGCCAGCGGCGTATCGAAGAGCCAGGTCAGCCGCCTGGTTGCCGAGATTGACGAGCGGGTGAACGCCTTCCTCACCCGCCCGATCGAGGGCGAGTGGCCCTATTTGTGGATCGACGCCACCTACCTCAAGGTGCGTGAGGGCGGACGGATCGTCTCGACGGCGACGATAATCGCCGTTGGCGTCAACACCGATGGCCGCCGTGAAGTTCTGGGCGTCGCCACCGGCCCTTCGGAGGCGGAGCCCTTCTGGAAAGCCTTCCTGCGTTCGCTGGCGGATCGCGGACTGCGCGGGGTGAAGCTGGTCATCGCCGATGATCACAAGGGACTGCGCGCTGCCGCCAGCAAGGTGTTTGCCGCGAGCCAGCAACGCTGCCGGGTGCACTGGATGCGCAACGCGCTGGCCCATGCCGCGCCCAAACAGCGGCCCGCCGTGATTGCCATGATCAAGACGATCTTCGCGCAGGAGACGACCGAAGCGGCGCACCAGCAGTGGGAGCAGGTCGCCGATGCCCTGCGCGAGAAGTTCCCGAAGCTGGCCGACATGATGGACGCATCGCGCGAGGATGTGCTTGCCTACATGGCGTTCCCGAAGGATCACTGGGCGCAGATCGCGTCCACCAACCCGCTGGAAAGGGTGAACAAGGAGATTAAGCGAAGGGCCGATGTCATCGGCATCTTTCCCAATGATGCCTCCGTCATACGCCTCGTCGGCGCGCTGATGCTGGAGCAGAATGATGAATGGGCGGTGTCACGCCGCTACATGACGCTGGAAACAATCGGCGCGGTGAGCCATAACCCCATTGTCAGCCTGCCAGCTCTGGCTGCCTGACCCGAACCCGATCCCGATCCTGCCGTGGATTGACGGTTCCTACACCACCTCCTGGGACACGACC
>NZ_SEOO01000116.1 GCF_004152865.1 Sphingobium cupriresistens | reverse complement strand
ATTTCATCGTCATCGACGTTCTTCTTCCGGCCTTTGTAAACGCCTTCGGCGCGCGCCGCTTCGATCCCGGCGCGCTGACGATCCTTGATGAACTTCAGCTCCATATCGGCGACCATGCCGAGTATGGCCCCTGTGCATTATCAGGACACGGATTCACGGTAGGCGTCGGCGGTAGCGAGCTATTTGCGCAGGTTCTCGATGCCAAGTTCGCTCCACATCCAAGTGAAGTCGTAGGTGACCATCGGGTCGTTCCGGTCGAGCTGACTGCTGCTGCTGCGGTTTTCAAGATACTTGAGCCATCCCGCCACTCGGCCACGGCCCGCAGCGGTTCGAACGGCCGCGCGCGGGGTGATGTCGCCAAGCATGCCGACGGGTTCATCGAGCGTCGCGAGGTACTGACGGTCGAGCATGGCATGGATGAGCGGGGTTGCCACCTCTGGCGCAATGGCGGGTGCCGGTTCGGACGTTGTCAGTCCCTCGACCCGCGCCGCCATGGCCTGTTCGACCGTCTCGATCGTGGTCAGCGGCGAGCCGACCAACCCGGCGAGCGCATCGGTCATGAGCGCGGTGCCGCGTTTCGCCCGCTCGGCCGAGGTGACGGCGAGAATCAGGGCGCGGCCTTTCAATTCGACATTGCCGAGCACCGGGGTGCCGTCCGCCATTGTCACACCCCACGCCATGCGCCCAGTGCTTCTCGCTTTTCCGCCCGGTTTCTCGCCCAGCCAGTTCCAAAAGTGCGTGGTTTCCCGCTGAAACGCAGAGACAGTATCGAGCCGCTCGCCGACGAGCGCCTGGGTCACGCCGCGTGCGAAGGGAAAGCGCACGCGGTGGAACACCACCTCCTCGCCATCACTGTTGTGCAGCGTGGGGATGGACGCCGGTCCTATGGTCTTGGGAACGACATCGAACAGCCATGTCGTGCTGATGAGGGCCGGAAGTGCGGCCAGATCGTCGGCGTCTAGGTTTAACGCGGTGCGCGGGCTGCGCTTGCCTTTCGAGCGCCGCAGATCGGCGACGAGCGCCTCGGCCGCCTCCATCGTGAACGACAGCACGCCGCCCGACAGGAGGTGCTTGCCTCCGACCTGCACGACGCGGGCACCGATCCTGTCCCATTGCTTCAGCGTCTGCGAGGCGCTGCGCTCGGATACTCGAAGCGGCTCGCCGCCCTGGATCAGGTCACGCACAAGGAAGCCGCTCCCGGGCTCGACCTCGCTCACCTCGTGGAGGCTCATCACCGACGATCGAAGGGCACGCAGGTAGATTTTGGTCGAGCCGCTCTCGTTCCAGCCCCGGCGCCGAATATAGTCATCAACGATGTTCCGGTCCTCGGGTTCGATGGTGCGCGTGAGCAGATCCTCGAACGCGCATCCCCACAACACGCCGGCCCAATGATCGCCGACGATGTCCGCCAGCTCGTCCGCTTCGAAGTCGAACTCCTCCA
>NZ_SEOO01000115.1 GCF_004152865.1 Sphingobium cupriresistens | reverse complement strand
ACATCAGCCTGTAGGCATCCCGCGGGAAGAGCTGGTCCCGATAGGACAATCGCATCAGCGCCATGGGTTTGCGCCGCAGACTATGGATGACGTGACGATAGTCGATCCTCCGACCGCAAACGCCGGAAGCGACGCGGATGCGGGGCAAGGTGAGGAGGAAGGTGCCGCCAAGGAACAGGTCGATCCGATCATCATAGAGCCTCACGCGCACCCGGTGTCCGATCAGCCGCGAAGGTACGGTGTAGAAGACCCGACGCAAGGTGAAGCCGCTGGCCGAGGTGATGGTGACGATAGTCTCCTCATAATCCCTCGTACGCCGGTCTGGCAGTGGCTTGAGGGCTGCGCGCTCGGCATCGATGCGAACTGCGTTGCGCCGGTTCTTGCGGGCGACGATCTCCTCAATGAAGCAGCGATAAGCGTCCAGATCGTCAAAGTTGCATGATCCTCGCAGCAGCAGCGCATCGCGGATTGATGCTTTGAGGTGACCGTGCGCGCTCTCGATCCCGCCATTCTCGTGGGCGATGCCGCGATTATTGCGGGTTGGGATCATGCCATAATGTTCGCACAGAGCATCATAGCGCGTGGTCAGGTCTGCTCGCGCTTCGGCATCGAGATTGCGGAACGCCGCTGACAGGCTGTCGCTGCGGTGCTCGCCCGGCGCACCGCCCAACGCCCAGAGCGCGTTTTGAAGGCCTTCGGCCAGCGCGACATAGCTCTCCCCGCCCAGGATGACGTGGGCATGTTCGAAGCCCGACCAGATCAGCCGGAAATGGTAAAGCCGATGATCGAGCGGTTCGCCGGCGATCGCTACGGCAAAATCACCCATGTCGGTGAAGTCCGACAGACCCATGCGGCCCGGTTCATGGGCCTGGCGGAAGATCACTTCCTGCTCGGGACCATGCACTGCCCGCCAGGATCGAATGCGCCGTTCCATCGTGCGCCTGACGCCTGGATCGAGGTTAGGATGGCGACGGCGCATCTCTTCGTAAATCGCCACTGCCCGCAATCCCGGCGATGCCTTGAGCAACGGTACAATCTCATTCTCGAAAATATCGGCAATCGGATCGGCGCGGCGGCGGCCCCGTGGCGCATCTCGCTGCATTGGCAGCATCGGTTCGTGGGCAAGGCGATACCCGGTCGCGACGCTGAAGCCTGCCTTTACGGCAGCAGTCGCGATAGAATGGGTCTGTCGAAGCTTCATAAACAACCTCATCTGATGATCGTTGACGTGGCGACCTGACACTCACGGCACCTCCCTCGACGTGGAAATGCCCATGAATATCGGGTCGGTCCCGACCGTCAGCAGCCCTTTTAGAAAGGGCCATCGGCTGCTGGTGTGGCGCCTACGGGCTTCGGGCTACGCCCTCCGCCCTTCGTCGCCACACCAGCAGCCGATTCTCATCTTGATTGTCGCTGCGTTCTCATCCTGTTTGTCGCCGCGCA
>NZ_SEOO01000114.1 GCF_004152865.1 Sphingobium cupriresistens | reverse complement strand
GGGGTGACTACACGAAAGTGACGTATCTGCACGCTAAGGGCGAACAAATCCGGTACGATGCCAGCAGATGCTATTCGCAGGCTTTCCTGCCCCTTTTATGTGGTGCCGCCCTACGGGCGCCGATATGGGAGGGCGGCAATCCGATTGACCAACGATCGAGGTAGAACCCTGCTCGCCAAATATGTGAGCTGGTTGCCCATCCCCGGTATGGCGAAGGATTGCCGATAAACCAGAGCGTGGACTGCATGGGCCGCGCACCGGTCAACGTCCATCAAACCCAACCTCCCCCACTTCAAATCGCTGAGGGCAGCCATGTCTGTGTCGATTCCACCGGGTGCAAAAGACCCAACACTCACTCCCGTCCCGGCAAGCTCCACGGAAAGCGCTCGCATGAGGGTGCTCACATAGGCTTTCGACGCGCCGTAGACCGCTTGGAAGGGCACGGATGTTTCGCCCTCCAGGCTCGACACGGCGATTACTGAGGATTCAAACGGCTGCTCCCTGAAAATCGCAATCAGGCGAGCCAGCAAATCCGTGAAACCGAGTATGTTTGTTTCAATTACCTCGGCATAAGTGTCGGCACGGCCTGCATCAAATGAACCAACGCTCGTCATTCCGGCAACCAACAAAGCGGCTGTTACTTGCAATTCTGCAACCTTAGCCGCGATTTTCTCCCTGCCCTCGATTTCACGTTGATCAGCCACTATAATCTCGCACGGCACATTGAACCGCTCGTCAATTTCGGTCTGTAGCTCCCGCAAGTTGTCGAGCCTTCGTCCAACAATCAGGGGCTTGGCCTGGTACGATGCCGCCAAGCGGAGGGCGGACGCTCTGCCCAAACCGGTCGAAGCCCCTGTGACCAGCACCCACGAGTTCTTGATCGCCAGCGGTTTCACGCGTTTTCCAGAGCCTTGTATAGGGCGGTTTTGCCGATCTTGAGCCGGGCCGCCGCCTCACGAACAGTGAGGCCCGCTGCGATATGCGCCCGCGCTTTACGTAGTTTGTCGGGGGTAACGACAGGCCGGCGACCACCCTTGTTGCCCCGCTCGCGTGCGGCCTTGAGGCCGGCATGAGTGCGTTCACGGATCAGGTCACGCTCGAATTGGGCCAGCGAGCCGAAGATGTTGAACACCAGCATGCCGCCCGAAGTGGTGGTGTCGATATTCTCGGTGAGTGAGCGGAACCCGATGCCGCGCGCCGCAAGCTCGCCGACCTTCTCGATCAGGTGGCTCATCGAGCGGCCGAGGCGGTCGAGTTTCCAGACCACCAGCGTGTCGCCGGGGCGCAAATAGGCGAGCGCTTCGGTTAGGCCAGGCCGATCGGCTTTTGCCCCGGATGCGTGATCGTCGAATATACGGTCGCACCCGGCAGTGTTCAGCGCGTCAAGCTGGAGCGACAGCTTCTGGTCTGCGGTCGAGACGCGCGCATAGCCGATCAGCGCCACATGATGCCCGATCCTGTCCGTTTTCC
>NZ_SEOO01000113.1 GCF_004152865.1 Sphingobium cupriresistens | reverse complement strand
CGCGAAAGACTGGGAGCGATCCATCGCCTCATCAACAGCTTGGGCCCTCATCGCCTCAATCCGCATGCTCACACGCAGAACCGCAAGGTATTGTCAGAATTGAGAAACTTCCGAATCCGGCTCTAAACACCTCATTCATGAACCCGTCGCCGCCCTCTGCGGCCTTTACCACTTTCGCCTTCTTCGCCAATTTCATCCGGCGGGGCCGCGCTGCGGATGATCGCCCAAAAATCGTCGCAACATGCGTAACATCGGAACTTCGACAACGAGATGGAAAGCAACCGATAGGGCGACGATCACGATGGTCGCACCCAGACACAACAACCAGCTCGCTGGCTGCGCGCTAGGCGGCAGCTGCAGTAATTGTCCCACTGCGATTGGGTGCAGCAGATAGATCGCGTATGAAGCCGCACCCAGCATCAGGACCACACGGTTTCTCGCCGCAATTCCCGAACGTTCTGCGATCACGGCGCCCATCACGATAAACCCTGCCGGTAGCCCCCATGTGAAAACGCGCCCCAAGCTCTGATAATCGTCAGACCCATAGCCCGTAAAGTAAGGCAATACCGGCAGGAGCGCGAGACCGGCACCAGTCATCAGCAATCCCGCCCCCCCTTTTAGCCGATGGAAAGGGCCAAAGCGTTCGGTAATTAAGTAAACACCGATGCCTATCGCGAACTCCAAAAACAACGGCCACGGTCCGGGCAGGTTCGGCAGACGGGCCAAGGCGACTATCAGCAGTAGTATCAGCGCCACTACCGGAGCGCGGATCGGCCCCGCACGCAGCGCCAGCCAATAGAGCAGGTAGAAGGCCAGTTCGTAAACGAGCGTCCAGGCCACGAAAATCAGTGCTGGTCGTCCTTGCGGACCCGGCAGATAGAACAGCGACTGAACTAACCAGCCCGTGGTATCGCGCCAAGCCATATTCTGAAGCGTGAGCAGCGCCGCGATAATTGTAGCGATCCAGTAGGCCGGAACGATCCGCATGAACCGGCGCGCGAGAAAATGCCGTGCGTCGCGCGATGAGCTATAGGCAATGATGAAGCCGCTCAAAACGAAAAAGAGATCAACACCGGCTGCGCCGGATTTGAACGACAGGCTGGTCGGCGGCATTAAGCCGAAGTGGAAAACTACTACGGCAATGGCGGCAAGCGCGCGTAGTGCTTGAAGATTGGCAAGCATTCCGTTTCCCCACTTTAGTGTCAGCGTCACGGCGACGCCCGGTCGCTCAGTATGAATGAGGTCCAGACTGCCAAGAATCAGCATCGGTCAAGTCGGCGTGCCATCGCACGAGCAGCCAAATGGTGCTCAACTCAATTGCGATCGCCACAACCTGTGGCAGCGCGCAAGTGTCGTAGAGAAACAAGACTGAGAACGGCGGAGCAATATTCGACCACGGTAGCGGCGGGATAGTCCTGCTGCGGGCGGCGTAAAAGTCGTCCACCTTGAAGCCTTTCTGCCGAGTCAGGGAGGTGTGGGGATCTACAGCGTGG
>NZ_SEOO01000112.1 GCF_004152865.1 Sphingobium cupriresistens | reverse complement strand
CAGCGCCGCCCGCCAAAAGCTGATCGAGAAGCTCATTCGGTATGGCAGGCTCTTTGCGTCGTGACATAGTGGGACTCCTTGTTACCCATTATGCCCGGCCACACACGGAAATCCTGACAGTCCCCCTGGCGGATATCGGCAGGCTTGCCCGCGATCTTGCGCTCAATGTCGTAGAGTTGCCCGATACGCTCGAGCGCCTTGTGTGCGATCTCGGATTTTTGCGACGTCCAGATGTCATGAAAATCGCGTCGCCAATGCGCAAAGCAGGCCGCTTCCCGGAAGCGAGGCTCACCATCCGCGACGGGTTCGTAGAGCTTAGCATAGCCTTTGTAGGCGTCGGCTTGAAGAATACCGCTCGCGCTGCCCAAGTGCGCCAGCACGTGCTCGGCTTTCCAGTTGGGCGCATAGCGGTAGAGGACGCCAGGCGGCGCGGTGCCGGCCCAAGGCCGCTGATCACAGACATAGCCCCAGATCCGCCCTTGCATCACACCCTTGCCGATACCCTTGGCGCGTCGTTCCGGAGCCAGCACGCGGATCGGTGTATCGTCGGCGTGCAGGATGTCGCTGCCCAGGACCGAGGCCTCGATCCGGTCGATCACCGGCTGCAGGATCCGCATCGAGCGACCACACCAGTCGGCCAGCGTGCTGCGTGGGATGTCGGCACCCATGCGCGCGATGATCTCGTTCTGCCGGTACAGCGGCAAATGGTCGTCAAACTTCGAGATCAGCACGTAAGCCAGGAGACTTCCTCCGGCCATGCTACCGGGGATCGGTCGGCTCGGGGCTGGCACCTGGACCATCTTCTCGCAGCAACGGCAGGACTTCTTCGGGCGGGCGACTTCGATGACCTGGAGCTTTGCCGTGATCATCTCGAGGATCTCGCTCACGTCTTCGCCGACGAGACGCAGCTCGCCGCCGCACTCCGGACAGGTGCTGCCGGGGTCAAGTTCGTGGCGTTGGCGCGGCGTATCCGCCGAGACGCGTGGGCGCCGAGATGGACGCGGCCCAGGGGTGGTCTCGGCAGACGCGGCCGCCGCTTGCGCCTCGGAATCGTCCAGGCCACTTGTCACGAGGCCCTGTTGCGCGACCGAAACAAGCACGTCTTCGAGAGCGAACTCGAGTTGCTCGATCTCGCGTTCGATCTTCTCGGAGGATTTGCCGAAAGCCTGCTTCCTGAGCCTGGCGATCTGCAAACGCAGTGCCTGGACGACCAGGTCATGGGCGCGCAGCGTCGTCGTCAGCTTCTTGTTCTGGGCCTGCAACTGGGCGATCAGCGCCTTGAGAAGGGCCGGGTCTTCGGGAAGATCGGATGCCGCGTCGAGCATGGCTTTTTATACAGGAAATCGGCCGCAAAGCCTAGCAGAACAGCCGCTTTTGCAGAAGAAAAGTTACCCCGCGCGTGTAGGCGGCGCACCCGGGACTGTCAGGATTTCCGTGTGTGGCCGGGCATAATGGGTAACAAGGAGTCCCACTATGTCACGACGCAAAGAGCCTGCCATACCGAATGAGCTTCTCGATCAGCTTTTGGCGGGCGGCGCTGCCA
>NZ_SEOO01000111.1 GCF_004152865.1 Sphingobium cupriresistens | reverse complement strand
AAAATTACACCAATGCCGGGGGGAGTGGCCCTCGGGCTACGCCCTCACGCCACTCCCCCCGGCATGTAACACGATGGCCTGGTTTTACGCCGCCGAATGGCCGACTTTTGCTCCGCCGTTGACAGACGGTCAGAAGATCGAACGGCCAGATCGTCGAACGCCGGTTGAAGCACAAGGAGTCTGGACTTTCCGGCCAAGAGCTCGAAGATCTTCTTGCAGAGCTGCTTGATTTGCAGGGAAACCGCTGCGCGCTGACCGGCATTCCCTTTCATTTTCATGGCCCTGATGCCGACAGCAATCTCTTGCCGTCTCCAGACAGGATTGACAGCAACGGGCACTACGTCCGAGGAAATATCCAAATCGTGTGCCGCTTCATAAACTTCTGGAAAGGGGCAAGCGACAATGAGGAGTTCAAGGAGCTTCTCATGCTTGTGAGAACGGTATGATCCCGCGCTTGTCGCCCTATGGTCAGTCTCGGCCGAACGAAGCAGGGTAGGGGTCGGACAATACTGCGTCCGGCACAGGAGTTCTCAAAAAGACTTCCCAGCCAGATCGGTTCAGGCGGATTTCCCTGTCGAAGTCACCTTGCGTGCATCGGTCCATCTTGTCTTCCACTGCATATTTTCGTTCGATGAACGAACCAACCTGATCTTCGTCGAAACTATCCTTGAGATAGGGATAGTTGATTTCCAGAGCGCTCATGTCGGGACCCTGCCTCTGCAAGAGGCTGTTCACCTTGCCAAAGAGGCGGTCGATGCGGCCCACGCGCTGCTCATTATCGCCCGGTGTCCAAGCAATACCGTAATGATGAACCTTCCTGCACTGCAGATGCAGATTTACCCCCTCCTGGAAGACTGAGGTCGCAATCAGTGTGTTTGGATAGAAGGGGCTGTTGAAGCCCAGGATCAAGTGTTGCCGATGGCTGGACTCTCCGCTTGCATACCATGCCGGGCTGGATAGCGTAGTGAGTGTTCGCCATCCCTTGTCCCAAGCATCGACTTCGTGATCGATGATCTTAGTGCAAAGCTGCTCGAAGGTTGCGATGGCTGAACTAAAGTACTTTAGCAACAGGGAGTTCGGAATTTGCAGGTCTGCAAAATCCAGGAATTTCCGGTAACGTCGTTGCACATTGGCGTGCTTTTCATCGTCAGCAAGCCCACGCTCGAATGTCACATACCAGCCGTAGAGTTCGACGATGACGGGGCTGGCGAAGAGAAATCCGGCCTTAATGTAGTTGGCAAAGTTTTCTGCGATGCGCGGCCGAGCGCTTGCCCAATCAACAAGTCTAGACTTCAGTGGCGCGGGAAGGTGATCGAACACTTTCCCCCAGATAGTTCCGATCGGCGCGTCGTATTCGCGCTGATCTGCTCCATGAGGGCGTAATGCGTCCAGCGCTTCTCGTGGAAATTCGGTTCGTTTTTCCATCCGCTGCATTTGTTGAGAACGGCGGAGCAATATTCGACCACGGTAGCGGCGGGATAGTCCTGCTGCGGGCGGCGTAAAAGTCGTCCACCTTGAAGCCTTTCTGCCGAGTCAGGGAGGTGTGGGGATCTACAGCGTGGAA
>NZ_SEOO01000110.1 GCF_004152865.1 Sphingobium cupriresistens | reverse complement strand
AATTGATCGAGGCGGTCGGCGCGCGATACCGGGCATGCGATCGGTCGAGTAAGGGCAAGGTGCTCGATGAGTTCGTTGCGGTCACGGGGTTCCATCGCAAACATGCGATGAGGGTTCTCCGGCAGGAAGCATTGGACCGAACTCCTGGGCGTGTCGGGCGCAGGATCTACGATGAGGCTGTGCGCACTGCGCTAGTGGTGTTGTGGGAGGCGAGCGACCGTTTATGCGGCAAGCGGCTAAGGCCGCTGATTCCGATCCTTGTCGAAGCGATGGAGGGTCATGGCCACCTCGATCTGGCACCGCAGGTCAAGGCCAGTCTGTTCCAGATGAGCCCGGCGACTATCGACCGTTCACTGCGCGCCATACGGGAGGCAAGCCAGACGAAGAAGCGGCGGCGTGGCGTATCTGGAACCGAGCTCCGCCGCAGCGTACCGATCCGCACATTCGACGACTGGGGTGATCCGGCGCCGGGGCACATGGAGGTCGATCTGGTCTCGCACAGCGGACCGGCAGCGAAAGGTAGCTGGGCCTGGACGTTCTCTTTGACCGACATCGCGACGGGCTGGACTGAATGCGCACCGTTACTGGTGCGCGAACAGACGCTGCTGGTGGCTGTGCTTACCGAACTGCGCAGGCTGATGCCCTTCCCCTTGTTGGGATTCGACTCTGACAACGACAGCGTATTTATCAACGAGACGGTGCGCGATTATTGCGTGGCTCATGGGATCGCGTTCACCCGCTGCCGTCCTTATCGCAAGAATGATCAGGCCTGGGTTGAGCAGAAGAACGGTTCCGTCGTTCGGCGCCTGACGGGCTATCGCCGGTTCGAAGGGCTGGAGGCCACGGGAGCGTTAGCCGAATTGTACACGGCGGCCCGCCTGTTTGTGAACTTCTTCCAGCCATCGTTCAAGCTTGCCGAGAAGCAACGTGAGGGAGCCAAGGTCTACAAACGATACCATGCTCCCGCGACGCCGTTCCAGCGGTTGCTGGCCGACCCACGGACCTCTGAGGAGACGCGCCGGAGCCTCCGCGAGGCGTTCGCCGATCTCGATCCGGTCCAGCTGTTGCGGGACATCCGGACGGCGCAAGAAAAGTTGGTGCGACTGGCCGACGGGGCAGCCGTAATGAACCGATCGGAACCCTCGCCGCCAACCCTGGATGCGTTCATGACGAGCCTGCGAACCTTGTGGCACGACGGCGAGGCGAGGCCCACTGCAACCGCAAAGGCTCCGCAGAAGCGTTGGCGCCGCCGTCCTGATCCGCTTGTCACGGTGACCGAACAGTTGAAGGCGTGGTTCGAGGAGGAGCCATGGCGCACCGGTCGGGAGTTGCTCGAGAAGCTACAGGTTGAGCAGCCTGGCGATTATCCGGATGGTCTGCTGCGGACTGTGCAGCGCCGGTTGAAGGTGTGGCGATCAGAAAAGGCGCGTGCCTTGGTATTGAACCCGGCAGCTGGGCCCGCTGGCAGGCCCTTGGGGGCAGAGACCGTCTCTTCGTTGCCGCGCGACTGGGTACCGCTCCGCGTCGCCTCCGGCTCCACTGCGCGGCACCCAGTCGCGCAAGGAATAGTCAGTGAGGGCGATGTCCTGTAGGGAGCATTTACGTGAGGCAATGGCTATGCCGCTCGGGAACATCGCTTAATGAGGCAACACG
>NZ_SEOO01000010.1 GCF_004152865.1 Sphingobium cupriresistens | reverse complement strand
CGTTCCCGGCCCAATATCTCCACCGCCGTCCCTCGCTTTGGCTCAGGACGTCCATAACGACGTCCTTATGGACGTCTCTTACGCGCTCACATCACAGCAAGGCAGGCGGCCTCAACCGGTCGGTTACGATGGGCGGACGGTACAGTCATGACAAGAAGAAGGGCGAGTTGACCAAGGTCAATGGCGCAACGCCGACCGTCAACGGCGTCACCGGCGACGTGCCGATGGCATTCAAGTCCGATCGTTTCGATCCGCTGGTCACGCTTGCCTATGATGTGAGCCGCCATATCAATGTCTATGGCAAGTGGAGCACCGGCTACAAGGCGGGCGGCGCCAATTCGCGCTCGCTCACCTATCGCAGCTTCGGGCCGGAATCGGTGTCCAGTTTCGAAATCGGGTCGAAGATGGACCTGCTGGACAATATGGTCCGCCTCAACCTTGCGGCCTATACGACCAAGTATAAGAATGTGCAGATCGATTTCAACGCGGTGACGCCGGGTGTCAACCGCACCACATTGGAAACGGTCAATGTCGACGGGTCGGGCCGGATCAAGGGGTTCGAAGCGGACTTGACGGTGGCGCCAGCGACCGGCCTGACGCTGACCGCCAGCTACGCCCTGACCGACATCCGCCTGCCCCAGGCGCATAACCCCTTCATTGCCGGCAATCCGCTGGTCACCGTCTATCCGGTCTATGTGCCCAAACACTCGTCCAGCGGCGCGATCGATTACAGCCTGCCGGTCGCCGGGGACGCGAAGATCCTCGCGCATCTCGACGCCAATTTCGCCAGCCGCCAATATAGCAGCGCCAGCGATCCCACGCTCAACGACCGCACCTTCCTGGTCAATGGCCGACTGTCGCTGGCCGACATCGATTTGGGCCGGGACAATGCGAAGCTGCGCGTGTCGCTATGGGCGCGCAACCTGCTCGACAACCAGTTCGTGTTCCTGCGCAACTACAGCGCCGCGCTGGGCACATACGCCATCTATAACGAGCCGCGCACATTCGGCGGCGAAGTGAACGTCCAGTTCTGAACGAGAGGATAGAGCTATGAAGAAAATCATTCTGGCCCTGGCCGGCCCGTCCCTGATCGTCCTGTCTTTCGCCGCCATGCCTGCATCAGCCCGCGTCGCCGATGCGACGGCGGAGCGGCTGGCCGGCGACAAGATGCAATTGCGCTGGTCGGGCGCCGCCAAAGTCGACGTCTATGCCGCCGATCGGGCGGATGCGGACATCGCGTCGGCGCGACTGCTGTCGGCCGCCGATGTCGACGGCGGCGAGATCGTTCCGGTCGACGCAGTCAAGCGGCCCTATTTCCTGCTGCGCGACCGGGCCGACAACAAGGTCACGATCCTGTCCGAACGATTGGTGCCCTTGGCGCAGGGGTCCAACTTCCGCGATCTGGGCGGGTATCGGACCAAGGATGGCAAGCAGGTCAAATGGGGCCTGCTCTATCGGTCGGGCGGATCGGCCATGCTGACCGCCGACGACAAGGCGCGGGTCCAGGCGCTGGGCCTGCGCAACATGGTCGATCTGCGATCGGACGAGGAACGGCAGTTCGCACCGTCGCAGATCGACGGCGTCCCCTACTCCACGATAGGCTATTCAATGGCGGCGATGATCAAGGGCGACCTGCGCAATGGCGGTGCGCTCTATCGGAACTTCCCTGAACAGCTCGCGCCGCAACTGCGCATCCTGTTCGACATATTGAAGCGCAACGAAGGGCCGGTGGAATATAATTGCTCCGCCGGGCAGGACCGCACCGGCTTTGCGAGCGCGATGATCCTGTCCGCCCTTGGCGTGCCCCGCGACGTCATCCTGGCGGATTATCATCTGTCGACCAGCTATCGGCAGCCGCAATATGAGGTGCCCCCGATCAATGCGGCGCTCTACCCGGACAATCCGGTCGCCCAGATGTTCGCCCGCTATCAGAGCAATCCCGCCTATGCCAAGGCGCAACCGCTCAAGGATGCCGACGGCAAGGCGTTCCTGGCCAGCGCGTTCGAGGAAATCGACGCCCGCTGGGGTTCGGTCGACAATTATCTGAAGCAGGAGATCGGCGTCACCGCCGTCGATATCGCGGCATTGAAGCGCGCCTATCTCCAGTAACCGGGCGCATCGCACCGATGGGCGGGCAGGATATGGACCGTTCGTCCATCGGGGCGCTTCCGGTGTTTACGGGCCGGGGCGGTCGGCGCTAGAGCGCGTCGATGACCATCATTGCAACGATCATGAACAGCGCCACCGGCCAAGCCATCCAGAAGATGAGCTTTGGCCGGATGCCCAAGCCGTGGGCGACATTCCACCTGGAAACCGGTGAGCGGGTCACCGCCGACCGCGTTCATGTCGGCAAGCCCGCGCCCGGCAAATTCGTCGCACCGGTCGAGATATGGGTCACGCCCAAGAGCTGAAACGTCCCATTGACGGCCCGCGCCCCTGGCTTGACCCGGCGCGATCAACGCTGCGCGAAGCGCACCGCGGGCTTGTGGCTGATGGTCAGCCCCGCCTGCGCCCATTCGCTCTTGCTGCGGCACTGGGTCACGGGGATCAGCGATCCGGTCACCACCTGCTTGAAACAATAACGGTCGGTCTTGACGTCATAGCGCACCTTGGCGGCGCCGAAATTGCCCTGGGCCTGAGCGAAGGCGGGCGTGCTGGCGGCCGAAACGGCGACGGTGGCGACGGCAATGGCGGCGATGAAAGCAATGGTCTTCATGATGATGTCCTTCCCTGAGTATGTGGCCCTGAGTATCTGGCCCTGAGCGTCTGGCCGAAACCTGCTCGCAGGCTCTGTCCGCCATATTGCAGAGAGCGTGCCAGTTTGCGGAAAGTGCTGAAATCCAACCCTATCCCGGCCGCGCGCGGGATTGTCGCCGATAAATAATCCCGCTTATTGGGATTTTTCATCAACCATTCGGGAATATTGCATGGATTGCGGCATTTTGGCCGTCAGGCGACCGCCCGGCCCTCATCCTGCACATCTTCGGGACCGCAAAATTGCACCTGCGCCTTTCCCTTGGCCTTGGACCGATAGAGGGCCGCGTCCGCACATCCCATCAGCCTTTCCATGTCGAGGCCATGTTCGGGCGTCAGGGCGATGCCGATGCTGACCGAAATGCGCATGGCGACGCCGTCAATGACATAGGGTTCGCTCAATTGCCGGATCACCCTGCGCGCGAGCAGTTCGGCCTGATCGGCATGGTGCACATGGGATTGGATCAGGAGGAATTCATCGCCGCCCAGCCGCGCCGCGACATCCTGCGTTCGAATCGCCGACGCCAACCGATCCGCGACCTCCACCAGCATCCTGTCGCCGACGGGGTGGCCATATTGATCGTTGATCGCCTTGAATCCGTCCAGGTCCAGATAATGAATCGCCAGCTGGCTGGTCGCATGGGCGGATTTGAGCTTGGCCTGAAAGGATTCGCGCAGGAGCAGTCGATTGGGCAGGCCGGTCAACGGATCGAAGCGGGCGAGCTTGCCCAGATCATGTTTGGCGGTGAGATGTTCGACGGATGCGCCATAGAGATGCCGCGCCGACGCCAGGCTCATCAACCCCACCGTGATGAGGAGCAGGGCTTCGAGCGTGAAAAATTCGGTGTGCAGCCTCTCGCCATCATCGCTTGCGGCATGAACGAACATCGCGAACGCGACGGGCAGCACCGCCAACGACACGCTGATCGCGCATAATGTCGGCCGACCGGCGTTGCGCGACACGATGCCTGCGCCAAAGGTGAAGACCAGGCTGACCGTCGCCAGATGGACGAGTGGTTCGTGCGCCATCAGGACGCACAGGTTCAGCGCGGCGATCAGCAGCGCGAAGGCATAAGTGAGGATGGCGTAGCGCCCTTCCCAACGCCCCAGGCGCGCAACGTCCTGATCCGCGCCGCCGGCGCGATGATAGGCGCGGATCAACAGGACGCGCCCGATCGTCACCGCAATCGCAATGCCGGTCAGGGCGGCGATCCAGCCATCGTGCCACTTGATGTAGATGAGCGATCCGACCAGCGCATAGAGGATGCCAAATCCCGCGATCGGCGCAGTCATGGTGAAGAGGGTGGAGACGAGGTCGCGATAGACCGCATCGGGCAAGGCAGGCGCGGCGGCGCGGTTGAACCAGGTCCGCACCGGTCGTCCGCCGTCAATCTCCTGCCTTCTCTCCATGGCGCCTTTCTTCGACAGGAAAGTTAACAGTTCCCTATCGATGCGACGAGACGAGGCGGACGCCGGCCATGGAGACAGCATTCCCCCGCTCTGCGCAGCGATAGCCCTAGCCGATGGCGATCTGCTTTGGTGGCATTTTGCGCGCAGTCGTGACGCCCCAGGCCGATCGTGCCGATCCACGATATTGCCCCAAGCCGGTCAAGCGGCACCGCGCAGCGCCCTCCCCCTGGCTGCTACGCGGTTTCGGATCGATCAAGCCGTGCTTAAAAGCAGTCTGCGCCCAGCGCCATGATCGACGCTTCGCCAGCCGCGATGCTGACCGCCAGGCTCTGCGCCTGCGGCAGCATCCGCTGGGCGAAGAAGTCGGCGACGATACGCTTGCCGGCGTGCAACACATCGTCGCCCTGCGCCGCCACGGCCATGCGCGTCCACATCCATCCCATCGAAACCAGCGCGAAAAGACGCAGATAATCGACCGCCGCAGCGCCCGCAGCATCCCCATGCGCGCCTTGCAGCGATGCCGTGGTGGTGCGCAACAAAGCCAACGCCGCGCGCGTCTTGATCGCGATATCAATAGCGCCGGCCGCGTCCACATCCGCCGCGATAAGGTCGAAATAGCCGTCAACCACGGCGCCGCCCGCCATCGCCAGCTTGCGCCCGACCAAATCCATCGCCTGCACGCCATTGGTGCCTTCATAGATTTGCGCGATGCGCGCATCGCGCACATATTGCTCCATGCCCCATTCTCGGATGTAGCCATGGCCGCCGAACACCTGCTGCGCCTGCACCGCGCTGTCGAAACCGAAATCCGTGAAGGCGGCCTTCACGACCGGCGTCAACAGCGCGACCAGCGCGTCGGCCTTCGCCCGCTCGGCGGCGTCGGGATGATGATGCGCCCGATCGAGTTGGAGCGCGGTCCAGCCGCCCAATGCCCGCCCGGCCTCGACAAAGGCGCGGATGTTGAGCAGCATCCGCCGCACATCGGCATGGTCGATGATCGCCACCGGCCCACGCGCACCATCGGCGCTGCGTCCCTGGAGCCGCTCCTTGGCGTAACCCGCGGCCTGCTGATAGGCCGCGCCGGCGACGCCGAGTCCCTGGATGCCGACCATCAGCCGCTCCGCGTTCATCATCGTGAACATGGCGGCCAGCCCCCTGTTCGGCGCGCCGACCAGCCAGCCGGTCGCTTCGTCATAATTCATCACGCAGGTCGGCTGGGCATGGATGCCCATCTTCTTTTCCAGCGCGCCGACCGACATGCCGTTGCGTATCGTGAATTCGCCGTCCGCGTCGGGCAGATATTTGGGCACCAGAAACAGGCTGATTCCCTTCACCCCGGCCGGTGCATCGGGCAGGCGCGCCAGCACGAGATGGACGATGTTGCCGCCAAAATCATGGTCGCCCGACGAAATGAAGATTTTCTGTCCGGTCACGGCAAAGCTGCCATCGCCCTGCGGAACGGCCCTGGTCTTGAGCAGGGCGAGGTCGGTGCCTGCCCCGCTTTCGGTCAGCGCCATGGCGCCGGTCCATTCGCCGCTCACCATTCGCGGCAGATAGACCGATTTCAGCGCATCGTCAGCATGGGTCGCAATCGCTTCGCAGGCCCCGCGGGTCAGGCCGGGAAACAGGCCGAAGGACAGGTTCGTCGCCGACAGCATCTCGTCCAGCCAGAGTTGGAGGATGAACGGCAGTCCCTGCCCGCCATGGGCCGGATCGGCCGACATGGATGCCCATCCCGCCGCCACGAAATCGCGCCATGCGTCAGCGAAGCCGGCGGGAGTGATAACGCTTCCATCGACCAGGCGGCTACCTTCTTCATCGCCATGGCGGTTGAGCGGGTGTAGCCGATCGGCGCACATCCGCCCCGCTTCCTCCAGCACCGCGACCGCCAGGTCGGCGTCGACCGCCTGACCTGTCTCCGCCATCGCCGCGTCAAAGCGCAGCACCTGCGTCAGCAGGAAGCGGTAATCGTCGATCGGCGGAACATAACTGAACATCGGGCCTCTCCTCAAAGCGCAGCGCCGCAACTACACCAAACATGTGTTACAGTCAATTCCAATGGGCCGGACAGGATGGCGGGTTTACAGCGAACACCCTATTCGTGCCGGAAGATCGACACGATCTGGGCGGCGATGTCGTTGGGCGCCAGACGTCCTGCGCGATACCAATTCGACGCTGAATTAAGCTGTGACAACAATAGATTGCGGTAGACGGACCGGTCGATATGCGACGGCAGCGGCAGGCCCGCGACCAGCGATCGGAAAACCTCTTCGAACCGATCACGCCGCGCAATCAGCTGTTGGCGCACCGCATCGGGCACTTCGCGAAAATCGTTCATCATCGGCATCGTCAGCGAATCCGGCGCCAGCTGGATTTCCAGCAAGGCCGCGCAGGCCGCCGCCAGCCTGGCCCATGGATCGTCCTGCGCGCGGACAGCCTGGGCGATGCTGCTCTCGGCGGCGTCCAGCGCGGCATTGTGCAATTCGACGAACAGCGCGTCCTTCGATTTGATATGGTGATAAAGCGACCCGCCCAACACGCCGGCCTGCTCGCCGATGTCGCGCATGGATGTCCCGCGATATCCCTTTTTCGCGAACAGTTGCGCCGCGATCTCCAATATCTGGCGACGGCGCCCCGATCCCTCGTCGTTCGAACCGCTCGCTGGATCATGCTTCTTCATCAGGACGCGCTAGCATAACTTTTCGTGGCGTCGAAGCCCCGTCCCGCAGATCGATCGATCTACCAAATCCCATGTAAAATAGCGATTTGTATCCCTTGGCAGACATTTTGTGGATGCACGGCGATGTCGGGGGTAAAAGACGATGATGCCGGGCGATACGGTGATAAAACAGGGAGAGAGATGATGTCGAAACTGCGAAAGCATATGTCTATTTCGGCGTCTGCGATGGCGCTGGCCATGGCGCAAGCCACTGTCGCCGGCCGACATCGGCTATGACGAAATCATCGTGACCGCGCGCAGTCGTTGCAGGATGTCAGCGTCGCGGTATCGGCGGTGAGCGTCGTCCGTCACCTTCGGCAACGACTTCGACCAGGCGAAGGTCTTTATCCGCGCCGTGGGCGCAAATACGTCCACCACCGGCAGCAGCACCGGCGTCGCGCGCCTTGCGCCGCTTGGTCCGGCCGGTATCGCGACCAAACCCCGCGACCTGGGCAGCGATGAACCGCCGTCGGTCAATAGCAAGAGCCAGTCATACACGGCGACCTTCAACTGGGAATTGAGCGACGCCTTTTCCATCACCAACGTCGCCGACTACCGCGATTTCAAGACTATGGCTTCCCACTCGGCTACCGCTACTGATCAGCGTGGACCGAACGAAGGCGGGAATGGGATTTCGATCCTGCCCCCCTTCTCGGTGTCCGGAAATCCGCCGTCCTGGCGCGCGGACGGGCCGGTCCATGAGAATGCCGGGAAGCTCTCTGGCAGGAGCGCAGAGCGCCAATCGAGCCGACGCGCATTTTCGCCCGACAGCGCATGATGCATCGGCCGAAGCGCTAAACTTCACCTTCTATGCCCTCAAGTCTTTCACTATAGCGCTATGGCGATCGATCGACCATTAGCGCATCGGCTGGATCACATCCGCGCTAAAAAAGAGGGGGAGGAAGCCAGAGTGAGAATAGGTGCACCCAAAGAAGTGGCGCAAGGCGAGGCGCGCGTCGCGCTGACGCCCGACAGCGCTCTGCAATTGCAGAAACTGGGCCATATATGCCTTGTCGAAAGCGGCGCGGGCCAAGCAGCCGGCTTCGACGACGACAGTTATCGCGCTGCCGACGTGCAGGTGGTTGCAACCGCTGGCGAATTGTGGGCGGCATCTGACGTCATCGTCAAGGTGCGTCCGCCCGAAACAGAAGAGGCCGCGCGCCTTCAACCGGGCAAGTCCCTCATTTCCTTCTTTTATCCTGGACAGCGCAGCGACGAGCTGGCCGCGATCAGCGCGACTGGCGCCAATGTGCTGGCCATGGACATGGTGCCCCGCATCTCGCGCGCGCAGAAGATGGATGCGCTGTCCTCGATGGCGAACATTGCGGGCTATCGCGCCGTGATCGAAGCGGGCGCCAATTTCGGACGCTTCTTCACGGGCCAAGTGACCGCAGCGGGCAAGGTGCCGCCGGCCAGGGTGCTGGTGATCGGCGCGGGCGTCGCCGGCCTGGCCGCGATCGGCGCGGCGACGTCGCTTGGGGCGATCACGCTGGCCTTCGATGTCCGGCCGGAAGTCGCCGAACAGATCGAATCGATGGGCGCGCAGTTCGTCTATCTCGACTTTTCGGAGGAACAGCAGGATGGCGCGGCGACCGGTGGCTATGCCGCCCCGTCCAGCCCGGAATTTCGCGAAGCGCAGCTCAAGAAATTTCGCGAACTGGCCCCGAACGTCGATATCGTCATTTCCACCGCGCTCATTCCGGGGCGCGATGCCCCGGTCCTTTGGACCAAGGACATGGTCGAGGCCATGCGCCCTGGATCGGTCATTGTCGATCTGGCGGCGGAACGCGGCGGCAATTGCGAGCTGACGGTCACGGACGAGAAGATCGTTTCGCCAAATGGCGTTACGATCATCGGCTATACCGATTTCCCCAGCCGGATGGCGGCGCAGTCCAGTTCGCTCTACGCCAGCAATATCCGCCACATGCTGTTCGACCTGACGCCGGGCAAGGATGGCGTGATCGTCCATAATATGGAGGATGACGTAATCCGGGGCGCGACCATCGCCTTTGAAGGCGAGGTCAGCTTCCCGCCGCCACCGCCCAAGATCAAGGCGATCGCGGCCCAGAAGCCCAAACCCAAGGCGGAGGAACTGACGCCCGAACAGAAACGGGCGAAGGACGTCGCCGCCTTCAAGGCGCAGACCCGGTCGCAGGTCACGACTTTGATCGTCGCCGCGATCGTGCTGATCGCGGTCGGCGCCGTGGCGCCCGCCAGCTTCATGGCCCATTTCACGGTCTTCGTGCTGGCCTGTTTCGTCGGCTTTCAGGTGATCTGGAATGTCAGCCATTCACTGCATACGCCACTGATGGCGGTGACGAACGCGATTTCGGGCATCGTCGTGGTGGGGGCCATGCTCCAGGTCGGGTCATCCAGCACCATCATTCTGGTTCTGGCGACGATTTCGATCCTGATCGCGTCGATCAATATCGTTGGCGGCTTCCTGGTCACGCGCCGGATGCTGGCCATGTTCCAGCGGTCCTAAGGGGGTGGATTTCATGTTCGATACCGGTGTGGTGTCCGCAGCCTATCTCTCGGCCGCGGTCCTTTTCATTCTGTCGCTCGGCGGCCTGTCCAATCAGGAAAGCGCCAAGCGCGCCGTATGGTACGGCATTGCCGGCATGGCCCTGGCCGTGTTGGCGACGCTCTTTGGCCCTGGCGCGGCCAATCTGCCGATCGTGGCCGGCACCTTCGCCGTCGCAGCCGTCATCGGCTGGATCGTGGCGATGCGAGTCCAGATGACCGAAATGCCCCAGCTTGTCGCCGCGCTGCACAGCTTCGTGGGGCTTGCGGCGGTCTTCATCGGTTTCAACGCGCATTTCGAACTGGAAACGGTGAATGCGCTCGATCCGGCCGCGCGTGAAGCGCTCACCGGCTTTGCCGGCCTGCTCGCGCACAAGACGCCGGTGGAGATCAACATCCTCAAGGTCGAGGCGTTTCTCGGCATCTTCATCGGTGCGGTCACCTTCACCGGATCGATCGTCGCGTTCGGCAAGCTCGCGGGCAAGCTGGACGGCAAGGCGAAGAAGCTGCCCGGCGGCCATGTCCTCAACGCTTCCGCCCTGCTGGCGTCGTTGGTTCTGATGGTGATGTATGTCGGCGATATCGGCGTGGAAGGCCGCGAACTGACCGTGCTGCTCGCCATGGCGGCGCTGGCGCTGTTCATCGGCTTCCACCTCGTCATGGGCATCGGCGGGGCGGACATGCCGGTCGTCGTCTCGATGCTCAACAGCTATTCCGGCTGGGCTGCGGCCGCAATCGGCTTCACCCTGGGCAACGACCTGCTGATCGTCACCGGCGCGCTGGTCGGGTCTTCGGGCGCGATCCTGAGCTATATCATGTGCAAGGCGATGAACCGGTCCTTCGTATCGGTGATCCTGGGGGGCTTCGGCGGCACGACCGGCCCGGCCGCGGAAATCGAGGGCGAGCAGATCGCGATCGACGCCGATGGCGTGGCCTCCGCGCTCAACGATGCGGACAGCATCATCATCGTGCCGGGCTATGGCATGGCGGTGGCGCAGGCGCAGCAGAGCGTGAGCGAACTCACCCGCAAGCTGCGGGCCGCGGGCAAGAATGTCCGTTTCGCCATCCATCCCGTTGCGGGCCGCTTGCCGGGCCACATGAACGTGCTGCTGGCCGAAGCCAAGGTGCCCTATGACATCGTGCTGGAAATGGACGAGATCAACGACGACTTCCCTTCGACCGACGTCGTGATCGTCATCGGATCGAACGACATCGTCAATCCGGCGGCGCAGGATGATCCCAACTCGCCGATCGCGGGTATGCCGGTGCTGGAAGTGTGGAAGGCCAAGCAGGTTTTCGTGTCGAAGCGTGGTCAGGGCACCGGCTATTCCGGCATCGAAAACCCGCTTTTCTACAAGGACAATACAAGGATGTTCTACGGCGACGCCAAGGTCGCGGTGGACAGCCTGCTCGGCAAACTGGCCTGAACGCGCCTGTCAGGGAATATGTCGATGGTTTCGGCATATTCCCTGGACGCCTTCATCAGGATCGCGCCATCCGCGGGGTCACCCCCTACGCACCATGGTCCAGGTTATGCGCTCTGGCGCCAGATGATCCGCCAAAGTCGCAAGCGCCGCCGCCGAATCATGGGGCGCGCCGCTTAGAAAAATGTCGATGGCGGCATAGCCATGTTTGGGCCAGCTATGGATCGACATATGCGATTCGGCGATCAGCGCGCGCTCCAAGCCGGTCTGGCTGAACAGGCGGGTCAGGACACGCCGCCAGCGCACCGACATAGTCGAAGGTCCGGGCATTATGTCATATCCGGTTACCGCACGCTGGCTTTTTCCACGGCTCAATCGTCAATAATTCGATTATAAGGCCCGAATATTCAACATGGCCGCGATCTGTTCTTCGGCCGTGGTTGCTTCAGCGACGAGCAGGCGCAAGGCCTTTGCCGTGTCGTCCAGAAGACCGGCGCCAATAGGTCGCTCGCCATTTATGAAGCGGCGAATGGCCCTCTCGTCTATCCCAAGGCGCCGCGAAAAAGCGGTGACGCCACCAAATAGTTGAACGCAATAAGCGAAATGCTCACGTTGTTCATCCTCGGAAATTGACGCAGCCATTATTTCCCTCTTTGGTTCATGGTCTGCCGCCATAATCTATCTTGGCGATGAAACGCAATCGACCCGGCCACACCCTCTTAAATTCAACGGTCGTTCAGTGGCCCCGTCCGCCCTCCACCGCCCGAATCCTGCGGGGGAGGCACTGAAGTTCATGTTGATTGAGAGGGGAGCCGACATTCGGATTCGTCCCCACTATGACAAAATTCGCCCCGCAGATATGCCCCTGAGGTCTTCGGGCACATCAATGTCGAAACCAAGGCCCTCAGTCTCAACTATCGCCGCCTGCAATCGCTGGCTCCGATGACGGGCAAGACTGTTCGGACCAAAGGCGAACGCAAACGGATCGACATCGGCCAAAGCTACAGCATTGGTCCCCTGGCCATGGCGATCCGGCGCGAAAGCCGCGCCGGCATCTTCCGCGGCCGCCAGAAGACGCGCGATGTCGCCAGCGACCAATTTGGGCAGGTCGGCATGAACCACGACGAAACGGGATGTCCCGAACCGAAGGCGCGCCGCAGTCAGTTCGCGGTTCAATCCCCTTCCTTCATCCCGCACCCAGGCGCATGGCCAGTCAAGGGGAGCGGCCGGCGCCAGAAGGCGCACCATCCCCACCGCTTCGACTTCCGCCACGCAATCAACCACGCGCCGGGACATATCCGCCGCCAACATCATCCTCTGTCGCGCATCTAGCACACCGCCCAACCGCGACTTGGTGTCGGGCCCTTGCTTCCAGGGGATGATCACATTCCATTGCATCAGGCGCGCAGCCGGGTCGCCAGGTCCAACGCCGCCTGCGCCACCCGCATTTTATCGGCAAGCGTCGTCATCAATGTGGCGCACCGCGCAATGGCGATGTCCGTCCCATCGCACGGATCGCCGCTGTCGATCAGCATGGCGTCGATCAATCCGGCATAATGCTGCGCAATGCTGTCATTATCGACAGGCATGTGCAGTTCGCCCATCAGTTTCGCCGTCGGCCCCTTCACCGCTTTACCATTGATCAGCGGGGAGACGGCGACGACCGGCGCAGACGTCCGCGCCAACGCCGAACGCACGCCCGGCACCGCCAGCAAGGGGTCAACGCTCAAAAAAGGATTGGAGGGCGCGATGAGCACCGCGTCGGCGGACAGGATCGCGTCCACGACGCCGGGAGCGGGCTTCGCCTTTTCAGCGCCCTCGAACAGGATGGCGCGGACGACCGGCGCGCACCGCTGTTCGACAAAGTAGCGCTGAAATTCCATCAGGCCGTCATCGGTGGCCAGCATCGTCGCAACGGGATCGTCGCTCATCGGCATGATGCGGCTCGCAATATTCCATCGGACGGCGAAGCTGGCCGTAACCTGGGACAGGGATTCGCCCTGCGCCATCCTATGCGTGCGCAACACATGCAACGCCATGTCGCCGTCGCCCAGCGCGAACCAGTCCGGCCCGTCCAATTCCCGAACGGCCGCCATGAAAGCCCAGCTTTCCCCTTCCCGCCCCCAACCCTGCGCCGCATTGGCCTTGCCCGCCAGCGTGTAGAGCAAAGTATCAACGTCGGGCGACACATGGAGGCCCAGATGACGAAAATCATCGCCTGTATTGACGATCGCGGTCAAGGCGCCGTCGGGCAGGATATGGGACAGGCCCAAGGCCAGCTTGGCTCCGCCTACCCCGCCCGTCAGAACCACGATCTGTGTCATGCAAACAGATCCTCGTGCACCGGGCGGACCAGATCGGCGGCAGGTCGGGCCATGCCCCGCAGCGGATAGCCCCGGATCACCGCAGCGGGAATACCCTCCGCCCCCTCGCCCGTCGCCAGGCAAGCGGCGGTCGCGATAATATCGCCCAGCGCGATCTGGGTGACTTCCAGCGTGCGACCGTCGCGATCCATTTCACCCCGGCGGTCGTCGAGCGCGGGCAGTCCCGCCGCGCCGATGGCGACCGCGACCACACCCATGCGCCATGGTCGGCCAAAACTGTCCGATATGACCACCGGCATGTCCAGTTGCCGGTGCAACAGGGCCGCCGTTCCATCCGGGTCGACCGGCAGGAGCAGCGCGCGATCGCCGTTCCCTGCGCCGATATTGGACCGGTCGATGCCTGCGTTCGCCATGACATGGCCCAACCGGTGGCGGGCGATCAGAACATGTGGCACGGCCCGCAAGATAGCCGTGGATTCGTCCAGCACCAGCTGGACCAGTCGCGCATCCTTGCGGGTGATCGCCGCCAGCCGCTGCGCCTCTTGCCCCGGCACGACGTCATCCAGAACGACGAAACGCCCCTGCGCCTTCGAAACGATCTTCTGCGTGACGACCAGCACATCGTCATGATGGCGCTCCATGCCGCACCGCTGCATCGCGGCCAACAGCAAAGCCGCCAGATCATCGCCCGGACGAACCTCTCCAATCCCCGTCAAGGGGGTGATTTCTATCATGCGCGGCTATCCTTCGGCGTCACGCCTTCTCGTGCGACGCCACGGCCTCTTCGTCAACCTCGACGATGACGGGACTCACCCCCATTGCAGGTGCAGGTCGGGGACGTGCAGGATGTTGCCGACGAAATAGGGCACCTTGAACCCGTCCTTGACCCGGAATTGCGGCAACATGCCGACAAATTCCTCTACCGCGATCTGCAATTCCAGTCGCGCCAGATGCATCCCCAGGCATTTGTGAATGCCGCTGCCCAATGACATATGCGGCGCCTTGCGGTCGAACCGGATCGCCTGCGGATCTTCATAATAGGCCGGGTCGCGGCCGATGACCGGCGAACAGAAGGCGACATAATCGCCTGGCATGATCGTCTGCCCGTGAATTTCGATCACCTTGGTGGCGATGCGGAACGCCGTGACCGGCGCGAAGGCGCGCAGAAACTCCTCCACAGCCAGCACGATCAGCGACGGGTTGGCGCGCAATTCATCCTGCTTGTCGGGGTTTGCGGCCAGATAGTTGAAGATATTGCCCAGCAGCGACGTGACCGTGTCCAGCCCGCCGATATAGAGGTTGAAGCAATGGCCCAGCACCTCGTCGTCGTTCCACAGGCGGCCGTCCACCTCGAACGTCAAGATCTTGCTGATATAATCGTCGCGCGGCGCGACCCGGCGCGCCTCGATTTCCTCCATCAGGTAATTTTTGACGCTGCGCACGGCATTGCCGCGCACTTCCCAGTCATTGCTGTGGAGCAGTTCCTTTTCCCATTTCAGGAATTCTGCCATCCGCTCCTGCGGCAGGCCCAGCAGGTCCAGCACGATGAAGATCGGGAATTTCTCGGAAAAATCGGCGATGAAATCGCATTCGCCCTTGTCCTTGAATTCCTCGATCAAGGCGCGGGCGCGTTCACGCACCTGTTCCTTCATGGCGAACATCTTTTGCGGAGCGAAATGGCTATTGAGCGCCTTGCGATAGCCGGTATGGACCGGCGGATCGGCCTCGGTCGGGATCACCAGCCAGTTTTCACCGATATTCTGCGCCCATTTGCCCATGCCGTTCTTGGTGAAATTATCCGCGTCGCGCAGCATCGCCTGCACGTCGTCGGCATTTTTCAGCAGCCATCCGGGCTGGTCGCCGGGAAAGATATTGGTGACATAGGTGATCGGCGGCAATTCCGCGTGCATTTGCGGGATCAGCACGTCCTGCGGATTGTCGTAGGTCACCTTGCGCGCGAACAGCGGCAGGGCCATCGCCAGATGCGCGGGCACATGGTCCGGCAGGGGCTTTTGTGCGAGTGCGGTCATATAAATCTCCGAACGGGAACGGGATGAAAAATGTCCTTGCCAAAGACAGGTGCGGCACATGCCGCCTGCCCCAATCTGGCCGCGACGCGGATGGACCGCGACGACAGGAGGCGATGGACATGAACGAGGCAGCGACGCTGGATCTGGAACAGGCGATCCGCGACAATTACCGATTGTGGAACGAGGGCAAGCGGGACGAACTGGACCGGCTGTTCGCAGCGCTCGGACCGGACGGCTTCACCATAGAATATGTCGGCACCCCCGCGGTGGACGGACCGGCCGCCATGACCGATATGTGGACGCAATATGGCGGCCAGTGCACGACCGATCCGGTCGAGGTGATCGTCAACGGGTCGGAAGGCGCGGCCTATGTGCTCAACCGGCTCCAGACGCCGGACGGCATCGTCACCCTGCCGAGCCTGGAAACCTACAAGGTCGATGGCGGGCGGCTGACCATCCGCTATTTCCACCGGACCGCGCATTAGGGATCGGCAGGCGGCGGCCATGGTCAGTCCGCCGCCTGCATGAAAGCCAGCAGGTCGGCATAATGGGGCTGATGCACCAGCCCGCCGCCGGAAATCGAGATATTCTCTCCCGTGATGTAGCGCGCTTCGTCCGACGCCAGGAAAGCGACCAGCGCGGCTATATCTTCCGGCGTGCCGAATTCGGGCGTCAATATGTGCCGCTTGATGATGTCCTTCAGGCCCGGCACCGTCTTTTCCAGCGCCGGGGTCAACACCACGCCCGGCGCAATGCTGTTGCACCGGATATTCTGCCGTCCATGCTGGGTGGCGACATATTTGGTCAGGCCGATGATCGCGGCCTTGGACGATCCATAGGCGATGCGCGCCAGGTCGCCCGCCGTGCCCGAATTGGACGCGGTGTTGATGATCGATCCGCCACCGCCCGCAACCATATGGGGAATCGCATATTTGCACCCCAGCAGATAGCCGGTCAGGTTGACGTCCAATATTTCGCGCCAGATGCCGATGGGAATGTCGACGGCGGTGGTGTCCTGCGGGCTTTTGGCCGGGTCGGTCATCGCCGCATTATTGTGCAATATGTCCAGCCGCCCGAAATGATCGACGCAACGGTCCACCATCGCCTTGACCGACGCCGGGTCGGCGGCGTCGAACTGCACCGCCAGCGCCTTGTCGCCCAGCGGCTGCGCGGCGCGGGTAGCGGCATCCTCGAACAGGTCGGCGATCACCACGCGCGCGCCTTCCGCGACCATCCGCATGGCCACCGCCGCGCCGATGCCGCCGCCCCCGCCCGTTACGATCGCGACCCTGTTTTCCAACCGCTTCATATACCGACAATCTCCGTGTGCGAGCGTCCGGGAGAAGGCGATTGCGTCAAAGCCTTCTCCCATAGCCCCCTTTTATCCGATCAGCCGTGGCCGATCAGAATCTGAACGTCGTTTCCACGCCATAGGTGCCCGGCTGCCCGACATAGGCGGCCGCGATGCCCAGCGTCCGATAGAGATCGGGGAAGCGGCGCAGCAGATATTTCTTGTCGCCGATATTGCGGCCATAAACCGCGATTTCGACATTGGGATTTTCCAGCTGGAAGGCGATACGGCCATTGAAGATGCCGTAGCCTGGCACCCGACCCAACCGGTTTTCGACATCATAGGCCGCCTTGGTCGCCGCCGACGCCTGATCCGCCGCCTTCACCGCGTCGAAATGCTGTGCGCCGATATAGGCATAGGCACCCGTCACGGCCAGCGTGCCGCCGCCCAGCGGGATTTTCTGCGTCGCGCTGATGTTCAGCTGCTTCTTGGGCGTCTGGAGCAACGGCAGGCCGCTCAGATCGACGACGCAGCCATTGACCACGCCTTCGGGATTGGTGCAGCCGCTGCCCGCAATGACCTGAGTCTCGCTGAATGTCCCCTTGACATATTTGCCGTCCTGCAAGCTGCCATTGACGCTCAGCGTCATGCCTTCCCATGGCACGACGGTCAGTTCGTTTTCGATGCCCCAGATTCGGACCTTGCCGTTATTCTGGATATATTGGGTCACGCCGATGCCAGGGACGAAACTGTTGACGATCGCCTGATTGTCGTCCTTCCACGTATGGAAGATGGCGGTATTGAACCGCACCCGCCGGTCGAACAGGTCGATTTTCAAACCGGCTTCCACGTCCTTGACCTTTTCCGGGGCGAAGGCGGGCAGGCCGCCGGCGCGCAAATTCCATCCGCCCGCCTTGGCCGCACCACGGGTGGCGGCATAGAGGAAAATATTGTCCGCCGCCTGCCAGTCGATGCCCAGATTCCAGGCGGGATAGTTGAACTTGGCGTTCTGCACCTGGTTACAGGTCGTGGCGGTCACTGGCTCAGACGGCGTCACGGTGCAATTGATGCCGGTGGGCGTGCCCGCGACCGGGACATCATAGGGGCGACCCAGAACCTGCGCATTGTGCAGCACGCTGTCGCGCGTGTCCCAGGTATAACGGAAACCGCCGACCGCACGCAGCGTCGGTGTCAGCTCATAATAGGCCTGGGCGAACAGGCCGAACGTCTTGTTGGTGACGTCCGCGTTGGAATCGCGGATCAGACCGCCGAAAATCTGCGACCGGCTGAACTCATAGCCGCTTTCCTTGCCCGCATAGGCGCCGGTGATGAAGCTAAGGCTGTCGGTGATATTGCCGGAAATCTGCAATTCCTGCGACACATAATAGGAACCCGAACCGGCGAAGGTGCCCAGCAGCGGCACGGCCGTGCCGTCGGTATCGCTCAGGCCATAATTCATCGAATGGCGATAGCCGGTGATGGATTTGAGGTTCAGCCCACCCAGTTCGACATTGATCGTCCCGGAAAAGCCATAGACTTCCAGCGTGTTGAACGGCTGCACTCCGTAAAGCGCCTGCGCTTCGGGGGTCAGCGCGCCGATCCCCGCCGCGATCGACGTGCCGGTCGCGGTATTGTCCCACCAGTTCGCCTTCTTGAGCAGCCCGGCGGTCAGGCCGGGCTGGAACGGCGCCGGAACGATCGCGGGGTTGAAAGTCCACAGCGCCGTCTGCTGACCCTGGTTGGTCTGGCGATTCCAGTCGGCCGACAGCGTCACATCCCAGCCATTGCCGTCATATTTCAGCTTGCCGCGCAGGAATTTCGATTTGTTGTCCGAAAAATCGCGGTTGTTGAGCGGGTTGGTGCCATAGCCTTCGCGGTCGTTGATCGCGCCGCTCACGCGGATCGCCAGATCCTGCGCCAAGGGCACGTTGACGCTCGCCGACACGCCCAGATTGTTGTAATTGCCATATTCGGCCTTGAACATGCCGCTCAGCTGATCGTCGGGATCGCTGGTGATGATGTTGATCGCGCCGCCGGTCGTGTTGCGGCCGAACAATGTGCCCTGCGGCCCGCGCAGCACTTCCAGTCGCTGAATATCCTGAAGATCGGTCATGCCAGTCGACGGACGGGGAATATAGATGCCGTCGATATAGGTGGCGACTGCCGGATCATTGGCCAAAATCGGCTGGAGGTTGCCCTGACCGCGAATGGCGACGAACACGATGCCGTCGCCGCCTGCAGAACCGCGGCCGATAACCAGGCCCGGCGCGGTGCGCTGAAGATCGACGACCGTCTCGACTTTTGCGGTGGTCAGCGCTTCGGGGTTGAGCGCCGTGACCGCGATCGGCGTGGTCTGAAGGCTTTCCTCGGTCCGGCGCGCGGTGACGACGATGTCCTGGATGCCGCTGACGGCGCCGGTCTGCGGCGCCTGCGCCAGCGCGGGCTGCGCCAGTGCGGCGATCAGCGCGCCGGTGGCGACAGTTCCCAAAGTGACAGATTTCTTCATAAATCCTCCCTGATTATTTTTTGTCGAGCGATGCTTGTGCAGTCTGGTGTTGCGAGCAGCGGTTTAACGGGGTGCGGTTTGGCCTGACAGGGACCGCATCCTGATTGACTGTGCGGCGACAGATTTTGGCCGCCGTCCGATATTTTGCCTGTCAGTGCACCTGCGTGGGCTGGCAGCGATAATCTTTGGGCGTCTGGCCGGTCGCCGCGCGAAATGCGGCGGAAAAGGCGGACGTGCTGCTGAAACCGCAGCGCCAGCTGACTTCCTTGATCCGGCTGCTGTCGCCGCGCAGCAATTCCTTGGCCAGCGCGATGCGGCTGCGCGCGACGAATTCGCCCAGGCTGACGCCGGTGCCGTCCTTGAACACGCGCGCGACATGGCGCACGCTCATATTGCATCCGCGCGCGATGTCGGCCACGCCCAGCGGACCGGACAGATTGTCCATCACATAATCGACGATATGGCGCACCTGCCGCCCGCACCGCGACGCGCCGCCGCCCAGATCCTGCGGTCCCATATGCCGCACCAGTTCGACCGCCAGACCCATCATCATGGATTCGATCAGCGTCTGGCTGGCAAAGCCGGGCGAACGCAGTTCCGCCGCCAGCCCCTCGAACATCCGGCGCATCGCGATATTCTGCACATCCGCGCACGGGTCCAGCCCCTGAAGCGGGCGCCGGCCCTCGAACAATTCCTCCAGAAACATGTCGCCCAGCGCGACGCAGACCAGATGTCGTTCCTGCAAGGCGGGTTCGCCGACATATTGGCGGTGCGGCGGCATATAGAGGATGTCGCCCGCCGCCGCGCGCCGGTTCGGCCCGCCCATGCTGACGATGCTGCGGCGCGGCTGGCTGTCGAGCGAATAGTCGAGATAATGTTTTTCCGGGCTGAACACGCCGGTGCACGGCAAGACCCAGTTGAAGTGGCGCACGTCCACCCGTGCGTCACCCATCGTCGCCATCGCCTCGATATAGAAGTTGTTGACGCCGAACCTTTGCTGGTCGGTCCAGTCGCTCTCCGGTCGAAACATGGTTTCCTCCGTCCGTTTCTATTCTGTCTTTCCCCTTCACTAGCCGATCATCGCTGCTCGGCCTCTATCTTCGGGTAGGTAGGACCATGGCCCATATGCGACATGATCTGGCCCATCGACGGCACAGCCCCCGGTGGCGTGCACCCGCCAGCCAGTTAGGCTGCACCATTCAAAAAAGACGGAGAGGCCCGCCATGCACATCCCCCCTATCCAACGACGGTGCGCGGCATGAAGGCGCGGATGGAAAAGCCGACCGCCATGGGCCGCTATCCCTGGTATGTGCTGGGCATATTGACCCTGGCGCAAACCTGCCATGGCATCGACCGCGCCATCATCGGGCTGGTGCTGGCGCCGGTCGGGCGTGAATTTGCGCTGACCGACGGGCAATTGGGTATCCTGGCGGGCTTTGCCTATGGCATCTTCTTCGCGCTTGCCGCTTTGCCCTTCGGCATGGCCGTGGACAGGTGGAACCGGCGCAACCTGATGGCCGCGGCGCTGACGTTGTGGAGCGGGGCGACCGCGCTGTGCGGGCTGGCGACCGGCTTCTGGACGCTGGTCATCGGCCGCGCCGCCGTCGGCACCGCAGAAGCGGGCGGGTCGCCCACCGGCATGTCGCTGCTCAGCGACTATTTCGGGGAAGACCGGCGCGCCACCGCCATCGGCATCTGGTATCTGAGTTCGGGCATCGGCCTGGCCATCGCCTTCGTCGTGGGCGGGGCGATCGTCCAGAACGTCGGCTGGCGCTGGGCCTTCGTCGCGGCGGGCGTGCCGGGACTGCTGCTGGCGCCCATCCTGCTGCTGACCGTGCGCGAACCCAGGCGCGGCGCGCTCGATGCGCCCGCCCCGGCGCAACGCGACGATCCCGCCGGCCTGATGCAGCGCATCGGCCTGCTCGCCGCGCGGCCGGGTCTGCTCTACTGCATCGGCGCGATCGTCCTGATCGCGGCGGGCATTTACGGCATGAGCACATGGCTCACCACCTTCCTCATCCGGGTCCATGACATGCCGATCGCGCGGGCAGGCACACTGATCGCCATCGCCTATGGCGGGCTGGGGTCGCTGGGCGGGTTCCTCGCGGGTTGGGTGATCGACGCAATCAACCGGCGGCGCGGCGGGTTCGATCCGGCGCGCACCGCCCTGTTCGGCGCGTTCATCCCGCTGCTGACCGCCGTCACCGGCATCGCCACCATGCTGGTCCAGGACTTGCAACCCATGCTGGTCCTGATGATGGCCTGCGGCTTCCTCAGCGCCTCCTATAATGGTCCCATCTATGCCGTCATCGTCACGATTGCCGGGCCGCGCCTGCGCGGGCTGGCCGTGTCTGTGGTGCAACTGGGCGCCAACCTGATCGGCGTGGGCGCTGGCACCTATCTGATCGGCGCGGTCAGCGATTATGTCGGCGGCAATGAAGGCGTCGCCTGGGGCATCGGCACCGCCATGCTGTTCACCTTCGCCGGTGGCCTGATGCTGCTGATGGCGTCGCGCGCCATCCGCCGGTCGCCAGCGCCCGGCGCATGAAAAACGGCCCGGTCGTGTCCGACCGGGCCGCCCCTTTTTCTGTCATGGCCGCTGGCTTATTCGCCCGCCGCTTCACGCTCCGCGCGCCGCGCCTTGGCCGCCTCTATCCCGCGGAACACCGTGGTCGTATTACCCGCCCCGGCGTAGAAGAGGATGAACAGCGGCATGAAGTCCAGTTCCTCATCGGTAAATTCGCCATTGATAAGCGCGCCGTTCATCTGGATTTCGACCAGATCGGCCCGCCCCAGCATCGCCGTGGCGCCCAGTACCAGCAACCGCTTTTCGCGCATCGACAATATGTCGCTGGCCCATAAATTCGCGAACTGGTTGCCCACGATTTCCTGGTTGAAGGCGGAATCGCGAAACGGCAGCGTCATTGCCGACGTGCCCGGTCCATAGACCTTGTCGAAAACCTCCAGACCCTTCTGCCACTGTGCTTCGTCGACCTTCATGCCTTCTCTCCCATCACATCGGCCATGCCCACGACCGCCTGGTCGGTGCGGCGCGTCAATTCGATCAGCGGCAAGGTGATGCCATAGCTGCGCGCCAGGTCGATCGCCGCGTCCAGATCCTTTATCATCAGCGCGCGGGTATATTCGCGGATCGCCGCTTCCTGTTCACTCGACGCCGGATCGTCGCGCACCGCCAGCATCAACGGCCCGCCCACGCTGTCGGAACTGGCGTCGATCACCTCGCTCAACTGGCGCACGTCCACGCCCGCATTGCGGCACAGGATCGCAGCTTCATAACCCGCGCGCAGCCCGCCGAACACGATGACGTTGCGCGCGATCTTGGCCGCCATGCCCGCACCCGGCCCGCCCATATGCGCGACCAGCTTGGCAAAGCCGTCCAGCACGGGGCGCACCCGCGCGACGCTCTCGTCCGTACCGCCGACCAGGCAGACCAGGCCGTTTTCGCGCGACTTGGGACCGCCGGTTACGCCGCAATCGACCAGGTCGACGCCCGCCGCGTCGGTCAGCGCGCGAAGCGCGTTCAGATCCTCGATCGAAACGGTCGCGACCAGCACGATGCTCATCCCCGGCCGCGCCTGCGCCAGCACGCCGTCGGGACCGGACAGGACATCCACCGTCTGCTTGGCATTGACCACCGCGATGATGACGACATCGGCCTGCCGCGCCAGTTCCGCCGGGCTGGCCACCACCGCGGGCACGCCGTCCAGCGTGTCGGACGCATCGGCCCGCACGTCATAGACCGCCGCCAACTGGCCGCTGCGCGCCAGGCAGATGGCGACGCCCGCCCCAATCTGTCCCAATCCGATTACGCCTGCATTCTTCATCCTCAACATCCTTTCCGTCGCTTGTTAGCGATACTGTGGTCGTGATGGCGACAGCCTGACACAGCCATGGCCCCGGCGTCATCCCGCACCGAACGCGGTGGCCGAACATCGACAGCTTTGCCGCCAATCACGACGCATTTGCCGCCCGTGGCAACCGCCGCGCCGCCAGCAGATAATGGCCCACCGCCAGCAACAGCACGAACGCGGCCAACTGCATACTCAACTGCAACCCATCCGCCGCCGCGCTCAGACAGGCGGGCGCGGGCTGCCCCGTCCGGCAATCGGCGGCATAGTCGCCGGCATAGAGAAAGACGGCCAGCCGGTCGCTCAGATAACCCAAAATCACAGACCCCAGCCCCAGTCCGGCGACCGTCTGCCCGAAACTGTGCAGCGCGGCGGCCGACGCGCGCATCCGTGGTTCCACCAGCGACTGCGTTATTGTCATGATCGCGGGGATGAACGCATAAAGCAGCGCGGTCGCGACGAACAGGAAACCGATCAGCCAGCGCCAGTCGGACTGCTGTATCGCCAGCAGGTAGAGCGGCAACGCGATTCCCACCGCGATCGCGGGCGCCCACCCGCCCCAGCGCATGTCGCGGCGGATCAGATGGCCGATCAGATAGCCGCCGCTCACCTGTCCCACCATCGTCGCCAGGCTGAACGACAGGGCGAATATCATCCCCGCCTGCGCCAATGGCAGGTCGTATCGCCGCACCAGCAGCGGGATCAGGAACAGGTTGGTGCCAAAACCGACCATGCCGACGAAACCACTGCCAAAGGTCAGATGCAGGAACGCGGGCGACCGGCCCAGACGCCGCAGCACCGCGCCGAAGGGCGGTGTGTCCGCCCGGTCGCCCGCGTCGGTACGGGCAGGTTCCGGGATGGTCAGGAACAGCAGCGCCGCCAGCAACAGGCCCGGCGCACCGACCGCCACCAATGCCATGCGCCAGCCGAAATGCTGCGCGATCGCGCCGCCGCCGATCGCCGCGATCGCCCCGCCCAGCGGCACGCCCAGCGCGATCAGCGAAAAGACGACTGCGCGCCGCCCGGCGTCGAATCGGTCGGAAATCATCGACACCAGCGCCGGGGTGAAACCCGCTTCCCCCACGCCCACCCCCATCCGGCACAATAGCAACTGGATATAGCTGCCCGCCATGCCCGTCAGCGCCGTCATGAACGACCATAGCAGCGTCACCGCCGCGATGATCCGCACCCGGCTGTAGCGTTCGGCCAGCCGCGCCAGCGGGATGCCCAGAATCGCATAGAAGAAGGAGAAAGCCAGCCCGCCCAGCAAGCCCAGTTGCAGGTCGCTCAGTTGCAGGTCGTGACGGATCGCTTCCCCCACCACCGCAATGATGGTGCGATCGATGAAATTGAACATATAGATCGCGCCCAGCAACAGCAGAAACCAGCGGTCGCGTGCGCCAAAACCCGTCATTTTCATCCTCGCCCCTGCTTTGGCCATCATCGGGCCTTATCCTGTATCAGTACAGATAGAACAGAATCTTTCCTATGTGTATTGGTTTTCTCTTGAAACTGTCTCCGGCCTGCGCCAACAGGTCGATAGAATCGACAAGAGGATATTGGACATGAAGATGATAATCACGCTCGCCGCCCTCGCCATGGCTACGCCCGCGCTGGCGCAGGCGCCCGCTGTCGATCGCAACGCAGCGATTTTTTCCGCCGAAGGGACCAAGATCGGCAAGGTCGACAAGGTTGTGACCGCCGACGATGGCGCGCTTGCCGCTGTCCGCGTCATCTATCGCGGCAAGTTCATCACCATCCCCGCCGCGACGCTCAGCACCGGGGAAAAGGGCGTGACGACCAGCCTGTCGAACGCCGACCTCAAGAAATTCTGATCCCGCTCGACGGTTGCGCAAAGGGCGGCGGGGGATGCTTCCCCCGCCGCCCTTTTGCCTGGCATCGACACATAAACAAGACTTGTTCATTTAATCGTTAGCCTGCTAATTAAACCACGCCTTTGTCGCCATGACTGTCCATCTTGCTGTCTACTAATGGCGCCCGCCCGATCAGGCCGCATCCTCCTCCACCGGCGTCAGATTCTTCATGAACGCCACAAAATCCGGGCCGAATTGCGGCACCGGCAGGCCCAGTTTTTCCGCCAGATATTGCGTCATGAAATTGTCGTTCAGCGACTTGTTGGTCGCCGGAATGTTGCCGATCCCGACCTGCCGGTCGAACGCGCCCACCGCAACCAGCGCCATGCGCAACGCAGCCACAATATCATAATAATCCAGATGCCGGGCCTTCTGCCCGGACGCCGCTTCCCAGATCGCGACCGTCTCGTCCCGGCTCGGCAACCCCTCCAGCCGGGTGACGCCGAAACGCCGCCCGAACAGGTCGTCGAAATAAAGCCACCAGGCCAGATCCAGCTCCGCCGGGCCAAGCGCGGCCAGTTCCCAGTCGATCAGCGCATTGACGCTGCCGTCCGGCGCGAACATCACATTCGACGGCGTGGGATCGCCCCACAGCACATTGACTCCCGCATCGTCGGGCATGTTCGCCCGCACATAGGCCATCGCCGCATCCACGATCGGCATGGACCGGCCCCGGCCCGCCGCCCTGTGCCACGCCTCCAGCGCGCCGACATATTGGTCCAGCCCCGGCTGGCCATTTTCGGGCTGCGCCAGAAAATCGAACCCGTCGCGCCAGTCGATCGTCGCCATGCTGGCAAAGGCGGAAATGGCGTTGGTAAAGCTGGCGCGGCGCTGGTCCGGCGTCATCTCCACCAGCCAGCCGTCCAGATTATAATTGGGCTTCTGCCTGGCGCACTCTCCCTCGACCTTGCCCATCACCAGGAAGGGCAGGCCAAGAATGTCGGACTCCAGATACATGCCGATCCACGGCGGCACGGGCAGGTCGCCCCGCGCATAGAGCGCGGCCATCATCTTGCCCTGCAACGCCAGGCTGCTGCCGAACACCACCTCCAGGTCCATCGGCTGCCGACGCACCACCAGCGTCTGGTTCTGTGTCCCGGCGGGGTCGACATAATCGACATCGACAAAGAAGATATCGGCGGAAAATCCTGCCCCCAGCGTGACGTTCAGCGGGCGGACGACAATGTCGCGCCAGTCGGGTTTTTCATTGGCCAGCCAGCCCTGCAACTGGGTGGTGATGCGCTCCGGCGTCAGAAACTCCATGACTTACAGCCCCTTCGCCGCCAGCGCGCGCTTCAGTTCGCTGGTCAGCAGACCCATGTCCTTGGGCGATGATCCATGCAGCAATATCTCGTCCGCGCCAGCGTCCAGATAGGCCATCAACTGATCGGCGCACTGCGCCGCCGTGCCGACCGCCGCGCCCTCGTCCAGCCATTGCTGCGGGATCAGCTTGCTGACATCGACCAGTTCCTGCCGCGTATAGGCCTGATCGGCGGGCTTGCCGTTCAGGCTGGCGATCTTGGGATGGGCGCGGATCTGCTCCAGCACGCCCTTGTCCCAACCGTTGATGTCCACGATCAGGTCGCCGAAACCGGGCAGTTCGAAATAGGTGATGGCGCGGCCACCGACGACCGCCTCCTCCTCATCCTTGGGCAGGTCGGGCGCGACGATGATATTGTGGTAGATGCGCACCGCCATCGGATCGCGCCCCGCCTTTTCCGCAGCGTCGCGCACGATCTTGACGCTGTTCTTCACCCCCTGCGCCGATACGAAGGGGTGCAACAGCACCCCGTCGCAATGTTCGCCGGCAAATTCCAGGCTCTTGGGACCGATGGCGGTAAAGATGATCGGCGGCGGCGTGCCGCCATGGCGATCGGTCAGGCTGATCGCGGGGAATTTTCCCAATATGCCGTCATAATCCACCTTCTCCCCCGCCCACAGGCGACGGCAGATGGAAATAAGGTCGGCCAGCCGCTCCATCGTGATCGGCGGCGATCCCAGCATCTTCATATAGGCCGGGACGGCGCGCGCGAACATCAGGCGGAATCGGTCCCCGCTCATCGCCTGCATCAGGTCCGCGACGCTGGCGGTGACCAGCGGGTGACGCATCGTGGCATACATGGTGCCGGTGATGCGGATCTTCGACGTCGCCTGCGACACTGCGCCTGCCAGCACGGCGGGTTCCTTCAGCGCATAGCGTTCGGAAATCCACACGCAGCCCAGGCCGATCCGCTCGGCCTCCTGCGCTTCCTCTATCCCCCGGCGCGGATCGCTGACCCGTCCGGGCAGGATATAGGTGCCGAACTTGTCGAACAACGCCTGCGCGCCGGGTTCCATTGCTACCGTCATATCCTGTCCTCTCAAATCCATGGCGGGCAGGATTGCCGCGCAGCACAGGCGGCGCAACCTGTCAAAGGACAGGCGCGGGATGCACTTCGACATAGAGGCGGGTCAGCTTGAGGAAGGCGATCTTCCACACGCCGTCGACGCGCACATAGCGTTCGGTATAATGGCCAAAGCCAGTGATCGACTCGCCGCCGGGGATCGGGCATGTGCCCGGCGCCCATACTACCCGGTCCTGCATCGCGGTGACAACTTCGGCACTGTCGCCGTGCAGGGCGATTTCGGACGAGTGGACCTGATGCGCGCTCTGCGCGTCGATGACGGCGGAACGCACCTGTTCCAGGATCGCGGCATGGCCGCTGATTGGGGGATGGCCGGTATCCTCCTGCACGTCCATCACCGCGTCCGGCGTGAACAGGGCTATGAAGCCATCCCAATCCTTCGTATCGAGCAGGCGGCAATAGCGCGCCTTCACCTGACGGATCGCCTCATAATCCAGCAGCATGGCCAGTGCGTCGCTCATGATCGCCTCCTCCCTCACCAGATGACGCGCATCTGCGCGCGCAATGTCCGTTCGCGGATCGCGGCGTCGCGCGCCTGTGGCGTCACCAACATGGTGTCGGCGGGCAGATGCTCACGCACCTCGGCCAGCTTCACCTTGCGCATCGTCGGCGTCGGGCGCGCGTCGCTGTTGAACCAGCGTCCCTGCACCGCGCCGCTGGCATAGCCTGCGGTATCCAGCCAGTTGTGAACGCCCGGATCGCGCGCGGAAATGACCGCGCGGAAGATGCCGTCACCATCGACCACCGCCTGCGCATCGTTCAGGCTCGACTGGTTGTGATACCAGTCGGTCGTCTCATAAAGTTCGTTGGTCAGGATCAGCGACCAGTAAGCGACATCGGCCGGAATCCGCACTTCGGTAATCAGCGCCTCATCCTCGGCCAGATCATAGGCGCCCTCATAATAGGACTGGCGGGCCAGCCCCGTCATCTGCGAAAAATCCACGACCTTGAGCGTGTTGATCAACCCTTCGTCACGCAGTTTCTGCACCTTGTCGGGGAAGGCCAGCGCACAAACCGCCGCCGTTGTCGGTATCTCGGCAAAGCGATCAGCCAGTTGCGCCAGCGTCGGCCGCCCCTTGGCGGCGCGTTCCGCGTCCAGCCGGACGATGCCGAAACGCGGCTCCCGCTCCACGCCCCAGTCGCACCCGACGATCCGCACCATCAACTTTTCGGTGTCCGGTTTCAGTTCCCACCAGTCGCCGCTGTAGCCATCGGGCCGGGCGGGCGAGAGGATCACATCGAACCCGCCATCCGCACCGATCGCCAGATCGTCGAAATCATTGGCGTCCTGCGCGGGATGATGCTGCCCGGTGCGCAGCGTGTCGGGGCCAAGCTGGGCCAAAATCATCATCCGCGTTGTGCCCCGGTCGCCCCGGATGCGATAGGTGCCGCCCTTCTCGATCAGCGCCGCCTTGTAGATGGTGTCGGCATTGGGCTGAAAGATATTCTGGCAGATATTGAGTTCGGGCACGAACATCGGATGGCTGCGATCGTGCATGATCGCGTCATTGGCGGTGCGCAGCACGCCCGCCAGCAACAGTCGCATCGCTTCCTGCATCACCTGCGCATCGTCATGCAGCCGCGGCGGAATCCGGTCGCGCATCTGCTGGCCCAGCGGGCGCAACTGATCGAGCAACTGCTCCCATTCGTAAATCGCCATGTCCGTCATGTCATTCTCCGCCCATAACAAGAAGCTGCCGCAGCGCGTCGCGTCGCGCCGCATCCACCCCCGCCGCCTGGAAATAGTCGTCGATCCCGCCCCATTGCGTCCCCACCACGTCCAGCGCACGGTTCAGGAAGTCGGCATGAACACCGATCAGCACAGCGACCATTGCGTCGGGGGGGACGAAGCCGAAAGTCTTTTGCAGATCCCGCTTCAAATGGCCCGACATGACAAGATTCTGGCCGAACACGTCGGACCGGGCATAGTCGGCGCCAATGACGTCGCGCGGCACGCCCAGCAGGTCCAGAATCAGCGCGATCACCACCCCGGTGCGGTCCTTGCCCGCGGTGCAATGGACCAGCATCGGCGTATCGCCCGCCAGCAACGCATCGACCATCGGCGCGACATGGGGCAGGAACGCCTGCGGCATCAGGCCGTAATTATGGGTCATGACCGCAATGGCCCGCGCCTGCGTCGGATCACGCCCCAGCGTCATCCACATTTCCTCCCCCTGCGCGCGCAGATCGGTGTTCATGTCGAGGTCTAGGATGCGGCAATCGGCCCCACACCAGTCGTGCGGCGCCTTGTCCCGCTCCATTTCCGACCGCAGGTCCGCCACCGCGCGAACGCCCAGTTCGGCCAGCTCGGCATGATGTTCGGCGACGAAACTGGCCGGACCTTCGGACCGGAACAGGATGCCGGGTCGCACCTGTCCGCCATGGATCGTCGGCAATCCGCCGATGTCGCGAAAGTTGAGGCGGGACAGCGCGATCGTCATGCCGCGTTCTCCACCGCCGGATAGGCAGGCACGATAGCCCCCATCTGCGCCAGCAGGTCGGGCGACATCCACACATGCTCGACATAATGGCCCAACGTCGCGCGCTCGTCAGTATAGATGAAGCGCAGCATGTCACCCACCGCCCCTTCGAACACCACCGGATGCGCCGCAAGGTCCAGCGAGGCGACATGCGCGTCCCAATGCGCCATCGGTCCCTCGATCCGGCTGGCGATATGGTGGAAGCAGATGGCCAGTCCCTCCCGGTCGGGCAGCACGTCGCTGAACAAGGGCGCGGTATCGCCGACCGGCTCGATCAGTTCGATTTCCACCCCGCCGACCACGGCCAGCGCGATCTTGAGCACCGGCTTGCCGGCCGGGTCTTCGCCCGGCTGGATGTTCGACATTTCGAAAAAGCCGGGCGTCCCATAGTCGGCCGCCAGCCGCGCCATCGCGGCCTCCATATCGTTGGTGACATAGGCGATCTGGGAATGGTGACTGTTGGGCCGGGCAAACATGCGCTTCTCCTGTGGGGCGTGCCGGATCAGCCGCATCGCGACCCGCCGGGCACCTGCCGGACGATCAGTTGGCGAACAGCTTGCCGCCATCCACGACCAGCGTGTCCCCGGTATGATAGGACGCCATGTCGCTGGCGAGATAGACGACCGCCCCCTCCAGGTCGGCGGGTTTCCCTGCGCGGCCCAATGGAGCCTTTGCCGCAACCATGTCGGCGAGCATCTGGCCGACGGCGGGGTCGGCGAAGGTCATGTCGGTTTCGATAAAGCCGGGCGCGATGACGTTGCAACGCACACCAATCGGTCCCAGTTCGGCGGCCAGCGCCTTGGCCAGCGAATTGAGCGCGCCTTTGGCGATGCCATAATGGGCCATCGTCGGCACGCCCTGAAAGATCGACCCGCTGCCGCAGATGATGAGCGACCCGCCCGGATCGCCCGCCTCCGCCCGCGCCTTCATGTGCCGCGCGCCTTCGCGCAGGGTGAACACCGCGCCGTCCAGATTGACGTCGATCAGCTTGCGGTATGTCGCAACGTCCATGTCGGTAAAGGCGACCTGACTGGCAATTCCGGCATTGGCGACCAGCGTGTCAACCCGGCCCATCGCGTCGAGCGCGCGGGCGAAACCGGCGACGATCGCCGGCTCGCTGGCCACGTCCACACTGTCGGCAAATACCCTGACCCCATATTGACGCAGCGCCTGTGCCGCTTCTTCATTCCTGTCGGCGCGCCGCCCCCACAGGATGATGTCGCTGCCCGCGCGCGCCAGCCCACGGGCATAGCCGAAACCCAGTCCCGAATTGGCGCCGGTGACCAGCGCCACCTTTCCCGTCAGGTCGAACAGATTTTCCGGCATTGCGCTTCTCCTGCTGGCCGCTCGTCATGGGGCGACGCTTTGGCGCGACAGTGCGGGCGAAGGCGAGCGACGACAAGGGGGCGGACTTGCGCGGTTGCGCCAATGCCATCGCCAAACTGCCCTGGTCCCCAACACCCTGGCGCCAAATTACCCGAACGTCAGTGCAGCATAGATTCGCGGAACTGCCGGGGCGTCAGGCCGGTCGCCTTGCGGAAGGCTGCGGAAAAGGCCGCCGCGCTGTCGAACCCACATTCCCACGCGACCACCTTGATCGCGGCGCTGTCCTGCCGCAGCAACTGCCTCGCCCGTTCGATCTTGCGATCTGTCACATATCGGGTCAGCGTCTGCCCGGTGGCGGCGCGGAACTGGCGAAAGAAATGCCGGGTCGAAAGGCCACATTCCGCCGCCAGCTCCGCAACGGCAGGCGCCTTGCCCGGCTGTTCGATGCGATCGGCGATCCGCCTGATCTGCCCTCGCGACAGGCCGCCCTGCGTCCCGCCATCCTCTGCCGACTGACGCAGATAGCGTTGCAGGTCGATCGACGCCTGCATCCAGATCGCCTGGGTCAACATCTCGCTGCAAAACCCCGGTTCGGCAATCTCTCCGGCAATGCGCCGCAGCGCGTCGCGGACCACGGGGCTGCGCACATTGAGCGACGCCTGCAAGGCGTCGTCCGACAAATGCAGCGCATCGCCATCGAACGCCGTCCCGTCGAAACCGCAACAGATCGACATCTGCTCCCCCTCCCCCCATGCGGTGTGCAACGGATTTCCCGCCGGAATGAAGATGATGTCGCCCAGTGCGCTGGTCGGGCCATGATAGCCGCCGCAGGGCTGCCCCGGCCTTGGCGACAGCGCCAGATCGAGGAAGCTGCGCGGCGAGGAGAAGACCCCGCCCTGCACCCCGCGAAAACGATAATGATGCAATTCCATCACCACGCCGGGCAGCGCGATCCGCCCCTTGACCGTGCAGTCCATGGCGGGCGTGACCGGCAGGTCATAGACTTGGGAAACAGCGTCCATCCATCCTCTCCGCTTGGCTCTTTGGCGGCCCTGTGGCGCGATGACGCAGCAATTGGCGCAGCGGCGATGGCCGCGCACCTTGCCGAAGACAGGGTGGCCGCGATTAGATGGCGCATCAAGACAGGAGAGCATGATGGGCAGTCCCGCGCAGGAAGCGGCCGCGCGCCGCAATATCATAGACATTACCGACCTGCATCATCCGGTGCTGACCGACATCCAGAAACAGGTGATCGCCGGGGCGCAGGCGGCAGCGGACCAGATCGTCTTTCAGCCCGCGATCATCCTGGACGCGGCACAGGCCCAGACCGGCCTGTCCGATTTCGGCGCGGACGATTTTCGCGAAAGGCTGGCCGTCTGGTGCCAGGCGATCGAGGAGGACGTCAATGCGTCAGCGGTCGCCCGCGCCAATCTGTTCCAGATGATGATCCGTTTCGCCGCGACCCGGCTGCGGATCGAGGATATGGTCAGGCGTCATCCGGAAATACTGGACATACAGATCGAACGGCCGATCATCGTGGCGGGCCTGCCCCGGTCGGGGACCACGCATCTGCTGGGGCTGCTGTCGGCCGATCGCCGCTTCCGCTCCCTGCCCTGGTGGGAGGCGATCGCGCCGGTGCCCGCGCCCGACGAGCAGCCGACGCCGGGCGACGCCAATCCCCGCTGGACCAAGGCCGAACAGGGATGGCGGATGATGGAGAGCATATTGCCCTACATGGCGATCATGCACGAATTTTCGCCCGACCATATCAGCGAGGATATCGAACTTCAGGGACCGGATTTTTCGTCCTACCTGATCGAATGGCTGGCGATGGTGCCGCGCTGGCGCGATTATTATCTGAGCCACGACCAGTCGGGCACCTATGCCTATCTGAAAAAATCGCTTCAGGTGCTGACATTTCTGAACGGGCCGAACCGCTGGGTCATCAAATGCCCGCAGCATATGGAGCAGTTGCCCGCGCTCCATAAGACTTTCCCGGACGCGACGTTCGTCATCACCCATCGCGATCCTGTCGGCTCGATCCGCTCGCAACTGACCATGTACAGCTATGCCGCCCGCATGTTCCGAAAGTCGATCGATATACGGGAGCCGCTGGGCTACTGGCCGGACCGTTACGAAAAATTGCTGCGCGCCTGCGTGCGCGATCGCGACATATTACCGCCCGATCAGACGATCGACGTCTATTTCCACGACTGGATCAAAAATCCCGATCCGATCCTGAAAGAGATTTACCGCATCGCCGACATTCCCCTGACCGACGAGGCGCTGGCCGACCTGCATGTCTATCTGGCCGAACATGGCGAGCAGACGAAGGGCAAGATCGTCTACGACCTGGAGCGGGATTTCCACGTCACCGGGGACGAATTGCGGCGCCCCTTCGCCTTCTATTTCGATCGTTTTCCAGTGCAGGTCGAAGTGAGATAGCGTCGCTTGCGCCCTGTCTTTCGGCAGGCAGGGCGAGGGGCGGGCCGCATTAGGAGCGCCTATCCCTTCCGATTTCCAGCCGAGGACCATCATGCCCGAACTCAACGTCATTACCCGCGACGGCACCTGCAAGACGATCGACGCGCCTGCGGATGTGTCGGTGATGGAAGCGATCCGCGATGCGGGCTTCGACGAATTGCTGGCGCTGTGCGGCGGATGCTGCTCCTGCGCTACCTGCCATGTCTATGTCGATCCGGCCGTCGCCGCGACGTTGCCGCCGGTAACGGAAGATGAAAGTGACCTGCTCGACGGTTCGTCCCACCGCACCGAACAATCCCGCCTGTCCTGTCAGCTGATGATGTCTCAAGCGCTGTCGGGCATGACCGTCACCATCGCACCCGAAGATTGACCGCAACGCGGGTCAGCGAATGGGCGGAAGCAGCGCGGCGAGAAGAAATCCTGCCAGTCGTTCGGCTTGCGCGGTGGCGTGGATGGCATCCACTTCCCGCCCCGCACCGATCCGCTGCTGCATCGGCACCGCACAGAAATAATAGCCTACCCCCTGCACCAGCAGCGCCATGAGCGCCGCGGTAGACAGGTCATGCACAGGCCGTTGCCGCTTCACTGCGTCCAGCAGGTCGTCCAGGCGGCGCTGGAACGGCAGCACGAAGCGTTCAACGATATGGTCGAGTCGCCAGGTCGACCGGCACCCTTCGACATTGGTAAGCGACACAATGTCTCCGTTGCTGGTCGCCCACAGACAAAAGCGCTGGATCAGATGGCGCAGCCTGACTTCGGGATCGGCCGGCTCGTCGAAGGCCGCTTCGACGAAAGGGGACGCCTGCGCCATGCGCCAGTCGACCGCGCGCACCCACAGATCCTCCTTTCGCCCGAAACGGACGTTGAGCAGATTGTGGCTGACGCCCAGCCGTTTCGACAGGTCGCGCAGCGTCGTGCCCTCATAACCACGTTCGGCGAAGGTAGCGAAGGCCAGGCCGAGCAGCCGGTCTTCGTCCACAGCCTGAATAGCGTTGAGTGCGGGGCGGCCGCGGGCGCGCTGGGGTCGATCGAGCATCTGCTGATCCATAGTGAAAAGACGTTGACATATAAATTGTCATACGTCAATTTAATCGCAGGAGAAGGAAATACCGCTATGAGTCTCGCTACTGATCTTTGGTGGGCCGTCGCACGGTCGGAGGAAGTGACTTCCAAAAAGCCGCTGTCGGTCGATATTGGCGACCAGCCGGTCGTGCTGTGGCGCGACAATCAGGGGATCGCCCGCGCGCTGGAGGACCGTTGCCCCCATCGCCGCGCGCCGCTTTCGCTGGGCTGTGTCCGCGACAATGGGCTGATCCAGTGCGGCTATCATGGCTGGAGCTATGACGGCGAAACGGGGCGGTTGAAAGAAATCCCCAATATGAAGGATCAGCAGAAATTTCCGCCGATCTACAAGGCCAATGCCTTTGGCGTCAGCGAACAAGCGGGTTTCGTGCGCGTATGCCTCAATCCCAAGGCCGAAGCGCCGTTGAGCGCCGATCCCAAATATACCTATGTCGGCACCGTCAACGTCAGTTGCAGCCATCAGGAATATCTGAACGCCCTGTATGACGACCCTGCGCTGGTCATCGCCATTCGCGGCGTGCGATTCAGCCCTTATCTGATGGCCGAACTGCATGAAGAAGGCGGGATGTTGGTGATGGAGCGCAATTGCCAGTGGAATCCGCTGCACTGGCCTTCGCATTTCGTCGCCGAATTTCCGCTGACGCTTCTGACCCGCACGCATCCATCGACCGGCGAGACGCAACTGACGCTGCGCGACGATCAGTTTAATGATCTGCTCCATGCGGTGCTGTCGCCGGTTCCGTCGGCGCGCGGCGTGACCGCCGTTCGCTGGCGGGCTGAAATGGGGGTGCGCCATCCGGGCGTCCGCGGCGCGATCTTGCGCGGTATCAACCCCCTGTCGGTCCTTGCCACCATCGACGGGTCGAAACTGCGGACCACCAAGCCGACCGTATCGCTGCATGGCGAAGATTTGCGCGCCACCATGCTCGACGCCCCGCATAGCGCCCAAGACCAGACCCAGGCCGCCTGAAGGAGGATTTGAAGATGTTGGAAGTCGCCGACCGCCCCGTCTCGCCAGACGACAATGCCCCAGCCTCAACCGGGGGCAGCCCGATTGCGATGAATGTCGTCAATCGTTGGGTGCCGCACAATATCGTAATGCTCGACAGCTGGTTTCCGGTCGCACATGACTATTCCGTGAGCGGCAAGCCGGTCCGCCGCGCCATCTATTCGCACCCCATTTTCCTGTGGCGCGACAATGGCGTTGCAGTCGCCAGCGAATTTCACCCCAATGAACGGATCGCGCGCGACAAGAGCGCGCATACCGATGCGCGCGGCCGCTACCCGGTCATGGAACATTATGGCGTTGTGTGGGTGTGGTTGGGCAATCCGCTGGCCGCCGATCCGCGCCATTTGCCCAGCCTGCCCTTCCTGCCGCCCCAGGGTGGACTGCCCCGCCACATGACGGCGACGGTCCGCTTCGAAAGCTCCGCGCCGATCAGCCTGGAAAATCTGATCGACCTGACCCATGCCGATTTCCTGCACGCCGACGTGGTGGGCGATGAACGGTCGGACAGCGAGACGGTGGAAACCTATTATGATAGCGAAACCGTCACTATGGTGCGCACCTGCGTCAACAAATCGGTCGCGCCGGTGATGAAATTCTTTAGCGGTATCAAGCAGCCGACCCAGAATGTGCGGCAGGTGATCCGAATCTATCTGCGTTCGCATTGCGCGATCGCCTATGGCCGGTTCAGCCCCGGCGACGATGTGCCGCTGTTCCATCCTTGCACCCCCGAAACGCGCGATCGCACCCGGATGGAGATGGTGATGAACACCAGCAACGCCGGGCGGATGTTCCGCCATGTCATGCCCAAGGCCGGGTATAAGGTGTCGCGGCAGGACAGCTATATGACCTCCCCGCAAAGTCCCCGCTATATGCGCCATACCGACCGCAAGGATCTGCACAGCAAGTTCGACCAGGCCGGGCAGCGCTATCGCATGGCGATGATGGAACTGGCCGAGCGGCAGGCGAAGGGCGATTTTGCCTATCGCGACAATGTGAGCGACGATTGCAGCGAAATCATCGGCCTGCGTAAGGAACTGTTCCAGTTCTGATACCCCCCTCCCCCCTGAAGGGCGGACCCTCTGGTCCGCCCCGCTTTTTTCAGGAACAGAGATGACATATCCGGTCAATGCCGTCGGTGGCGAGCGCCGCTGGTGGGGCGTTATGCCGACCCTGCCCGCGCCGATGATGGCCGGGATCGGTCAACAGATGGAGCAGGTCGGTTTCGAAGGCTGTTTTTCGCTCCAGATTTACGGCCCTCCCTTCGTGCCGATGGCGGCCACGGCTGCAACGACCAGCCGTCTGAAGGTCGGCACCGGCGTCGCGATCGCAGGCACACGCAGTCCGGTCGAAACCGCCTATGCCGCAATGGATGTCGACCGGATTTCGGAAGGGCGCTTCGTCCTTGGTCTTGGTTCCAGCATCAAAAGCTGCGTCACGGGCATGTATGGCGAGCCCGAACGCAAATTGCTCACCCATCTGCGTGAAAGCGTCAAGGTGATCCGCTATGTCATCGCGAACGCGCATAAGGGACTCGATCCGATCGCGGGCGAATATTTCACTGCGGATTTCGCCGAAATGATGGTCACCGCGCCACCTGTTCGCACCGACATTCCGATTTGGATCGCCGCCTTGCAGGACAAGATGACGGCGCTGGCGCTGGAGGTCGGCGACGGGCTGATGGTCCATGCGCTGTGGTCGGCGGCCTATACCCGCAGCAAGCTGCCCTTTATCGAAGCGACCCTGGCGCAACACGGGCGCGCGCGCAGCGACATAGAAATTAACGCCTGGCCATGGATCGCGGTCAACGACGACAAGCAGAAGGCGATTGACGACAGCCGCGCGACGGTCGCGGCCTATTCGGGCTACAAGGAATATGAGCCGTTCTTTGAGGCGATTGGCTTTGGCGACCAAGCCCGCGCCTGCCAACTCAGCCTGGGCGAACATGGCGACATCGCCAATGTGGTTGGCAATGTCCCGGACGAGATGGTCGAAGCGTTCGTGACCTGCGGCCCGGTGGACGAGGTGCTGGAAAAGATCGAACCTTTTTGGGACGTTGTGGATTCGCTCTGTCCGATGACGCCCTATCGCGATCTGACGATGGAGCAGATGACGCAATATAATGCGGGTCTGTACGCGCTGGTCGCCACGGCAAAAGCGCGGGCCGGAGCAGTCGCCGAACCAGTTTGAGAGGCGGATAAGTAACAGGCCCGCGCTATTACCGATAGCGCGGGCCTTGCCTTGTGCCGGTCAGGCGGGAACCAGCGCCTCGGCCCCGAATGCGGCCATCGCCTGCCCGGCGATATAGCCGGTGACCATGGCCGGACCGACATTGCAGCCATGGGCGGGCGACTTGCCCCGCCAGATCGAATTGGCGTCGAGGCCTGCGGCATAAAGGCCCGCAACCGGCGCGCCACCGGTGCCAATCACCCGACAATGCGCGTCGATCTTCAAGCCCACCGTGGTCGATCCATCACCGGGATGGATCTTGATCGCATAGAAGGGCGCCTTCTCGACACGGCCCAGGCACGGATTGGGTTTGTGCTTCGGATCGCCGATTTCGATGTCAATCTGGGTGTCGCCCTTGCCGAAATCGGGGTCTTTGCCTGTTTCGGCATAGCGGTTCATCTTGGCCACGGTCGAAAGCAGGCCGTCGCCATCGACACCGATCTTGTCGGCCAGTTCGCGCAAAGTGGGTGCCTCGATCACATAGCCTGCCGCGATCAGCTTTTTGAGGCCGCCACCACCCGGCAGCACCATCCCCATGCCATAGGTTTTGACGAAATGCGCGTCGCCGATGATGTGGGCCGGCACCGTGCCGGTGGCGTGCATCGCCTCTACGAAATGGACCGAGGCTTCGTTGCCAAAGCGCTCGCCCTTCGCGTTGACGGCGATGCAGCCGGGTTTCGACATGTCGATCAGATGGGCGTAGCGGGCGACATAGCCGTCTGGCCGGGTCATGGTCGATACGACCGCCCAGACCGCGTTGACGAGGTTGTCGCCGTCCAGCGACGCGCCAACCTCCAGGCCCATATTCATGCCGTCGCCGGTATTTTCATAGGGCAGGATCGAGACATGCTGCTCCGCAAACGGAATATAGGCTTTGCGCAATTGTTCGCTGGCGGAAAAGCCGCCCGCCGCCAGCAGCACGCCGACCCTGGCCGCGATCTCTTCGCCATCCACGCGCACGCCGGTCACGCGGCCATCACTGACCAGCAGGCGATCGACCGCCGCGTCCTTGCGCAGGGTGATGCCCGCGTCGAGCGCCGAGCGCAGCAGCCGCGCGACGAGCGCATTGCCCATGGTCAGCCGCGTACCGCGCGGGTAGCGGCGCAGCTTGTCGGCACCGAACTTCGCGGCCAGCTTACCGAAATGGAACAGGGATTTGGGTGATGGCATCGTCGCCAGATAGGGCAGATCGAACAGGTCGATCATGAAGCCGCCGGGGGCGTTGAATTCCTCACGCGCGGGGCGCAGGTCGGCGAAATGCGCGCCGAGCAACTTGCCGTCATATTCCTGGGGCGAGAGGAGACGGCCCTGGTCGGCGGCCCCTGCGATGTCGGGATACCAGTCGCTGCTGGGCGGGGAAAGGAGGAAGCGGACCGCGCTGTTGCGTTCCAGCCAAGCGACCATGGCCGGTGCCGTATCCAGATAGGCGTCGATCAGCGCCGGGTCGGCGCTCGGCCCGATGACGTCGAGCACATATTGGCGGGCAACCGCCGCGCTGTCATCGACGCCGGCGGCCTGCGCCTGCGGGCTGCCCGGCACCCAGATGCCGCCCCCCGATATGGCGGTCGTGCCACCGAAATGCGCGGCCTTTTCCAGCACCAGCACCGACAGGCCCGCCGCAGCGGCCCGCAGCGCCGCCGTCAGGCCCGCCGCGCCCGATCCGACGACGACCACATCATATTGGGTCATGATCTACTCCGATTCAGTATGCGGGTGGGCAATGCTCACACCTTGGGCATGATCTCTTCGGCCACCCAGTGCAGCCGTTCGATATATTCGGTGAGGCCCGTCATGCCCGGTGGCAGCGGCACGATCGTTTCGTTCACGCCCAGATCCTTCAGCCAGCCGATCTGGTCGATGATCTTCTGCGCATTACGGGTGCCGGGCGCGCGGGGATCGTCCATGATTTCGTGATGGGCGCCGACATTGAGCATTTCGAGCGCGAAGAACAGGTCGATCGGGCGGCCATCATAGGTCGGCTGGGTGCGGATGAGGTCGAGGCATTGGGGGAATTTTTCGGGCGGGGTGCGGAAAGGCGACCAGCCGTCGCCGAATTTCGCGACACGCTTCAAGACCGGTTCCGCGTCGCCGCCAAACCAAATCGGCAGGCGCGGCTGCTGCACCGGCTTGGGCGCGAAGCCGACATTCTTGAAAGAAACAAATTCGCCCTCGAAGGTCGGCGTGTCGGACGTCCACAACTCGATGATCGCGGCGACATATTCGTCCGCCATGCGCCCGCGATTGTGGAAATCGACGCCCAGCATGTCGAATTCCTCCTTCAGCCAGCCGACCCCGAACAGCGCGGTGGCGCGGCCGCCGCTCAGCCAGTCGAGCGTGGACCAGGCCTTAGCCTGCACGATGGGGCTTTGCAGCGGCAGAATGGAGACGGACGAACTGACCCGCATTTTCGCGGTGCGCCCGGCAAGGAAAGCCAGCGCAACGGTGCCATGGACATAATGGTCGCCCGACAGCGCGACATGTTCCTGCGGGATGATGAAATGCTCGCCCAACATACATTTGTGAAAACCCAGATCATCCGCGATCTTGAGCACATGGCCTATGTCATCGCCGGTCAGCGCATGTTCCCATGGTTGCGTCATCGCCGCGACGTGCATCGAATTGGGCACACCGATGTTGAGCTTCATTCCTCTATCCCCTTGGTCACTTATGCCGGACAAAATGGCGCACCCGGCGCCACCCTCGCACCTTCCGCCCGGAAGGGGGCGGTCAATCGGCGGGCGGGATCAGGTCGCCGGTGATGCGGATGCCAGCGCCATCTACCTTGTAGGTCTTGTTGAGAAAGATGAGGATGGACGTCAGCGCTTCGGCCGCGGCGGCATTGCACAGCGCGCCGCCATGCAGGCCGCGCAGGCCCATCGCGTCGGCCAGCGCCACGACCTGACCACGCGCCGCCTTGTCATCGCCGAACACCAGCACGTCGCAGCCGACATCGACATCCTTGGCCAGCTTGTGCGCGGCGACATTGTGGAAGGCCGACACAAGCGTCACGCCCCCGCCCAGCGCTGCCTGCGCCCGCAGCGCAGCGGAGCCTTCGGCGGGAAGCTGCACGCGCATCACCTTGGGCGGGACCAGCGGGACCGTGGTGTCCACGACGATCTTGCCCGCGACATGGGGCGCGATGTCGCGCAACGTCGCGTCCTGCGCGGCAAAGGGCACGGTGACGATGACGATGTCCGCCCCCGCCGCCGCCTCGATATTGGTCGCGCCCGAAAGGCCGTGGCCAAGCTCTGCGGCCGCCTTTTGCGCGCCGTCGGCGCTGCGCGACCCGATGACGACGGGATAGCCCGCGCGGGCGAGGCGCCAGGCGATCGCCGCGCCCAGATTGCCGGTGCCGCCGACTACGGCGATAGCAGGAAGGCTCATGCCGGTGTCCCCGTCTGCATCGCGGCGAAGCGCATCATGTCCGCATAGACCGCCGAATGGGATGTGAAGCCGCCATCGGCGACGATCGACGCGCCGGTGACATAGCGCGCCTGATCGGACGCGAGGAAGGCGACGACTTCGGCGATATCTTCGGGGCGACCCAGATAATCGACCAGATTATGTTCGGTCATCAGCTTCTGGGCCTCCAGCGGCATATTGTCATCCAGCGCTTCCGTCATCACCAGCCCGACCACGACCACGTTGGAGCGGATGCCCTGCTTGCCATATTGGGTGGCGATATATTTGGAGAGGCCCAGCATCCCGGCCTTGGTCGTGCCATAAGCGGGATAGTCGAGGTCGCCCGCCAGCCCCTTGCCGGAGCCTGTGAAAACGATCGACCCGCCGCCTGCCGAAAGCAGATGGGGAATGGCGTGCTTGGCGCATAGCATCGACCCGCGCAGGTTGGTGGCGAAGGTGCGGTCCCAGAAAGCGACGTCCATGTCCGCGATCAGCGCGTCTTCGTGCATCAGGCCGGTCTGGGCGGCGTTGCTGTGCAGGATATGGAGACCGCCGAAATGGTCGACCACCCTGGTTATGCCCGCCGCGATCGAGGCTTCCTCCATCACGTCCATGGCGACGGCCAGCGCCTGCCCGCCTGCGGCGGTGATTTCTTCCACGACATGGGCGAGCCGCGCCTCGGTGCGTCCGGTGATCGCGACCTTCGCGCCGCGTTGCGCCATCATCAGCGCGGTGGCGCGGCCGATGCCGCTGCCGCCGCCGGTGATGATCGCCACCTTGTCCTTCAGGGGGTGCAACAGATCGGTCATAGAGACTCCGTGATGTGGGTTTGCCGGGGCAATACCGGCTCGTAAAGGGTGGTGCGCTGACGCACCGGGCGGCCGACCGAAGCGGCCAGCGCGCGCATTTCCGCCGGGCCAAATTCCTGGCCGTTGACGCCGCCCGCCGCGCGGGTGATCGATTCATCCATCAGCGTGCCGCCCATGTCATTCGCGCCCGCATTCAGGATCGCCGCCGCACCCTCCGGTCCCATCTTGACCCAGGACACCTGGATATTGGGGATCAGCGGGTGCAGCACGATGCGGGCGATGGCATGCATCAGCACCGCCTCGCGATAACTTGGTCCCGACCGGGCCAGCCCTTTGCGCCAGATCGGCGCTTCCATATGGACGAACGGCAAGGGTACGAATTCGGTAAAGCCGCCGGTCTGTTCCTGCAAGGCGCGGATGCGCAGCAGGTGGCGCGCCCAGTGGCGATAGCCCTCGACATGGCCGAACATGATCGTCGCGGTGCTGCGCAGGCCGATGCCATGGGCGACGCGCATCACCTCGATCCACTCGTCCGCGCTGACCTTGTCCGGGCAGATCAGGGCGCGGATTTCGGGGTCGAGTATTTCGGCCGCGGTGCCGGGCAGCGTGGAGAGGCCCGCCGCCTTCAACCGCGCCAGATAATCCTCCAGCGGCAGGCCCAGCGTCTGCGCGCCATGGGTGACTTCCAGCGGAGAGAAGGCGTGGATATGGATATCGGGCGCGGCGTCGCGCACGGCCTTTAGCACCGCCAGATAGGTGTTGCCGTCATAGTCGGGATGGATGCCGCCTTGCAGGCAGACTTCGGTCGCGCCGCGATTCCAAGCTTCCGCCGCGCGCCGCCCGACCTCGGCATAGTCGAGCCGGTAGGCGGGACCGCGCATCGCCTTCGTACTGCCCTTGGAAAAGGCGCAAAAGCCGCATTTGTAGAGGCAGATATTGGTATAGTTGATGTTGCGGTTGACGGCATAGGTCAGCGTCTCGCCAACGCTCTCCTGCCGCAGCCGATCAGCTTGGGCGACGATGGCGGCAAGGTCATGGCCCTCCGCATCGAACAGGGTTACGATGTTGCGCTCGCTCAGGCGCATACCCGCTTCGGCGTCGCGCAGGATCGCCTGCACCGATACCGACGCCTGGCCGGCATCGCCTCCGGTCAGCGCAGGCGCGGCATCGCCATGTCCGGCCGCCCAATCGTCGGGCTTGGGCAGGCCACGTCCGTCGATAGCGCGCAGGATGTTGGTCGCGACCGCGGGGGCGGCCCAATCCCGTGCCGCCAGCGCATAGCGTGGCCCGATGGCGAGCCGCTGGGCCAGCGTGCGGCCAGCGGCGCGGGTAGCCTGCGCCAATGTCTCCAGATGCGGCCAAGGCGCTTCGGGGTTCACATGGTCGGGCGTCACGGGCGACACCCCACCCCAGTCATTCACTCCGGCCCGGATCAGAGGGGCGAGATCGACCTGGTCGTGCAGGTTGGGCGGCGCCTGGATCGTCATCTCCGGCCCCAGGATCAGCCGCGCGGCGGCGATCGCCCACAGATGGTCGTCGAGCGCCGGTTCGGTATGATCGGCCATCCGCGTGCCGGGCTTGGCTCGGAAATTCTGGATGATGACTTCCTGAATATGGCCATATTGGCGATGTAGATCGCGGATGGCGACGAGCGCTTCGACCTGTTCGTCGCGGGTATCGCCGATGCCGATCAACAGCCCGGTCGTGAAAGGCACTTTGGCGCGGCCCGCCTCGGCGATCGTGGCCAGGCGACGCGCGGGCTCCTTGTCGGGCGAGCCGAAATGCGGCCCACCGCGCGCGCACAACCGATCGGCGCTGCTTTCCAGCATGATGCCCATGGATGCGGCATGAGGCCGCAGCAGGGCATAATCGGCCGCATCCATCAGGCCGGGGTTGAGGTGGGGCAGCAGGCCGGTCTCTTTCAGGACCAGTTCGGCCATTTCGGCGAGATAGGACAAGGTCGAAGCGTGGCCCAGCCTGGCAAGCGCCTCGCGCGCAGCCCCGTAGCGGTCTTCGGGTCGGTCGCCCAATGTAAACAAGGCTTCCCGGCATCCCGCCGCGACACCGGCGCGCGCGATCGCCAATACTTGCTCACGGTTGAGATAAGCGTCTCCCGCCTGCGCGGGGGTGGTAGCAAAAGTGCAATAATGGCAGACGTCGCGGCATAACTTGGTCAGCGGGATGAACACTTTGCGCGAATAGGTGACGCGCGCGCCATGCCCCTCCACCGTCAATGCCTGTGCGGTCGTCATCATCGCGTCCAGACTAGTAGCACGCAGAAGGGCGCTGATGTCACCAGCGCCTGCTTCCCAGCGATGAAGATCGTCCAAAGTCACATCCTACTCCGCGCTTATGCTACCCCATCGCGGCGGCGGAGTAGAGCCTGTCCACTCCGCCGCCCATATTCAGAACCGATATTTCGCGCTGACGCCCCAGGTCCGCGGTTCCCCGGCATAGACCGAGCTGAGCGGGAAAGAGGCGAGTAGCACACTCGACGCGGAGAAATATTCCTCTTTGAAGAGATTTTTGACGAATACACCCAAGTCCAGGCCCGTTCCACCGATACCGCGCCAGTCGAGCCGGGCGTTGGCCAGCTTGTATCCGGGCAGCTTCTCACCGTTCTGACCACCGAAATCGTCGGTCATGAACAGATCGGCGTTGAAGGCGAGGTCGCCATCGGCTGGCCTGACGGGCAGGATCCAGCTGACGCTGGCGGTGCCGGAAAAGGTCGGCGAATAGGTGTTGATCTGAGCCTCGCCCACGGTAACCGCAGCCGGCAGGCCGGCGGGAACATCGACCTTTTCGACCTTCACGTTAGTATAGGCGGCATTGAATGCGACGGTCAGGTTGCGGCTGGGACTGATCGACGCTTCCAATTCCACACCCCAAATCCGCAGATCGGCGACATTCGCCGCCAGCGAACCGTTGGTCGGCGAATCCGGCGTACCATTGGGTACGATCGTCTGGGTGTTGAGGAATTGCAGCGCATTCTTATATTTGCTGTAATAGGCGGCCAGGTTCAACCGACCCCGCGCCGACCCGATATGATAGTCATATTTCGAGCCAACTTCGATGTCCGTGATCGTTTCTTCGTCGGTCTTCTGAAACGGGCGCAGATCAGGGCATATCCCGCCCGTAGCCGCGCAGGCAGCGTCGGTCCCGCCGGTCGTGAAAGGGGTTTCGAACAAGGGCGTGTTGATATTCACGCCGCGATACCCCCGGCGCGATGAAATATAGAGCAACCAGTCGGGCGTCGCCTTATAGTCCAGGCCAATGGTCCAGCTTGGCTCCTTACCCTTGTTGGATACGGTGCCGACGCCGTCGGCCAGACCCAGATTCGCAGTCGCAAGACAGGTATCTTCGTCTACATAGCTGGTACCGATTGTGCCGCCACAAGCCGACACCTTGTCCCAGCTGTAGCGCGCGCCAAGGTTCAACTTGAGCTTGTCGGTGATTTCGTAGCCGATCTGACCGTAGACCGCCCAATTCTTGTTACGGACATGGGCGCTAACTGCCGGGGCAGGCACGCCCCCCACCGAAAAGGCGGTAAATTGCGATCCGGTCGGCCCGGCGGACCTGTCGTCATTATAGAATATGCCGGTAATGAAGTTGAACGATCCGAAATCGCCCAGCAATTGCGTTTCGTTGGTCAGATATTGACGATCCAGCACGGATGCGGCGTTGAACAAAGTAAAGGGGACCGCCGCCGGGAACGGCGCGGGCAATCCGGTCGGGATCGACAGGTTCGGCAATGCGCCGGTGTTGATGAGCTGGTCGCTGAAATTCTTGCGGAAACCAAAGATATTGCGCAGAGTCAGATCGCCGAAGCTGAACGAGGTGTCGTTGGTGATCGACGTGGTCTTGCGGAATGCCCGCCCGCCATTGATACCGCCGTCGAACGAACCCCGGCGATTGGCGCGCTGCGTCTGGAGCGCCGCCTGCGCCTGCGGATCGAGCACGCCCAGACCAAAGGCGGCCAGCGGAAAATTCTGACGCAGCAGATATAACCCGCCGGCCAGTTCATCGCTTTTGAAATATTCGTAGACGGTCGTGCTTTTCAACCCCTCAACCGGCTCCAGCAGCAGCGAAAGGCGGAAGGCGTCCTGCTTGATATTGTCGAAGCCCGGCCCACCGTCGAACGCGATCGTCCGCGGATCCTGTCGCCGGATCTGGCCGGCCGCGCGAAAGGCGACCTTGTCCGCAATGATCGGAATGTTGATCGCGGCTTCCACTTCGCGATAGTCGAAACTGCCGTAAGTGCCCTCGACATAGCCTTCAAATTCATAGGTCGGCTTCTGGCTGCCGATCACCACCGCGCCGCCCAGCGTGTTGCGGCCAAACAGCGTCCCCTGCGGACCTTTGAGCACCTGTATGCTGCCGATGTCATAGGTCGGCACGTTGGAGCCGACGGACGGCAGCGGCGTATCGTTGAGATAGATGACCACGCCCGGCGTCACTTCACCCAGCGGCAACTGGCCGATGCCGCGCAGCGTCAGCGCCACATTGTCCTTGCCCCCTTCGGACGAGAAGGTGAAGCCCGGCGCGATCGTCTTGATGTCGCTGACCGTCTGGACCGTGCTGCGTTCCAGCGCTTCGGTGGAAAAGGCAGCGATGGAAACCGACACGTCCTGTAACCGTTCTTCGCGACGACGCGCAGTCACGACGATGTCGCCGCCGCTTGCGCTTTCGGCCTGCGGCGCAACGCCAGCGGCATCCTGCGCCCAAATCGGAGTCGCCATCGGTGCTACGGTCGACAAAAGGGCCAGTTTAAAAAAGCCGAATTTCATTCTCTCTCTCCCAGGATCATTGGGACCACCTGTTCTTTGCGCAGGCATCGTCCCGACGGAGCATAGAGGCCTTTGCGGCCGTTTTTCTCCACCTACCTTTCGGCAGGAATCATTGCACAGTTACAAACAAATCTGTCTATCGTTGTATTTATGGCGCAGCCGTCACAGATCGCTCAGGCCCAGCGGCGGACAAGGTCGGCAATGTCTGCGACCGCCGGTTCGGCGATCGCGCCCGACGTGCGATCAAGCCGTGGCGCAGGCGCGGGCTGGGCGCTTCCTCCGCGTTGGACAAAAGTGCCGCGCGCTCGATTGTGCGGATGTTCCGGCGCTTCGCCCATCGCCAGAACAGGGGTGACGCAGGCATCGCTGTCCGCAAAATGGGCGGCCCATGCGTCGCGCGGCCGCGTGGCGAAGGCGGCTTCGAAATCGGCTTGCATCGCGGGCCAGCCCGCCCGGTCATTCTGGTCGTACCGCCGATGGCCAAGACCAAGACCCTCAACCATCTGTGCGAAGAATTTGGGTTCCAGACAACCGACCGCGACATGCCGCCCATCCGCGCAGGCATAGCAGCGATAGAAAGGCGCCGCGCCATCCAGCAGGTTCGAAGCCGGTGCGTCCGTCCAAAGCCCCTTGGACTGCCATGCGTAAAAAAGGCTCATCAACGACGCCACACCGTCCGTTATGCAAGCATCGACCACCTGCCCCTGCCCGGTCCTTTGCGCCGATAACAGGGCGCTGAGCAGGCCGAAAATCAGGAACATCGCTCCGCCGCCATAGTCGCCCACCAGATTAAGCGGCACAAGCGGCGGCGCCCCTTGCGCGCCCATCGCGTGCAGCGCGCCGGTGATCGACAGATAATTGATGTCATGCCCCGCCCGCATCGCCATCGGACCAGATTGGCCCCATCCGGTCATACGGCCAAACACCAGCCGGGGATTGCGCGCCAGGCAAATGTCGGGACCCACGCCAAGCCGTTCCATGACGCCGGGCCGATAGCCTTCGATCAATCCATCAGCGCACGCGATCAGGTCGAGCAATCGTGCGCGGTCATCCTCCCGTTTCAGGTCCAGATAGGTGACGGTGCGGCTGCGATGCAGAATGTCGCCGCCGACATCCTCCCAATCGCCTACGCCCGCAGATGGCGGGCGCGCCACGCGCACGATTTGCGCCCCCATGTCCGCCAGCAGCATCGCCGCCAGCGGCACCGGGCCGATCGCGTCGATTTCGACGATACGGATACCCGCAAGAGGTCCGGATGGCTGCGTCATCAGATGCTGGTCCGATCCGCACCCTTGAGGTCGAGAATGGCGCGCGCCTCGTCCGGGGTAGCGATTTCCAGCCCCATGCCTTCGATGATCTGCCGCGCGGTCGCGACCTGTTCCGCATTGGTCCGGGCCAGGCGACCGGGACCGCCCCATAGCGAATCTTCCAGCCCCACGCGCACATTGCCGCCCATCGACGCGGCCATTGCGACGATGCTCATCTGGCGCGCGCCTGCGCCCAGCACCGACCATTGATATTGATCGCCAAACAGCCGGTCGGCCGTGCGCTTCATGTGCATGATGTCGTCGGGATGGCTGCCGATGCCACCCAATATGCCAAAGCAGGTCTGGATGAACAACGGCGCCTTCACCAGTCCGCGATCGAGGAAATATTTAAGGTTATAGAGATGGCTGGTGTCGTAACATTCAAATTCGAACCGCGTGCCGAGCGGCGACAGCGTCGCCAGCAGATGCTCGATGTCCGCATAGGTATTTTTGAAAACCAGATCCCGCGACGCTTCGAGCGCGGCAGCTTCCCAGTCATGCTTGAAATCCTTGAACCGGTCCAGCATAGGAAACAGGCCAAAGCCCATCGTCCCCATATTCAGGCTGGCGACTTCGGGGGCGAATGTCTGGGCCGGGCGGATGCGTTCCTGCACGCTCATGGACGGATGGCCGCCGGTCGTCAGGTTGAGCACCGCATCGCTGCGCTGCTTGATAACCTGAAGGAAGGGCGCGAACAGGTCGGGATTCTGGTCGGGGCGCCCGTCGACGGGATTGCGGGCGTGTAGGTGGATGATCGCCGCCCCGGCCTCCGCCGCGCCGACGGCCGATTCCGCGATTTCCTGCGCCGTCACCGGCAGATAGGGCGACATGGACGGCGTATGGATTGCGCCGGTGATGGCGCAGCTGATGATGACTTTACGTTTGGCCATGATGGTTCCTTTCACGCAGCAGCGCGATGGCAGGCGCCCTGAGGCGCGCAATCTATCCTTCGATAGGCGCAGGACAAGCGATCAGGGCAGGATACCCAACTGGCGCGCGCGCAGCACCGCCTGCGGCCGCCGCCGCACGCCCAGCTTGTCATATATCTGCTGCATATACCATTTGACCGTGCCTTCGGTCAGTCCCAGCCGGTCCCCGATTTCGCGGTTGCGCAAACCGCCGCTGACCATGGTCAATATGTCAACTTCGCGATTGGCGAGGCGGCCGGTCAGGCCGAAATCATCCTGGTCATCCTCATCCGTTTCGATCTGCGGACCACTGCGCATCATCGACACCAATCGCACGGCGAAACGGTCAGCCGGGGTTTCCAGTTCCGGTCCCTGCGCATAGGCTTCGGTCAGTAGCGACGCGATCACTTCGCCTTCGTCGATGAAGGTGCGGACCCAGCCCGCCGGTTCGGCCATTTCCACAGCGGTGCGAACCGCCCGACGCGCTTCGGACCGATTGCCCTGCAACACGGCGATTTCAGCCAGCAGCAGTTCGAACGTGACCGCCGATCGCACAGCGCCTGCCCGCTTGACGAATTCCAGCCAGCGATGCGCGACCTTGCGCGCCCGGCCAAGCCGATGCCGCTGCATTTCGATCCGCAGCCAGGCGATCGCGATACTCTCGTTGCGACGGGTGGGGTGCAGCGTGGGGACCGGTTCGCCATCCAGTTGCGGATCGCCCGCCGCGAAATGCTGCTCTGCTTCCTCGATCTGCCCCGCCTTGATGAGCAAACGGACTTCTTCGGCCACGATGAACGCCCGCATCCGGTCCAGCCCACATTCGATCGCGACCAGATGCGCGTCGTTGAGCGTCGTGAGCGCGCCGGGCAGATCGCCACGCGCCGCGCGCAGACGGGCGTTGACGATATAGCCCGACGCCATCTGGTCCGCAAAGCCCCATTGCCGCACGACCGGCAGATGGCGTTCGACCAGATCGGTCGCACTGTCCATATCGCCAGCATCATAGAGAAGTTCCGCCATCGGCAGCGCGGGCAAGGCGGCAAGGCCCGATCCTTCGCCGTGTATCTCCCTGGCCAGCGTCAATGCCTCGTCCAGAAAACGATGCGCCAGTTGGGTCTTGCCCTGGGCCATCAATGTCGGGGCGACCGATGCCTTGAGCGCGATCGAAGCAAAGTCCGATCCCGGACGGGACAAGGCGCGCCGGGTTTCCGCCTCCAGTTTGAGCATGTCCTGAAAATGATAGAGTTCGCGGCGCGCCGACATCAGCTGCGCCAACAATGTGCAGCTCAGATAGGCATGGCTTTCGGCCATTTCGGCCAGCAGCGGCTCGGCCTCCGCCTCCACATTGACCATGTCGTCGCGCGCCGCGGCCAGCATCACGAGCCGATGTCGGATCATCAGGTCAAGCTGTTCGCTTTCATGGGCGGACATCGCATCGCCCTGACTGCGCGCATCATGGATCGAGCGCGCCGTGGCAATCAGCCGGTCGGCAGCGGCGAAGGATAATTGCCGTATCCGTCGCCACGCCAATGCCAACAACAAATAGGGATGCTGCGCCAGCACACTCCAGGGCAGATCCGCGCTCAGTTCGTCAATTCGGTAGAGATAGCCCGAATAGGTCAGCCGTTCGGCCAGCCGATCCAGTTGCGCGGCCAGGAAGCCCTGGTCCCCGCTCAAGCGCGCATGTTCGATCGCCGTTACGATGTCGCCGGTCTCCGCGAAATGGTTGCTCGCGCGGCAGTGCGTCATCGTGGCGCGGGCGGGCGCACGGTCCATCAGGCGACCCAGCACCATCTCGCGGAACAGGCGATGATAGGCGTAGCGGCCATGTTCCTGATCGACGGCGTTGAGAAACAGTCCCTGACGAAAGACATGATCCAGCATCACGCGCGCGTCTTCGTCTCCGGTGACCGCTGCGCAGGCCGACGGGGTCAGTTCGTCGAGGATCGACGTGTCGACCAGAAAGCGTCGCACATGGTCCGGCTGAAGGCCCAGGACTTCCTCGTGGAAATATTCCGCAAACTCCGGGCGCAGGCCGGTCAGCCGCAGATTGCCGCCGCCCTGCATCCCGCGCCGGTAGAGGTCGCACGCGATGACGACGCCCGACACCCATCCCTGCGTATCTCGCACGATGTCCTGCAAATCGCGCGAATCGATCGGCGCGCCGATGCTCTTAGTCACCAATTGGGTAGCTTCAGCCAAGGTGAAGGACAGATCGCTGTTGCCCACTTCGACCAGAAAGCCGAGCGCCCGCATCCGCGCCAGCGGCAGGCCGACGACGCCGCGCGCCGCCACGATCATCGTCAGCCCGTCGCGCGCGCTTGACGACAGTTGCGCGATGAAGGCGATGGTCTGTTCGTCGAGCAATTGGGCGTCGTCGATGATGATGACGGGCCTGGGTTCCACGACCGTCGATAACGTCCTGAGCCAGACCGCGTCATCGGCATCCCCGGCAAGGTCGGGCCAGTCGAGACGCAGAGCATTCCCCGCGGCCTTGAGCGCCAGCAGGAAGGATGTCTTGTTGCCGATGCCGGCCCGCGCCGCCAGCCACAGCACGGGCCGACCTTGCGCCCGCAGCCTTTCCGCCCAGTAAAGCATCGCCGTCGTCTTGCCGCTGCCAGCGGGGGCGGACACCATGGTCAGACGCGCTTGGGCGACCTTTTCGGTCAGGGCGGCCAGCGCCGGACGCTCGATCAGCGTCGGCGTTATCCGGGGCGGCAGGACGATCGTTGGGACCACAGCCATCATTCTCTCCTGTTCGTGCTGCGTGGCACGATTCGTTTTATCGTTCTAAATATATTCTGACCTGTGAAATCCTAAATGCAATCCCCTTTTCCTATCCTCAGATAGGTCATCATTCGCGCCAGATATTGTCCTGGGGAAACCTCAAGGCTGCGTCGCACACGCGCCGTCCATGAAAAAGGCAGGCGACCCGAACCGCCGGGCCGGCACATCAGGAAAGGTTGACCATGAAGGCCCTGTATCTCGAAAAGATCGACGGACCCGATTCCGTCGTGGTGGCGGACGTCGAAACGCCGGTGCCAGGGCCAGGCGAGGTCCGCGTCGCGATAAAGGCCGCGTCGGTCAACCACCGCGAATTGTTCATAACCCATGGCCAATATCCCGGCATGACCGTGCCCGTCACGCTGGGTTGCGACGGCGCGGGTGTCGTGGACATGATCGGAGAGAGCGTTTCGGGCGTCAGCGAAGGCGACGAGGTCGTCCTCTATCCTGCGCGCAATTGGGGTTCCAACCGCCACGCGCCCGCCGCCGATTTCGGCCTGCTGGGGATGCCCTTTGCTGGCACCATTGCCGAATATATCTGCGTGCCGGTCGAAAATCTGGCGCCAAAGCCTGCATTCATGAGCTTCGAGGAAGCGGGCGCCATGCCGTTGACGGCGCTCACCTCGTGGCGGGCGCTGATGTTCAAGGGGCGGTTGCAGGCGGGCGAAACGCTGCTCATCAGCGGCGTGGGCGGCGGCGTCGCCACGTTCGGTCTTGCCTTCGCGGTCGCCAAGGGCGCCAATGTCTATGTCACGGGCGAAAGTCAGGATGTTATAGACCGCGCCATCGCCATGGGGGCCAAGGGCGGCCTGCTCTACACCGATCCCGACTGGCGCAAACAAGTCGGCAAGCTGACCGGCGGCATCGACGTAGTGCTGGACGGCGCACCTTCGCCCAGCTTTTCGAACTATGTCCGCGCCATCAATCCAGGCGCGCGCATCGTCATCTATGGTTCGACGGCAGGGAACGAGATCAAGTTCAACGCGACCGACATATTCCTGAAAAGCGCCAGCATCGTCGGCAGCCAGGTCGGCGATCCGCAGGATTTCCAGGACATGCTGGCCTTTGCGGATGAACATAAGATCAAGCCGGTGATCGAGGCGTCCTATCCTTTGGCGCAGGCCAAGGAAGCGCTGCTCCACCTGCGCGACGCGCATAAATTCGGCAAAGTCGTGGTGACGATGTGAGCGACCTGTTCAGTCTTGCAGGCAAGCAGGCGCTCGTCACCGGCGGTGCGCAAGGGCTTGGCCGCATGATCGCCGAGGGGCTTCTGCGCGCGGGCGCAACCGTGGCGATCACATCGCGCAAAGCCGATATTTGTGAGGCCGCGGCCAGCGAAATGTCGGTACTGGGAAGGTGCATCCCCCTGCCTGCCGATCTGTCTACGCCGGAGGCGGCGGTCGATCTGGTGGCGCGCTATCGCAATACGATGGGCGCGTGCCACATCCTCGTCAATAATGCGGGCAAGACCTGGGGCGGCGATATAGACAATTTCCCCGACAAGGCATGGCCAGGCGTGATGGCCGTCAATGTACAGACGCCTTTCACCATGGTGCGTGAATTGCTGCCCGAATTGGGCGCCAGTGCGACTGCCGACGATCCTGCACGGATCATCAACATCGGTTCGGTCGCGGGCATGAAGACGGAGCGCTTGAACGCCTATAGCTACGCCGCCAGCAAGGCCGCCGTTCATATGATGACGCGCGACCTGGCCGGGGACTTGGCCGCGCGCAACATTACCGTAAATGCAGTCATTCCAGGCTTTTTCCCCACGAAGATGACGGCGCATATGCGCGACGACGACAATGTCGATCCGGGGCTTCTAGCCCATATCCCGCTGCGTCGCCTGGGCAAGCCGGACGACATCGCCGGTATCGTCATATTTCTGTGTTCGCGGGCAGGCGGCTATGTGACGGGCGCGCAAATTCCCGTGGATGGCGGCGTGGTCGGTTGCGGCTGAATTGAAAAGAACGAGAGGGGCGGTCGCGATGCCGGTTCGCCGCCCCCTTCCTCCCTATAATTGCCAGCCGCCACCCGCAACGATCACCTGGCCGGTGATATAATCGGCTTCCGGCAGGCACAGCAGATAGACAGCGCCCGCCGCTTCCTCCGGCGTTCCGGCACGGCCCAGCGGAATACCTTTTTCCATCGCTTCGAGAATTTCGTCGCTGACCCCGGCCTTGATGTCCTTGCCCTTGACATTGATGGTCGAACTGCCGGCCTCCCCTGCGGTCATCCGCGTCATGATCGCGCCGAAAGCAACGGCGTTGACCGTGACATTATAGCGCCCCCATTCCTTCATCACGGTCTTGGTCAGGCCGACGATCCCGGCCTTCCCCGCGGCATAGCCTGCCTGCCCGGCATTGCCCCCCAGCCCCGCGACCGATGAGATATTGACGACCGTGCGACGCTGCGCACGGCCATGTTCGGCAATTTCCGCCTTGGCCGCAGTGGCGATAACCGGTTGCGCGGCGCGCAGGATGCGGAACGGGGCGCTCAGATGCACGTCCAGCATCGCCATCCATTGTTCGTCGCTGGTCTTTTGCAGCACCGAGTCCCAGGCGTAACCGGCATTGTTAACGATGATGTCGATCGTGCCGAAGGCATCGACCGCGGCGGCCACAAATTTTTCGCCGAAATCCGCCGCCGTCACATCACCCACGCACACCACGGCACGCACACCCAGCGCCTCGATCTCCGCCGCAGTCGCCTGTGCGACATCATTGTCCAGGTCGTTGACTACGACATGCGCGCCATTGCCCGCCAGCTTGAGCGCGATCGCCTTGCCGATACCCCGACCGGAACCGGAAACCAGCGCGATCTTACCGTCCAATATTTTCACTTTGCTTCCCGTTCTTCTTCAAAATCCGGCGACGCACGCACGTCCGCCATCCATTACCACGACGCTGCGGTCGGGGATGCTTGCCCGAAACAATATGTTATCGCCATCGCGCCAGATTTCGGTCCGCACCGTTTCCCCCGGCCAGACAGGTGCGGTGAAACGTGCACTCATCCCGGTCAGCAGCGCCGCTTGGCCGCCGCAGCACAAGTGAACCAGCGCCCTGCTGACCAGCCCCATCGTCGCCAGCCCATGCAAAACGGGTCGATCAAACCCTGCCGATGCCGCCGTCCCTGCATCGACATGCAGCGGATTGCGATCCCCGGTCAGGCGATAGAGCAGCGCCTGATTGATCGCGGTCGGCAGATCGAGCAAGGCATGGGCCGGTTCGTCGGGCATCGTCGTCGCCATTTGGCCCGGCAAATCGCGCGGACCGCCAAAGCCGCCCGCGCCGCGCAGCACCCAGATTTCCTCCATCTCCGCGATCACCAGATCGGTCGGGGTCATCAGGGTCCGCTTGGCGCGCACCAGCGCAGCCTTGCCCGGTCCTTTGTCGGCGACATCGCCAATCTCTATCCGGCCATGCACCAACTGGCCCAGTTCCAACGGACGCAGCAGCCGCAAACTCTGCTCCCCGTGCAGGATGCGCGGCCAGTCCCAGCCCAGTTCGCCCGCCATCGGCCAGAAACCCGGTGTCCCCAGCACCAGCGCCATCGTCGGCAGCACTTCAAGGTCACGCTCGAACAGCAGATGCTGCTCGTCGATCGCACCCAGCCCGGCACCCACGCCCAGCGCGTAAAGGATGGCGCTGCGCGGATCGCAAATATCTTCCGCCGCCGGGACAGCAAAGGCCCGCAAACGATCAAGGTTCAACATCGGCACTCTCCCGGCAATGGCTCAGGACAGCTTGCGCTCGTCCAGACCCAGCCCGCGCCCGATAATTTCACGCATGATTTCGCTGGTGCCGGCGAAGATACGGCTGATCCGGGCGTCGGTATACATGCGGCTGATGCGATATTCTTCCATATAGCCCGCGCCACCGTGCAATTGTACGCACTCGTCCATCACCCGGCCTTCCAGTTCGCTGGTCAACAGCTTGGCCGCCGACGCATCCTCCGCCGTCAATTCGCCGGCGTTGAGCAGCAGGACGCATTGATCGACATAGGTTTGAAGCGCGTCCAGTTCGGCCCGCATCGACGCCATCTTGAACCGGCTGTTCTGGAACGCGCCGATCGGTTTGCCGAACGCCTTGCGCTCCTTCACATAATCTAGCGTGATGTCGAACGCGGTCTGCGCCGTCGCCATGAAGCCGATCGCGGCGACCAACCGCTCTTGCGCCAGGAAACGGGCCAGATATTTGAAGCCCTGCGTCGGATCGCCCAGCACATTGGCCTTGGGCACCTTCACGTCGTTGAAGAAGAGTTCAGCGGTATCCTGGGCTTTCAGACCCATCTTAGCGAGTTTGCGCCCGCGTTCGAACCCTTCCATGCCGCGTTCGACCACGAACAGGCCAAGACCGTGGCGGCTGTTGGGATCGGTGCGCGCGGCGACGATAACCAAATCACCCAATATCCCGTTGGAAATATAGGTTTTCGCGCCATTGAGCAGCCAATGGTCGCCCTGATCGGTGGCGCTGGTGCGCATCCCGGCCAGGTCGCTGCCGGTCGAAGGTTCGGTCATCGCGACGGCCAGGATTTTTTCCCCGCTGACGATGCCGGGCATCCAGCGATCCTTCTGTTCCTCCGTTCCCAGCTTGGCGATATAGGGCGCAACCAGATCATTATGCAGGTTGATGTAGAAGCCTACATCGCCATGCCGCATATTTTCTTCGATGATGATCTGTTCGAAGCGAAAATCGTCTATCCCCGCGCCGCCATATTTTTCGTCCGCCCAGGTGCACAGCAGACCGTTCGCGCCCGCCTTAAGATACAGGTCGCGATCCACCATGCCCTGCTCGCGAAAGCGCTCGGCATGGGCGCCGACTTCGGCGCCCATGAACTTGACCACGCTATCGCGAAACTGCTCATGCTCAGTTTCGAAAATCAGGCGTTTCATGCCGGAACCGGCTCCTTGACCGTGGTTTCGGTGGCGGCGGTGTAGAAATCTTCGCCCCTGGCCGCCTTGTCGCGCAACCAGGCGGACGGCAGGAAACGCGGACCGTAAAGCTGGGCCAGGCGGTCGGATTCCTGCACGAATTTTGCGATGCCGATCGTGTCGATATAGCTGATCGTGCCGCCGGTCCATGCCGGGAAGCCCCAGCCATAAATGGCGCCAAGGTCGGCATCCTGCGGCGTTTCCAGCACATTTTCTTCCAGGCAGCGGGCGGTTTCCATCGCCTGGGCATAGAGATAGCGCTGTTTCAGTTCCTCAATGTCCCAGCCAGCTTTGGTAGGGAAATGATCGGCCAATCCTGTCCACAGATGTTTCTTGCCGCCTTCGGGATAGTCGTAAAACGCTCCGCCCGTCTTGCGACCGGAGCGGCCAATTTCATCCTTCATCCGTCGCATGACGGCAACGCCGGCGGGCGGCGTGTAGGCGTCGCCCTCTTCCGCGATCGCCTGATCGACGATCTTGAGCGGCAGATCGAGCGTCAGTTCATCCAATAGAGCGAGCGGCCCGACTGGCATTCCCACTGCCTTTGCCGCATTCTCGATCACCGCAGGCGGTACGCCTTCGGCCAGCATCGCAGCGCCTTCGTGGATCAGCATCTGGAACACGCGGCTGGTGTAGAAGCCGCGGCTGTCGTTGACGACAATCGGTGTCTTGCGCAACTGGGCGATGTAATCGAGGCCCTTGGCCAGCGTCGCCTTGCTGGTTTGCTTACCCATGATGACCTCGACCAGTCCCATCCGCTCGACCGGCGAGAAGAAGTGCAGGCCGATAAACTGGTCGGGACGTTTGGAGGCCTGTGCCAGTTGGGAAATCGGCAGGGTGGACGTGTTCGACGCGAAGATGGCCGCTTCGGGCAACACCGCTTCGGCCTTGCGCGTGGTTTCGGCTTTGATCGCAGTGTCCTCGAACACCGCTTCGATCACCAGGTCGCAGCCGTCGAGGAGCGCGAAGTCGTCGGTCGGGGTAATACGGGCCAGGATGGCGTCGGCCTTATCCTGCGCTATCTGGCCCTTCTGCACCGACTTGCCCAGCACCTTGGCGGAGTAGTCCTTGCCCTTTTGCGCGGTCGCGGTGTCGCGGTCGATCAGCACGACCTCTATACCCGCATTGGCGGAGACATAGGCGATGCCCGCGCCCATCATGCCCGCGCCCAGCACGCCGACCTTCTTGGCCGCGAATTTCTCAAAGCCTTCGGGACGGCGCGCGCCCTTTTCGGCGGCCTGCTTGGAAATGAAGGTCGTGCGGATGATGTTGCGCGCGACAGGATCGGTCAGCAGCCTGGCGAAATATTTGCCCTCGACGGTCAGCGCCTTGTCGAAAGGCAGTTGCAGCCCCTGGAACACGCAGTTGAGGATGGCGAGCGGCGCCGGCTGATTATAGCCGACCTTCGCTAGGCCGCCAGCCGCCATCATATAGGCGGCGGAGTCTTCCGGGACGGTCAGCCCTTTCTTCTGCGGCGGGGTCCACCCCTTGACGTCCCACGGCTTGACCGGATCGGGACCAGTAGCCAGCCAGGCCTTGCCCGCGTCGATCAGCGTGGCGGCAGGCACGACCTCATCGACGATCTTGAGCTTGAGCGCATCGGCAGGGCCGACCGAACGGCCGGAAAGCAGCAGGTCGAGCGCGGTTTTCATGCCCGCGATCAGACCCAGCCGCACCGTGCCGCCCGATCCAGGGAGCAGGCCCACATTGACTTCGGGCAGGCCGACCAGTGCCTTGGCATCGTCCGCCAGGATGCGCCGATGGCAGGCGAGCGCGAGTTCGAACCCGCCGCCGAGCGCCAGCCCGTTGATAGCCGCAACCCAGGGCTTGCCCGATTGTTCGATCGCGCGGTGCATGTCGGTCGCGCGCTTGGAAAAGGCGTAGGCTTGGCTGGGCGTCAGCGTACCGAAGCCGTTGACCAGTTGCTTGAGGTCGGCGCCCGCCATGAAGCTGGCCTTGGCCGATGTCAGGATGACGCCCTTGATGCTGTCGTCTTCGGCTATCTGCCGGGTCGCCGCTTCCATGTCGGCGATGAAAGCATCGTTGACGACGTTCATCGATCCTTCGGCGTCGAGGGTCAGGATCGCGAAGCCGTCATCGGCCTTTTGCAGTTGCATGGTCTTCATGGAATGTCCCGCTTCATGGTTCGCAAGGGCGCGTTCAGACGCGCTCGATAATGGCGGCCGTGCCCAGGCCGTTGGCGGCGCACAGCGTTATAAGGCCGGTTGACGCATCGCGCCGCTCCAGTTCGTCGAGCACGGTGCCCAGGATCATCGCCCCGGTCGCGCCGAGCGGATGGCCCATGGCGATCGCGCCGCCATTCACGTTGATCTTGTCATCGGGAATGTCGAGGTTGCGCTGGAAGTGCATGACGACGCTGGCGAAGGCTTCGTTCAGCTCCCACAGGTCGATGTCCTTTTCAGTCATGCCGCCGACCTTCAAGGCCTTGCGCGACACGGCGGTCGGCGCTGTCAGCATGATCGTGGGTTCAGACCCGATATTGGCATAGGCGCGGATGCGGCCGCGCGGCTTCAATCCGGCCTTTTCCCCAAATGCCCTGGATCCCACGAGCACCAGACCCGACCCGTCGACTATGCCCGAACTGTTGCCGCCATGATGGACATAGCTCAGCTCTTCGATCTGCGGATATTTCGCCTTCGCCACGGCTTCGAACCCGGCCTTGCCGAACCCTTCGAACGCCGGCTTGAGCTTGGCCAGGCTTTCGACTGTGGTGCCCGGACGCATATGCTCGTCACGGTCGAGGACAACCTCGCCTAAAACATCCGTTACCGGGACGATAGAGCGTTTGAAATAGCCCTGATCCCACGCATGGGCAGCCTTGCGCTGGCTTTCGACCGCGAAGCGATCGACATCTTCGCGGGTATAGCCGTCCAGTGTGGCTATAATGTCCGCACCGATCCCCTGCGGCGCGTAATAATTGCCGTAAGCAACCGCGGGATCGGATGTCCATGCGCCCGAATCATAACCCATCACCGTGCGACTCATCGATTCTACGCCGCCGCCGATTCCCGCGTCGATCATCCCGGCATGAACCTGCGCCGCGATCAGGCTGACAGCGTCCAGCCCGGTGGCGCAAAAACGATGGATCTGCTGTCCGGCGACGGTTTGAGCATAGCCGGCCTGCAATACGGCCGCGCGGGCCAGAACGCCGCCCTGCTCGCCGACCGGCTGGGCCATGCCGATGATGACATCGTCCAGCAACGCGGTGTCCAGATCGTTGCGGGTCTGGAGCGCCTTGAGCAATTGCGCGGCCATTTCGACCGACGTGATTTCGTGCAGCGCGCCGTCCGGGCGGCCCTTGCCGCGCGGCGTGCGAACATGATCGTAGATATAGGCTTCCATCGTAAATTCCCGACCCGTGATCCGATACTTTGCTGTGTCCGCTCTTGGCGCGGGCCGCCCTGTCCGCACCTATCCAACGAAAGGCGCATGGGCGCGCGGGCGCTGCAATCTGATGCCAAGACAGGATCGGCTGAAATTTAGGAGCGGGCTTTCGTGGGCATCAAGGGCGAGGACAGCGCCGCAATTCGCATAACGGCGACGACGCTGGGCGATCTGCTACTGGCAGGGTGGGACAAGGGTCGCGGCAAGGACGCACTGGTCTTTCCAGGCGAACGCAAAAGCTATGACGATCTGGTGGCGAGCGTCCTACGGCGCGCGCGTGGGTTGAAAGCGCTGGGCATCGGGCGGGGCGACCATGTCGGCATATTATTGCCGTCCAGCATCGAATTTGTCGAAACGCTGTTCGCCAACGCCATGTGCGGCGCGGTGTCGGTGTTGATGAATGCCCGCTACAAGGCGCCGGAAATGGCTTATGTGGCGCAAAATGCCGATTTGCGTGCAATCGTGACTAATGATCTGATCAGCGAGCATGTGGATTTCGGCGCGCGCCTGACAGAGGCCTTTCCCGACCTGTCATCGGCGGTCGATCCTGCCGCGCTGACGCTGGCGGAAACGCCCCTGCTTCGACAGATCATCATGCTTGGCGGACGCTCCGCCCCCGGTTTCATCGACCAAGCCATGTTCGATGCAGCGGCAGATGGCGTCAGCGAGATGGACATACATGACGCACGTTTGACGGTGCGTGTCCGCGACACCGCGATGATCCTCTATACGTCCGGGACGTCGGCCAATCCCAAGGGTTGCCTGCTCAGCCATGAGGCGGTGACGCGCGAGGCGAATAATCTTGCCCGCTATCGCTGGGGCTTCCAGCCCGACGAACGCGCCTGGTCGCCGCTGCCGCTGTTTCACATCGCCGCGATGCTGTGCATGCTGGGCGCGATGGATGTAGGCGGCACCTTCATCGGCCAGCCCCATTTCGACGCCGGGGAAAGCCTGCGCCAGATCGAGGCGGAACGGGTGACGATGATGTTTTTGCCCTTCGTCACCTTCCATCAGGCGATGATCGCGCACCCCGATTGGGACAAGACGGATATGTCGTCCGTCCGCCTGCAAAATAGCTGCTTTGCCTTCATGCCGGACCGGGTCGGCCGGGCCTATCGAGACAAGGCGCCCAACATGCTGCAAGTCGGCACCATGGGCATGACCGAAGCGACGGGGATCGTGACGACTGGCGGCCCGGCGATGGACCCTGAAATGGGCTTCAGAAAGCTGGGCTATCCGCTGGCCGGGATCGAGATGAAAATCATCGATCCCGACACCGGCGTGGAACGCGGCGTGGACGAGCGGGGCGAAATATTGATCCGCGGCTATAATCTGTTCGACGGCTATTATCGCGACCCGGAAAAAACCGCCGAAGCGATCGACCCGGACGGATGGTATCATAGCGCCGACATCGGATCGATCGACGCGGAAGGCCATGTGATGTTCCATGGACGTTTCAAGGATATGCTAAAGGTCGGCGGTGAGAATGTCGCAGCAGCGGAAGTGGAGGCCGTCCTGGCCAGCCATCCCGCCGTCCGGCTGGCGCAGGTCGTCGGCCTGCCCGACGATCGGCTGGCCGAGATACCGGCGGCCTATATCGAGTGCGATGGCGACGTGTCGGTGGAGCCGGACGAACTGATCGCCTACACCAAGGCGCGCCTGGCATCGTTCAAGGTGCCGCGCCACATCCGGTTCGTCGACGAATGGCCTATGTCGGCGTCAAAGATTCAAAAGTTCAAGCTGCGCGCGGCGTTGATGGACGAACTGGGCCTGAACGACTGACAGAAAAAAGAATTGGGAGAGCATATATGCGGGTCATCATCACAGGCGCGGCCAGCGGCATAGGGCGCGCCTGCGCGCAACTGCTGGCCGATGGCGGCGCGATTGCGGGCGAGCATCGGATGTTGCTGGTCGATCGGGATGCGGCCAACCTTCAGATCGTCGCCGATGCGATCGGCCCGGCGGCTGCGACGTGCGTGGTCGACCTGGCGCAGCTGGATTGCGGCGACCGGATCGTGGCGGCAGCGCTTGCGCATATGGGCGGGATCGACGCGGTCGTCAGCAATGCCGGAATCATCATGGGTGGCGCGCTCGTCGACCTCCCCGTCGAAGATTTCGACCGTATCTTTGCGATCAATACCCGGTCCGCCTGGCTGCTGGGCAAGGCGGCGCATCCGCATTTGAAAGTCAGCAAGGGCGCCTTCGTGGCCACCGCCTCCATGTCCGCGACCGCGCCGACGCCCGCGCTGGGTTTCTATTCATGCAGCAAGGCCGCCTTGCTGATGATGATCCGCCAGTTGAGCATCGAATGGGGACCGGACGGCATCCGATGCAACAGCGTATCCCCCGGCCCGACCTATACGCCGATGACGGCAGCGGGCTATGACGACAAGGCCCGGCGCGACCAGCGCGAGGCGAGCATACCGCTGGGCAAGCTGGGCATGGCCGAAGATGTCGCCAACGCCATTTTGTTCCTGATCGGGCCTCAAGCGGGACATATTAGCGGGATCGACATATTGGTCGATGGCGGAATGAGCAACATGCTAATGCCCGCCAGTGGCGGCGGAACCGGACAGAAGCGGCAGGACTAGAATGGGGTCAGGCCGCCTTCTCGCCCGGCAGGCGCATCGCGCCGTCCTGCGCATCGACCAGCAGGCGGGCGGTCGCCATCAGGTGATCGCCCAGCAGCGCCACCGCCCGATCGGCGTCGCGGCCGAGCGTCGCGGTGACGATATCGCGATGTTCATGGACCAGATCGCGCTCGCCGGTCGCCAGCGGGACGGTGAGGTAGCGATAGCGCTCCGACTGGGCGTAGAGCCAGTCGCGCATCCGCAGCAGCCAGGGGCTGTCGCAGGCGGCCACCAGCGCATGGTGGAACGCGCCATGGGCGTCGGCATAATCCTCGTTCAGGCGGGCAGGATCGGCGGGATCGCGAGTCGGCGTTTTGCTCAGGCGGTGGGCGGCGCTGACGATCGCGGACTCCCAGTCCAGCCCTCCGCTCATAATGGCGCGGCGCAGACATTGCCCTTCTATATCGCTGCGCACCGTTACCAGATCCATCAGGTCGCCGATCGAAATCGGCGTCGCGCGAAAACCGCGCGCATCATCCTGCGTCACGAAACCTTCGGACGTCAGGCGGGACAAAGCCTCCCGCACCGCGCCAAGGCTGAATCCGCGATTGTCGGACACATCCTTGATGTTGATCCTGTCACCCGGCACCAGCCGACACGTCAGCAGATCATCCCGCAACTGGCGATAGGCCCGCTCGGTCAGGCTCAATTTCTTCATCATCGCAGCAGTCATAGCAGCTTTGAAACCACAGGCAAATGCAGATAGTATATTTTAAATCTCAGAATATATTTCATATTGACCCGGATGGCGGCGGCCGCCACGGTGGCAGGGTATCAGGAGGACAAGAATCATGCGTTTGGCTAAGGTTTCGAGAAATGGGCAGATCGGTTTGGCGGTCGATACCGGGGCGGGCGTCAAGGTGCTGTTCGGCGATGCAGCGCTCTATGATCTGGACGCGCTGATCGCGCAGGGTGGCGATGCGCTGACTCAGGCGGGTGACGCGGTCGCGACCGGGGGCGAGGATGTCGCCATCGACGACCTGACGTTCCTGCCGCCACTGGTCAAGGCGCCCAAGATCCTGTGCCTGGGCCTGAACTATAAGGACCATGCCGCGGAGGGCGGTTTCCAGGTACCCGAATTCCCGACCGTGTTCGGTCGGTTCAATAGCAGCCTGATCGGCCATGGCGCCCCCATCATCAAGCCGCCCTGTTCCGACCAGCTCGACTATGAGGCCGAAATGGTCGCGGTCGTCGGCAAGGGCGGCAAGGACATAGCCAAGGACGACGCGCTGTCGCACATCGTCGCCTATTCGGTGTTCAATGACGGGTCGATCCGCGACTATCAGCTAAAGACACCGCAATGGACCGTCGGCAAGAATTTCGACGATACCGGCGCATTCGGGCCGTGGCTGGTGACGCCCGACGAACTGCCGGCGGGCGGCGCGGGCCTCAAGATCGAGACGCGCCTCAATGGCCAAACTGTGCAAAGCGCCAACACATCCGACATGGTATTCGACGTAGTCGACACGGTGGCGCTGCTGTCGACCTGCTTCACGCTGGAGGCCGGCGACCTGCTGGTGATGGGGACGCCGTCGGGCATCGGCCTTGCCCGCAAGCCCCCGCTGTTCATGAAGGATGGCGATGTGTGCGAGGTGGAGATCGAGAAAATCGGCTTGCTGGTCAACCCGATCAAGGCAGCCTGACAACGGGCGGGCGGCGGCATTGCGTCGCCGCCCAATCAGCCAAGGAGGACAGGATGAACGACAAGAGCATCGTGGGACGGCGCGCCAATGTGCTGGGCGTCCATTCGATCGACCATTTTGCGTTGGACGTGCCCGACCTGGAGGAAGCACGCCGCTTCTATAGCCTGTTTGGCCTTGACGTGCGCGACCGCGATGGCGCAATCGAACTCTATACTCGGGGCAACGCGCACCGCTGGGGCATCATCACCCAGGGGGGCACTACCAGGAAACTGCGCTATGTGAGTTTTGGCGTCTATGCCGATGAGATCGACGCCTTTGCCGCGCATCTCGATGGCTGTGGCGTGACTCAAATCGATGCCCCGGCGGGCGCGGAAGATAATGGTATCTGGTTCTACGGTTTTGACGGCCTGCCGATCAATGTCCGGGCGGCGGACAAGGCGACACCGGCGGAAAAGAGCCAATTTTCCTTTGTCAGTGCGCAACCCGGCAAGTCGGGCGCGATCCTCAACAGCCAGGCGCCCAAAGTCTATCCCCGCCGCCTGTCGCATTTCGCCATTTTCACCACCGACGTGAATGCGGCGATCGACTATTATGAAAAGACGCTGGGCCTGCGCCTGTCGGACAAGAGCGAACCGGCGGTCGCCTTTCTGCATGGGGTCCATGGCAGCGACCATCATCTCCTGGCGCTCGTAATGTCGGATCGGCGCGGAATGCATCATAATAGCTGGGACGTAGGGTCGGTCATGGAAGTCGGCCTGGGCGGTGCGACCATGGCGCGGGCGGGCTATGGACCCAATTGGGGTCTGGGCCAGCATGTGCTGGGCGCCAATTATTTCTATTATGTCCGCGACCCTTGGGGCAGTTTCAGCGAATATTCCGCCGACATCGACTTCATCCCGCATGATGTGGACTGGCCGTCGGCCAACCATGCGCCCGAAGACAGCATGTTCCTGTGGGGACCAGATCCGTTCCCGGAATTCATCCAGAATACAGAAGTTGCGGAGGCTGACCAGTCATGACCACATTCGTTTTACTCCACGGCGGCGGCATGGGCGGCTGGACCTGGAAATATGTCCGTGAACTGCTCGAAACACTGGGGCATAAGGTTTATACGCCGACCTTCACCGGCTTTGGCGAACGGTCGCACCTGATCGGCCGGGATGTCGGCAATGCCACGCATGTGCAGGATGTTGTCAACGTCTTGCGCTATGAGGATTTGCGCGATGTCGTGTTGGTCGCCCACAGCTATGCCGGGACGGTCGCGCCGGGGGTGATTGCGCAGATCGGCGATCGCATCGCCAGCGTGATCTACCTCGACGCCATCGTGCCGCATTCGGGCGAACGTATAGCATCGCTTATGGGCTATGTTCCCGAAGATCAGCTTGCTGGTCTGGACGCCATGCTGGACGCGGGCGAGGGACCAATCGGTTCTGGCGTCGATGCCATGCAGCGCGAGGCAGCCAAGACCCATCCCCATCTGATGGACCCGGATCGCGAAAAATGGCTGCTCGACAATCTGTCGGACCAGCCGATGAAGGCGACCGCCTGCGTCATTCCCGTCGGCGCAGAAACGATTGAGAAGCCAGTCGATTATATCGCGGCGGCGATAACCGTCATGACCGCGATGCACGATCGCGCGCGAGCGCTGGGCTGGACGATCCATAGTCATCCGGGCGATCATGCGCTGCTGGTGGGCGATCCCGAAGGGACCGTCGAACTGATCCTGAAAATCACAGCATCGAAGGGCGCGGCATGAACGTCGATGCGCTTTTTTCAGTCCAGGGTCGGGTCGCGCTGGTCACCGGCGGATCGAGCGGCATCGGTCGCCACATCGCCACCGGCTATGCGGCGGCAGGCGCCAAAGTCTATATCTGCGCCCGTACCGAAACCAAGGTCATGGCCGCCGCGCAGGCGATTAACGAAGCGACCGGCGGCACCTGCATCGGCCTGACGGCCGACCTGTCGACGCTCGGTGGTATCGACGCCCTGGTGGCGCAGGTGGCTGCGCGCGAAAACGCGCTGCATATGCTCGTCAACAATGCCGGGACCATGGCGGATGCGCCAATCGACGATTATGGCGAGGATGACTGGGACCAGGTGATCGACCTGAACCTCAAGGCGCCCTTCTTCATACTCCAGAAATTCCTGCCGCTGTTGCGCGCGGGCGGAACGGCGGAGCGGCCGGCATCGCTCATCAACATCGGGTCTGTCGGTGCGCTCAAGGTCGGGCCAAAGGAAAATTACGCCTATCAGGCGTCCAAGAGCGCGATTCACTGGATGGCCAAAGGGCTGGCCAAAAGACTGGGGCGCGACAACATCACCGCCAATGTGATCGCGCCGGGCTTTTTCGAATCCGAAATGACCGTGATCGCGTCGGACGAGATGCGCAAGATGGTGGAAGCCATGGTCCCGCGCGGGCGCGTCGGCACGCCGGAGGATCTCGCCGGGGCCGCCATCTATCTGGCGTCGCGCGCGGGCGCCTACGTAACCGGATCGGTCATCCCGGTCGAAGGCGGCCTGTCGATCTGACGGCAGCTTACCCTATAGGACGATAGGTTCTCAATGCGCCCGACTGGTGCCTAACGGCCGGGCAAAGAGAACAGGAAAGACAATGGATTTTTCGCTCACCGAGGAGCAGCAGGCGTTTCGCGATATCGTGCGCCGCTGGGTGGATGCCGAGGCACCCAAGGACTGGATGCGCACGCTGGAGGCCGACGAGGAAAATTATCCCTACGCATTGTGGGACAAGATCGCAGAGCAGGGTTTCTTCGGAATCGGCATCCCGGAGGAGTATGACGGCCTGGGCGGCGACGTCATGATGCAGATGATCTTCGCGCGTGAATTTGCGCGGACGGCGGGCGGGTTGCTCTGGGTTTGGGGTCTGACATCCTTTGGCGGGGCCAAGACGATCAGTTCGGTCGGCACCGAAGAACAGAAGAACCGCTGGTTGCGGCCGATGGCGCAGGGCAAGTTGCGGGTCTCCCTTTCCATGACTGAACCAGATGGCGGCACCGACGTGCTGGGCGCGATGAAAACCTATGCCGACAAGGTCGAGGGCGGATGGAAGCTCAATGGCGCGAAGATGTGGACGACCGGCGCGAAGGCCGCCGACCGCCTGCTCGTCCTGGCGCGCACCGACAAGGATGTCGAAAAGAAACATCATGGCCTGACCATGTTCTTCGTCGATGCCAAAGCGCAGGGCATCACCGCATCGCTTCTGCCCAAGCTGGGGATGCGCGCGATGGGATCGTGCGAGGTCCATTATGAGGATGTGTTCGTCCCCGATGAGGATGTTCTGGGGGAGCCGGGCAAAGCCTGGTATGCGATGCTGCCGACGCTCAACAATGAGCGGATCATGGTCGGCGCGCAATGCCTGGGTGCCATCGACGGCGTGTTGGAGGACGCTGTGGCCTATATGCTCCAGCGCAAGGCGTTTGGCGGCATCATCGGCCGCTTTCAGGCGCTCCAGCATTATGTCGCCGACATCGCGACCTGGCAGAAAACCACCGAATTGCTGCTCAACAATGTCGCCTGGATGCAGTCCAACGGCATGAATTGCGGCGTCGAGGCAAACATGCTCAAGATGGTCGCGACCGAAAATGCGGTGAAGGCCGCCGACCTTGGCATACAGATCATGGGCGGCATGGGCTATTCGGCGGAAACCGACATGCAGCGTTACTGGCGGGATCATCGCATCCTGCGCATGACCCCGATCAGCAACGAAATGGTGCGCAATTCGATCGCCGAAAGCCTCGGCCTGCCGCGCTCATACTAGGAAACCGCCATGAGCGATCTCGACACCCTGCCCCCCGCCCCCAATGCTGCCGGCACATCGCTGGACGGAACCGCGGTATTTACCATCAATGCGGAGGAAAACGCCGCACTGTGCCGTTCGACGGGCATCGAACCGGCGAGCGACGGCACCGCGCACCCGATCTATTATTATATCGCCACGCAGGTCGCGATGGGCAAGACCGTGGCGGGCGTATGCGAGGCCTGCGAATTCGATGTCGATGACGGCCCGATGATGGGCAGCAGCGGCGTGCAGTTTGACGCCCCGCTGATGGTCGGGGCAAGCTACAAGGTGACGGGGGAAATATTGAGCCTGATCCGCAAGCGTAGCCGCAAGCTGGGCGTTATGGATGTGCTGACATACCGTCTGCGCCTGCATCTGCTGGACGGAACGCAAGTTCTGGAAACCGACAATGTGTGGGTTCTGCCGCGCAAGGAGTTTGCCGCATGAGCTATGCCGTCGGAGACACATTGCCGCCCTTCACGATCGAGAGCGTCAGCCCCGAAGCCATGAAACAATGGGCGATTTTCCTGGCGGACCCCAATCCCATCCATCTGGATGTCGAGGTGGTCAAGGCCAAGGGGCTGGGCGACCGCGTCATCAATCAGGGACCGGCCAATGTCGCCTATATGATGAACATGCTGATGCGCGCATTTCCCGGCGGGCGGATCAAGGCGATGGATTCACGCTTTCTGGACAATGTCTATGGCGGCGACCGCGCAACCGTGACCGGCACGGTCACAGCGATCGATGGCCAGGTGATAAGCTGCGCCTTCGCGCTGGACATAGATGGGCGCGGGACGGTCAATTCCGGCACGGCGACGATAGAAATCTAGAATTTTCGAGGAGAAGAATATGCCAAGCGGACCTTTTGCCCATGTGTGCATGGTCGTGCGTGACCTGGACACGGCGATCGTGGACTGGACCAAGATATTGCGCGTGCTGGACCCCGCCAGCCTGGAAAAGCGCCTCGTCAAATATGACGAATTTTCCAGCGGCGCCGATGCCGGCATGAAATGGGCGACCTTCGTCAACGACGGCGGTACTGAAATCCAGTTCATCCAGCCCGCTCCCGGCACGCCGATGGGCGACCGGCTCGACAAGGTCGGCGAACATGTCCATCATCTTTGCTATGCGACCGACGATGTGCCGGGCGCGATGGAAAAGCTCAAGGCCGAAGGGCTGCACCTGCCCGGCGGTGGCCAGACCTATAATGACCCCGACATGACCTGGCAGAAATGGAGTTGGGTCGGCGCTAAAAGCACTCACGGCGCCCTGATCGAAGTGGCGTCGCCCTATGAGAGCCGCAACGATGGCAAATGGCACCATGCGCCGGGCAAATTCGCCTATACCGGACCGGGCGAACATGAATGTTTCGCCGAGATCGCGCCGCCCATCGCCGCCGAATAAGCCTGACGCGCCCGGCATGATGTCCGCGACCCGGATCACCCTGCCGGGCGACGGCGTGGCGATGGTCGCGGACGCCTATGGCGACCCGGCCGCGCCGCCCGTCTGCTTCTTTCACGGGGGAGGTCAGAGCCGCCGGTCCTGGACAGGATCGGCGCGGCGGGTCGCGCAGGCGGGCTATTATGGCCTGACTTTCGACCTGCGCGGCCATGGCGACAGCGGGTGGGCCAGCAATGGCGACTATCTGCTGGAAGCCTATGGCCGGGATGTCGAAGCGATCCTGTTCGCGCTCGATCGTCCGGTCGCTCTGGTTGGCGCATCGCGCGGCGGGCAATCGGCGTTGGTAGGCGGATCGCGCCATCCTGATCGCGTGCGGCTGATCATGCTGGCCGATGTTGCCCCCCATATCGATGACGCCGGGGTGGAGGAAATACGCAGTTTCTTCCATGCCAGTGCGGCGGGCTTCGCGTCGCTCGATGAAGCCGCCGATGCGCTGCATCTTCACCTCGGCCAGCCGCGCCTGCCCGACGTGTCCGGCCTGGCCAAGGCGATGCGGACGGATGGCGGGCGGCTGTTCTGGCACTGGGATCCGCGCACCACATCACGGGAATTTCTGCACCCACCCTCGGAAGGTGAAGCGCTGGTCGCCGCAGCGCAGCGCGTGACTGCGCCGGTCGTGCTTGTGAGGGCCGAACTGAGCGAGATCGTAACGGACGAGAGTATTAGCCAGTTTCAGACGCTGACCCCGCAATTGGAGGTCGAGGTCGCCTATGGCGTGGGCCATATGTTCACCGGCGACCATAATGATGCCTTTGCCGACCGGCTGTTGCGCCATCTGGGCAGGCATTTGCCGCTATGAACCGGAGCGCGGCCTTGATTGTCGGCGGCACGGGCGGGCTGGGAAGCGCGATCTGTCGCTGCCTTGCGTCCGATTGGGACGGCCTGGCGATCGGCTATCGCTCCAGCGCGGACAAGGCGCAGGTTGTGATCGACACATTGGAGGAAGGCGCGAAACGCGCCATCGCCGTCCATTGCGACCTGGCTGAAATGGCAAGCATTCAAAATGCGGTCGCTCAAACCAAAGCCCGGTTCGGCGCGATCGGGACGGTGATATTCGCCAGCGGCGTCGACATTGCCCAACCCTTTGTCAGCCAGATCGGCGAGTCTCAATGGCGGCAGGTAATCGAAGTCGAGCTGATCGGCTTTACCCGCGTCGTCGCTGCCGCCCTGCCCCATTTCCGGGCGCAACGCTTTGGCAATTTCGTATCGGTGGTGTCGGTCGCCAACTATTGTTTTCCGCCCGGAGACGCGCTGTCATCGGTGCCCAAGGCAGGGATCGAGGCGCTGGGTCGTGCGATCGCGAAGGAGGAAGGGCGATACGGCATCCGCGCGAACATGGTCGCGCCCGGCATCATCGACGCCGGTCTGGGCGCCGATTTCCTCACCAGCCTTTACACGCCCGACATCTGGGAGGCGCAACGCAAGCGGATCGCGCTCCGGCACTTTGGTGCGGGCGATGATGTCGCGCAGGCCGTCGCCTTTCTGGCCTCGCAGAAGGCGCGCTACATCACTGGCCAGACGCTGATCGTCGATGGCGGTTTCAGCCTCTGATCGCAAGGAACGTCCATGCCGAAGTTCACACTGTCGCTGCCCGTCCAAACCGCCGTCGATTTCGGCGAGCCTATACAGATCGCCGCAACGCTCGCGTTGCCAGACAATGCGCGCCCCGGCCCACTCGATTTGCGCATATGCCTGCATGGCGGCACCTACAGCCGATGGTATTGGGACGCGCAGATTGCGGAGTGGCCGGGATATAGTTTCGTCGATCACTGCCTGGCGCATGGCAAGGCGGTGCTGGCGATCGACGCGCTGGGCATGGGCGACAGCAGCCAGCCGCTCCACGAAGACAGGCTGACGCCGTACTGCGGTGCGCAGGCGCATCATCTGGCGTTGAGCAAAGTGCTGCAACGGATGGACGCAGGGGAATGGGGCGCGGAATTTGCCGGGCGCGCGCGCCGGGTGACGGGGGTGGGTCATTCGATGGGCGGGATGCTGACCATCCTGCAACAGGCAAGATGGGCCAGTTTCGATCAGGTCGCCATCCTTGGATTCACGAATATCGGGCTGGCCATGAGCGACGCGGTGCGCGCGGATCTGGACGCGCGGGTCGCAGGGTCAGGCTATGGCGCGGCCAATCGTGCCGCGATGCGCGGCTATTTCCATGCTGCCGACGTGCCTGACGCCGTCATCGCGGCGGACGATGCGCAGGCTTCCACCACGCCCAACAGCTATGGGCGGCTGGCGATCGTGCCGGGCGGCGTAGCGGGGGAGGCAGCGGCGATCACCGCCCCGGTGTATCTGCATTTCGCCGACATCGACGTCAGTCCCGATCCCCATCGCGAACCGGCCGGCTATCGCGGATCGCGCCATGTCACGATGACGACATTGGCGGATGCGGCCCATTGCCATAATTTCGCATCGACACGCCAGCAAAGCTGGGCGATGCTGGACCGGTGGATCGACCATGTCGGCGCCGTCGACTGACCGCAATGCCGCCCCGATCCGCCAAAGGGGATCGGGGCGTGCACCATCTTATTTGTAGGGATCGACCGGCTGGGGCACTTCGATCACTTCGAGATCCTTGAGCATCGTCAGCACGTCCGAGATCGAATAAATATGGTCGATCTTGTCACCGCGGAAGCGCAGCCACGAGAACCACAGGACGTTGAGTTCGTTGCCGGTCGGCTGAACGCCCATATAGGGTCCGCCGGTATGTTTGCCATGATGGTGGCACAGGACGCAGATTTCGTCTTCACCCCGGCCCCACGCCTTGAGCGTGCGATAGATGCTGGGCGGGAATGTCGTGTACAGACCCTGCGGTGAGGTTTTCCAGACATGATAGGTGCCCAGGTCCGGCCGGTTGGGATTGTCATAGGTCATGGTGTCGGTGTTGAAGAATGCGTCCATGCCATCCCAGTCACCGCGGTTGATGACTTCGTGCAGGTCCATCCAGTGATTGACCATGAACGCCTGGCGATCGGTCAGCCCGGCGGTGATTTCGGCCCGCTTTTCTTTGGACAGGACGAAATCGGCTTCGGTGAACGGGGCGAGACCCATCTAAACTCTCCTTGATGCAAAATTGGCCCGCTGACCTACGCCGGCGGTAACGCCTCATCCCCTCCACAGCCAGGGTCTACACCTACCCAACGAAAGGCGGTCGGCCAACCTGCCTGTGCAATCCATGATTCTATAGAATGGAGGAGAGGTTATGACCATGACCGTGCAGGAGATGTCGGATCGGTTCGAAATACAGGATCTGATCGTTGGCTATTGCTATGCCGTGGACAGCCGCGACTGGGACGGGCTGGACCGATATTTCACCGATGACGCGGTGATCGATTATTCCGAAATGGTCGGGGTGGTCGGCAGCCTGGCCGACATCAAGCGCTTTCTAGCGCAAAGCCTGGCCCCGATCGTGGCGTTTCAGCACGCCATATCGACCACCCAATATCGGATCGAGGGCGACCGGGCGCAGACCAAGACGGTATGCACCAACCCGATGACCGTCAGCGACGGCAGCACCAGCGACACGCTGGTTTTCGGGCTGTGGTATATCCACGATTATGTCCGCACCGCCGACGGATGGCGGATCAGCCGCCTGTATGAGCAGAAATGCTATCGGATGAACGTGCCTGACTGGCTGGCGGCGCAACTACCCGCCTGATCGCACCGATCGATCCTTTGTGCTGCGCCGGGGTGCCATGATGCAACGCTTCCTCAACATCGCATTCCTATCGTCACTGACCATTACGGGCGCATCGCTTGCATGGCTGGGCGGCCGCCTGCTGCTGCTGGGCGGATCGCCATGGTATCTTGCGTCGGGGATCGTGATGGTCGCCGTCGCGCTGCTGGGCTGGCGCAGGCGGTCTGTGTCGATCCTGTTGTTCTGGCTGTATCTGGCCGCCAATCTGGGCTGGGCGACGTGGGAAGTCGGAGCAGACGGATGGGCGTTAGCCCCGCGCATCGCCATGCCGATGGGACTGGGCCTGTATATGCTGACTCCCTTCTATCGGCGGCATGTCGGGAGGATGCAGCCCCTGCCGGGCGCACGGCTGTTGTGGCCCGGTCTGGCGTTGATACTCGCGGGCGGCGTCGGGCTGGCCTTCTGGGCCGATCGGATGCCGGCGCCACGCAGCGAATTATGGGGTCCGCCCCCCGCACAGGCCGGCGATGGCGACTGGATCGCTTATGGCAACGACCGGGGCGGGTCGCGCTTTTCACCGCTGGCGCAAATCACCCCGGCCAATGTCGGCCATTTGCGACCAGCCTGGACCTACCGCACCGGGAAGCTGGGCGATGGCAAGCAGGGAACGGCGTTTCAGGTCAACCCGCTCAAGATCGGCAACCGCCTCTATCTATGTGCGGGCAATAATGACGTGATTGCGCTGGACCCGGAGACGGGGCGGCAATTGTGGCGGCATAATCCCAAGACCGATCTGGCGGGCGTCTATGGCCTGGTCTGTCGCGGCGTCACTTATTATCGCGTGCCGCAGGCGAACGGCCCATGCGCCGAACGAATATATACCGCGACGCTGGACGCACGGCTGATCGCGCTGGACGCGGCCACCGGGCGCCCTTGTCCCGGCTTCGGACGCGGGGGCCAAGTCGACCTGAGATCCGGCCTCGGCACGGTGGACAAGGGTTATTATTTCGTCACATCACCCCCCGCGCTGGTGCGTGGACGACTGGTGCTGGGCGGTTGGGTGACGGACGGGCAGAGGATCGGCGAGCCATCGGGCGTCATCCGCGCCTTCGATGCGGTCAGCGGCGACTTCGCCTGGGCGTTCGATATCGGCCGTCCCGACGATCACGGCCTGCCCGCGCCCGGCGCGACCTTCACCCCTGGCACGCCGAACAGCTGGGCGCCGATGAGTTCGGACGAATCGCTGGGGCTGGTCTATGCGCCGACGGGCAATGCCACGCCCGATTATTTCGGCGGACACCGCACCGCCAATGACGACCGCTTTTCCAGTTCGGTCATTGCCTTGGACGCCGCGACCGGCGCGGTCCGGTGGTCTTTCCAGACCACCCATCACGACCTGTGGGACTATGACGTCCCGGCGCAGCCGACGCTGGTCGATCTGCCCGGTGGGGTGCGCGGCCTGATCCAGCCGACCAAGCGGGGCGAGATTTTCCTGCTGGACCGGGCGACGGGCAAGCCGATCCTGCCGGTCGAGGAGCGCCCCGTGCCCCAAGGGGCCGTCGCGGGTGAACGAATCGCCAAGACCCAGCCCTATTCGACCACCATGCCCAGCTTTGGCGGGCCGCGTCCTACGGAAAAGGGCATGTGGGGACTGACCCCGATCGATCAGGCGATCTGTCGCATCCGTTTTCGGCAGGCGCGATTCGATGGTGACATGACGCCCCTGTCGACGGAGCATCCCACGATCACCTGGCCTGGCTATCTGGGCGGGATCGACTGGGGTGGCGTGTCGGTGGACAAGCTGCGCGGGCTGATGATCGTCAACAACAACCAGGTCGGCAATTATAACCGTCTGATCCCACGCGCGGAGGCCGACCGGCGCGGCATCAAGCCGATGAACGCGGTGCATATGGGCGATGTCGGCGGCCCGGCGGCGCAGCAGGGCGTTCCTTATGCAGCGCAGATCGCGCCATTCCTGTCGCCATTGGCCATACCCTGTCAGCAGCCGCCCTATGGCCGGATCAACGCTGTCGACATCAGGACCGGCAAGATGGTGTGGAGCCGGACTTTGGGCACCTCGCGCGACAGCGGGCCGCTGGCGCTGCCGACGCTCGTCCCCATCCCGATGGGGGTGCCCAATATCGGCGGGTCGGTGGCGACGGCCAGTGGCCTGACCTTCATCGGCGCGACCCAGGAACATGCGTTTCGCGCGTTCGATACGGCGACCGGACAGTTGCTGTGGAAGGCGCGCCTGCCTGCCGGTGGCAATGCGTCGCCCAGCAGCTATTGGTCCAGTGCCAGCGGGCGTCAATTCATAGTGATTGCGGCGGGGGGGCATGGCGCGATGCTGTCGGGGTCCAGCGATCAGTTGGTCGCCTATGCCCTGCCCAGGAAATGACGCGATAGGCGCCGATCCTATCGTTCGACGGGCAAGATCGGCATCCCCTTCCCTATGATCCGTCAGGATATAAGGGAGGATGACTATGGCGGCACATGGCAGCCTGACGCGCAGGGCGCCACTCGCAGCGGATGATGAGCGCGCGATCCATCATTTGCTGCTACGCTATGCGACCGGGATCGACACGCGCGACTGGCCGTTGTTTCGCACCTGCTTCGCACAGGATTGCGAGGCGGATTATGGCAGCTTCGGCCGATGGCGCGGCCCGCGCGCGATTACCGAATATATGGAGAGCGCGCATCGGCAGATGGGCGCGACGTTGCACCGGATCACCAACATCGTGGTGGAAAGCCGGAACGATGAAATCGTCGCACGCAGCTATGTCGACGCGGTGCTGACCGATCAGGCACATGGGGTGACGCATCGCGCGGCAGGCTTTTATGACGACTGCCTGATCCGCACCGCGGACGGGTGGCGGATCGCGCGACGCAAATTCACGATGGTGAAGGCGGGATTGAATGAATGACATTAATCGTCAGGTGATTCTGATCGCCCGTCCAGCGGGCATCGCGCAGGCGGAGCATTTCGCGATCCGGCACAGTAGGGTCGATCAGCCTGGACCGGGCGAAATTCTGGTGCGCAACCATTATCTGTCGGTCGAACCGGCGATGCGTGGCTGGATCGCGGACAGCGACAATTATGCCGCGCCGGTCGCGATCGGATCGGTCATGCGCGCGCTCGCCGCAGGGCAGGTGGTGGCGTCCGGTGACGATGCCTATCAGGTCGGCGATTATGTGACGGGATGGTTCGGGTGGCAGGATTTTACCCGTGTTCGGACCGATCAGGTGGTGCAGCGAACCAATGCGCCGGAGATGCGTGCGTCGCTCGGCATATTGGGGATCAACGGTGTCACAGCCTTTCTGGCGCTGACGCTGATCGGCCAGCCGCGCGCGGGCGATACCGTACTGGTATCGACGGCGGCCGGCGCAGTCGGATCGGCCGTGGGTCAGATTGCGCGGCTGATGGGATGCCGGACGATCGGCATTGCCGGCGGGCCGGACAAGGTGCGCCGCTGCGTCGATCAGTTCGGCTATGACAGCGCGATCGACTATCGCGGGGAAGATGTGGGCGTGGCAGTGGCCCGCCATGCGCCGCAGGGTGTCGACATTTATTTCGATAATGTCGCAGGCGCGATCAGCGACGCCGTGCTGCCGCATCTGGCCATGCGGGGGCGCGTCGTCGCGTGCGGCACCGCGTCGATCGACCGTTGGAACCCCTGGCCGCAAGGTCCGCGCGTCGAACGGCATCTGCTGGTCAAGCGAGCGCGGATGGAGGGCTTCGTCATCTTTGACCATATGGACCGCTATGGTGATGCCGTCGCGCAATTGCGGGCATGGATCGCGCAGGGGCAACTGACTTGGCGGGAGGAAATATTGGACGGGATCGTCGCTTGCCCGGACGCTCTGGCGGGACTGTATCGCGGCGAAAATGATGGCAAGCGGCTGATCCGCCTCGTCTGAACCCCCTGGACCAAATGGAGTGAAGCAATGAGCAAGCTGGCTGGCAGGATCGCGATCGTGACGGGCGCATCGTCGGGCATCGGCGCGGCGACCGCCCATGCCCTGTCGGCGGCGGGCGCAACGCTAGTGCTGGTCGCGCGCAGGGCTGATCGGCTGGCGGCGCTGGCGGCGGAGTTGGGTGGTGATGCGCTGCCCTTCGCCGACGACATGGCCGATCCGCTCGCCCCGCAGCGGCTGCATGATGAGGTGATGGGGCGGTTCGGGCGCGCAGACATCCTTGTGAACAATGCCGGCATCCTTCATGCTGCGCCGGTCGAACAGTTCGATCTGGACCAGTTGCGCCCGATGATCGCGCTGAATTACGAGGCCGTCGTGCGGACCAGCACCTTGTTCGCGCGTTCCATGAAAGCGGCCGGGACCGGCCAGATCATCAACATATCCAGCATCGGGGCCAACATAACCGCGCCGGGCGTGGGCGTCTATGGCGGGCTGAAGCGCGCGCTGGAGGCTTTTACCGATTGCCTGCGCGTCGAACTGGCTGGCAGCGGCGTCAAAGTCGGCATCGTCGCGCCGGGAACGACCAGCACCGAAATTTTCGAGGATATGAAGGCGCGCGGCCAGCCTGCCTGGGACAGCTTCATCCCCGCGATGCAGCCGGGCGACGTCGCTGACGCCGTACGCTATATGGCGGAGCAACCCGACCGCACCAATATGGCGCGGATACAGGTCTATGCCGCCGCCGATTCGCATTAGTCCAGCGTGGCGTATGCCTCCAACCGGAACGGATCGGGCGCGCCGCCGTCGCGCATCTTGCGGACCCATAAAGGGTCCATGAGCAGCGCGCGACCGACGGCGATCAGGTCGAACTCGCCCTGCGCGATGCGGTCCGCCACCAGCGCCAGATTGTCGGTCATCACCGTGGGCTGGGCGAAGGAGGATTGCAGATCCTTGCTGAGGCCGACGCCGCCGACCGCGATGACCGGCTTGCCGGTCAGCCGCTTGATCCATCCGGCAAGACCCATATCCGACCCTTCGAACGCGGGAGTGGAAAAAAGGCGCGTGCTGGCGTCGAAAATGTCGACACCGCCGTCCGCAATGGGAGCCAGCATTGCGGCCAGTTCATCGGGCGTCTGGGCGCTGCGGGCGTCGTAATCCTGCAATTTCCATTGGGAGAAGCGAAAGATGATCGGGAAATCGGGCGCGGTCGCGGCCCGGACGGCGCGGACGACTTCGGCAGCAAAAAGAGCACGGGCGGCCGCATCGCCGCCCCAGCGATCATCCCGCATGTTCGTATGGCCCCACAGAAAGCTGTCGATCAGATAACCATGCGCGCCATGCAGCGCGATGCCATCGAAGCCGACGGCGCGGGCGTTGGCCGCGCTGCGGGCGAACGCAGCAATGATGTCGCCGATTTCGCTGTCGGTCAGCGGTGTCGAAGGATCACGCACGGCCGCCAGATAATCGGGGGGCACCATGGCCTTGTCGGTCGGTCCCCAGATACCCGATGGCCGGGCCGAGGGCGCTTGCGGATGGTAGCCGGTGCCCGGCACCCGGATGACGCCCTGATGCCAGAGTTGCGGCACGATCAAACCGCCTGCCGCATGGACGCCCGTCACGATGTCACGCCAGCGCGTCAGCGCAGCGTCACCATGCAGCACCGGCGAAGCGCCGCCGCCCATCGATTCGCGTCCCAGCGCAGCGAGATGATCGACCCCAATGCCTTCGGTCACGATCAACCCGACATCGGCGGCGGCGCGGCGCGCATAATAGGATGCGACGCCATCGGACGGGATGCCGTCGGGCGCGAAATTGCGCGTCATGGGAGCCATGACGAAGCGATTGCGCAGGCGCAGGCCCGCCGTTTCGAAAGGGGTAAAGAGCTTGTCCCTGTCGCCAGTCGTCATTTCACTCTCCCTTGCCGATCGCCTGTTCCGCGCTGGGTGCAACAGGGGCGAACGCCAACGGACCTACCCATGGACAGGTTCGTTGGGCGCGGAACAGGCAGAGCCTTTCCGCACCGGAAAGAAGGAGCAGCCGATCAGGCGTCGACCACTGCCAATGCCGCTTGGGGACAGGCTTCCGCGCCTTCGCGGGCGAGGTCTTCCATGCCTTCGGGCACAATGGCGTCATCGACATAGACAATGCCGTTCGCATCCAGCTTGTACACGTCGGGGCATATTTCGGCGCACACGCCATAGCCACAGCAGGCTGCCTTATCGATTACGATCTTCAACTTCTGGCTCATCATCCTCTCCTTGTGACGCAACATTACAACTTGAACAGATTTAGTTCAATATGTATAAAGCGACTCACGATGGATTTTCCAAGGAGAGGAAGATGCTACACAAGGCCGGGTTGACTCTGGGCGATGGAACCACGCTCGACGACCTCATCAACCGCGACATGAACGAAGTGTCGCTGCGCGTGATGAACGACAAGGAACTGTACGAACTGGAAATGGAGCGCATCTTTGCGCGCACCTGGCTGTTGCTGGGCCATGAATCGGAAATTCCCAAGGCGGGCGACTATGTCATGCGCGACATGGCCGAGGATAATGTGATCGTGTCGCGGGCACGCGACGGCGAAGTGCATGTCATGCTCAACGTCTGTCCGCATCGCGGGATGAAGGTGTGCACCGCCGAGGCGGGCAACGCCGCCGCGCATCGCTGCATCTATCACGGCTGGGCCTTCCGTTCCGACGGCAGCTTCATCGGCGCGCCGATCGAAAAGGAGCAGATGCACGGCAACAAGCATAGCAAGGACGAACTGGGCCTGAAAAAGGCGCGCGTGCATCTTTATGGCGGTCTGATCTTTGCGACATGGAGCAAGGATCTCTCGTTCGAGGACTATCTGGGCGACGCCAAATTCTATCTCGACCAGCTTTTCTGCCGCACCGACAATGGCCTTGAAATGCTCGGCCCCCCGCAGCGCTTCGTGCTGCCGTGCAACTGGAAGATCCCCGGCGAACAGTCCGGTTCGGACGGCTTCCATACGCTGACGCTGCACCGTTCGCTGATGGAAGGCGGCATCATGGGCGGCACCGCCGAGTCGATCTACGACACTGCGCCGGGCATGTATGGCGTCGATATTTCGGTGCCGCAGGGGCATACGCTGCGTTGCCTGGAAGCGGCGCAGACGTTCAAGATGTTCGCCGACATCAGCTTCGAGGGCAAGACGACCGAAGAGCGGCTGAACCTGCTGACCCCGCCGGGTGTCACCAAGGAGATGATCCCCCAGCTGTTCAGGAACCTTACCGAGGATCAGGTCAACCAGCTGGCGACCATCCCGCCCCAGGTCGGCGGCATGTTCCCCAACATCCTGATCGCCTTCATCTTCGCGCCGCGTATGGATGGCGGCGCGTCGGGTGCTCTTTCGCTCCACACTTATGTGCCCAAGGGACCGGACAAGGTGGAGTTCGTCAATTTCATCTTCGCCGAAAAGGACGCGCCTGAAGATGTGAAGCGCGACATGCTCCAAAATGCGATCTGGTCCACCGGCACGTCCGGCACGATCGAGCAGGACGATGCCGATACCTGGCCGCAGATCATGCGCAATGCGCGCGGGCATATGAGCAAGAGCGTGACGTTGAAATATCAGGCGCTCCATGGTCATGAACGGCCCGAAGGCTGGGTCGGTGGCGGTGACCTCTACCCCGGCTTCACCAAGGACGACACGCAATGGGCCTGGTGGATGGCCTATTACGACCTGATGGCCGACGCCTGAGCGACGCGAACCGAGAGGATCATAGCATGACCGTGAACTACGCGACCGCCGCCATCGACAAGACCAGCGTGATGCGCGGGCTGGTATCCACCCAGCGCGTGCCGTTGGGGTCGGAGGTCTATAACCGCCTGCTCGAAACCCTGTATGATGAAGCGGCGGCGCTGGACGAGCGCCGGTTCGACGACTGGGTCGCCTATCTGGCGCAGGATCTGGTCTATACCGCGCCGCTGCGCCTGACCCGCAACGGTCCCAACAAGGATCGCGACGTCGTGCGGACGATGAAGCATTTTGACGAAAATTATGCGTCGATCCTGATGCGGACCGGGCGGCTGTCGAAAAGCGCCTGGGCGGAAGATCCGCCGTCGCGAACCCGCCGTTTCGTTACCAATGTCCGTGTCGCACAGTGCGACACGGCGGGCGAATATGAAGTTGTGAGCTATCTTTATGTAGAGCGCAGCCGGTTCGATAACCCGGAAAACGAGTCGATCACGGCGGAACGGCGGGACGTGTGGCGACTGGTCGATGGCGTGTACAAGCTGGCCGTGCGCGAGATCATCGTCGATCAATCGACGTTGGGCATGTCCAACTTCGCGATCTTCCTCTGACGGAGTTGGGCAGGTGACAGGCTCCCCGCATATCGTGGTGATCGGCAGCGGCTTGGCCGGCTATGGGGTCCTGCGCGAGTTGCGCAAACTGGCGCCGGACGCCCGGCTTACCTTGGTGACGCAGGATGACGGGCACTTCTATTCCAAGCCCGCTTTGTCCACCGCGCTGGCCAAGGGCAAGGTTGCCGATACGCTAGTCACCACGGCTGCGGGGAAAATGTCGACGCAGTTGAAGCTGGACCTGCGCGCCGGCCGGGTTGTCGAGGCGATCGACCGGCAGGACAAGGCCGTTCTGACCACCGGCGGGCCGATCTTCTACGATCGGCTGGTGCTGGCGCTGGGGGCTGAGCCGATCCGACCGCCGATCGACGGCGATGCCGCGCACCGGGCGATGGCGGTGAACAGCCTCGACCATTATCGCGATTTTCGCGAAAAGTTGCCCGATGGCGCGCGGGTGCTGATTATGGGCAGCGGGCTGGTCGGCACCGAATTTGCCAATGATCTGGCCGCGACGGGCTATCGTCCGGTGGTGGTCGACATGCTGGGACATCCGCTGGCGCAACTTGTGCCAGCGGATGTCGGTGCCAGCATTCGCGACGCGCTGTCGGAGAAGGGCGTGGAGTGGCATCTGGGCCGCAAGGTGATGGCGATCCACAAGACAGATGGCGGCATCCGCGCCGAGCTGGACGATGGCATGGAGATCGAGGCGGCAGCGGTGCTGTCTGCCATTGGCCTGCGCCCCAATGTGCAACTGGCGCAGGACGCCGGGCTGGACGTGGGACGGGGCATCCGTGTCGATCAGACTGGCCGCACCAGCGACCCGGACATTTTCGCGATTGGGGATTGCGCCGAATATCCTAGCGGGCTGGCTGCCTATGTCACCCCGATCATGGCCGCCGCACGGGCGATCGCGCCCAGCGCGCTTGGCACGCCGACCGACATTCGCTTTCCGCCCTTGTCGGTGCAGGTCAAGACGACCGCCTGCCCGGTCGTGCTGCTCCCAGCGCCGCAGGGCGTAGCGGGTAACTGGGAAGAAGCAGCGAACGACTCGATGGGCCTGAAATATCTGTTTCGCGACAGCGATGGCGCTGTCCGGGGTTATGTCTTCACACAGGAATATTGCCAGGAGCGCATGGATATGGACCGCGCCCTGAGCGAACAATTGGCGGGAGTGGCAGCGTGACGGGATTGGTGCAGGATAAGGTTGCGATCGTCACCGGCGGGGCAAAGGGGCTTGGCCACGGCATATCCCGCTGTCTGGCCCGCGAAGGCGCGTATGTCCTGATCACCGGGCGCGACGGGGCCGCGGCGGAAAAGGTTGCGGCGGAGATCAGCACCGAATTTGGCGTGCGCGCGGTCGGCATGGCCGCCGATGTCGGGGTCAAGGCCGATGTGGAGGCGATGATCGATCGTGCGGTCGCCGAATTTGGCGGCATCGACATATTGGTCAACAACGCGTCCCTGCTGTCCGACAATGTCCTGCTGGAGCAGAAAACCGATGAAATGCTCAAGCGCACGCTGGAAATCGGCACCTGGGGCAGTTGGTGGGCGATGCGCGCCGCCTTCCCGCATATGAAGGCGCGCGGCGGCGGGTCGATTGTCAATTTCTATTCCATCGACGCGCAGACCGGGGCGTGGCTACATGCCGATTATAATATGAACAAGGGCGCGATCATGGGCCTGACGCGCAGCGCCGCAGTGGAATGGGGGCGTTTCAACATCCGCACCAACGCGATCGCGCCAACCGGCATGGGACAGGTATTCGCGCAACTGGTGGAGGATGTGCCGGGCTTTCTGGACATGGCCACCGCCAGCAATCCGTTGAAGCGCGCGGGCGACCCCGAACTGGACATCGGGCCGGTCGTGCTGTTCCTGGCGTCGGAAATGTCGCGGTTCGTCAATGGCGAACTGATCAATGTAGATGGCGGACAGCATCTGCCCGGTTATGTGAGCGTTCCGCACAATCTGTCAGAGATGGAAGCCCAGACATGAAGCTGATGCCGCACACCGACTGGAGCGAAATCGTCGCCATCGATCAATCGGGCAGCGTCCAGAAGATCATGGACGGTACGTTGCGCGCGATCGCCAGTATCGGTGCGCGCCGCCTGTCGATGAGCGACATCAGCGAAAGCAGCGGCGTGTCGCGCGGCACGCTGTACCGCTATTTCGCGTCCAAGGAGGATGTGCTGGCCGCGGTCAGCGAATATATTTGCAGCAGCTTCGAAAAGGGGATCGTCGAGGCGGGGCAAAATATTGCCGATCCGATAGAGCGGTTCCGCGCAGTCATGCGCTTCTATGGCCGCTTCACCATCGAACGGTCGCCCGACGGCATATTCGAGGTCGAGCCGGCCTTTCATCTCAATTTTCTGCGCAGTCATTTCGGCCGTCACAAGGCCGCGGTGCAACAGGCGCTCGGCCCGGTGCTCGACCATTTCGAAATGTTAACCGGCAGTCGCCTCGACCGGGATATTTTCTGCGACACGCTGGTACGGCTGCAACTGAGTACGCTCATCATTCCGGCCACGCCGGAATGGCTGGCCATCTGGAATGGCGCGCCCGACCGATTGTGCGAATGGGCGTTGCAGATCGCCGGTCACCATGCCGAACACAAGAGAGGATGAACTGATGGCTACCTTGGCAAAGTTTGAATCCGCCACGAAGATTGGCTTCGCCGACAAAAGCGTCGCCGACGCGATGGTGGAAAAGGCGCGCGGCCTGCGCAGCTTCCTCCAGAGCGAGGCGCCGGCCGGCGAAAAGCGTCGCAGCCCGACCCCTGCGGTCGACAAGATGCTGAAGGACGAAGGGTTCCTGCGCCTGCTGCTACCGCAGCGGCTGGGCGGCATGGGACTGTCGCCGACCGATTTCTGCCGTGTGCAGATCGAAATCGCGAAGGGCGATCCGGCGATCAGCTGGGTCATGCAGATCATCAACGGCACCAGCTGGATCACCAGCCTGGCCCCCGACGGGGTGCAGGACGCGGTATTTGCTGACGGCGCGCAAACGGTGTGCGGTGCATACAACCCGCCCGGCAAGGCGCGCAAGGTCGATGGCGGCTGGATCATCAACGGCAAATGGCCCTATATGTCCGGGTCGCGCCAGTCGAACTGGGCGCAGCAGGGCGTGGTGCTGGAAGATTATGACGGCCCCGTCGTGCCTGGTATCAATATGTGCTATCTGCGCATGGACCAGATGACGATCGAGGACAGCTGGTTCGTGTCCGGGATGCAGGGCACCGGGTCCGACACCGCCATTGCCAAGGATGTCTTCATTCCCGACGCGCAAATGGCGCTGATGACCGAGAGAACCGGCCAGATCGACCCGACAAAGCGCCATTTCGGTGCGCCGTCCGACCTTTTGCCCGCCGTTCCGGTGGTCCGCACGACCGGCATCGCGCAGTTGATCGGTGCGGTTGAGGCCATGCTGGAAATCGTCACCGCCGAAGCGCCCAAGAAGCCGGTGTTGACCACGATCATCGGCCCGCGCACCAGTTCGGGCGCCTATATGCGCGACCTGGGCGAGGCCGCCGCGATGATCGACACGGCCAAGCTGATCCTGTTCGACCTGACCGCCAAGCTGGACCGGATCGGCGTGGGTGAAGAATTTTCGATTGCGGAGAAGGCCAAGCACAGGGCCGCGGGCGCGCAGATGATCGAACTGGTCCATGGCGCCAGCGAATCGCTGATGTTCCAGGCCGGGTCTTCGGCTTTTGCGCTCGACAAGCCGATCAACCGTTACTGGCGCGACGTGTCGATGGCGACCCGGCATATCCAGAATATTCCAACCATTGGCTATGAAATTTATGGCCGCGCCACCACCGGGGCCGATCCGATTTCGCCGCCGGGCGCCTATTGATTTTTCGGGCCGTCCGCCAAGCAAACGGACGGCCCGGTTTTTTCGACGGAGCCTGCATGGCGCAGACAGACGCATCATGCGACGACATGTTGGATCGCCTCTTTCGGCAAGCGCGTACCCATAATGGCTGGACCGACCGTCCCGTCACCGGAGAGATGGTGCGCGCGCTGTATGATCTGGCGAAATGGGGACCGACGACGGCCAATAGTTGTCCCGGGCGGTTTGTGTTCATCCGTTCGGCGCAGGCGAAGGCGCGGCTGATGCCCCACATCAATCCAGGCAATGTCGACAAGGTGACGCAGGCGCCTTGTACAGTCATCATCGCGGGCGATACGCGATTTTACGAGAAATATGACACCCTGTTCCCTTCACGCGACATGCGGAGCGTGTTCGAGGGGAACGAGGCGCTGATCGTCGATACGGTTGCGCGATCTTCGACATTGCAGGGCGCGTACCTTATCATGGCGGCGCGGGCGATGGGGCTGGATTGCGGGCCGATGTCGGGCTTCGACGCGGCGGGCGTGGATGGCGAATTTTTCCCCGATGGGCGGTGGCAGGCCAATTTCCTGTGCAACATCGGCTATGGCCGACCCGAAGCACTGCATCCGCGTAACCCACGCCTGGATTTCAACACCGCCTGCCTCGACCTGTAGGGGCGCCGCCACGAAACGAACGCCCCCTTGCGATCAGGCGGCAGGCGTCCAGACCAGCGGCAGCGCGACCGGCTGGATCATACCGAGATGACATTCGACCTTGTGCCCCGGCGCGATGCGGAATTGCGGGATGCGGGCCAGAAACTCCTCCATCGCGATCCGCAATTCCCGCCGCGCCAGGTGCATCCCGACACAGGTATGTATGCCAAAGCCAAAGCCGACATGGCGCGGTTTGCGGTCCAGCCTTACTTCGGCAGGCGCATCGAATTCGGCCGGATCGCGGCCCGCAAGCGTGGTCGACATTGCCACCTTTTCCCCCGGCATGAAGCGCACGCCGCCGACCTCGGTTGCCTTGATGCAGGTGCGGAAGGTCGTCACCGCGCCATAGGCTCGCATCAATTCATCAATCGCGTGCGGGATTTCGGACGGGTTGGCGCGCAAATAGGCCTGATCGTCCATCGCGCTGCCCAGATGGCGGAAATGCAGCCCCATATTGGTGGATACGGTATCCAGCCCGCCAATGAAAAGGTTGAACATGAAGCCCAGCAATTCATCCTGCGTCAGCGGCCGATCGCCGATCCGGCCCTGCACCCCGAAGCTGATGAGATCGTCGCGCGGATTGGCGCGTCGGTCTGCGATTTCACCACCCAGATAATCCAGCACATTGCGGGTCGCCTCGGCGATTTTCGAAAGGTCGTGATTGTGGAGAAGGTTCATTTCCCACTCCATGAACTCGGCCACCCGGTCATGAGGCAGGCCCATCAGGTCCATGAACACCTTGATCGGAAATTCGAACGCGAAATCGGCCATGAACTCACATTCGCCTTTGCCGGCGAAGGCGTCGATATATTCGACCGCATATTGGCGGATTTTCCCCTCCAGCGCGGCCATGGCCTTTGGCGTGAAGGCGGGGTTGACCATCTGGCGGAAGGGACCATGGGCCGGCGGGTCCAGTTCGGCGGGCGAATTGATCCAATTGCCGCCGACCAGTTTGGAAAAAGGCGAAAAGTCCGTCGAAGAGAAATGTTGCGTGTCCAGATAGATGGCGCGCATATGCGCCATCCGCCGGGGCACCCAGGCGGCAGTTCCGCCCGGATAGGCGTGCGGCGCATAGATGATATCCGGGCCGTCATGCACTGCCATCGCCATGTCGTCGAACGGATCGCGATCGGTCGTCATGCCAAAGATGAAGGGAAAATCGGGTTTGACCAGATCGGCCGGCACATGATCGGGAATGGGCTGGGGCGGAAACATCATGATCTTCTCTTTCCTTGGTCGACAGAGAGGCTGCACGCCTTTTGACGCGTCTTTCAGAATGAACGGGGCAGCCCCAGGCTTTCGGCGATGCCGTTGCGGACCATTTCATTGGTGATCGGACCGATCCGCCACAGACGGCTATCGCGCCAGTAGCGCTGCATGTCGGTTTCCGCGGAATAGCCCATGCCGCCCATGATCTGTATGCCACGATCGGCGGCCGCATTGGCATTTTCCGACGCCATGAGTTTGAGCATATTGGCCTCGACCCCGACATTTTCGCCGCGCGCCTGCTTATCAGCACAGAAATGCAGCATCAGTTCGGTGGTCTTCTGCATGGTCGCGATGTCGGCGACATAATGTTGCAAGCTCTGGAAACGGCCGATGATCCCGCCAAACGCCTTGCGCTGCTTCATATAATCAAGCGCATCCTCCAGCACCCCGTCGATGACGCCCAAGCAGAAGGCGCCGACCATGATGCGTTCATTGTTGAGCGTGGGCAGCAGCATGTACCAGGCCTTGTGCGGCGCCCCCAGCACCTGTTCGTCCGCAACGAAGGCGTCCTCGAAATGCACCGAGCAACTGCCCATCGAGCGCATACCCAATTTGGCCAGCGGGGTGATCTTCACGCCTGCCGTCCTGGTCGGCACCCAGAACAGGGTCAGGCCCTGATGTTTCTTTTCCGTCTCCTTGTCGCTCCGCGCGATCACCAGCAGATAGTCGGCGACATGGGCGGAGGAGGACCATATTTTTTCCCCATTCAGTTTCCAGCCGCCCTCGACCCGATCGGCGGTGGTAGTCATTCCGCCCAGCAAGTCGGTGCCGCCACCCGGTTCGGTAAAGGCGATCGCCGCCTTCAACTGGCCGGTCGCGATCAGCGGAAGATATTTCGCCTTTTGTTCGGGTGACCCATAGAGGCCGATCGACTTCGACCCGGCAAAGCTGGTGATGCCCCATATCCAGGCGAGACCGCCCAGCGAGCGGGCAAGTTCGCGCGCCAGCAGCATCTGCATGACGACATCGCCACCCTGCCCGTCATATTCTTCCGCAATGCCGATGCCATGGAATCCCGCCTGGGTGAATTTATCCCACAGAGCGAATGGATAATTATGTTCGTCCTTTTCCAGTGCGCGCGCCCACTCCTTCGGCACTTCCTTGTCGACCCAGCGGCGCACCATGTCCTGAAAAGACCGATATTCTTCTGGCAGTTCGAAATCCATGTCCTGTGTCTCTTCTTTTATAAGGTCTGATGAGCGATTGACGGTGAACAGCCCGCCTGCGCGATGGCGATCAGGCGTGTGGCCATATGGTCAAGGCAGGCGATTACGCAGGGATGATCGCCGGCCCTGAATGCGGTCAGAATCGCCTGATGCTGGGCCAAGCCGATGGTCGTCAGGGTTTGCAAGCCGTGCAGCAGGATGAAGCGCGCGATCAACCCGCGCCGGTCGAGCGTGGAGCGCAGCAATTCCCGGTTCGCCGATGCTGTGATAAAGATGGTATGAAAATCAAGGCCCGCCGCGATCGCTCCGGCATGGTCCCCGGTGTCGAGCGCCGTGCGATAGCGAAGGATCGCCTGATCGAGCAGCGCATTTTGTTCGACACCGATGCTGCTCATCCCCCAGGCATAGCCCAATCTCCACAATTCCCATTGCACGCGCAGCAGATCGCGCGTCGCGGGAAAATCGATCGGCGTCACGCGCTTCAATCGGTGCGCCTCGATCTCAACCAGCCCTTCGGACGCCAGCGTGCCAAGCGCTTCGCGGATCGGCGTGGCGCTGACGTTCAGGCTGGCGGCCAGCGCGGTTTCACGCAGTAAAGTGCCCGGCGATAGGGCGCCAGACACGATGGCGTCACGCAGGCGATCAACCACCGCCTGCCGCAATGTCGAGGGAGATCGCAATGGCGCGCTGGCGAAGGAGGCGGTCGGGACCGGAAGCGGGCGCATATCGGGCTGGTTCAGAAACGATTCCATAGTCTATAGAATTATGCTGCGCCTTCGCGCTTGCGCCTGTCGGTTGGTAGGGCCCGCACAAAGAGGTGCGCGATAGGGCAAGATCATGAATTGCCCGAAATGCCGCGCGCCGATCAACGGTTTTGGAAAAGGCTGCATCGCGTGCGGTCATAGCGGCAGCGATCTGCGCCGCGCCTTATTATGGACGCTGGTGCCCACCGGAATGATCGCCGCCACGCTGGGGCTGTCGATCGCCATTGCCGAAGCGCATCGCACCGGCAGCAGCCGCAACAGGCACAGCAACGCCATAGAGGCGAGAGACGCGGCGGGACGCACGCAGGCCTTTGCTAAGCTGATGCACGATGCGGGCGAGGTCTGCACATCGACGAATCGGTCGCTGTTTCGCGGCGACATCGGCGCCAACGCGGTATGGGCGATCGGTTGCGGCGACACGGGCGACTGGATGATCCTGATCGCGAACAATGGGACGACGCGCGTGTCGCAATGCGGGCCGATGGAAAAGGCGGGCACGCCTTGCTGGACGCCGCTGGATTCCTAAGCGGCATAGCGACCGCCCTTCCGCACGATAGGCCGCGCGAAGACATTCGCCTTATAGTGTTCCGCCAAAGCCGTGAAAGGCCGCAAAATGGCCGGCGCCAAGAGAGGACTGATACCCGATGCGTAAAATCGACCTGCCCGCTTTCGATTCCGCTGCCTTTGCCGCATCCTATGGTCCCTGGGCCATCATCGCCGGAGCGTCTGAGGGAACGGGCGCCTGTTATGCGCAGCAGTTAGCAGCAATGGGCATCAATCTTGTGCTGGTATCCCGCCGTCTGCCTGCGCTCGAAGCGCTGGGCCAGCAGCTTGCCAACGACCATGGCATCGTATTTCGGGCGATTGCGGCCGACCTTACCGAAGCCGGCGCGGGCGGGCGCCTGGTCGAAGCGACCGCCGATCTCGACATTGGCCTTTATATCTCCAACGCTGGTGCGGACGGCGCGGGCAACAGCTTCTTTGGCGCGCCGGTGGAACGGTCGCTGCGGCTGCTGACCATGAATGCCGCCAATGTGCTGGAGGCGGTCCATGGCTTTGGCAATCGCTTCCTGGCGCGGGGCAAAGGCGGCGTCATCATCATGTCGTCCGGCGCTGGCCTAGGCGGACAGCCCTGGCTTGTCATGTATTCGGCCACCAAGGCGTTCGAACTGAATTTCGTCGAGTCGCTCTGGGCCGAGCTGGATGGCCAGAATATCGACATTGTCGGCGTCGCCGCGCCGATCATGGACACGCCGACCTTGCGCCGCGCGACCGAAGGGCTGGGGATGGACTATAGCATCGCCTATGATCCCTCCGACGTGTGCGCATTGGCGCTGGCCAGCTTGGGCAAGGAACCGCTGGTGATTGTGCCGGACGGGCCGGACGAAGCAAAAATTCCCCAGATTCAAGCCGATCGCAAGACGCGCCTGGTCGCGCTGGCCGAATGGGGCAAGGCCTATACCGCCGCCGCCACTGCCTGAAGCAGCAAAGGACAGAGAGCATGACCGATCAGGTGGACGTCGTCGTCATTGGAGCGGGCCATAATGGCATGGCCGCCGCAGGCTATCTGGCGCGCCAGGGCAAGAAGGTCGTCGTGGTCGAACGCATGGCGAAGGTCGGAGGGATGACCAGTTCGGGCTATATGATCCCGGAAGCGCCCGAACATCTGGTCACGCCCTGCGCGGTGGAACTGCTGTTCGCGCGCAAATCGGGCATAATCGAGGATTTCGAGCTGGCCAAATATGGCCTCAAGACCGTCGATCCCGATCCGACCTATGCCTATCTGCACCCCGATGGCAGTTCCATCGCTTTATTCTACGATTACAAACGCACGGCCGAGGATATAGCCCGGATCAGCCGCAATGACGGCAAGGCCTATCTAAAGTTCATGGAGACGCTGAACGTCATGATGGACATCGGTTTTCCGATGATGATGGCGGAACCGGGTCGCCCGGACATGAAGAACCTGTCCAAGATGATCGGCAGCGCCGTGCGCAACGTACGGTTGAAGGATGAACTGGTCGCCATGTCGAAAGCGACCGCCGATCAGGTCGCGTGCGAACGGTTCGAACATCCCGCCACCATCGCCCTGCTGCTGGGCATCGCGGCAGGTGCCGGGCCAGTCGATGATGATGGCAATGCAGCGGCCTATATGATCTTTGCCGTCACCCATAAATATGGGACCGGCAAACCGATCGGGTCGCTCCAGTCCTTTTCCGACGCGCTGGCGCGCAGCATCGAAGCGTCCGGCGCGACGATACAGCTTAACGCCCCCGTCGCCGAAATCATCGTCGATGATGGTGCGGCCAAGGGCGTGCGGCTGGAGGATGGCCGGGTAATCCGCGCCAAGATGGTCATCGCCACCTGCGACCCGCGCACCGCCATGCGCCTGACGACGCCGGGCGGGGTCGATCGCACATTGATGCAGCGGATCGAACATGCGCCAGCCAATCGCTCGAACGCCGCGCCGTTCCTGGCCAATATCGCCATGTCGGGACCGCTCACATTGAAGAAGCATCAGGATTTGCGGCATGACGATGCGGACCTGAACAAGGCGGTCGGCCTGATCGGCACCCCCGAAGAAGTGCGCGAATCCTTCGCCACCGCGCGGCGCGGCGACATTCCCGACCGGCACGCCATGTCGCTCAGCCCGCTGTCGAACAGCGACCCGACGCAGGCGCCGCCGGGCGGATCGCTGGCCTATGTCTATCTGCCGGGCATGGCGGTGGATGCCCGCGAGGGCTGGTCGCCGGCACTCAAGGACAAGACCATGTCCTCGATCATCAACCATCTGGGCGAATATTATGACGGACTGGACACCGAAGTAGGGCGCTTCGTCGAAACCGCGCGGGAGCGGGAAAAGCGGCTGAACGTCACCAATGGCTGCGTCACCCATATCGATTTCGGCGCGCTGCGGTCGGGCGTGCATCGCCCTGCCACCGGCTTTGGCGGTCCCAAGCCGCCCTTCCCCGGATTTCTGATCGGCGGCGCGGGCGCGCATCCGGGTGGCGGCGTGTCGGGCATTGCCGGCCGCATTGCGGCCAACCGCGCGCTGCGCGAACTCAAGAAAATGAAATAAGGGATGATGCCATGACAAGTCTCGCAAATCCGGTCGGCATCCCCGCCCGGCTGGACGATGTGACTGCCGACTGGCTGACGCAAATCATGCAGTCGCGCTATCCCGGCATTGTCGTCGAGGATATGGAACAGGTTTTCCTGCGCAATAGTCACACGACCAAATATCAGGTGAAGCTGACGCTCAACGATGTCGGCAGGGCGGCGGGCATCCCAGAAAATGTCTGCCTGAAAGCCAATTGGGCGCAGTTCGAAAGCCAGGGCATCTGCCGGCTGGAAGCCCGCTTCTACGAGGATTTTCGCCGTCTCGTCGCCTTCCCCGCGCCCCGTTCCTTCTTCGAGGCGTGGGATCCGCGCGAGGATAGCGGGCAGGGACTGGTCGTGATGGAGGATTTGTCGATCGAGGGCGGCCATTTCGGCGTCTCCACCGACCATATGGGGGTGGAGGAAGCCGCACGCGCCGTCGCCAGCCTGGCGAAAATCCATGGCGCCTTCTGGGACAGCCCGGTGCTGCACGCAGCCGACTGGCTGCCCGTATCGATGGAGACGCCGGTGGACGCGCAGCAACTGCACATGATGTATAGCTTTGCCGAGAAGAACCACGTAAAGCCGGAATATCAGGCATTCCTGCCCGGCTGGATCAAGGGCGACCTGTCTCGCCTGCATACCGTGTTCGACGCGCTAATTGACTTTGCGCAGCATAAGGAACAGGGTCCATGGTGCTTGGTCCATGGTGATAGCCATCAGGGCAACAGCTATCTGCGCCCCGATGGCGAGCGCGTATGGCTCGACTGGCAACTGGTGCGCAAGGGGCGGCCGATCCGCGACTTCACCTATTTCGTTCTGGGCGCGCTGACGATCGAAGAGCGACGCGCAAACGAACGCGACCTGTTGCGCCATTATCGCCGCTGCCTGGTCGAAACCGGGGCGCAAAATGTGCCGGACGATGAGACATTGTGGGAATATTATCGCCGGTGGCCGCCCTATGCGATGCAGGCGTGGATCGCGAATATGGACGAGTGGGGCCAGAAGGGGATGCACATCGTCGAGCGCATCTTCGTCGCTGGCGAGGATCTGCGAACGGTCGAAGCGCTGGGCGTCACCTTCTAACGATCAGGGGAAAGCGCCATGTCGGATTCCATCACGCCCTTTACCGTCGCCGTGCCGCAGGATGCGTTAGACGATCTGCACCAGCGTATCAGCAACACGCGCTGGCCCGCGACGGAGACGGTTACGGACTGGAGCCAGGGCGCGCCGATCGCCGCGATGCGCGACCTGTGCGCCTATTGGGCCAATGGCTATGACTGGCGGCGGTGCGAAGCGGCGCTCAACGCCCTGCCCCAGTTCATGACACAGATCGACGGTCTGTCGATCCACTTCCTGCATGTGCGCAGCCCCCGTCCCGATGCCGTGCCGCTGATCCTGACTCATGGCTGGCCCGGATCGGTGCTGGAATTCATGAAGGTCATCGGGCCACTCAGCAACCCTGCGCCCGACGCGCCCGCCTTCCACCTCGTCATCCCCTCGCTGCCCGGCTATGGTTTTTCCGACAAACCCGCCGCGACTGGATGGGGCGTCGAAAAGATCGCCGATGCCTGGATCACCCTGATGCGGCGGCTGGGCTATGATCGCTTCTTTGCACAAGGCGGCGATTGGGGCGCGGCGGTCACGACCGCCATCGCCATGGCCGCGCCCCCGGAACTGGCGGGCATCCACCTCAACATGCCGCTTGTCTTTCCCGAAGCTGGCGACTTTGCCGACCTGACCCCCGCCGAGGCCAGGACGGTCGAGCGGATGCAATATTATCAGGACCATGATGCCGGCTACGCCAAGCTGCAAGGGACAAGGCCGCAGACGATCGGTTACGCTCTGGCCGATTCCCCGGTCGGGCAGGCAGCCTGGATTTACGAGAAGTTCCAGGCGTGGACCGATAATGAAGGTGCGGCAGAGGACGCGCTGTCCCGCGACGAGATGCTGGACATCATCAACCTCTACTGGCTGACCAACAGTGCCGCGTCATCGGGGAGACTCTATTGGGAAAGCGCTGGCGCATTCAAGGCGCAGCGACTCGACCTGCCGGTCGGCGTCAGCATCTTCGCACAGGAAATCTTCCGCCCGTCGCGCCGCTGGGCGGAACGCAGCTATCCCGATCTGGTCCATTGGAACGAGCTGCCCGTCGGTGGCCATTTTGCCGCGTTCGAGCAGCCTGACCTGTTCGCCGCAGAATTGCGCGCCTGCTTTGGCGCGATGCAGGCCCGCACCTGAAGGCATCAGGGCAGAAAGGCTATCGGCGCGCCCATGGTCGCGCGATAGGACACAGGTTGCTTGCCGTCGGTATCGCGCACGCCATAGCGCTCGCCCAGTTCCGCACCGATCAGCGCCTTACCCGAAAGGGCGGTAAGGCCGGGATCGTCCATCAAGCGATCAAGGACCAAACCGGAAAATTCCGGCGTCTCCCAAGTTGGCAGCATCGCGCGCAAGTCTTCGGGCAGCATGTCGGGCGGCATCGCGCGCACCGCATCGGTCAGGATGAAACCGGGCCATAGCGATACGGCCGACACGCCGTGCGGGGCGAGGTCGATCGCCATGTCAGCGGTCATCTTGTCGGTCCCTGCCTTAGCCGCGCCATAGGCCGGTCCATGGAAATAAGACACTGCGCCATAAAAGGATATGGTCGCGATAAGCCCCCGGCCGGCCGCGACCATCAGCGGCGCGGCATGATAGGCAGCGACATAGGATGACCGCAGACCCACATCGATCATGTCCGCCAGCTTGAGCGATTTTTCCCAAAAGCCGCCCGGCGCGATCAGGTCCATGGCATGAACGGCGGCGGCATTGTTGACCAGCAGATCCAGTCGCCCTCCTGTCCTGTCCGCCAGTGTCGCAAAAGCCGCCGCTACCGCATCGTCATCGCGATGGTCGCATGGCAGCGCCAGCCCCCTGCCCCCTGCGCGGTCGATCTCTGCCACCACATCGGCCAGCTGCGCGGTGTCACGGCCGGTGACCGCGACAATATGTCCGCGCGCGGCAAGCCCACGCGCGATCCCGCGACCCAGCCCACGCGTGGCCCCCGTCACCAGCACTATCTTGTCGCTCATCCTTATCCCTCTCTCCGTCCAGCCCGATAGAGCGCATAATCAGCGTGTCGCGGGCAACACCACATGGCTCGCCGCCGCCCCCAGCGCGGTGGGACCAAAGAGCTGGAGCCGCCGCCCCTCAATCGTGCCTAGCAGACGAATGAGCGCAGCGTCCTGGTCCGGCTCCACCGCGCTCGCATATCCCTCCAGCGCTGCGGCAGCCGCATCCCAGCCATCGAAGGACTCGCCTAGCAGCGCGGACACATCCGCGATGTTGCGCGCGACCATGTCCGCCCCATGGGCATCGGCGCGCTGTGCCCATTCGATCAATTCGGCGACCTGCGCCTTCTGCATCTGCGCGCCTTCGTCAGACACCGGCACCCCGGCCAGCGTATCGGCGATCTTGGCCATCAAGGGGCAATTGTCGCCCCGCTGTTCGGCCAACGGAGGCAGATCAGGCAGTGCGACACCGGAAAGGGCCGACAGCGCCAGCAGGATGGACCGGCGCAGCGCCAGGTCGAACATCAGATAGACCGAATGGGGATCGCCCGGTTTGGGCACGCCCACCGTGCCGGCAAACTGCATGGTTCCCAGCAGCGAAAATTGCAGCACATGGAACAGCACGACATCATGATCCACCGGCTCCCCGGTCGCTTCCTCATAATAACGGACCAGTTCAGGCAAGGGGGCGCCCAGCGGCTCATAACTGTTGCGCATCCCCATCGTGGCAATATCGACCAAGGGATCGCCGATCATGGAAAATTCGAAGTCGTACAGCTTTGTCATCGCGCCCTGATCGACCAGATATTGCCCGGAATCGAACTGGATGAAGCTGGCCTGGGTGCGATGACGCGGCACATTGCGGCGCAGCCAGCCGATGACGAAGGCCAGCAGCGGTTCGGGACGGCTTTTCGTTCGCTGATAATGCGGCATATAGGCGTCCAGCCCCGCCAGCGCGATCGCCTCCGCGCCTTCGGGGCGATGCAGGCCAGCGGCGACGAATGGCTCGATCGGCAGCCGGTGCATCGCCGCGATCGCGTGCATATAATCACGCCCGATCGCGCTTTTGGTTGTTTCGTCCAGCGCGGAAAAATCGCGCGTGCCCGCAATGGCTTCCATGACGATACAGGGCGGGTCGGCCAGATAACCATGGATTTGCGGCACGGGCAGGCCGTGCTGGTGAAGAATGTCGATCACATCGGCCTCCCGCTTGAGATCGGGAAAGATCGAAACGTCGCCGCCCCGGTCGCCGCGCAGATGCAATCGCGCCACCGCACCGTCGATCGCCACATCGGCAAACCAGGATGGACGCCAGCGCACCAGCCGTTCCAGACCGACGACTTTGCCACCCGTCAGTTTTTCGACAAAATGCGTGATCCGTTCGACGGCGGCATCGTCATATTCGTTCAGAGGGACAGGGCCGCTCATCGTCCGGTTCCTTCCGGCGCGAAGGCTTCAGCGGCTGCGCGCGTATCCATATATTCACGTCCCGACACGATCTGCCCGTCGCGTATAACCAGAAGATTATGATATTCGTTGCGATAGACCCGGTCGGGAAAGTGCATTTCACCCCGCACCTCGATCGCTACTCTTTCCCCTTCCGCCGTGATGCCCACGACTTGCGCCATCCGTCGATGCGCCGACAGCAAACCGCTGGTCACGCTGGCGATAAAGTCGGCACGGCTCATGTCGCCATAGCCCAATATCCACCACTGGCAGTCGGGATGCTGCAAAGCCTCCAGCGTTGCGATATCCCCTTCCTCGACCGCCTGCATATATTGGCGGGCGACCGCCTTGTTCGCTTCGATGTCCTGCATCATCCTCTCCCGCGATCAGCGCCGCATCCATGGTGCGCGGTCGGCTCTGCTTCTCTGTGCAGGCAGCAGCGGTCGGCATAACCCTATCGGAGGGCGGGTGGCCTGCGCTTCCCGGCTGGCAATTTCACGCCGGGCGCGCAATCCACGCGCCGGGGGAGGAAAGCCATGGGCGGCAACAGCCTGACGATGAAGATATGCACCCTGATGGGCGCGCTGGCCGGAACATTGTTGTTCCTGGGCATATGGCCGCTGGCGCAGATGTTTCCGCCGCTGCCCCCGTCCATGCCCGCCGCCCAGGTGGCCGATTTCTATCGCGCGCACCAGACGGGCATATTGACCGGCGGGATATTGATCGCCGCTTCCTCGCCGCTATTCTTTCCCTTCGCGGCGGCGATCGCGACCTTTCTGAAGAAGATCGAGGGCGAACATGCGCCGCTGACTTTAGCCTTCCTGATGATCTGTGCGGCAGGCTTCGTCACCGTCTTTCTGGCCGGGCTGTTCTTCACCGTCGCAGCCTACCGCCCGGACTATCCCGACACGACGATCGCGATCATGAGCGACATCGCCTTTTTCCTGTTCGTGATGCCCGCCGTTCCGGCTTTCGTTCAGAATATCGTGACCGGCATCGTCATTCTGGGCGACCGACGGGCGCAACCGGTGCTGCCACGCTGGCTGGGCTATATGAACCTGTGGACCGGGGTGCTGTTACTGCCCGGCCTGGCAGTCGGCCTGTTCAAGGTCGGTCCCTTTGCGTGGAATGGCGTTCTGGCTTTCTGGGTGCCGGCGGTGGTGTTCGCCATCTGGTTCAACCTGATGATCGTCGCGATGCTGGGTGCGATCCGGCGTGACGCCTTGACGCAGGCATGAACGAGGAGGCAATCCACCCGCCGCGCCGCGCCGCACGCGGCCATGTGCCGGGCGAAGAAGGCGTCTGGGTCTTCATCGGGGGCGATCTGGTCGCCTTCGCTATTTTCTTCATGACCTACGCAGTCGCCCGGCGTCAGGAGCCGGCCCTGTTCGATCGCGCGCAGGCATTGCTTGATCGAGGGCTTGGCCTGCTCAACACATTGCTGCTGCTAACCAGTAGCCTGCTGGTCGCGCAGGCGTTGGCGGCGGTACGGCGCGATGATCGCCGCGCGCGTCCGCTCCTCTTGGGGGCGATGGCGCTAGGCACCGGCTTCGTTATCGTCAAGGCGTGCGAATATAGCGCGAAGATCGCGCAGGGTTTCACGCTCAACAGCAACGATTTTTCCATCTTTTACTATATGTTTACCGGCATTCATTTGGTCCACGTCTTGATCGGCCTGGGCGTTTTAGCCTTTGCGGTGTCGCGGTTCGACAACAGGGGCGCGTTACGCGGCGGCATCGGCGTGATCGAAGGCGGCGGCGCCTTCTGGCATCTCGTCGATCTGCTGTGGATCATCCTGTTTGCACTGTTGTATCTGGTATGAGCCGCCGTCTCACGCTGATCTGGGCCTTGCTGGTCGCCGCCACGCTGCTGTCTTTTGAAACGATGGGGTTGGGCGACGCCAGGATCGGCGGCGCGCTGATCCTGCTCCTCGCCTTCGCCAAAGTGCTGCTGGTCGGCCGTGAGTTCATGGAATTGCGCCATGCGCCGCTGATGCTGCTCTGGCTGTTCCAGGGCTGGGTGGCGGTCACAGGTGCGGCTCTGGCCTGCCTTCTCATCTTTTAGGACATTGCGCTATTTCGCGCTCCACCCGCCATCGACCGGCAGCACTTGCCCCGTCACCATCGCGGCCGCGTCGGAACAGAGCCACAAGATCGTGGCGGCCTGTTCTTCGGGCGTAATGGCGCGGCGGATCGGCTGGTTCGTCACCAGATCGGCAATGATCGCCTGCGCTATGTCCTCACCGGCTGTCTTATATGCCTCCGTCGGCACCACGCCGGGCGCAATGCAGTTCACCCGCACTCCGCGATCGGCATAGGCGACGGCTGCAAATTTGCTCAGGCGGATCACGCCCGCCTTCGCCGCAGCATAGGCCGCGCCCGCCGCGCCGACATGCAACAGGGCCGCGAGCGAGGTGATGTTGACGATCGCACCGCCGCCATGGTCGATCATATGGGCGATCTGATGCTTCATGCCCAGAAAAACACTGTTCAATGACAGGCGCTGGGTAAATTCCCAGCCGTCGAGCGGCTGGAGATGCAGGTCGGCCCCCGTCGCGCTGATTGTGGAGCCACCCGCGATGTTGGCGGCGACATGCAGGCCGCCGAAATGATCGACAGCTTCACGAACCAGCGCGGCGACCTCAGCCTCCACAGTGGCATCGGCACGGCGGAACAGAACGTCATGCCCCTGCGCGCGCAAGTCCGCCGCCGTCGCCTCTCCGCCGTCGGCATTGATGTCGGCCATCAATACACGCGCGCCTGCCTGCGCAAAGGCCGTCGCCGTCGCCTGACCGATGCCCCCTGCCGCTGCCGTCACCAACGCAACCTTGCCTGAATAATCGTAGCGGATCACTCTTCTTCTCCCTGCTGCCTGGTCATGGCCAGCGCGGCGCGATGGCCGTAAAGCATCCCGCGCATGTTCGCGATGCCGCTATTATATCCCCCGCCCCAGTCGAGCCACGCGGCCGCATTGCCCGCCGCATACAGGCCGCAGATGGGCTTGCCATGGGGGTCGATCACCTGCCCGTCCATGTCGATCGGCAATCCGGCGGTCGGCACGCCCATCGTCACCCGCATCAGCGGCACGGCATGGAAGGGCGCGCGCGCAATCGGGGCCATGTTGGGATGTGGCAGGCGCGGGTCGCCGGTCATGATCCGGGGCCAAGGCATTTTGCCCCTGCCAAAATCATGATCGACGCCATCTGAGCAAAAATCGTTGAAAGACTCCACGGTGGCGCACAGGCCAGGCAGGTCAATTCCGGTCTTGCCGGCCAATGCCTCAAGCGTCGGCGCGGAAATCGCCATGCCATCGGGCAAGGGCTGGCCGGGCCATGCCGGCAGCAGGCCATATTTGTCGAGCATGTCCTGATCGAAGATGATCCAGGCGGGCCAATTCGCCAGCCCGCCTTCCTGCCCGTCGAACCGCGCCACCCGCGTCGCCAGATCGGGATAGAAGCTGTCGTCGGCGAAACGCTGGCCCTTGCGATTGACGACGATGCTGTGGGGTGCGCCCGGCAACCACATCCGTGTCGAAGCTTGGCCATAGATATTTTCCCCCGGCACCGCATAACCGAGGAAGATAGGGGTTTGCGACGGCGCGCGCGCGGGCAAAGGCAGCGCGCCAGCCGCAGCGGCGAGGGCGAAATGATCGCCAGTGATGCTGGGCGGCGCCATGCTGCCAGCCTGCGGCAGGGCATCGAACGCGCGGACAAGATCGGCGCGCCAGTCATAGCCGCCCGTTGCCAGCACGACGCCCAGCCGTGCCTGAATGGCGTGGTCGCCCAAAGCATCGCGCATGATGACGCCCCGCACTTCCCCATCTTCGACGACCAGCCGCACGACTTCGCTCGATGCGTGCAGTGCCACCCCCCGTTCGACCGCCGCGACCACCTGCGCGGCGGCCAGTCCCGCGCCAGCGCACCGCTCGCCCGCCGCCAGATGCTGCGCCAGACGGTCGCCGATGAACGCGCCACCGTCCTGCATGTCGATCCACTCGTTTGACGTCGTATAGCTATAGCCATCGCCATAGGGAGACGTGAGAACGTCGTGGGCCAGATCGCCCAGCCGATCGGCGGCGAATGGCTTTATCTCGACATAGCGCCCTTGCGCCGCTGAACCGTCGACCAGCGGATAATAATAGTCCGGCAAGCCGCGCACCACCTGCATTTCCAGCCCGATGACGTCGGTAAAATAGCGCAATGCCTGTCGGCTATGTTCGAAATAGACGTCGCGCAGGGCGGGGACGGCGAATCCCTGATTCAAATGTCCCAGATATGCGTTGGCGGCGGCCATGCTGTCGGTCATGCCCGCCTCTTCCGCCAGATGGTTGGGGCCAAGCCATAATTGACCGGAAGAAAGCGCCGACACGCCTCCCAGCTGCACGAATTTTTCGAGCACGACGACACGCGCGCCGGACTGTGCCCCCGTCAGCGCTGCGGAAAGGCCCCCGATGCCCGACCCCACGCACACTATGTCGAAAGAGGAATCCCAGTCCATAATCTCTCCCATCGCCGAAGCTATGATCGGGCATCGGCCCTATGCATCGCGACGGACCGCGAGCAGGATGTTGAACGCCTGGCTGCGTTGCGGGTCAGCGGCGATCCGCGCCGAAAGGCGATCAACCAACAGGTCGAGCAGTTTGGCGGCATCGCGTGACGGATCGACGGCGGCGATCAGGTTCGGGCCATTGGCCGCCCGCATCATCGCAGCCCATTGCCGCCCCAGCAGCGCCGCATCGCCCGTTCTCACATAGGCGTCCCAATAGGGATCTGGCGATTCGACCAGCGAGAGATGGTCGATGACCAGTCCGGGCAATCCATTGGACGCAAAGGGTGCGGCGACTTGTTCGATGGAACGACCCGCCGATGGCGCTGTCATCCGCCACGTTTCCGCCATGGTCAGCCACCCTTCCTCTCGTAGCGAGAGGATCGATTGCCAGAAATGCCCGGCCATCCATTCAAAGCCATGACTGTCGGGACCGCGCCCCATAAATTGGCAGATCAGCTGCCCGCCAGGTCGCAACTCGGCCCGGCGCGCCTCCAGGAACCGCAACCAGTCGTCCGCCAGAACGGCATCAACGGCGGCGCGCGCCTCGGCAGATTGGCTGAATATGGCCCAGCCATGATCGTCCACCGCGACAGGACTGTGGCTCATCCAGTGCAATGCGTTGGACGACCAGCCAATATCCACGCTGGACGCGGGCAATATCTGATCGAAATAGGACCGCCCTATTGCGCTGGGGTAAATGCCGTCCCGCCCCGCCATGTAGCTGGCGGGGTCATGGTCCAGCACCGCGAACAGAGAGGCAAAATCGTTGGAAGGCAGGTCGGTATGAACGATCTGGACTGCGCGCGATCCATCCCCGACTCGCACAAGGTCGATGGCAGACCCCATCGGCACCATCGAATTGCGCCCTTGCGATGCGCCATAGTCGACAATGGTGACCGGCCCGTGCGACCGCGCGCCGATGCTGCGCGCTGCCGCTTCCAGCAAGGGGAGCGCGCTTTGCAGATTGGCCTGTTGTAAACCGGAATGGCGATTATAAAGACCGCCTCCCGCCATGGCCGCGACCGGCCGGTGTGCGACGTCAGTCATAAAAGGCGTCGGCAATGCGCTGACCATATATCGCCGATTTTTCGGGCGACAGGCCATAATGGGGGATAACCGGCGTGATCGCGTCTGCCTGCGCCGCGCGTTGCGCCACGCGATCGCGCACCTCGTCACGCGGACCGATGATGGCGATGCTGTTCACCATGGCGTCCGTGCACGCCGCTGTCATCGCCTGATAATCCCCCCGCGCGAACGCAGCCTGTATCGCCGCCGCCTCTCGCCCGAAGCCGATCTCTTGGAAATAACGCAGATATTGGGGCGATTGACTATAATAAGCGATCGTTGCCCGACAATCGTCCGTCGCCTCGCGCCGGTCATCGGAAATGGCGGTGAAGATCGATATATTGAGCGTGAAAGCATCCCGCGCCCGGCCCGACAGGTCCAGCCCAGCCTTGATGGCGGGCATCACTTCCCGATCAATCCAGGCATCGTTCCACAGGGGGTGACCGAGCAACCCGTCGGCGATCTCGGCGGCCTGGGTGCTGGCCTTTTGAAACAGGGCGGGCAGGATGATCGGGATGTGCGCGCGCAGAGGCGGGTGCAGCAGGCGGAAATGGGACAGGTCCAGCCGATGATAGTCGCCGCCCAGTTCCGTCAGTTCGCCGCTATGTCCCTTGGTCACGATGGCGCGGATCATGCCGACAATTTCCCGCATATGGGCGAGCGGCTTGCCATAGACGCTGCCAAAGGAGCCTTCGACCTGGCTCTGCGCGCTGGACCCCAGACCCAGCACGACCCGTCCATCGCTGACAAGGTCAAGATCGATCGCGCTGCACGCCGTTTCGAGCGGACTGCGCACAAAGGCGAGTGCGATGCCCGTCCCCAGCTTGACCCGCTGCGTCGCCGGCGCCACGGCGGCCAATGTCGTGAAGGGCGCACCGAACATCTGCGGCGCCCACAGCCCTTCCACGCCCGCCGCTTCGAGGGATTGAGCGATGCCGACCAGATCCGCGCCGGGCATCGGCATGATCTGCGCCCAGACTGGCTTGCGCCGTTTCGTCATCCGTCTCTCCCTGAATCGCAAAGCCATACGACCGCGCGGGCCTGACTTTTGCCAGCATTGGCAAGAGAGTTAGAAGACGATCGCCTTTACACAGCCTATCCTTGGAAAGGGCAACCCTGGTTCGCCGCCGACCCGGCCGTCCCGTCGTTATCGTCGAAGGGCGGCTGCATCAGCAAGGCGCAACCGGTGGCGATCAAATCCTCCAGATATTGATCGGACTGCGGATAGCGCCCGCCGGTCAGATTGGCGACACGATCGCCATAGCTGACCCCCATCAGGAAATTGGTCACCGCCACGGAAAGGCGCATGGTGAATACCTGATCCGACATATCGGCGCAGCGCGTGCGAAGCGCCTGATGCACCAGGCGGACCGCCGGCTCTTCATGCCTTGTATCAAAGGCTTCATCGAACGGGTCGTTGAGGATCAGATGCAGGATGAATTGCGAATAGATCCAGCGCTGTCGCCCTGCAAACGCGTCCAGCACGGGCAGCAGGAACAGTTCCAGCAAGCCGCGAATGTCGTCCGGCAACTTGGGCAGACGCTGCATCCTTGTCATCCGGCAATCATCCACTTCCGCCTGACGAATGTCGTAGATCGCCCGGATCAGGCGGTCTTTCGACCCGAAATGGCGATAGATGGCGGAATTGTTCCCCTGTTTCGCGACACGCAGGATTTCCCGTATCGACGCCCCTTCGATGCCGCGCTCGGCAATGATTTCCTCTACCGCCAGCAGCAATTTCTGCGCGACGGGGCCATGATCTGCAAATCTCGCTTTCATCCCAAAACGCATGGCAAGCCCTCCCCGCCAAGCCAAGCGGAAATATGGCGACGATGACAGCGCGCACCCCCGCCCCCCTATCACAGGACAGGTGGGGCAATGGACGGGCCCGTGGTCTGTAACGTCATGGCGAGGAACCGGAACAACATGATGCTGCATGGCTATGACTATATCATCGTCGGCGCAGGATCATCCGGCTGCGTCCTTGCCAACCGCTTGTCCGCCGATCCCACCGTCACCGTCTTGCTGGTCGAGGCTGGACCCGATGACAATAGCCCCCTGATCGCAATGCCGCGCGGCATCGGCAAATTGCTGGCGCCGGGCAATGCCCATGTCTGGGACTATGCCGTATCGCCGGGCGGCAACGCGCCGCAGGAAATCTGGTTGAAGGGGCGAACGGTCGGCGGGTCGAGTTCGGTCAACGGCATGGTTTATGTGCGCGGCGCGCCCGCCGATTATGACGCATGGGAAGCGGCAGGCTGCACCGGCTGGGGCTGGGACCGGATGGGTCGTCACTTCGTCGCGCTAGAGGATCATGCGCTGGGCGCGAAGCCATGGCGCGGCACTGGCGGGCCGCTGAAGGTCAGCGTCCATCCAGCGGGCGACCCGCTGTGCGAGGCGTTCCTGGACGCGGCGGCGCAGGCCGGGACGCAGCGGGTCGACGACATGAACGACATCCCCGCCGTCACACAGGGCGGCATGGGCTATCAGCCAACATCCACCTATCGCGGCAAGCGCTTTTCCGCCGCGCGCGCCTTTCTGAAACCGGTGCGGGGACGCGTGAACCTGACCGTGGCGACCGGCACCGACGTCCAGCGCATCCTGTTCGATGGACAACGGACCAGCGGCATCCTGCTGCGCGACAAGCATGGCGTGCATGAGGTTGCGGTACGGCGCGAGATCATCCTGTCGGCCGGCGCGATTCAGAGCCCCAAATTGCTGCAATTGTCAGGCATCGGCCCCCGCGCCCTGCTAGAATCGATGGCCATTCCGGTGGTGGTCGACGCGCCCGGCGTCGGCGCAAACCTGCGCGAACATCGCTATCTGGGTTTCACCTATCAGGTGCGCGGCAACAGCCTGAACCAGAAGCTGTCTGGCCTGGGCCTCATCGGATCGGTCCTGCGCTACATCTTCGGATCGAAGGGCGCGCTGAGCCACGCCGCGCATGAAGTGGGTGGCTTCATCAAGACGCAGGCGTCGCCCGACCGGCCCGATGCGCAGATCGGCCTGGGGCTCTATTCCTTCCATACCAATGCCAAGGGCGCGGTGGCGCTGGACCCCTATCCGGGGATGACCGTCATCGCCTATTATCTGCGGCCCGACAGCCAGGGGCAAATGCGGATCAGTTCCGCCGATCCCGATGCGCCGCCCGTCATCGACGCCAATCACCTGGCCACCGATACCGACCGGCGGCACTTCGTCGCCCTGTTCCGCTGGCTCCGCTATCTGGCCACGCAACCCGCGCTCAAGGACTGGATCGTCGCGGAGACGGGCAAGACCGTGGGCATAGAGACGGACGAGGACATATTGGCCAATGCGATCGGTCTTGGCGGCACGTCCTTCCACATTTGCGGGACGTGCCGGATGGGCGCGGATGCGGACGCCGTACTCGACCCGCAGTTGCGCGTGCGTGGCGTCACCGGCCTGCGCGTGGTCGACACCTCCATCATGCCGACCATCGTGTCGGGCAACACCAATGCGCCAGCCATGGCGATCGCCCTTAACGCTGCGGAGATGATCCTGCGGCCCGGACAGGATATCCACCCATGACCATCCCCTTCACAACGATCGACAAACTCTACATCGACGGCGCATGGGTTGCCGCAGGCGCAGAGCGCGACGCCATCATCAATCCGGCGAGCGAAGCGGTGATCGGCCACGCGCCCGTGGGCGATGCAGCGGAGGCGGAGGCGGCTATCGCGGCAGCGCGCGAGGCGTTCGACAATGGCCTCTGGCCGCGCATGGCGATGTCGGAGCGCGCGACCTATCTGCGCCGGATGCACGCGGCGCTGGACGCGCGACGGCCGCAGATCGTCGCGCTGATCGTGGCGGAGGTCGGCTGCGCGCAGGGCGTGACCCGCGGGATGCAGGTCGCCAACCCGCTCGACCATCTGCTCGCCGCGCTGGACCATTCGACCCGCGACGACAGCGTCCGCCTGCCGATCGACATCACGCCCAACCCGTTCGATCCCGATGGCCCGCGCAAGATGGGAGGGACAACGGTGGTGCGCGAGCCAGTGGGCGTGGTCGCGGGCATCACCGGTTATAATTTCCCTTTTCTCATCAATCTGGCCAAGATCGTGCCGGCGCTGCTGGCGGGCAATACGCTGGTGTTGAAACCCTCCCCTTTCACACCGTTTTCGGCGCTGTTGTTCGGCGAGATTGCCGAGGAAATCGGCCTGCCCAAGGGGGTGCTGAACGTCATCACCGGCGGGCCGAAGGTCGGCACGATGCTGACCAGCGACCCGCGCGTCGACCTGATCAGCTTCACCGGGTCCGAAGGCGTCGGCGCGGCGATCATGGCGCAGGCCGCCCCGACGCTCAAGCGCGTGCATCTGGAACTGGGCGGCAAGTCGGCGCTGATCGTGCGGCACGATGCCGATGTCGCGCGGGCGGCGGCGATGGCGGTCGCCATACTGTCCGTCAATGCGGGTCAGGGCTGCGCGCTCCTTACCCGCCTGGTCGTCCATAACAGCATCCGCAAGGCGTTCGTGGAAACCGCCTGCGCCGTCGCCAGCCATTTCAAGATCGGGGATCCGATCGATCCGTCCGTGGCGATGGGGCCGTTGATCCGCGAATCGCAGCGGAGCAAGGTCGAAAATCTGATCGCCATCGGCCGCGACGAAGGCGCAAAGATCGTCCATGGCGGCGGGCGGCCTGCGGGCCTGGACAAGGGCTTCTTCACCGACATCACGATTTTCGACGATGTCGACAACGCCATGACCATCGCGCAGGAAGAGGTGTTCGGCCCGGTCGGCTGCATCATCGGCTTCGACAGTGACGAGGAAGCGGTCCGCATCGCCAATGATAGCCGCTACGGCTTGAATGGCGGCGTCGAGACGGCGGACGCGGCCAAGGGATACGAAATGGCCCTGCAAATCCGGTCGGGCAGCGTCATGCTGAACGGCGGCACCGGGCGCATGAGCTATGCGCCGATCGGCGGCTATAAGCGATCGGGTGTCGGGCGCGAATATGGTCCCGATTGGCTGCATGAATATCAGAATCAGAAGTCGATATTCTATCCGTTGGGGATATAAGCCATGGCAACGATCAGCAGCGCCCATGATTTCCCCGACGCCGATACGCTTCTGGACCGCTATCCCCTGCCCGACTATCTGCGCGACAATGTCAGGCCCGGCCTGACGATGTTGCTGGCGTCGATGGCGGAGGACCGCGATCTCAACGCCAATGGCCATGCCCGCGCCCTGCATATCGTCAACGATGATCTGTCGCGCTTGAAAGCGATAGCCGACGATCGCGCGCGCTACCCCGAAATTGCCGAGGTGGAGATCAGACAACCACTGTTCATCCTGGGCCTGCCCCGTTGCGGCACCAGTTTCCTCCATGCGTTGATGGACGGCGACCCGCAGGTCCGCACTCCACTGATGTGGGAAGTGGCCGAACCCTCGCCCCCGCCAGAGGCCGCGACAGCCAATACAGACCCGCGCATCGCCCGCTTCGACGCGCATCTGCGCGCGCAATTGGGCGCGGATGCCGACGAATTGCTCAAGGCCCATCCGCTCGGTGCCAAAATACCGCAGGAATGCGGGTCGTTCATGACCACGTCGTTCCAGAGCAGCAATCCCTGCATGTTCCAGCATCTCCCGCGCTTCTACGACTGGTTCAAGGGGATCGACGCAACCTTCCGCTACGAGGTGCACAAAATGTGGCTCCAGCATCTGGGCTGGCGCCATCCGGGCAAACATTGGGTGCTCAAGATTCAGGAGCATATGTACAAGCTGCCTGCGTTGCGCAGCATCTATCCCGACGCGATATTCATTCAACCGCATCGCGACCCTACCACCGTTATCGCCTCCATATCCCAGCTTATCAGCGTCATTCGCGGGCCATCCTACGATAATCTCGACCTGCACGCGCTGGGGGCCGAGTTTCTGCAACTCTGGTGGGACGGGGTGAAGTGCAGCATGGACTATCGCAAAGCGCATCCCGAGCTGCCGATCCACGACATGCGCTACAAGGATCTGGTCGCCGATCCGGTCGCCACCATCCGCGCCGCCTACGACCATTTCGGCTGGGACTTCACGCCGGAATCGGAAGCGGGCATCCTTGGGTGGCTGCACGACAATCCGGCGGGCAAACACGGCGCGCGCAGCTATACGCTGGCCGATTACGGCCTGACCACCGATCAGGTCAGCGACCGGTTCGCCGAATATATAGAGACATATCGTGCCTACATCTGAACCGTCTGCCTGGCGCGGCTGGCTGGAGACGATGGCCAGCGCGGACAGCGTATTGGACAGGTTGACGGACCCCGCAGACCCGCAGGCGCGGGCGGAGGCGCATCGCCTGCTCTTTGCGGCGCTCGCCACCGGCTACCAGACCGCGTTCGCCGACGCCGATCAGCCCGATTTCGTGCCGTCGGTCAGCAATGTGCTGAACACCGTCGGGGTCAATCCCGACTTCATCTATGGCGCGGCGCGGATTGATGGTAGCGGCATTTACCGGCTGTCGGGCCAGCGTGGCGACGGGGTGTTCATCTTCATTGATCTGGTCGCAGGCGGGCTGGGACCGATGGAGCAACTGGGTCCATCGGTCGGCATGATCGACCTGGATGCCTGCACATTGGGGCCGGACGGGGCGTTCGACATATTGGTCAGTGGCGAACGGCCGGACGGTCATACGGGCGACTGGTTCCCGCTCGATCCACGTGCCGTCACCATCGGCCTGCGCCATGCTTATTATAACTGGGGCGTGGGCCGGGAATTGCGGATCGCCATCGAGCGGGTCGACCGGCCCGTGGGCGGCGCGCCCATGCCTGCGGCCGAGATCGTGCATCGGCTCGATCGGTTGTCCGCCTTCGTCGAACGCTATGCCGGTTTCGCGCTGGGCTATGGCCAGCGACAGCGGGCGCAAGGCTTCATTAACAGCCTTGAATATGACGACTGGGCCGGACGCGGCGGCGTGGCCGGGCAGCATTATTATCAGGGCATTTTCCGGCTGGAAGCGGGGCAAGCGATGATTATCGACACCGCGATGCCCGATCAGGTCCGCTATTGGAATGTGCAGCTGAACGATCCGCTGTGGAACACGATCGACTGGATCAACCATCAGAGCAGCCTGAATGGCGGCCAGGCCGTTCTGGATAGTGACGGCCGCTTTCGCGCCGTGATCGCGATCGACGATCCCGGCGTGCCCAACTGGCTGGACCCGGCCGGGTGGCTGGAGGGATCGCTGATGCTGCGCTGGACCGGCGCGAGTTCGGGGCCGGAGCCGGTGCTGAAAATCGTGCCGGCGGCAGAGATACGCGCGCACCTGCCCAGCGATACGCCGGTGGTGACGCCAGAGCAGCGCGACGAAGCCCTCCGTCGGCGCAGGCGCGGGGCGCAATGGCGGCGACGCTGGTGATGGAATTTACCGGCAAGGTGGTCCTCGTCACCGGGGCGGGATCGGGATTGGGTCGGGCCGCCAGCCTGGCGTTCGCGCGCGAGGGGGCAACACTATGCCTGCTGGGGCGCAGCGCGTACAAGCTAGCGGAAACGGCGCGGTTGATCGGGGAAGCGGGCGGCCGTAGCGTGGAGCTACCCTTCGACCTGGGCGATGCCGATGATTGCGCCGCTTCGATCGCAGCGGCCATCGCGGCGTTCGGGCGGCTTGACGTGCTGTGCAATATCGCCGCCGATGTGATGTTCCACCAATTGCCGGACGTCACCGCCGCACAATGGCATCGCACCATCGCGTCCAATCTGTCCGGCCCCTTCTTCCTGATGCAGGCGGCGATGCCGCACCTGATCGAAAGCCATGGCAATATCATCAGCGTCGCGTCCACCGCGGGCTTCATGGGCCAGGCCTATCTGGCGCCCTATACAGCGTCCAAATTTGGCCTTGTCGGCCTGACCCTGTCGCTGGCGATGGAGATGATGGACAGTCCGGTCAGGATCAATGTCCTGGCCCCTGGCCCGATGCGGACGGAAATGTTGCAGGGCATGGCGTTTCCTGACTTCGCCGATCCCCGATTGCTGGCCCGCTACACCGGGATGCGGCCGCCCTGCCCGCCAGAGGATGTAGTGGAACCGCTGCTGTTCCTGGCGTCCGACCGCGCGCGCCGGGTGCATGGCGCCTGCTGGGCGGTCGATGGCGGGATCATGGCCGGTTAGCCCCGCCGAGATAATATAGCAGAAAAGGATAGCTTTGTATGGCCGACCCACTGGCGCACCCGACATCGGCGGCGGACATCACGCCCGCCTATCTGACCAGGCTGATGGCGCAGGCCGTGCCGGGCGTGACCGTCACTCATGTCGATATGGTGGAGGCCAAGACCTATGGCGAGCAGTTCGTGTCCACGGCGGGGCGCGTGATCGTCAATGTCCGTTATGGGCCGGGCAGTCCGGCGGACCTGCCTACCCGCCTGGTCGTGAAGGTTGCGCGCGGCGTCGACAAGATATTGGCGCCCTTCTACGAAAATGAAGTCAATTTCTACAATCGCGTCCGTCCCGGACTGGACCTGGAGACGCCGCGCAGTTTCGGCGCGGGCTTCGATGCGGTATCGAGCGACTTTGCCATCGTGCTGGAAGACCTGACCCTGCGCGGCGCGACCTTCCCCAGCGTCCTGTCGCCGGTAACGCTCGACAATGTGCGATCCATCCTGTCGCAGCAGGCAAAGCTGCACGCCCGCTTCTGGGAAAGCCCCCGCCTGCGGCCCGGCGGCGATCTGGCCTGGGCGGGCAGCCATGTCGAGGGCAAGGTGGCGGAACTGATGATGGTGGGGGCCGAGCCGCTGATCCAGCATGAGATCGACACGGTGTCATTCAAGCGCGAAATGGTGCAGCGACTGCGCACGACCGGCCCTGCCCTACGCAACGGCACCTTGGCGCTGCACCGGCACCAGCAGAGCCTGCCGCAAACGCTGGTCGAGGGCGACATGCATATCGGTAACAGCTATATATTGCCCGATGGGTCGGGTGGGCTGCTCGACTGGCAACTCACCTGTCGCGGCCATCATATGCATGATGTCAGCTATCTTGTGACGACGGCGCTGTCGGTGGAGGATCGCCGCGCCCATGAACAGGATCTGGTCCGCTTCTATCTCGATAGGCTGGCGGTCGAGGGCGTGGCCGATTGCCCCTCGTTCGAGGAGAGTTTTACCGAGTTTGGCCGCTGCCTGATGTGGGGCGTCTATATCGGCTGGCTGACGACGCCAGTGGTCAATTATGGCTGGGAGATCACTGTCATGAACCATTTTCGCCTGACCACGGCGTTCGAGGATCACGAAACAGCGCGGTTGATAGCACAGGTAGTGTGACAGATCGAGCTTAGCGACGCGCCCCCCGCTCGTCATTGCAGAGGGCAGCGTCGAGGGGTTCGTAACCACGCCACAACCGCAGAGATCACCAGCATCTTCGAGAGAGAGCGCCTGTCTCCCATTCTCATCGCTATTTGAGAGCCCGATCCGAAAGTTGTTGAGCAATACCAGCATGTTGTGATTCAGCCGTCTTTGCGACAAGATGGAGTGAATGGTGGCATGGACTGGTATTGCCCGGCGAGAGCATAGTCGGGAAGGTTTGCG
>NZ_SEOO01000109.1 GCF_004152865.1 Sphingobium cupriresistens | reverse complement strand
GACAACGTCCTAGGTTGGGAAGCAGCGGCGGGAAAAGGCCAGCAGGTCTCGTTGCGCCGAGCGTGATCGGCGCTGATGACTTTTTGATCCAGATGGCTTCCATCGTCAAGGAATGCGCTCTCGGCCATAGCAAACACAGGATCCAGCGACCGCACCGGTCGTGGTCCTCACCGTCCTTAAAATGAGATGCGGATGCCAGATGGAAGGCCCGAACATTATCTACAGGGTCGCGGCTGCGCCCTCACGGCTCCACAGAGAGGGGTCCTTCCATCTGGTGTCCGTCCGTTCGACGAACGGACGGTACTCGGTTCCCGTCTTGATGACGGCGTGCGCGACGCGCGCCATCTTGGCGGTGAGTGCGGTCATCGCCTTGCGGCGGCGATCAGGGTCGTTGCCGTGGCCGGCCACATAGCGACCAAGCTTGTCGCGGAAACTGTTGTCGCGCTGGCGAATGGCGACCTGGGTCGCCATCCAGAAGGTGCGGCGTAGCCGGGCATTGCCGTACTTCGAGAGCTTGGTTCGGCCTCGGAAGGTGCCTGACTGACAGGTGGCCAGGTCGAGCCCGCAAAACTTCAGGAACTGGCGATGATGGTTGAAGCGCCGAAGATCGCCAGCCTCGGCGAGGATCGTCAGCGCGTTGATCGGGCCGATCCCGGGGATCATGCGCAGGAGCTGATAGTCGCGGTTCTCGCTGAGCATGGCATTGGCGGTCCGCTCGATCTCATCGCGTTGCCGGATCAGGCTGCGGGCTTGTGCGATGACCATGCGGAACATGGCGACCGCGACGGATTCCTCGTCGACCGGCAGTGCAACCGAGGCGCAGGCCGTCTCGTAGATATCGTTGATTAAGCGGGCCTTGGAGACCTTGCGGCCGACCAGTGACCAGGCCTCGCGCGTGAAGGCCTCCTGACCGAGCGTCGTCATGCTGGCCGGTGTCGGAAACCGTTCGAGCAGAGCCAGGAACCAGTCGGACCGGCTGTTGCCCGCAAAACGTTCGATCTCGGGAAAATACAAAGGCAGGTAATGGGTCAGGATGCGGTGCCAGGTCTGCGTCTTCGCCTTGGAAATGGCCTCGTGCGTCTTCGACATCTCCTGCAGGTCGTTGATGCCGGCGGCCAGCGGGTCGACGTAGCGCTGAGTGGCGCCGATCTGGAGCATGTGCAGAATTACCTGGGCGTCTTTGGAATCGTTCTTGTCCCAGCCATTATGCAACGCCTCACGCGTCCGTGCCAAGGCGACCGACGAAATCAGGCGCAGCTCGAAACCCGCAGCTAGCAGTCGGTGCGCCAGCGTACGGTGGTAGTTGCCGGTGGCCTCAAAGCCAACGACGATAGGTCTGCCGATGGCTGCCAGATCGTCCGCGAGGCGGTCGTAATCAGCCTTGGTAGCCATGACTGTCATGCGGCGACGTCGTCCGCCCTCCGGGCGTTCGATCAGCACTTCCTGGCGGTGCTTGGACATATCGATGGCTACCAGCACGGCATCGGCCGGAGTAGAACTGCGCTTGGTCATGGTCGGTCAGTCTCCAAAGTGTTGAGTCGACAACTTCACTTTAGAGACCTGCTGGCCGGTCATGGCCGCCTTGATGAAGCCGTCGGGCGCTACGCGCCCTTGTCTCCATCAAGGCGAATGCTGCCTTCGAGGGGCAGCTTCCCAATGTGCTA
>NZ_SEOO01000108.1 GCF_004152865.1 Sphingobium cupriresistens | reverse complement strand
CGATAACGTCCTAGGTCAGGAAGCAGCGGCGGGTTTTGGCCAACAGATATCTATGCGCCGACAAACATCGGCGCTGCATGCATTCTGAGCCAGATGGCTTCCACCGTCAACGGGATCGCTCCCTGCCATAGCAAACACAGGATCCAGCGGTGCCGGAGCAACCGTGGTCCTCACCGTCCTTAAAACGAGATACGCACCCAGGTGGAAGGCCCGAACATTATCTACAGGGTCGCTCTCGCGCCCTCACGGCACTTGCAGAGAGGGGTCCTTCCACCTGGCATCCGACCGTTCGAGGAACGGCCGGTACTCTGTCCCCGTCTTGATGACGGCGTGAGCCACGCGCGCCATTTTGGCGGTGAGCGCCGTCATCGCCTTGCGGCGGCGATCGGCGTCGTCCGCGTGCCCGGCAGTATATCGTCCGAGCTTGTCGCGGAAGCTGTTGTCGCGTTGACGCGCGGCGACCTGGGCAGCCATCCAGAATGTACGGCGCAATCGCGCATTGCCGTACTTTGATAGCTTCGTGCGACCGCGGAACGTGCCGGACTGGCAGGTTGCGAGATCGAGGCCGCAGAACTTGAGGAATTGGCGGTGATGGTTGAAGCGGCGAAGGTCGCCTGCCTCAGCCAGAATCGTCAGTGCGTTGATCGGTCCGATGCCGGGGATATTGCGCAGCAGCAGGTAATCGACATGCTCTGCGAGCCGGGCATGAGCGAGCCGTTCGATCTCATCACGCTGGTGAATGAGGCTGCGACCTTGCGCGATGACCATGCGAAACATGGTGATCGCGACCGAGTCCTCGGGCACCGGCAACGCCGCAGAACTGCAGGCAGTTTCGTAGACATCGTTGATCAGCCGGGCCTTGGAGACCTTACGCCCGATCAGTGGCCATGCCGCCGCGGAGAAGGCTTCCCGATCAAGTACGGTAATGCTGGCCGGGGTCGGAAACCGCTCGATCAGCGCCAGGAACCAGTCCGACCGGCTGTTGCCCGCAAAGCGGGCGATCTCGGGGAAATAGAGCGGCAGGTAATGGGTCAGGATCCGATGCCAGGTCTGGGTCTTCATCTTGGAAACAACCTCGTGGGTCTTCGACAGCTCCTGAAGATCGTTGATGCCGGCGGCGAGCGGATCGACATAGCGCTGGGTAGCGCCGATCCGCAGCATGTGCAGAATGACCTGCGCGTCCTTCGAATCGTTCTTGTCCCAACCGTTGTGCAACGCCTCGCGGGTTCGGGCCAAGGCAACCGATGAGATGAGACGCAGCTCGAACCCCGCGGTCAGCAGGTGGTGCGCGAGAGTCCGGTGATAGTTGCCGGTTGCCTCAAACCCGACAACGATAGGGCGACCAATAGCAGCGAGCTGTTCGGCAAAAGCGTCATAGTCCTCCTTGTTCGCCATGACGGTCATACGTCGGCGCCGGCCGCCTTCCGGTCGCTCGATGAGGACCTCCTGCCGGTTCTTGGACATATCGATCGCTACCAGCACCGCGCCGGCGGGTGTAGGACAGAGCTTGGTCATGGTCGGTCAGCCTCCAAAGTGTTGTCTCGACAACTTCACTTTAGACACCTGCTGGCCGGCCATGGCTTGCCCTGATGAAGCCTACGGCCGCTACGCGGCCTTGCCTTCATCAGGGCCATCTCGGCTCCCGAAACGGCGCTTCCCAATGTGCTA
>NZ_SEOO01000107.1 GCF_004152865.1 Sphingobium cupriresistens | reverse complement strand
TGTGGATCGGCGTGCAAAAAGGACCCCGTTAGCGGGGTGATCGGCGTCTAAAAGGGACCCCTCATTTCGATGGTTTAAGCAGCCGGCTGGATTTTCAGGCGGCGAGATCGGGATGTTGATTTTGGAGACAGTGGTTCGGATTCGGCGCGAGTATGCCGGCGGCAAGGCGATCAAGGCGATCGCGCGGGATTTGCATGTGTCGCGGAAGGTGATCCGCAAGGCGATCCGGGCGCCGGAAGGCGCATTCGACTATCAGCGCAAGGTTCAGCCACTGCCTAGGATCGGGCCGTTTCAGGATCGCCTGAACACACTGCTGGAAGAGAACGAGGTGCGCGGCAGGCGCGAGCGACTGCGGATGACGCGGATACATGATCTGCTGGAGCGCGAAGGTTTTGAGGGTTCCTACGATGCCGTTCGGCGCTACGCGGCGCGCTGGAAGGCCGACCGGCGCAAGGATGCCGGCGATGGTGTCACCGCCTTCATCCCGCTGATGTTCAAGCCGGGCGAGGCCTACCAGTTCGACTGGAGCCATGAGGATGTGGAGATCGCCGGCAAGCCGATGCGCGTGAAGGTTGCGCATATGCGGCTGTGTGCATCGCGGGCGGTCTATGTCCGGGCCTATCCGCGCGAGAGTCAGGAGATGCTGTTCGACGCGCATGCGCGCGGCTTTGCTTTCTTCGGCGGCGTGCCGGGCCGCGGCATCTACGATAATATGAAGACGGCGGTGACGAGCGTGTTCACGGGGAAGGAGCGGGTCTTCAACCGGCGGTTCCTGATCATGACCGACCATTATATGGTCGAGCCCACCGCCTGCTCGCCGGCGGCGGGATGGGAGAAGGGCCAGGTCGAGAACCAGGTGCAGACGATCCGGGGCCGCTTCTTCCAACCCCGGTTGCGGTTCGCCAGCCTCGACGAGCTCAATGGCTGGCTGGAGGCCGAGTGCCAGCGCTGGGCGGAACGACAGGCACACCCGGAACAGGGCGAGCTGACCGTGGCGCAGGCGCTGGAGATCGAGCGATCGGCACTGCAGCCGATGCTGGGACCGTTCGACGGCTTTAACGAGAGCGAGCATGCGGTGACGGGCACCTGCCTGATCAGCTTCGATCGCAACCGCTACTCGGTTCTCTCGACGGTGGCGCGGCGGACGGTGCAGGTCCGGGCCTATGCCGACCGCATTGTCGTGCGCTGCGGCGAGGAGGTTGTCGCCGAGCATCCCCGCTACTTCGGGCGCAACCGCACGATCTATGACCCCTGGCATTATCTGCCGGTACTGGCCCGCAAGCCCGGAGCGCTGCGGAACGGCGCGCCCTTCCAGGACTGGGATCTGCCGCCGGCGCTGGCGCGCCTGCGCCGCAAGCTTGGCAATGGCGACGATGCCGACCGCCGGTTCGTCCGTGTGCTGTCGGCCGTGCTGACCGATGGTCTGGAGCCGGTCGAAGCGGCCGTCCGCGAGGCATTGGCGACCGGCACGGCGAGCGACGACCTGATCCTCAACATCCTGGCGCGGCGCCGCGAACCGCCGCGACCGCTCACCATCATCACCTCCGAAGACAGCGCCTTGCGCCATCCGCCGATCGCCGACTGCGCCCGTTACGACCAGCTGAGGACCTTCGATGCAGCGGCATGACATGATCGAGGCGATGCGCGGGCTTGGGCTCAAGGGCATGGCGGG
>NZ_SEOO01000106.1 GCF_004152865.1 Sphingobium cupriresistens | reverse complement strand
GCGACGATCTGGATGAGAGGCCGTGTTGCCTCATTAAGCGATGTTCCCGAGCGGCATAGCCATTGCCTCACGTAAATGCTCCCTACAGGAGATCACCCTCACGGACTATTCCTTGCGCGACTGGGGGCCGCGCAGCGGAGCCGGAGGCGACGCGGAGCGGTACCCAGTCGCGCGGCAACGAAGAGACGGTCTCTGCCCCCAAGCGCCTGCCAGCGGGGGCAGCTGACGGGTTGAATACCAAGGCACGCGCCTGTTCTGATCGCCACACCTTCAACCGGCGCTGCACGGTCCGCAGCAGACCATCCGGATAATCGCCAGGCTGCTCAGCCTGTAGCTTCTCGAGCAACTCCCGACCGGTGCGCCATGGCTCCTCCTCGAACCACGCCTTCAACTGTTCAGTCACCGTCGCAAGCGGATCAGGACGGCGGCGCCAACGCTTCTGCGGGGCCTTTGCGGTTGCTGTCGGCCTTGCCTCGCCTTCGTGCCACAAGGTCCGCAGGCTCGTCATGAACGCATCCAGCGTTGGCGGCGAGGGTTCCGACGGATTCATTACGACTGCCCCGTCGGCCAGTCCCACCAACTTTTCTTGCGCCGTTCGGATGTCCCGCAACAGCCGGACCGGATCGAGATCGGCGAACGCCTCGCGGAGGTTTCGGCGCGTCTCCTCGGAGGTCCGTGGGTCGGCCAGCAACCGCTGGAACGGTGTCGCGGGAGCATGGTATCGCTTGTAGACCTTGGCGCCATCGCGTTGCTTCTCGGCAAGCTTGAACGATGGCTGGAAAAAGTTCACGAACAGGCGGGCAGCCGTGTACAATTCCGCTAACGCGCCGGTGGCTGCCAGGCCCTCGAACCGGCGATAGCCCGTCAGGCGCCGAACGACGGAACCGTTTTTCTGCTCAACCCAGGCCTGATCATTCTTGCGATAAGGACGGCAGCGGGTGAACGCGATCCCATGAGCCACGCAATAATCGCGCACCGTCTCGTTAATAAATACGCTGTCGTTGTCAGAGTCGAATCCCAGCAAGGGGAAAGGCATCAGCCTGCGCAGTTCGGTAAGCACAGCCACCAGCAGCGTCTGCTCGCGCACCAGCAACGGTGCGCATTCAGTCCAGCCCGTTGCGATGTCGGTTAAAGTGAACGTCCAGGCCCAGCTACCTTTTGCTGCCGGTCCGCTGTGCGAAACCAGATCGACCTCCATGTGCCCCGGCGCCGGATCACCCCAGTCGTCGAATGTACGGATCGGTACGCTGCGCCGGAGCTCGGTTCCAGATACGCCACGCCGCCGCTTTTTCGTCTGGCCTGCCTCGCGTATGGCGCGCAGTGAGCGGTCGATCGTCGCCGCGCTCATCCGGAACAGACTGGCCTTGACCTGCGGCGCCAGATCGAGGTGACCATGACCTTCCATCGCTTCGACAAGGATCGGAATGAGCGGCTTAAGCCGCTTGCCGCATAAACGGTCGCTCGCCTCCCACAACACCACTAGTGCAGTGCGCACAGCCTCATCGTAGACCCTGCGCCCGACACGCCCAGGAGTTCGGTCCGATGCCTCCTGCCGGAGAACCCTCATCGCATGTTTGCGATGGAACCCCGTGACCGCAACGAACTCATCGAGCACCTTGCCCTTACTCGACCGATCGCATGCCCGGTATCGCGCGCCGACCGCCTCGATCAATT
>NZ_SEOO01000105.1 GCF_004152865.1 Sphingobium cupriresistens | reverse complement strand
TGTAGATATCAGCGCTGATTGGCACCGTTCTGTCAGCGCTAAGTGACACCGATCACGAGGGTGCTGCGTGCAGCTTCCACCACGTCGTCAGTGATCGCGTTCAGGCCGTTGATCCTCAGGATGCGCTCGATCTGAACGAACAGCCGGTGGAGCAGACGGAAGTTGCCGCCCGTGATCCGCACGATGGTGGCGACCGCCTGCGCGTCGGTGAAGTCCGCTTCGTCCATCGCGAGTCCGAGGTCGCGCCAGCGCCGCGTGAGGACAAAGGTCAGCTCCTGATCCTGCAAGGGCCGGTACTGGTGGGCGAAGCCGACACGGCTGAAAAGCTGTGCGTATCGCTCCATGCGCTTTTCGATGCCCGGCATCCCGATCAGGATAAGGCCGATGCCCTGCCGGTCGAACAGGTCACGCAGATATTCCAGCCCCGTGTTGGACAGGCGGTCGGCTTCATCGACGATCAGCAGTTCGACGAAATGCTTCCGGGGCGAAACGACGATCTGATCCTTGGGCCGGACATGCTGATCGATACAGATATCGACCCGATCGATGAGGCGGGGCAGGTCCTGACGAAGCTCGCGCAGCGTGCTGCCGACTGTCGGCGTATAGAACACGGCACGCGCACGGGCGAGGTCGGCATATATCTTGAGATCGGACGCCTGCCGCGCACCCCAGGTCATGAGCAGATCGACTGCGCCGTCCCAGCGCGCGTAGCGTCGCGCGGAAAGGGTTTTGCCGACGCCGGCCGTGCCGTGACACAAGCCAATGTAGCGGTGCTTGCGGACGGCGTTGGCAAACTCGGTGAAGCGGCGATGTTCCTGCGTCGAGATGAAGCTGGTGGCGCGAGCGCTGCCGTCTGCCATCACTCGCCCTCGTAATAGGTGCGGAGACGCGGCTTGCTCCGTGTCACCTCGGGGGACGTGGCAGGCGTGGGTTTTGGCGTTGAGGCGCGCACCGAGCCGGAACCCAGCGGGCGCAAGATCGCGGGCAGATAGTCCGCAACGCGGGCCTTCCGCTCTCCGATCTCGCTCCGCAGGCGACGACGATAGGCGATGCGGGCGGCTTGCACGTCCTTGAGAGTGATACTCAGGCCGGCATGGTCGGGGCTGACGGCCCGGCACAGAAAGACGTTGCGATGGAATATCCGAACCTCGCCTACGTCGCGAGGATCGTAGCGGATCGTCACCGGCTCGCCGACATAGGCGGCGAGCGTAGGGTTGAAGTATCGCAGCCCCTCGAAACGGATGCCGTCGCGGTGGACGATGCGCGGCTTGGCGACCATGACCAGCAGCGCGTCCAGTTCCTCCAGCGTTTCCGGCATCCGGGACAGCCAGCCATCGCCGCGCCACGCATCGACGGGCGGTACGCCGATCGCCCTGTGCGGGCGGACGTTATAGGTCGCCACGATGTATGTGCCGATCGCAGCGTCCAGTTCGGGAAGCGTCAGGCGCGGGGGCGATACCGGTTTGCCGTTACGAAGATTGCCCGGCAGTTCCGCCAACAGTTCGGTGTTGATGGTGCGGAACAGCCGCTCGATCTTGCCGCGCCCCTGTGGACGCGCGACGGCAGAGTAGATCAGGCGGATACGCAGATCGGCCGCAGCCTGTTCGAGATGAAGGCTGGTGAAGTCCGATCCGTGATCGACGTACAGGACGTCGGGAATGCCGCATACCGGCCAGGTCGGATCGGCCTTGCGCCAAATCGCCTGTCGCAGCGCGAGCGACGTGTTGAGCGCGGAGGGCGCGCCGAGGAAAACCATGTAGCCTGCTATCA
>NZ_SEOO01000104.1 GCF_004152865.1 Sphingobium cupriresistens | reverse complement strand
ATGGTTAGATAACTAAGGAACTGCACGGTGGCGGTCTGCGACGTGAAGGTTGCGTGGAGAGGTGTGCTGATGGTCAGGCCTTGCCTCCGACCGAATCGTCGTCGCTCTCCACCGCGCGGTTGATGACTGCAATCGCTTAGGTGCGGGCCGCGTCCGGTCTGCGAGAGTATCGGGAGAGTTTGAACTTATGAGTTCATCAGCCTTTAAAGGCGCGGATGTGTCCGATCGCCTGGATCGCGCGATAGACAATGCTCTCGCCGACAATCGTTTGGTGGGAACGGTCGTGATCGTCGCCCGGGGCGGCAAGATCGCCTATCGCCGCGCGGCGGGATTTGCAGACCGTGAATCGCAAAAGCCGATGCAAACGGATAGCATTTTCCGATTTGCATCGGTGACCAAACCCTTTGTCACCGCCGCCGTGATGCGCCTGATCGAGGATGGTGTTGTGAGGCTGGACGATCCAGTGACGCGCTTCCTGCCCGACTTTCAGCCGCGCCTGTCCGATGGATCGGTTCCGGTCATCTCGATCCGCCATCTGCTCACGCACACATCGGGGCTCGGCTATCCGTTTCAGGAAGGGAGCGATGGCCATTATCGTCGCCTCGACGTCTCCGACGGGTTGGATCAACCGGGATTGTCGCTATCCGAGAATCTTCGGCGCCTGGCTGCCGCCCCGCTTACCGCCGCACCGGGGTCGGGTTTTCGCTATTCCCTTGGCATGGATGTGATGGGAGGGGTGGTTGAGAGCGTTACCGGTGGTTCGCTACGCGATGCTGTGCGCAAACTGGTCACGGATCCGCTGGGTATCGTCGATACCGGCTTTGCCGTTGCGGATGTTGAGCGGCTCGCGACGAATTACTTCAACAGCGAATCCGTTCCCGTCCGCATCACGGACGGCATGGTAGTGCCTCTGGATGCCTTCAACGGGTCGCTAACGTTCGCGCCGAGCCGTATCCTGGATCCAAACTCCTATCCGTCAGGCGGGGGTGGGATGGTGGGGACTGCGGGCGACGTCCTGCACTTTCTGGAAACCATCCGGCTCGGGGGTGGTCCGATCCTGAAGCCTGAAACAGTCGAGATGATGGCGACCGATCAGCTCGGACCTCAGGCTGCGGCCTGGGGGCCGGGTTGGGGCTTCGGCTTCGGCTGGGCAGTGCTTGCAGATCCGCACGCCGTCCCGTCGCCGCAGTCTCCCGGAACGCTTCACTGGGGCGGCGGATACGGCAATAGCTGGTTCATCGATCGTGCAAACGCGCTGACGGTCGTGGCCATGACCAACACGGCCTTTGAGGGTATGTCGGGGAAGTTCGTGTCCGACATCCGGGACGCCGTCTACAACTGATCCCCGCAAGGAATCCGCGACCGGCCGGCGTAAGCCGGCCGCGCCGCAGCGAAAATGCGGAGGCGCCGCGTCGATCGCGGCGGCCAGATCACAAATCGTTGCGGTGGCTCCAGTCGATGATCCCGTCGATACAAGCGCTGACATGTTCGGGCTGGCCCTGGTAGAAATGGGTCGCGCCCTTGATGCTCACAAATTCCTTGTTCGCAACGGTGAGCGCGTTGTGAATGATCGGATTATGGCTCGCGGGAACCGCGTCGTCCGCTTCATTCTCGATCTGCAGCACAGGGGTCCGATGGATCTTTGTCGCGTTAACGGCAGCCTTGGAGTTGGATAGGTCGTAGGACCATTGCGACAGCCACGAGCGCAGGGTTGAGAATCGCGCCAAACCAGCGGGTCCCACGTTCACCGTGCGTGGATTGCCAAGATAGG
>NZ_SEOO01000103.1 GCF_004152865.1 Sphingobium cupriresistens | reverse complement strand
CACAAAACCTAACCTTGATCCTGTCCCAAACCCTGTCCGGGATTTAGCGGGATCCCTGTCCCGTATTTACTGAAATGCCTGTCCGCGATTTAGTGAAACCACTGTCCGGGATTTTCCGAAACACGCAAGCGTCTTCGCCGGGCGATCTCGGACCTGACGCTGGACAAGCTGATCCTGCAGGAGGCAGCCAAGGGAGCCGAAGGCCAGCGCAGCTAAACTTCTAAGCCCCGCGCGGCGGCGACGCTGCATTGATCATGTGCGACGAGAGTTTCCGGTATCCGAGCGACGGATATGCCGGGTGCTGGGTCAGCATCGATCGACGCAGCGCAAGGTGCCGCGCGGGGCGGATGACGAGCAGGCGCTGACGGAGGACATCATCGCACTAGCAAAGCAATATGGTCGATACGGCTACCGCCGGGTGACGGCGTTGCTGTGCCATGCGGGTTGGACGGTGAACCATAAGCGGGTCGAACGGATCTGGCGGCGTGAGGGGCTGAAGGTTCCGCAGCGCCAGCCAAAGCGCGGGCGTCTATGGCTCAATGACGGATCCTGCATCCGCCTGCGGCCGGAATATCCGGGACATGTATGGGCCTACGACTTCGTCGAAGGGCGCACGCATGATGGCCGCAAGTTCCGCATCCTGACCATCATCGATGAGGCCAGCCGGGAGTGCCTGGCGCTCGTCGTGGCGCGTCAGCTCAAGCATGAGGATGTTCTGGCGGCCTTAGCCGACCTGTTCATCTCGCGCGGCCCTCCGGCACATATACGCTCCGATAACGTCCTGGGTCACGAAGGAAAGCGAGATTTGGTCAACAGATCTCTATGCGCCGACATTGAGCGGCGAGGCATGCATTCTGAGCCAGATGGCTTCCACCGTCAACGGGATCGCTCCCTGCCATAGCAAACACAGGATCCAGCGGCGCCGAAGCGGCCGTGGTCCTCACCGTCCTTAGAACGAGATACGCACCCAGGTGGAAGGCCCGAACATTATCTACAGGGTCGCTTTCGCGCCCTCACGGCACTTGCAGAGAGGGGTCCTTCCACCTGGCATCCGACCGTTCAAGGAACGGTCGGTACTCTGTCCCCGTCTTGATGACGGCATGGGCAACGCGCGCCATCTTGGCGGTGAGCGCCGTCATCGCCTTGCGGCGACGATCGGCATCATCCGCGTGCCCGGCAGTGTATCGTCCGAGCTTGTCGCGGAAACTGTTGTTGCGCTGACGTGCGGCGACCTGGGCAGCCATCCAAAAGGTCCGCCGCAATCGCGCATTACCGTACTTGGACAGCATCGTGCGGCCTCGGAATGTACCGGACTGCCGGGTCGCAAGATCAAGACCGCAGAACTTCAGGAACTGACGGTGATGGCTGAAGCGGCGTAGATCGCCTGCCTCGGCGAGAATGGTCAACGCATTGATGGGCCCAATGCCAGGGATCATGCGCAGGAGCTGATAATCGCGGTTTTCGGCCAGCATGGCATGCGCCGTTCGCTCGATCTCATCGCGCTGCCGGATCAGGCTGCGAGCCTGTGTGATGACCATGCGGAACATAGCGATCGAGACGGAATCCTCGTCGACAGGTAGCGCCACGGAGGCGCAGGCGGTCTCGTAGATATCGTTGATCAGCCGGGCCTTGGACACCTTGCGGCCGACCAAGTCCCATGCTTCGCGGGAGAAAGTCTCCTGGCCGAGCACAGTCATGCTGGCTGGAGTCGGGAATCGTTCGAGCAGAGCAAGGAACCAGTCGGATCGGCTGTTGCCAGCGAAGCGTTCAATCTCCGGGAAATAGAGCGGCAGGTAGTGGGTCAGGATGCGATGCCATGTCTGCGTCTTAGCCTTGGAGATCGCCTCGTGCGTTTTCGACATCTCCTGCAGGTCGTTGATCCCGGCGGCGAGCGGATCGACGTATCGCTGGGTGGCGCCAATCCGCAGCATGTGCAGGATCACTTGTGCGTGTTTCGGAAAATCCCGGACAGTGGTTTCACTAAATCGCGGACAGGCATTTCAGTAAATACGGGACAGGGATCCCGCTAAATCCCGGACAGGGTTTGGGACAGGATCAAGGTTAGGTTTTGTG
>NZ_SEOO01000102.1 GCF_004152865.1 Sphingobium cupriresistens | reverse complement strand
CCCGCAGGTCCTGTGAAAGCGTTCGTGCCATCCATGCTGGCCTCCTGTCACCAGCAGACAGCGTGAATCACATCAGCGCAGCGAAGGGAACCCCTACCGATTCAGTTCGTGTGGAAACCGCTCTAATTGAGCGTATGTGAGGCCATCCAGAAATGCCGAACGGATCGCCAGACCATGCCGGTCTTCAAGTTCATCCAGGCAAGCGAAAAGACGCGCGCTATGTTGGTCGCGCTCGATCGCCATGTCGGCCAGAGGGGTTGCGTCGGCAATTTGCGCCGCGGCTTCTTCCGTCGCCATGCCGGGACGTCGCGATGCGCGGCACCAGTCTATGGCTGTATTCCGCGCGATCGCACACAACCAGGTAATGGGACTGGCGCGTCCCGCGTCGAACCGTTCGGCCCGATTCCAAATCTTGATATACACGTCTTGCAAAATATCCTCGGCTGCGTCGCGGTCAGCAGAGATACGGAGGCAAACGCCAAAAAGTTTCGCAGACGTCATGGTGTAAACTTGCCGGAGCGCCGACCGATCACGCTGCGCGACCTGCGCCAGCGCGGTGATCAATCTGTCGCGTTCGGTGTCCATGTCTCCCACCTGATCACCCTAGCAAGCTTATCTGTCGTTTCAATCCGGGAAAATCGACGTCCCATCCGCCGCCGGGGACGCACGGATCAGATCGCGTCGCTTGGAACCCACACGCTAACGCTGCCTCCATTGACTCTGACGACGATCCGGCCGGCATCGTCGGCTATGACTTCTTCCTGGCAATAGCCCAGAAAATCGCGAAATCCGTCTCCCGCACGGTCGGGACCAAGGTCGATGCCTTTTTCGCGACCTTCGCCATTGGCGACGATGACGATGCAGCCTGGCGCTTGCGCGGTGCCGTGGCGGACAAAGGCTATGCACCCCGGATCGTCGAACATTTCGGTTTGTGGACCATGGCCGAAACGCTGGCGGGCTTCGATGAGCTTGGGGAGGCTCTCGATCGCGGGCATCTCGACCTCATGATCTTCCCCATCTTCGCCCTGGTCGCTATAGCGAGCGCCATAAAGATCGGGGTAGAATATACATGGTACGCCCTGTTCGCGCAGCAGGATGAGCGCATAGGCCAGCGGCCTGAACCAAGTTTCGACCGACGCCTCCATCGCCTGGAGCGACTGGGTGTCGTGGTTGGCGACCAAAGTCACCGCGTGATGGGGCGAAACGCTGACAAGGGTGTCGTCGAATATCGTGCGCAAATCATAGTCGCCGCCGGATTTCGATGCGTCGAAAAATCGATGGTGCAATGCGACATCAAACAGCATTAACTGCTCGTCGACCTGCTCCAGATATCGGTGCAGCACATCCATATCTGGATGCCAATATTCCGCCACCACGAACAATGTCTTGTCCACCGTTTCGCGCACATGGCCAACCCAATCGCGGAAAAACCATGCTGGAATATGCTTGGCTGCGTCAAGCCGGAACCCATGACAGGGCAGTTGCTGCGGAAGCCAACGGCCCCAATATTTAAGCTCCTCGTAAACCGCCTTGTTTCGAAACTCGACATCGGACCCCATGAGATAGTCGAAATTGCCCTTTTCACTATCTACCTCGTCGCTCCACTCTCCGTCGCCATATTCGTTGACGAGGCGGAATATACCGTCCTCGGTGGGATCTTCGATATGGTCCACACCGCTGAAGCATTTCATGTCCCACATGAATTTCGAATATTCGCCTTGCCGACCAGGAAAGGTGAATTTCGTATAGGCAGATGCTTCGAACGCTATGTCCTCAATGTCTGTTCTATTCTCTGGTTCAGCCCTGCGCACTTGTACCCGTTCGGTTTCGTCAGCGCCCATTTTGTGGTTGAAAACCACATCATGGATGACGCGAATTCCGGCTTCCTCAAGGCTGTGGCAGGCTTGCTCCAATTGCGCCCGGTCTCCATATTTGGTGGCGATTGATCCTTTTTGGTGGAATTCGCCCAAGTCGAAAAGATCGTAACTATCATATCCTACCGAATAGCCGCCTGCTGCACCGTAACCGTCCGATTGTTACCGCGGCTTATGGGCCTTGAAGCGCGCGGCGAGCTCGGGATCGTTGATAAAGTCATCGAGGAATTGGTGCCAGGCCTTGGTCGTGAGACGTGCTTGGCTAAGC
>NZ_SEOO01000101.1 GCF_004152865.1 Sphingobium cupriresistens | reverse complement strand
CAGCTCGCCCGCGTCGGCAGTGTTGCTCAGATAGGTGAGCCTTTTTGATCCGACCCGTTCGCTGACCCGCGTGAGTCGACCCACCGCAAAGCCGTAAAGATAGGCCGAGTAGGGCCGAGGCGCTTTCCAGGTATGGATCTCGCTGCCGTCCGCTCCCGGTCGCCGCACGATCATGTTGCCGACTGACAGGCTGGTCATCCCGGCCGGAACACGCAGATCGAGCGAGAAGGCCGCTTTCTCGCCGAACTTGTTCTGGGAACACACCATCCAGTCGCAGGCAAAATAGCTGGTGTAGAGCGTCGTCGCCGAGCCGGCGAACCCACGTGCAGGGCGGCCATGATAGGACAACTCCAGCTTGACCGTGCGTCCACGCCGGAGCGGCCGGGGCAGATCGAAGCCGAGCACATCGCCTTCCACAGTATGAGCGAGCGCCACGCCATCGAGGGTTGCACTGTCGATGCCGAGAGTGTTGGCGGAGAAATTCAGCCGCCGGACGCCATCCACCGTCGCGCGTAGCGTGATCTTCTCACGTCCCGCGACGGTCCTGTTCTCGATGTCCGGGGTAAGCGCGAGCCTGTAGCTCGCTACCTCGAATCCATCCCCAGGCCTGTTGGCGGCGAACGCAGGGCTGCACAGCAACCCCAGAGCCGTCCCGGCTAACGGTGACGCCAACATTCTGCGGATCACTGATGCCCCTTTATACTCATAGCTTCTATCGATGGGGCCAACACCTAGGCGCGGTCGTGGTAGGATCACGCCGGCTTTGCCGCAGGCGCGGAAGATTGGCGTCCAAGCGTCCGATACACGGTTGGCCGCGATATCGAGAACACCTCGGCGAGATCGCTGATCGAATAGTCGTCGGTGTCGTACATGCGGCGCAACTCCTTCTGCTGGCGATCCGACAGCTTGGGCTTCTTGCCGCGCAGCTTCCCTTTCGAACGTGCGACCACCATGCCTTCGCGGGTCCGCATCCGGATCAGGTCGGCCTCGAACTCGGCGAAGGTGGCGAGGATGTTGAAGAACAGCTTGCCCATCGGGTCGGACGGATCGTGGACACTGGCCCCGAGCTGTAGCTTTACGCCCCGCATGGCGAGGTCGTCGCCGATCGCGCGCGCGTCGGGCACCGACCGCGCAAGACGGTCGAGCTTGGGCACCACCAGCGTGTCGCCGCTTCGGACCGCCGCGAGCGCCTGATCCAGACCGGGGCGGGTCCGGTTCGTCCCGGTAAAGCCCTTGTCGGTGTAGATGCGATTGGCCGCGACGCCGAGTTTGACCAGCGCGTCCTGTTGGGCGGCAAGGTCCTGTTTGTCGGTGGAGCATCGGGCGTAGCCGATCAGCGTGTGTGTCATGGTGAAATCTGTAACGTAAAGGGGTCCCTCAACGCAAAAGATATAGTACCATCTATATGAGACTCGGCTTTTGGCGGTTTCCCGTGCCTCGACAGGTCAGCTGGCGACCGTCCGCTGAACGATCCTCTTTCGGACGGGGCAGATCACCATGACCGATGATCGTAAGTCGGAATCGGGAAGTGCCGAAGTCGCGCCACGGATGGCTGTGCTCCGTCGGCACCTCCATGATGCGGTGCCGCTGGACCAAGCCGCGACCGACGCCGGCATCTCGCTCCGCACCGCTCGCCGCTGGCTCGCCCGCTACCGCGCCGATGGTCCGGCGGGGCTGGCGCGTCCTACCCGACCCGAAGCCGGCAAGCGTACCTTCCCGAAAGAACTAGTCGAACTGATCGAGGGCATGGCGCTGCTCAAACCGCCGCCATCGATCGTGACCATCCATCGCCGTCTCGCCGCCATCGTCGGCGAACGGCAATGGCGAATGCCGTCCTATGGCAGCGTGCGCGATATCGTGCGGCGGATCGATCCGGCGATGCTGACCTTGGCACATGAAGGTGCTGCCGCCTTCCGCGACAAGTTCGAGTTGGTGCATCGGCACCGCGCCGAACACCCCAATGCGATCTGGCAAGCCGATCACACCCAGCTCGATATCCTGATCCTCGATGCCGGCGGTCGCCCGGTGCGGCCGTGGCTGACGACGGTGCTGGACGATCACTCGCGCGTGATAGCAGGCTACATGGTTTTCCTCGGCGCGCCCTCCGCGCTCAACACGTCGCTCGCGCTGCGACAGGCGATTTGGCGCAAGGCCGATCCGACCTGGCCGGTATGCGGCATTCCCGACGTCCTGTA
>NZ_SEOO01000100.1 GCF_004152865.1 Sphingobium cupriresistens | reverse complement strand
CAGCGCCGCCCGCCAAAAGCTGATCGAGAAGCTCATTCGGTATGGCAGGCTCTTTGCGTCGTGACATAGTGGGACTCCTTGTTACCCATTATGCCCGGCCACACACGGAAATCCTGACAGTCCCAGCGGGATTTGTCGGCAATAGATGCCGCCGTGAAGCGAGAAGAGCAAAATGCCATGCCCCCAACACAGGCGACTACGTTGGCAGCACAGCTTGCTTCACCGATGTGCGACAGCGCCATCGCCACGTCGGTGCAAGACCGGCTGGCGGAGTTCAAATCCCTCAACCTACCTGTTGCTGACCATAGCGCTGGGGCGGAGCCTTCCCACGGTGTGACCGCTCGCGCCCCGGCCTCTTCGGGCCAAGGCATTAGCAGCGCCTAACGCTGCTCAATCAGGATAATGAATATACCCATAGCCGTTGCAGTTACCGCAGCGCACGCTGCCACGCCCACCGCAATAATTGCAGCGATATGGTCCGCTTTGCCCAGAAACGCCGCACGATCCACAACGCAGTTCTCCCCTTCCACTACATTGCGAGCAAGGTTCGGAACCTGCGACGACCTCGTGCTTCCCAAAATCCTTCATCGGGACGTAGCGCATCGGAGACACCTCGTATTGCAGGGTTAGGAAACGGGAACAAGTTCGCCACGCGCTGCGCGGGTGCCGAGAAGATACCCCGCCGTGTTGCATAGCCGTGTATTGGGTTCATTCTGGGCAAGGCAGCGGTCAGCCACTGGCAACAGCGTCGCCATGGCTGGCGTATCGGCGGGCACGGCCTCACGCTTGAGGTATGCTTCAACGAAACCGCTATCGAACGCGATAGCAGGCGTTATTCGGCCATCCTGTTGGCTCACATAACGCAACGAGCCGTCTCGCCCTGCGCGTGTCAGCACCGTCACGCACCGCTCACTTGCGGAAAGTGTTTGAAAACCCGATGCACGTACCCTTGCAACCGATGCAGGCATCTGTCCGCTAGCGCATAAACTTCTGCGATGCGCAATTTCATCCCGCGTCAGTTCACGTAGCACGGAATCACGTTCGGCTCTCAGTTCCCCGGCCATCGCCGGAGCCGCGAGGCATACCGCGCCTAGCGCGGCTAAAAGGAGCCGCCTCATGAGCGGCACCCCAATTCGCGCATTCGCGCCGTCACGCGTTTGTAGGTGTTGACGACCCGTTCCCAGCGATAGCCGAGGTCATCGCATTCCCCGCGCGTCAGGCCAAAGCATGCCGTGACAATGACCGCGATGGCGCAGCCACCGGCATCGGTGGAATTGTCGCTACCCACCATGCAGGCGACGATCGCCATGTGAGTTTTGGGATAGTCAGCGGCGATCCCCAGCGCCGTGCCGGATGACCCCATCAATTCTGCTTGGAGGCTGGCACAGGTTTGCGCCCCTGCAAGCGTCGGGGCGAACATCAGCGCCCCAGCCGCACAATATCGCCACCACCGCCTTACCATGGCAAAAATCCCTCATCCGCCAAGGAACCGATGAGTGGAACGCTACATTATGGGCTATTCTGTTGCGGGCGAAGCGCCCGGAATCTCTACTGTTTTGATGCTGCCACCTCGCTCAAAACCAATAGCCACCGCTTCACCAATTCAAGCAAAAACCCGCTGTGGCGCTGGATTTTGCCGACCATGGCCTTGCAACGCTATAGCCCAATCGGTTGCACCGCTTGGACAAGGAGCAAGCAGGTGAGCATCAACTATGGCGAAGGCCAGCTATTTACCGCCGAAGGCGAGCGCAAATACCTCACCCATGGCGAGGCAAAAGCCCTGCTGGCGGTGGCTCGCAAGGCCGATCGCCAGACGCGCCTGTTCTGCCGTTTGCTCTATTACACCGGCTGCCGGGTATCAGAGGGATTGCAAATCACGCCTCGACGGCTCGACATGGAAACTGGGCGCGTGGTGTTCCGCACTCTCAAGCGCCGCCGCACGGTGTTTCGCGGCGTGCCGTTACCGCACCGTTTCCTGGCCGAACTGCTCGCCTTCGCCCAAAGCGCGGAATTGGGGTCGGACGACCGCCTATTTCCATGGTGCAGGCAAACCGCATGGCGGCGCATTCGCGCGCTGATGGAGGTCGTGTCCCACGGGGTGGTGTAGGAAGGTTTCCCTGAGAGGGTGGCCACCGTCGATCTTCTGGTAGGGTTCGGATGCGAACTCGAACCTGGAGAAGAAGACGATGACCGATGACAGAATGGCCCT